>NZ_JAMPJU010000020.1 GCF_025840185.1 Brenneria izbisi
GAATTGTTAAAGAGCAGTGCCACATTATCCCGTGGCGCGGGCCGCATATATTATTCATTTATGCTGTGAAGTCAAGTAATTATTCCCTGACTTCCCACTCGCCCCGCAACCGCGTAAGCCGCTGTCGCCGGGTCAGTGGTGGCGCATTATAGGCACTTATCCGCCAGCCGCAATAGGTATTTTGCATAAAACCTACCGTTTGCTGCATTCCACAGCAAAAGCCTTCTTTATACCCACTTTTACACAGACTTATCCACAACATGGATTCTGATTAAAATTAGACGAGCATCACGCAAACGTTTTCGCTACAATTCTCCCGCCCAAAAACCACCATCTTTTTGTGAACGCTAACTGAATTTTTTCTTTAATCTCGCAATAATCGCTCTCTATATGCGAAGAAGCGTAGAAAAAGACGATATTCACGTAACGTTCTTTAGTGACTACCCAAATTCAAGGGATAAAATCATCATGCAACAACGTCGTCCTATCCGCCGCGCTCTGCTCAGCGTTTCTGACAAAGCAGGTATTGTCGAGTTTGCCCAGGCGCTGTCCCAGCGTGGCGTCGAGCTCCTTTCAACCGGAGGCACCGCGCGTTTGCTAGCCGATGCGAATTTGCCGGTAATAGAGGTCTCTGATTACACCGGTTTTCCCGAAATGATGGATGGTCGAGTTAAAACGCTGCATCCGAAAGTGCACGGCGGCATTCTGGCACGTCGCGGTCAGGATGATGCGATTATGACGCAACACGACATCAAACCGATTGATATGGTGGTCGTAAATCTTTATCCCTTCGCCCAGACAGTGGCCCGCGAAAACTGTACGCTGGAAGATGCCGTCGAAAATATCGATATCGGCGGCCCAACCATGGTTCGTTCCGCCGCCAAGAACCATACAGATGTGGCTATCGTGGTCAAGAGCAGTGATTACCACACCATCATTAATGAAATTGACGCCAACGACGGCTCCCTGACGTATAAAACCCGTTTTGATCTAGCTATCAAAGCGTTCGAACATACCGCAGCTTACGACAGCATGATCGCCAATTATTTCGGCGCATTGGTTCCGGCCTACCATGGTGAGACAGATAAACCGTCAGGCCGTTTTCCGCGCACGCTGAACCTAAATTACATCAAGAAGCAAGACATGCGCTATGGTGAAAACAGCCATCAGCAGGCGGCTTTCTATATAGAAGAGAATGTGACTGAAGCCTCCGTCGCAACCTCTCAGCAATTACAGGGCAAGGCGTTGTCTTACAATAATATTGCCGACACCGACGCCGCGCTGGAATGTGTGAAAGCATTTACTGACGCAGCCTGTGTGATTGTGAAACATGCCAATCCATGCGGCGTCGCGACAGGCAGTTCAATCCTTGATGCTTATGAGCGCGCTTACAAAACCGATCCAACCTCAGCATTCGGCGGCATCATCGCGTTTAACCGCGAACTGGATGAAGAAACCGCGCAAGCCATCATCAGCCGCCAGTTTGTGGAAGTGATTATCGCCCCTTCAGCCAGTGAAGCGGCTTTAAAAGTCACCGCCGCCAAGCAAAATGTACGCGTTCTGACCTGTGGTGAATGGCAGCAACGTATTCCTAGTCTGGATTTCAAACGGGTGAACGGCGGATTGCTGGTACAGGATCGCGATCTGGGTATGGTGGACGCTTCTCAATTGCGCGTGGTGACTGAACGTCAGCCTAGCGAACAAGAATTACGCGATGCGCTGTTTTGCTGGAAAGTCGCCAAGTTCGTAAAATCCAATGCCATTGTCTACGCCCGCGACAACATGACCATCGGCATAGGCGCCGGCCAAATGAGCCGCGTTTATTCTGCGAAAATCGCCGCTATCAAAGCGGGCGATGAAGGTCTGGAAATCAAAGGTTCCGCGATGGCATCCGATGCTTTCTTCCCGTTCCGCGATGGCATTGATGCAGCGGCTGAGGTCGGCATTACCTGCGTGATCCAACCGGGTGGCTCCATCCGTGATGATGAAGTGATTGCTGCCGCCAACGAACACGGCATTGCCATGATCTTTACCGATATGCGCCATTTCCGCCATTAATTCTGGAGCTAACTGATATGAACATTTTAATTATTGGCAACGGCGGGCGCGAACATGCGCTGGCCTGGAAAGCCGCACAGTCGCCGCTGGCAGATAAAATCTATGTCGCGCCAGGCAACGCCGGCACTGCACTGGAACCATCATTGATTAATGTCGATATTGCTGCGACGGATATCCCAGCCTTGCTCGCTTTTGCGCAAGCAAACGACGTTGGTTTAACCATTGTGGGTCCTGAGGCTCCTTTGGTTATTGGCGTCGTCGATACATTTCGTGATGCCGGCCTGATGATTTTTGGTCCAACGCAAGCAGCAGCGCAATTAGAGGGTTCAAAAGCCTTTACCAAGGATTTTCTTGCCCGTCATCGCATCCCGACGGCTGAATATCAGAACTTTACCGAAGTCGAGCCAGCTTTGGCCTATGTGCGGACCAAAAGCGCGCCTATCGTGATCAAGGCGGACGGTTTGGCGGCGGGAAAAGGCGTCATCGTGGCGATGACGCTGCAAGAAGCCGAAACCGCGATTCAGGATATGCTGGCAGGTAACGCGTTCGGCGATGCCGGTCATCGTATTGTGGTGGAAGAGTTTCTGGACGGTGAGGAAGCCAGTTTCATCGTGATGGTTGACGGGAAAAATGTACTGCCGATGGCCACCAGTCAGGATCACAAGCGGGTGGGCGACAAAGATACCGGTCCAAATACCGGCGGTATGGGCGCTTATTCTCCCGCCCCGGTTGTGACCGACGATGTTCATCTGCGCGTAATGGAACAGGTCATTTGGCCGACGGTCAATGGCATGGCAGCCGAAGGCAACGTCTATACCGGTTTCCTCTATGCCGGTTTGATGATTTCCTCAGACGGTCAGCCCAAGGTGATTGAATTTAACTGTCGCTTTGGCGATCCAGAAACACAGCCAATTATGCTGCGCATGCAGTCAGATCTGATTGAATTGTGTCTGGCGGCCTGTGCGGGCAAACTGGATGAGAAAGACTCGCTCTGGGATGATCGTCCGTCGTTGGGTGTGGTGCTGGCCGCAGGCGGCTACCCTGGCGATTACCACACCGGCGACATCATTTCCGGTCTGCCGCAACAGGATGTAGAAGACGGAAAGGTCTTCCATGCCGGCACCAAGTTAAACGGCGAGGATGTGGTGACTAACGGTGGACGTGTTTTGTGTGTCACCGCACTGGGTGATACCGTTGCCGCGGCACAAAAACGCGCATACGAACTGGCGGCGAATATTCAATGGCAAGGCAGCTTTTGTCGGAAAGATATTGGTTATCGCGCCATTGAGCGAGAACAAGCCTGATAACAATGACAAGCCCGGAGACATCCGGGTTTTCATACCCCAAATCCGGGCGATAAAAACGCGGCATCATGACTTCGCTTCATCAGGCTCCCACTGGCATACGCTCTCTTCCGCCATCAGCAGTAGTTGAACACCTTCAGGACCTTCCAGCCATGCGATATTTAACGGCCCCTGTGCGCGTTGGTTTCGCTCGGCAATCCATGCGCGTGACGTGCTGTCAAAATCGGGTCGGACGCTTTTGCCATCACAGGTGGAGACCTGTCCATCCTGCCATTTTCCTTGCCTCAGAATAACGTTTCCCGCCCGCAGGACATCACTGAGTTCCAGTATTCGTTTCGCATCAAACTGATATCGTGCTATGTCATCATCTGAGATCAGTTCGCGCCGCTCGGCCAACTGACGTTGCATAAAGCTCACGGTGCCATCTTGCGCAAACCGTATACGAATTTCATCTTTCTGCGTTCCCTGATGGGTTTTCTGGATTTCCTGAATATTATCCTGCTGATACGAATAACGCGTAATGACAGTGTCCCCGCCCTGAAGCGGATTGTAGAGCGTCATCAGGGTGGTCGTGCGGTATTGAGCGTCGTCTTTACGCCAGAGACGTACAACGCCGCGATCGTCGAGATAGCCACTGGCAAAGGTCGAGGGTGGCGTGGTATGACTGCTACAGGCGACGATCACGGAGATTAACGCGCCAATCCATAGCGGACGTAACAAAAGCAAAAGGGGCGTCACCGCCCCTCTGCTTAAACGCTTAACCGGCATGATCTTACTTAACTGCGTCTTTCAGCGCTTTGCCTGCAACAAATGCTGGCACGTTGGCGGCGGCAATTTTGATTTCTTTACCAGTTTGTGGGTTGCGGCCAGTGCGCTCATTACGATGGTTGACTTTAAATGTACCAAAACCAACTAATTGTACTGCATCACCTTCTTTCAGAGACTCGGTAATTGCTGCCAGAGTTGACTCCAATGCCACTTTCGCTTGTGCTTTTGACAGATCAGCTTTGTCTGCAATTACATCAATCAGTTGAGTCTTATTCATAAGTTTTCCTTACAGTGTGTTTATCGCTTGCTAAGCATCGAGTGCGACGGATATGCAATAATAGCACTCTCCTGCATACACGCACCGACAGCCACTTTTTTTACGCCCCCCAATGTAGACCAGACAGGGTGCGGATGTGAAGCCTTAAGACACGCCATTTCAGGCCTTAAATCACGTTTTATTGCGTTCTTAGGATAAATTTACCCCAATATTACTGCTTCCGGCCTCACGCAGATCGGCGCGCAACCCCTTAATCAATTCGATATCACGCTCTTCGCAGGCTGCCAACAGGCGGAAAATTTCCCACTGGATGTCCCATTCATCTTCAATGGCAGACAATGCGTTCAGTTCTTCATCGGTCATTTCTTTACCCGCCTGCGTCATTTCAAGCATGGCGACAGTACGGATTGACGCTTCACTGATAGCAATGGCATGTTCCAGCGTTTCACCGCTTAACCGAGAGTGAACCAGTTCACCCAACGCGATACAAGCATCGATTGCCGGATAGACGCCATAGATATCATAGTCATCAGACGCCGGAATTGCCTCTTCCAGTTTTTCCAACTGGCTATCAAAATTGATCTTTACATCTTTAACCACCAGCGTTTCCCAAACGAGATCGAGAATACGGCGGTAAATCATTGCGTCACCGAATGCTGTCTGACGGCAGAACTCGTGATAATTGGGGTACATACGTTCGCAAAGACATGCCATAAACGTGACATGCTGCCAGCTTCCCAGCTTTTCCAAACGCAAATGAATGGGATTACGTAACATTTTTATACTCATTAACAGCTATGGGCGGCAGTGTACCTGAAATTACCATGACACCCTATGCCTGAATTCCTAAAGTTTCCATTAACGATTATTGTCGTTGCCAGCGTTGAAACGCGGGGCGGTTGGATGCCACCGCATCCGCCCAGCGCGTCGGTTCAGGTAAACGGTAACCGCGCGTACAACGTTGCACCCATTGCAGCGCGCTGTCCATCCCGACTCGATGTCCCGTCGCCACAAATAACGGATTACAGCGCGCTTTGCTACGCCATACCCAGCCGATCTGCTCGCCTTTATCCACCAGCGGCTGCCGACTGCCCACCTCGGTCGGCAAGGGATCAAAATGGCCGCACAGCCGCCGTTTCGCCACGCCAATCGTCGGCACATCGACCAACAACCCGAAATGGCTGGCGACGCCCAGCCGACGCGGATGCGAAATACCGTGTCCATCGACAAACATCAAGTCCGGCTTCTGTTCCAGCCTGTGCCAGACCGCCAATAATCCCGGACACTCTCGAAAGGAGAGGAAACCAGGGATATACGGCATCGTGGTGCTGATACGCGCAATTTTATACTCCACCAGTTCCAGAGACGGATATCGCATGATCGCAATAGCCGCGCGGGTTACCGCACCTTCCTGCTCAAACCCGACATCGGCCCCGGCGATAAACGCAGGTTGCTCAAACGGCATATCGTCATGACGAATAACCTCTGAGGCTCGGGCCAACTGTTCGGCCTTTAACTGTTGGGTATCAATCACCGTATCTCCTGCTGAGTTACTGATGATAAGGCCGGGATAACGCGTGTACCGCATCAACGAAAGCGCCGGCATGTTCCGGCGGCACATCCTGATGGATACCGTGTCCCAGATTGAAGACATGTCCGCTACCCTTACCGAATTCCGCCAGAATAGTCGCCACTTCCTGTTCGATTCTGGCGGGAGACGCGTACAACATGGACGGATCCATATTGCCTTGCAACGCTACCTTATCGCCTACCCGTCGCCGGGCATCGGCAATCTCGCTCGTCCAGTCCAGCCCGATCGCGTCGCACCCGGTTTCCGCTATCGCTTCCAGCCATTGACCGCCACCTTTGGTAAACAGGGTGACCGGAACGCGGCGGCCTTCGCTTTCACGCTGTAATCCATCGACTATCTTGTGCATGTAATGCAGAGAAAACTCGCGATAATCACGACCGCTCAACACGCCGCCCCAGGTATCAAAAACCATCACGGCTTGCGCGCCCGCCCGAATTTGGGCATTGAGATACAGGATGACGCTGTCGGCCAGCTTGTCTAACAGCAAATGCAATGTTTGCGGTTGTGCGAACAGCATTTTTTTAATGATGGTAAAAGCTTTACTGCTGCCGCCTTCAACCATATAGGTTGCCAGCGTCCAGGGGCTACCGGAAAAACCAATCAGCGGCACCGTTCCCGCAAGATGATGTCGAATGGTGCGTACCGCATTCATCACATAGCCCAGTTCCTGCTCAGGGTCGGGGATCGGCAATTTAACGACATCCGCGTGCCGGGTAAGCGGATACTGAAAACAGGGACCTTCTCCCGCTTCAAAATAGAGCCCCAGCCCCATGGCATCGGGAATGGTCAGGATATCTGAAAACAAAATGGCCGCATCAAGCGGATAACGCCGCAGGGGTTGCAACGTGACTTCACAAGCCAGATCCGCATTTTTACACAGCGACATAAAATCGCCGGCCTGCGCGCGGGTTGCTTTGTACTCTGGCAGATACCGCCCCGCCTGACGCATCATCCAAACGGGCGTCACGTCAACCGGCTGGCGCAATAACGCCCGCAAATAGCGATCGTTTTTCAGATCAGTCATGTCATTTTCCTTTAGGCATTATGGTGCTTTTCGTCGTCACTCATTATCCGGGTGAATGGTAACATGTTCGTCACCGCTCTCATGCCAGGCGCGGCACAATACGACCGTATCCTCGATAAGACGACGCGCCACCGTTCCAGGGGGCGGTAAAAGCGGTAACCGATCATATCGGAACCAGGCGGCATCACGTAGCTCTTTCGGATCGTGCTTAATCTCGCCGCCCGCATAGTCGGCCATGAATGCCATCATCAACGAATGAGGAAAAGGCCAGGGTTGAGAACTGATGTAACGTAGATTCTTGATTTTAACCTGACTTTCCTCCATCACCTCGCGCGCCGCCGTCTGCTCCAGCGTTTCGCCGACTTCGACAAAACCAGCCAGTACCGTGTACATGTTGCCGCGATGACGATTATGCTGTGCCAGCAGAATCTCGTCGCCGCGGCGGATCGCCACAATGATACAGGGCGCAATCTGCGGATAATACCGCTCCTTACAGTGGTGACACAGGCACGCCAGTTCCGTTTTGCTCCTGACCATTTCATGACCGCAGTAACCGCAGAAACGGTGGGAACGGTAAAACTCAGCCAGTTGCACGCCGCGCCCCGCCAGTTGGAATAAGCCCACGTCCTGATCGATAAGCTGACGGACGGAGGTCATCGCTTTCTCTTTGCTCAGACAAATCAACCACACCGGCAGGCCTTGCCATTCACCGATTTTGCGCCCGATCGCCCCTTGCAATGACCAGGACGATGCCCTTCCCTGCGGCAATTCGCCCTGAGGCAGCCAGATCTGACCTGCATCGCTGACCACCCACCAGCCAATCTCATCACCTTTTAACGTCTGTTCCATATCTTTTTATTGCTCCACTCTCACTTCACTGGCATTTTACATCTTGAGTGATGACATAAGTTTTAAAACTACATATTAGTTATTTCTTACCGTTAACGGAGTCCAACAATGCTAAATCAGTTACAAAGCCTGACTGAATACGTTGGCGGCAATAATGCGTTAATCGACCAGTGGCTACAAGCACGTAAGCAACTGCTGGTCGCGTACTATCATCTGGTTGGCATCAAACCCAATAAAGAGACACTCTCATGTCTGGATGAAGAGGCGCTAAATCATTTTTGTCACAATCTGGTGGATTATCTTTCCAGCGGTCATTTTCACGTCTATGAGAAGATATTGCATGAAGCGGCGGATCTCAGTAAACAGAAACTGGCCCGCCTGACACAGCTTGAGTTCGCGTTACAAAACAATACACAACGTATTATGGCATTCTACGACGACCATTTAGCCGCCATAATCGATCATGATAACTGCCTCGAATTTCAGCAGGCGCTCTCCTGCGTGGGCGAGGCGTTAGCTGAACGTTTTACGCAAGAAGACGCCATGATCCGCCTGATTTTCGATAAGTAATCTTGTTTTGGCTGACGAACCTATCAGATGACAATGCATCAAACAGGCGAGTTTTATCTCTGATCCGTTCAACACGTTTTGACATAGCTATGTCATCGTCATAAAGTGTTACTGTTTTTATCAGTCCGTTTAAGCGACGGGCTAATCTTGTCGGAGTGCCTAGGACGTTGTGATATCTTCCCGTTGGGAAGCTTTCAAACGACAGGCTGAGACCGTTAATTCGGGATCCGCGGAACCTGATCGGGTTAATACCTGCGAAGGGAACAAGAGTAATTTGTCTCATTGAGCCATCGGTAACGTTTGTACGCGTCCATCCACACGACTCATTATTACTCCCTCCGGCTCCAGACAAGCATTTTCTCCTTATGTCTTACAGGAACTTGCTATGTCTACAGAACCATTCTTATCAAAACCGTCTAAAACTGGCCGTCGTGAGCAACGCGCCGCCGCGCAGCAATTCATTGATACCTTGCAAGGCATGGTGTTCCCCAATTCGCAACGTATCTATCTGACCGGTTCACGCGAAGATATCCGGGTGCCAATGCGTGAAATCCAACTGAGTCCGACTCTGGTCGGCAGCGACAAGGATACGCCGCAATATGAACCTAACGAACCTATTCCGGTTTATGATACGGCAGGTCCTTACGGCGACCCGACGTCACAGCCTGATGTACGGGTTGGATTGGAAAAAATCAGAGCGAACTGGATCGCCGAGCGCAACGATACCGAAACGCTGGCTGGCGTCAGTTCCGATTTTACCCAACAGCGCCTCGCCGATGCCGGGCTGGACCATCTGCGCTTCGAGCACTTGCCGAGCCCGCGGCGCGCCAAAGCGGGAAAGTGCGTCACCCAATTGCATTACGCGCGGCACGGTATCATCACGCCGGAAATGGAGTTTATTGCGATCCGTGAAAACATGGGACGCGAACGAATTCGAGGCGAGGTACTGCGTCAGCAGCATCCGGGTCAAAGCTTTGGCGCGCATTTGCCGCAGAACATCACACCGGAATTTGTCCGCCAGGAAGTCGCCGCCGGACGCGCCATTATTCCCGCCAATATTAACCACCCTGAATCAGAACCAATGATTATTGGCCGTAACTTTCTGGTGAAGGTGAATGCCAATATTGGTAATTCCGCGGTGACCTCCTCCATTGAAGAAGAGGTGGAAAAACTGGTGTGGTCGACCCGCTGGGGCGCGGATACCGTGATGGATCTCTCTACTGGCCGCTATATCCACGAAACCCGCGAGTGGATCTTGCGCAACAGCCCGGTTCCAATTGGCACCGTTCCCATTTATCAGGCGCTGGAAAAAGTAAATGGCGTCGCGGAAAACCTCAACTGGGAAATGTTCCGCGATACATTGCTGGAACAGGCGGAACAGGGCGTCGATTACTTCACCATTCATGCCGGCGTGCTGTTGCGCTACGTTCCGATGACCGCCAAACGCCTGACCGGTATTGTGTCGCGCGGTGGCTCCATTATGGCGAAGTGGTGCCTGTCGCATCATACAGAGAGTTTCCTGTACCAGCATTTCCGCGAAATTTGTGAAATCTGCGCCGCTTATGACGTTGCGCTGTCACTGGGAGACGGCTTGCGCCCCGGTTCGATTCAGGATGCCAATGATGAGGCGCAATTCGCCGAACTGCATACGCTGGGCGAACTGACCAAAATCGCCTGGGAATACGATGTGCAGGTGATGATCGAAGGCCCCGGCCATGTGCCGATGCAGATGATCCGCCGCAACATGCTCGAAGAACTGGATCACTGCCACGAAGCGCCATTCTATACGCTTGGGCCGCTGACCACCGATATCGCGCCGGGTTACGATCATTTTACCTCTGGTATCGGCGCGGCGATGATAGGTTGGTTTGGCTGCGCCATGTTGTGTTACGTCACCCCGAAAGAACACCTTGGTTTACCCAACAAGGAAGACGTCAAACAAGGGCTGATCACCTACAAAATCGCCGCTCATGCCGCTGATCTGGCCAAAGGACATCCGGGCGCGCAAATCCGTGACAACGCCATGTCGAAAGCGCGTTTCGAATTCCGCTGGGAAGATCAGTTCAATCTGGCGCTGGATCCTGAAACCGCCCGCGCCTATCACGATGAAACCCTGCCGCAAGAGTCCGGTAAAGTCGCCCACTTCTGCTCCATGTGCGGCCCTAAATTCTGCTCAATGAAAATTTCGCAGGAAGTACGCGACTACGCCGCGAAGCAGGAAGCAGAAGCCAAACCCATTGAAGTCGGCATGGCGCAGATGTCCGCGGAATTTCGTTCCCGCGGCGGCGAGCTATACCACAGCGCCACCAGCCTGCAAGCGGAGGACAGCAAATGATCGTTCCTCAGACAACCACGCCGTTTGCGCCGACAGCGCAGCGGCTTGGCCTCTATCCAGTGGTGGACAGCGTGGCATGGATCGAACGCTTACTTGACGTCGGGGTAAAAACGATTCAATTACGGATTAAAGACCTGCCCGATGATCAAGTTGAACGTGATGTCATTCAGGCGATAGCGTTAGGGCGTCGTTATCAGGCGCGGCTGTTTATCAATGACTATTGGCGTCTGGCGATTCAGCATCAAGCCTATGGCGTCCATCTGGGGCAGGCGGATTTGGACGCTGCCGACCTGATCGCCATCAAACAGGCCGGGTTGCGACTCGGCCTTTCTACTCATGATGACCGCGAACTGGCGCGCGCAGCCGCCGTGAATCCTTCTTATATTGCACTGGGACACATTTTCCCGACCCAAACCAAAGCCATGCCATCATCTCCGCTGGGACTGACCGAACTGGCCCGGCACGTTGCCGGTCTGCAAGGGAGCTTTCCCACCGTCGCCATTGGCGGCATCAGCATTGATAACGTCCCGTCGGTATTGGCGACCGGCGTCGGCAGCATAGCCGTTGTCAGCGCCATCACCCAGGCGTCGGACTGGCGTCAGGCGACGGCGACACTACTCAACATGATCGAAGGACGGGAGAGATAAGATGCCTGGTGATCATAAGGTCCAGCCCGACAAGCTGAACGATCAGGAATTCCTGCGTTACAGCCGCCAACTGCTGCTGGAAGAGGTTGGCCCCGAAGGGCAGGAAAAGCTCAAATCCGCCAGCGTCTTGCTCGTCGGGCTGGGCGGGTTAGGCGCGCCGGCGTCCTTGTATCTGGCCGCCGCCGGTGTCGGCACGTTGTTGTTGGCAGACCATGACAAGCTGCATATCAGTAACCTGCAAAGACAGATCCTTTATCGCACCCGCGATACCGATAAACCCAAAGCGATTCTGGCACAACGACAATTGCAGGCATTGAATCCTCAAACGGAATGTATCGCGCTGATGGAAAGATTGGCTGACGCCCCGCTGCATGACGCGATCGGCAAAGCCGATCTGGTTCTGGATTGCAGCGACAATATGGCAACCCGTCATGCTGTTAACGCCGCCTGCATCAAAGCCCGAAAACCGTTAATCAGCGGTAGCGCCGTTGGCTTCAGCGGACAGCTACTGGTTCTGACGCCACCCTATCAACACGGTTGTTATGCCTGCCTGTATCCCGATGCCGCCGAAGCGCAACGAAACTGCCGCACTGCTGGCGTGCTTGGCCCAGTGGTCGGCGTCATGGGTATTTTGCAAGCGCTGGAAGCGATCAAATTACTGGTTGGTCTGCCCTCGCCGCTTAGCGGCAAACTACGACTGTTTGATGGTAAACAACAAAACTGGCATACCCTTCAGTTAACCCGCGTTCCTGATTGTCCGATATGCGGGGAGCCAGTATGAACGTTACGCTGAACGACCAGATGATCGAACTGGATGAGGCGCTAACCATCGAAGCGCTCCTTACGCAGATAAACCGACTACAACCAGGTACGGCGCTGGCCGTCAACCAAACCATTATCCCGCGCAGCGCCTGGGCTCAGCATCAGGTGCAGGCTGGTGATGATATTTTGCTTTTTCAGGCAATCGCGGGAGGATGACATGCTGCATATTGCCAATACCACGTTCACATCCCGGCTGCTCACTGGCACCGGAAAATTTGCCGCATCAGACCTGATGCTGACCGCGTTACAGGCGTCGGGTTCGCAGTTGGTGACCATGGCAATGAAACGCGTTGATTTAAAAAGCGGAAATGACGGCATTCTCGCACCGCTACGACAACTCGACATCAAACTGTTGCCGAATACCTCCGGGGCAAAAACGGCTGATGAAGCCATCTTTGCAGCCCGGCTCGCTCGTGAGGCGTTGGGCACCCATTGGGTGAAGCTGGAAATCCACCCGGATATGAAGTACCTGCTTCCCGACCCGATCGAAACCCTGAAAGCCGCTGAACAGTTGGTCAAAGAGGGGTTTGTGGTGTTGCCCTACTGCGGCGCCGACCCGGTGCTGTGTAAACGGCTGGAAGAAGCAGGATGTGCCGCCGTGATGCCGCTGGGCGCGCCAATAGGCTCCAATCAGGGGCTGCAAACCCGTGATTTTCTGCGCATCATCATCGAACAGGCCCGTGTCCCGGTGGTGGTGGATGCCGGCATCGGCGCCCCTAGTCATGCCGCCGAAGCGCTGGAAATGGGCGCGGACGCGGTATTGGTCAATACCGCCATTGCCATCGCCCGCGATCCGGTCAGTATGGCGAAAGCGTTTAAAATGGCAGTGGAAGCCGGGGCGCTGGCTTACCAGGCCGGGCTGGGCGATAAACAGTTCGCTGCTAACGCCACCAGCCCTTTAACCGGATTTCTGCGCCAGCAGACAGAAGAGGTAAAATCATGAACCATGATTTTCAGCATATCTGGCAACAACTCGACTGGGACGATCTCACGCTACGCATCAACAGCAAAACCTCACGCGATGTTGAACATGCGCTTGACGCACAGCGGCTGACGCGCGAAGACTTTATGGCGCTGCTTTCCCCCGCCGCCAGTCGTTATCTGGAAGCGTTGGCGCAACGCGCACAGCAATTGACCCGCCAACGATTTGGTAACACGGTCAGCTTCTACGTACCGCTCTATCTCTCCAACCTGTGTTCGAATGACTGCACTTATTGCGGCTTTTCGATGAGTAATCGCATCAAACGGAAAACGCTGGATGAAGCGGAGATCCTGCGCGAGTGCGCCGCGATCAAGGAGATGGGATTCGATCATCTGCTACTGGTTACTGGTGAACATCAGCGCAAGGTGGGGATGGATTATTTTCGCCGCGTTTTCCCACTTATTCGCCCACTCTTCAGTTCACTGATGATTGAAGTCCAGCCGCTGTCGCAGCAAGAGTATGCCGAATTGAAAACGCTGGGATTGGATGGCGTGATGGTTTATCAGGAAACCTATCATCCGGCGACCTATCAGTTACATCACCTGAAAGGTCAAAAACAGGATTTTCACTGGCGGCTCGCGACACCGGATCGCCTGGGACGCGCGGGGATCGACAAGATCGGCTTGGGGGCGCTAATCGGTCTGTCCGATAGTTGGCGAACGGACTGCTATATGGTGGCCGAACATCTGCTGCACTTGCAGCAAACTTACTGGCAGAGCCGCTATTCCATCTCATTCCCACGTTTGCGTCCTTGCGCTGGTGGTATTGAACCCGCCTCAATAATGGATGAAGCGCAGCTAATGCAGGTTATTTGTGCTTTCAGACTGCTGTCGCCGGATATTGAGCTATCTCTCTCGACCCGCGAATCATCCTTTTTCCGCGATCACGCCATTCCTATTGCAATCAATAACGTCAGCGCCTTCTCTAAAACCCAGCCAGGTGGTTATGCGGATGATCATCCTGAACTGGAGCAGTTTATCCCGCATGATGATCGCCGCCCGGAGGAAGTGGCGCAGGCAATTATCCGGGCAGGATTACAGCCAGTCTGGAAAGATTGGGATGGATATCTGGGAAGACGTTCGCAATAAAAGGTGAAAATACCACGATGGAGGTATCTCTCTGGATACCTCCTCGCAGAACAGATGATTGCCGCTCGTCGGGTGAACCGTCAGGTATTACAGTGCGGCGTGTTGGCGCAGCCCGCTAGCTGTCGAGCGTTGCCGACCAGAACCATCGCTATCAAGATGGTTCTGCTTCTCAATCAAGTCGATACCGGTTTTATATCCTTACCGGTATCGGCCCTTCCCCGTACCAGCCTCCTAAAGCGCATACAGTTTTATTCCAGCGTCATCAAACCTCGCGCAACGCCATCGCCGGACTCGTATTCAGCAAGCAATTTCTCCACGGCATCACCCACAATACGTAACCCTTGCTGCGTTTCTTGCGTAAACGGCAATGCGTAATTGAGCCGAATGCAGTTACGATATTTACCGGCCGCGGAAAACAACGATCCCGCCGCTATCTGAATTCCTGCCAGTTTCACTGCACGATTAAGACGGAGTGAATCAAAATATTCCGGCAATTCAATCCACATTAGAAATCCGCCCTGCGGACGGCTAACGCAGATCCCATTAGGAAAATACTCTCTCACATGGCAGGTAAATACTCCCAGGTTCGCTTTGTATTGTGCGCGCATGCGCCGCAGATGGGGCTGATAGTGTCCCTGCGCGATAAACTCGGCAACCGCCAGTTGGGTATGAGAAACCGTATAGCCAGTGCTGATGTACTTCATGTGCAACACTCGCTCCAGATACCGTCCCGGCGCTATCCAGCCGACGCGCAAACCCGGCGCAATGGTTTTAGAAAAAGAACTGCACAGCAGTACCCGACCATCATCATCGAATGACTTGACGGTGCGCGGACGTGGATAGTCATAGGCAAGCTCGCCATAAGCATCATCTTCAATAATCGCCAGTTCAAATTGCTGCGCCAGCGTAACCAATGCCTGTTTATACTCATCAGGCATACAGAAACCCAGTGGGTTATTGCAGGTCGGCACCAGCAGCAATACCTTGACCGACCATTGCTCCAGCGCCAGCCTGAGTGCATCCAGACTGATCCCGGTAATTGCGCAGGTTGGGATCTCTATCACTTTGATCCCCAGGCCGCGCAGCAATTGCAACGTGCCGGGAAACGTCGGCGACTCAACGGCAACGATATCTCCGGGTGCGCAAATCGCTCGCACCGCGACAAACAGCGCTTCCTGACAGCCCGTTGTAATAACGATCTCGTCTTTGGTCAGTTGACAGCCGCTGTCTAACGCCAGACGTGCAATCTGTTCGCGTAGCTCATGAACGCCATACATATCGCCATAGTTCAGCACTCGTTCATCCTGACGCTGACAAAAACGACTCATGGTTTTCCACAGAGGCTTAACGGATGACTGATGAATATCTGGCGAGCCGCCGCCAAAGTTGAAGATTCGGTTATCCGGGCAAGAGTTAAACAATTCCAGCACCGATTCCCACTGAGTGACCTCAACCGGACGCTGAACCGGACGGGTCAATTCAGGCATCGGCAGCGTGGCTTTGCGCGGCGCAACGAAATAGCCAGAACGAGGTTGCGGCATAATAAGCCGGCGCGTTTCCAGCACATGATAGGCTTGCTGTACCGTACTGATACTGACGCCATGCTCCGAACTCAACGCTCGAACAGATGGCAGACGTTCACCGCTACGGTACAAACCCTGTTCGATGCGTTGCTCCAGCAGCGTGGCAAGATGTTGATAACGCGTCATCAGTATCACTCCCCACAGTAAAAAACAGTAATGACCAGTACAGATAAGACAAAAAAACGCCATTCAGATGCAATATCACACAATCTGTGTGTTAAAAAAAACCATTTTCTGCATCTGTATCGAACCTGGTGTTCCCCGCATTATAACGTTCAGGCAACGGGCAAAGGGGAAAAAGTATGGGATTTCACCAGCAACGATTACAACAACTATGCAGCCAATCACGATTCCGACGCATAATTATGCTGCCTTATCACCAATGGAAAGCATGGCGGATGAGAAATCAAACACGGAAGATCCTGCAAAGCATGAACGACGACCAGCTGAGGGATATTGGTCTGACGCGTAACGATATCGATCGTTTATAGTTAAGCAGAGAAAAGCAATGAAGCGGCTGATACAGGACAGCACGTCTCGTATCAGCCGAGGTGGAAAGAGAATTAATCGGTATGCTGAGGCTTCATGCGCGACCCGACAATCGCCGACAGCAGGCAGCCTAACGCCAGATAAGCCGCAACCGCATGCCATGAACCATCCATGAACTCCACTAGCAAAACCGCGATAAACGGTGTGAAACCACCGCCCACTACGCTGGCGACCTGATACCCCACCCCAGCGCCGCTATAACGATACGCCGCGCCAAACAACTCGGTAAACATCGGTTGCTGAACGCTGACGATCATATCGTGGGCGACATTGGCGAGCATAATCGCAAAAAACAGGATCCACAGGCTGGAGTGCGCTTCCAAGGCCATAAAGAAAGGCAGCGCGCTGGCCGCGCCAATCAGCGCGCCGGTAACATAAATCCTGCGCCGCCCGAAGTTGTCGGCAAGGCGGGCAAAGAGGGGAATGGTAAAACAGCTGATGCCGCCGACCAATAAACCAATATTGAGAAACAACTCTCGCGACATCCCCAGATTGGTGGTCGAGTAATTGAGTGCAAATGCCGTGACGATATACATCGTTAATAGCTCACCCAAACGCAGAGCGATGATCAACAAAAATGCTTTCGGATGCTTGCGCAATGCTTCAATAATCGGAAACGAACGAATTTTATCAGTTCTTTCCTGTAATTTTTTGTTGGCCTCGAACTCCTGAGATTCGTCCATCCCGGAGCGGATCCACCAGGCGACCGCGACCAGCACCACGCTGAATAAAAACGGCAGACGCCAGCCCCAACTCATAAAATCCGCGTTTGTCGTATAATTGCTGACCAACGCAATGGAACCCGTTGCCAATAACAACCCCACGCCATAGCCAACCTGCACGCCGCTGCTGTAAAACGCTTTTTTCTTTTTGGGCGCGTTTTCTACCGCTAACAACGCTGCGCCGCCCCACTCGCCTCCGACCGCAAAGCCCTGGATGGCACGCAATGTCACCAGCAACACTGGCGCCCACCAGCCAATGGCGTCAAATGAAGGCAACAAACCAATCAAAGCAGTAGAGATCCCCATCATCCAGACGGTGATCATCAACATACGTTTGCGGCCCAGCTTATCGCCAAAGTGTCCAAACACCATTCCCCCCAATGGGCGGAACAAAAAACCGACGCCGAAGGTGCCAAAGGCAGCCAGCGTTCCCATGGTCGGGCTGATCTGCGGGAAAAATTCAGTATTAAATACAAGTGCGGCAACTATTCCGTACAGCAGGAAGTCGTACCAGTCAACGACCGCGCCAATAAAACTTCCCCACGCCGCGCGGCGGGCTCGGCTTTGAGAATGGCTTGTTGACTGAGCTTGCGGTGTGGCATCACTGCTGACAGAGGCGTCGTTATTGATTGATAACGCATTATTATTCTGTACAAGCGCTGGTGTTGTTGAGGTGTTCATGTCTATCCCGTTCTTTTTACTTTACACTACTGTACACCAAAAAAATTTCAGGAAGAAATTTTTAACGTTGCGAAGCAACGGCCCTTGGGTGGCGGCCAGGGATGGTAAGCCATAAAAAATTTCAGGAAGAAATTTTTAACGTTGCGAAACCACAGCCAGTCTAGTTTCAAGGGAATATTTAGACTTTGCCATAAAAAACTGCACCTTACTAAGTTGGGTGTCCAACTTTTGGGGTGCAGTCCAGTCAGGGTCGGGGCTTTTAGTTATTCACCGCTTAACCTACGGTTAATCCAACATCGGGAATAAATGACTTACTCGTCGTCACTGTTACCGAAACCGGCGTTCAACAGTTCAGCCAGGTTAGCAGACGCTTCATCTGCGCTCACCTGAGGTACAACAGGCGTCTCGCCTGCCTGACGACGACGCATACGATCCTGATGATACGCATAACCTGTACCCGCCGGGATCAGACGACCAACGATAACGTTCTCTTTCAGGCCACGCAATTCATCACGTTTACCGGCAACCGCCGCTTCCGTGAGAACACGAGTGGTTTCCTGGAACGATGCCGCGGAAATGAAGGACTCAGTCGCCAAAGATGCCTTGGTGATACCCAGCAGATCGCGGCTGTAAGTTGCCGTGATCTTGCCATCCGCTTCCAACTGACGGTTGGCAATCTTGACGCGGGAGACTTCCGCCTGCTCGCCTTCCAGGAACTCCGTGCCGCCCGCGTTAACGATGGTGCCTTTACGCAACATCTGACGAACGATAACTTCGATATGTTTATCGTTAATCTTAACGCCTTGCAGACGGTAAACTTCCTGAACTTCGTTGGTGATGTAACGCGTTACCGCATGGACGCCACGCAGACGCAGGATATCATGCGGCGATTCCGGTCCATCGGAAACCACGTCGCCACGTTCGACACGCTCGCCTTCAAACACGTTAAGCTGACGCCATTTCGGAATCATCTCTTCGTAAGGTTCGCTGCCATCCAACGGCGTAATCACCAGACGACGCTTGCCTTTGGTCTCTTTACCGAACGAGATAACCCCGCTGATCTCAGCCAGGATCGCCGGCTCTTTCGGACGACGCGCTTCAAACAGGTCGGCAACACGCGGCAGACCACCGGTAATATCCTTGGTACCGCCGGATTCCTGAGGAATACGCGCCAGGGTATCACCCGCACTGATCTTCACGCCGTCTTCCAACTGAACAATCGCCTTACCCGGCAGGAAATACTGAGCAGGCATATCGGTGCCTGGGATCAATACATCCTCACCTTTGTCATCAACGATTTTCAGCGCCGGACGCAGGTCTTTACCGCTACCGGTACGCTCCGCGCTATCCAGAACCACAATAGAAGACAAACCGGTCAGTTCATCGGTCTGACGAGTAATGGTCTGCCCGTCAATCATATCCGTAAAGCGAATGCTACCGCTCACTTCGGAAATAACCGGCATGGTATGCGGATCCCAGTTCGCAACGGTATCGCCACCGTTAACGTCTGAGCCATCACCCTTCGCCATCACCGCACCATAAGGCACTTTGTAGCTTTCTTTGGTACGACCAAATTCGTCGATCAACTTCAGTTCGGTATTACGTGAAGTAATCACCAGTTTACCGTTGCTGTTAACCACGAACTTGGCGTTGTTCAGTTTCAGGCTACCTTTGTTTTTCACCTGAATGCTGGACTCCGCCGCCGCACGCGATGCCGCGCCACCGATGTGGAAGGTACGCATGGTCAACTGTGTACCCGGTTCACCGATAGACTGCGCCGCGATAACACCGATGGCTTCACCTTTGTTAATCAGGTGACCACGAGCCAGGTCGCGACCATAACACTTGGCGCACACGCCGAAGTCGGTTTCACAGCTTACGACGGAACGGACTTTTACCGCATCAACGGAATTTTCTTCCAACATGTCACACCACTGCTCATTCAGCAGGGTATTACGTGGAACCAGAATGTCCGCCGTACCCGGTTTGATGACGTCTTCAGCCGTCACACGGCCCAGGACGCGCTCACGCAGCGGCTCTTTAACATCACCGCCCTCAATAACCGGCGTCATCATGATACCTTCATGCGTACCACAATCGTCCTCGGTCACCACCAGATCCTGCGCCACGTCAACCAGACGACGCGTCAGATAACCGGAGTTCGCGGTTTTCAGCGCGGTATCCGCCAGACCTTTACGTGCGCCGTGGGTCGAGATGAAGTACTGGAGTACGTTCAAACCTTCACGGAAGTTAGCGGTAATCGGCGTTTCGATGATGGAGCCATCCGGCTTCGCCATCAGACCACGCATCCCCGCCAACTGACGAATCTGTGCTGCGGAACCACGCGCACCGGAGTCGGCCATCATAAAGATGCTATTGAAAGAAACCTGCTGCTCAACCACGCCATCACGGTTAACCACATCCTCAACGGACAGGTTTTCCATCATCGCCTTGGCAACACGCTCATTCGCCGCCGCCCAGATATCGATAACTTTGTTATAGCGCTCGCCGACCGTAACCAGACCGGACTGGAACTGCTCCTGGATCTCAGCGACTTCGGTTTCCGCTTCTTCGATAATCTCGGCTTTTTTCGCCGGGATAACCATGTCATCGATACCAACGGAGGCGCCAGAACGCGCAGCGTAAGCAAAACCGGTGTACATGATCTGGTCAGCGAAGATAACCGTCGGCTTCAAACCTAAAATGCGATAACAGGTGTTAAGCATTTTGGAAATCGCTTTTTTACCCAAAGGCTGGTTCACGATCGAGTACGGCAGACCCTTAGGCACAATCATCCACAGGATGGCGCGGCCGATAGTCGTATCAATAATCGTCGTCTGATGCGTTGACTCGCCTTCGATGTTCTTGATCTCTTCCGTGATACGCACTTTGACGCGCGCATGCAGAGAAGCCAGGCCAGCGCGGTAAACGCGTTCAGCTTCTTTCGGCCCGGTCAGCACCATGCCTTCGCCTTTGGCGTTAACACAGTCGCGCGTCATGTAATACAGACCCAACACCACGTCCTGGGAAGGAACGATGATAGGCTCGCCGTTCGCCGGTGACAGGATGTTGTTGGTCGACATCATCAACGCACGCGCTTCCAACTGGGCTTCCAGCGTCAACGGTACGTGTACAGCCATCTGGTCGCCGTCGAAGTCAGCGTTATACGCCGCACACACCAGCGGGTGAAGCTGAATCGCCTTACCTTCGATCAGAACCGGCTCAAATGCCTGGATACCCAAACGGTGCAGAGTGGGCGCACGGTTCAACAGTACCGGGTGTTCGCGGATCACTTCGTCCAGGATATCCCATACCACGGCTTCTTCGCGCTCAACCATTTTCTTGGCGGCTTTGATGGTGGTGGCAAGACCACGCAGTTCCAGCTTGCCGTAGATGAACGGTTTGAACAGTTCCAGCGCCATTTTCTTCGGCAGGCCGCATTGATGCAGACGCAGGTACGGACCAACGGTGATAACGGAACGACCGGAGTAGTCGACACGTTTACCCAGCAGGTTCTGACGGAAACGCCCCTGCTTACCTTTGATCATGTCAGCCAGCGATTTCAGCGGACGCTTGTTGGAACCGGTGATGGCACGACCGCGACGACCGTTATCCAGCAAGGCGTCGACCGCTTCCTGCAACATACGTTTTTCGTTACGCACGATGATATCTGGCGCAGCCAGATCCAGCAGACGTTTCAGACGGTTGTTACGGTTAATCACGCGGCGATACAGATCGTTCAGATCGCTGGTTGCGAAACGACCGCCATCCAGCGGAACCAACGGACGCAGATCCGGCGGCAGAACCGGCAGCACGGTCAGGATCATCCACTCAGGTTTGTTGCCGGACTGAACGAACGCCTCTAACAGTTTGATCCGTTTGGTCAGCTTTTTGCGCTTAGTTTCGGAGTTGGTTTCATTCAACTCTTCGCGCAGTTGCTCGCACTCCTGCTCCAGATCCATGTTTTTCAACAGGGCCTGGATTGCTTCGGCGCCCATCTTGGCATCGAACTCGTCGCCAAACTCTTCCAACGCGTCCAGATACTGCTCTTCAGTCAGGATCTGACGGCGTTCCAGGTTGGTCATACCGCCTTCAATCACCACATAGGATTCGAAATACAGTACGCGTTCAATATCACGCAGCGGCATGTCCAGCAGCAAACCGATACGAGACGGCAGCGATTTCAGGAACCAAATATGCGCGGTCGGAGAAGCCAGTTCAATGTGGCCCATACGCTCACGGCGTACTTTGGTCTGGGTCACTTCGACGCCGCACTTCTCACAAATCACACCGCGGTGTTTCAGACGCTTATACTTACCGCACAAGCATTCATAGTCTTTCACCGGCCCAAAGATACGGGCGCAGAAAAGGCCGTCACGTTCAGGTTTGAACGTACGATAGTTAATGGTTTCTGGCTTTTTCACTTCACCAAAAGACCACGAACGGATCATGTCTGGCGAAGCCAGAGCAATTTTAATCGCATCAAACTCTTCGGTTTTAGTTTGCGCTTTCAGAAACTTTAATAAGTCTTTCACAGATTGGCTCCTGTCGGAGTTAGACTTGTCAGGCGCCTGAACTATACCGTTAAAAACAACGTTCAGACGCCCCTATGACGAATACCAGCGAACAACGGGCTGGGATTACTCTTCTTCCAGCTCGATGTTGATACCCAGCGAGCGGATTTCTTTCAACAATACGTTGAAGGATTCCGGCATGCCTGGCTCCATCTGATGATTGCCATCCACGATGTTCTTATACATCTTGGTACGGCCATTCACGTCATCAGATTTAACGGTCAACATTTCCTGCAAGGTATAAGCTGCACCATAAGCTTCCAGCGCCCACACTTCCATCTCACCGAAGCGTTGACCACCGAACTGCGCCTTACCACCCAGCGGCTGCTGAGTAACCAGACTGTAAGAACCGGTGGAACGGGCATGCATCTTATCGTCAACCAGGTGGTTCAGTTTCAGCATGTACATGTAGCCCACGGTGACCTGACGTTCAAATTGCTCACCGGTACGTCCATCGTACAGAGTAATCTGACCGGAGGTCGGGATACCGCCCATCTGCAACAGTTCCTTGATTTCTTTCTCTTTTGCACCATCGAATACCGGCGTTGCAATCGGCATGCCTTTCTTCAGGTTTTCTGCCAGACGCATGACTTCTTCGTCTGAGAAAGTGCTCAGGTCGACTTTTTGACGCACATCATCGCCCAGATCATAGGCTTTCTGGATGAATTCGCGCAGTTTGGTCACTTCTTCGTGCTGCTTGAGCATGGCGTTAATTTTGTCGCCAATACCTTTCGCCGCCATACCCAGGTGGGTTTCCAGAATCTGACCGATGTTCATACGCGAAGGTACGCCCAGCGGGTTCAGAACGATATCGACCGGCACGCCGTTCTCATCGTAAGGCATGTCCTCGATCGGGTTGATCTTGGAGATAACACCCTTGTTCCCGTGACGACCCGCCATCTTGTCGCCCGGTTGAATCTGACGTTTGACAGCCAGATAAACCTTGACGATTTTCAGCACGCCCGGCGCCAGATCATCACCCTGCGTGATTTTACGGCGCTTGGCTTCGAGTTTTTTCTCAAACTCGTGCTTCAGTTCGTCGTACTGTTCGGCCAACTGCTCCAACTGATTCTGTTTCTCTTCATCAGTCAGGCCCAGTTCCAACCAGCGCTCACGCGGCAGTTTGTCCAGTTTGTCGGCTTCCACGCCGCCGGAAACCAGCACAGCGTGAATACGGGCAAACAGACCGGCTTCCAGAATTTGCAGTTCTTCAGTCAGGTCTTTCTTCGCCTGCTTCAACTGCATTTCTTCGATTTCCAACGCACGTTTGTCTTTTTCCACGCCATCGCGGGTAAAGACCTGTACGTCGATAACCGTACCGGAAACACCGTTCGGCACGCGCAGAGAGGAGTCTTTAACATCAGACGCTTTCTCACCGAAGATCGCACGCAACAACTTCTCTTCCGGCGTCAGTTGAGTTTCACCTTTTGGCGTTACCTTACCGACCAGAATGTCGCCGCCGGTCACTTCCGCGCCGATATAAACGATACCGGACTCATCCAGCTTGGAAAGCGCCGCTTCACCCACGTTCGGGATATCCGCAGTAATTTCCTCAGGCCCCAGTTTGGTATCGCGAGATACGCAAGCCAGTTCCTGGATATGGATGGTGGTAAAGCGATCTTCCTGAACCACGCGCTCGGACACGAGGATGGAGTCTTCGAAGTTGTAACCATTCCACGGCATGAACGCCACGCGCATATTCTGACCCAGCGCCAGTTCACCGAGATCGGTGGACGGACCATCAGCCAGCACGTCGCCGCGCTCAACCGGTTCGCCCAGCGACACGCACGGCATCTGGCTGATGCAGGTGTTCTGGTTGGAACGGGTATATTTCGTCAGGTTATAGATGTCGATCCCGGCTTCGCCCGGATACATCTCATCGTCATTGACGCGAATCACGATACGTGAAGCATCAACGTACTGTACCGTACCACCGCGTTTCGCCACAGCGGTTACGCCGGAGTCAACCGCCACGGCGCGTTCCATCCCGGTTCCCACCAGCGGCTTATCAGCGCGCAGAGTAGGCACAGCCTGACGTTGCATGTTCGCACCCATCAGGGCACGGTTGGCGTCATCGTGCTCCAGGAACGGGATCAGCGAAGCACCCACAGAAACGACCTGCTGGGTGGAAACGTCCATATATTCAACCTGATCGCGGCTGAACAAGCTGGACTCGCCTTTATTACGACAGGTAACCAGTTCGTCAATGAAACGGCCTTCTTCGTCCAGATTGGTGTTAGCCTGTGCGATAACGAAGTTGCCTTCCTCAATCGCCGACAGATAATGAATTTCATCCGTCACCACGTTGTCACGCACACGACGATACGGGGTTTCCAGGAAACCGTATTCGTTGGTTTGTGCATAAACAGACAAGGAGTTGATCAAACCGATATTCGGACCTTCCGGCGTTTCGATAGGACATACGCGACCGTAGTGCGTCGGGTGTACGTCTCGAACTTCAAAGCCGGCGCGTTCACGGGTCAAACCACCTGGGCCGAGAGCAGAGATACGGCGTTTATGCGTAATCTCCGACAGCGGGTTGTTCTGATCCATAAACTGCGACAACTGACTTGAACCGAAGAATTCTTTTACCGCCGCCGAAATCGGCTTGGCATTAATCATGTCTTGCGGCATCAGCGTATCGAGATCGCCCAGAGAAAGACGCTCTTTCACTGCACGCTCCACACGAACCAGACCAACGCGGAACTGATTTTCCGCCATTTCGCCTACAGAACGAATACGGCGGTTGCCGAGGTGGTCGATATCATCCACTTCGCCTTTACCGTTACGGATATCAATGAGCTTCTTCATCACTTCAATGATGTCTTCTTTGCTCAGAATACCCGAACCTTCAATCTCTTCGCGCAACAGAGAACGGTTGAACTTCATACGCCCAACCGCAGACAAGTCATAGCGGTCTTCGGAGAAGAACAGATTCTCGAACAGCGTTTCCGCCGCTTCGCGCGTCGGCGGCTCGCCAGGACGCATCATGCGATAAATTTCAACCAATGAGCTCAGGCGATCAGTAGAGGGATCGACGCGCAAGGTTTCAGAAATATACGGACCGTGATCCAGATCGTTGGTGAACAGGGTTTCAATACGTTTGTGACCGGATTGGCTCAGTTTAGCCAGCAGATCCAGAGACAATTCCATATTGGCGGCACCGATCAATTCGCCAGTGCTTTCATCGATATAATCTTTGGAAAGCACTTTGCCAACGATGTATTCAACCGGAACTTCAATACTCTCAATACCGTCTGTCTCTAACTGACGGATATGACGCGCGGTAATACGGCGGCCTTTTTCAATGTAGACCTTGCCGTTTGCTTCAATATCAAAAGAAGCGGTTTCACCACGCAGACGCTCAGGGACCAGATCCATCTGCAATTTATTGCCATTGATTTCGTAGACAATTTTATCGAAGAAAAGATCAAGGATCTGTTCGGTGGAGAAGCCCAAAGCGCGCAGAATAATGGTCGCAGGCAATTTGCGGCGACGGTCGATGCGGACAAACAGGTTATCTTTCGGATCGAACTCAAAATCCAACCAGGAACCACGGTAAGGAATAATACGCGCGTTATACAGCACCTTACCTGAAGAGTGGGTTTTGCCTTTGTCGCTATCGAAGAAGACACCCGGACTACGGTGCAACTGAGAAACGATAACACGCTCAGTCCCGTTAATCACAAAGGTACCGTTGTCAGTCATGAGCGGAATTTCGCCCATATAGACTTCTTGTTCTTTAATGTCTTTAACGGTGCCTTCAGGCGCTTCACGCTCGTATATCACCAGGCGCAATTTTACGCGCAGCGGCGCAGAAAATGTCACGCCACGGATCTGACATTCTTTAACGTCAAATACCGGCTCGCCCAGGCGATAGCTAACGTATTGCAGCTCTGAATTGCCGCTATAGCTTTGTATGGGGAAAACAGAACGGAATGCAGCTTCCAGACCGTACTGACCTTCCGGATCTTGCTCGATAAACTTCTGGAACGAGTCAAGCTGGATAGAAAGGAGATAAGGTATGTCCAAAACCTGCGGACGTTTACCAAAATCCTTACGAATGCGTTTTTTCTCGGTATAGGAGTAAACCATGGGGTTCCTCAGCTAGCTGACAAGTCGAACCACTCTGTCCGTCCTAACAAGGACAGTTCATGCAACACTATTTATGTTGGTCGGAAAATGAAGAACTTTCCGTAATACGTCTTTCTATTACTCTTAAACCATTTCATTGCTCTTGCCCAGGCAGGAAACCCACGCAGGAAAGCAGTATATTAAGTCGTCAATAGAAAAAAATATTGGGTAAAATCAATGGATAAACAGTGTGAAACGCCATTGATGCCCTACAGCGCAAAAAGGCTGGTGACTAAAAAGTCACCAGCCATCAGCCTGATAAATCAGGCTGCAATCTGAAAGATTGGCTTATTTAACTTCAACTTCTGCGCCAGCTTCTTCCAGAGCTTTCTTCAGAGCTTCAGCGTCATCTTTGCTGATGCCTTCTTTCAAAGCTGCCGGAGCGGATTCAACCAGATCTTTGGCTTCTTTCAGGCCCAGACCAGTTGCGCCACGAACGGCCTTGATTACAGCAACTTTGTTAGCGCCGATAGCTTTCAGCACAACGTCGAACTCAGTTTTTTCTTCAGCAGCTTCAACCGGGCCAGCAGCAACAGCGACAGCGGCAGCAGCAGAAACACCGAATTTTTCTTCCATAGCGGAAACCAGTTCAACAACATCCATTACAGACATGGCTGCTACTGCTTCCAGAATTTGATCTTTAGTGATAGACATAACAATTGTTCCTAAGAATCAGAAATAGTTTATACGTTAGCAAATGCGTTAGAGAAAAAAGCGCTATTAAGCAGCTTCTTTCTGATCGCGTACAGCAGCCAGAGTGCGGACCAGTTTGCCTGCGGCAGCTTCTTTCATGGTCGACATCAGACGTGCCAATGCTTCTTCGTAAGTCGGCAGCGTTGCCAGACGGTCAATTTGAGCCGCCGGGATCAGCTCACCTTCAAAGGCTGCAGCTTTAACCTCAAATTTTGCATTCGCTTTCGCGAATTCTTTGAACAGACGAGCAGCAGCGCCCGGATGTTCTAAAGAGTATGCAATCAGGGTCGGACCAACAAACGTGTCTTTCAGGCATTCAAAAGAAGTACCTTCAACAGCACGGCGCAGCAGGGTGTTGCGAACAACACGCATGTAAACGCCAGCTTCACGACCTGCTTTACGCAGTTCAGTCATTTTATCTACGGTAACGCCACGGGAATCCGCAACAACCGCAGACAGCGCACCTTTGGCTACTTCGTTGACTTCAGCAACAATCGCTTGTTTGTCTTGAAGATTTAATGCCATTAGCTTTTGCTCCTGGATTTAGCCGGAGGAAATCTCCGGAACTCACTTCACTTACCGCCAAAACGGAGATAAGCGTTGAAACACGGTGAGCAGAATCCAGCAAAGACTATTCTTTAACTATTCTTTATCTTATATAAAGAAAGAAAAAAGGTTCTTCAGGCTCTGTCACCGTCTACGCAGGAAAATTAAGTTTCAAATGAAACACCTGCGGTCTTGGACGGAGGCCTGGATAGGCCAGGCTCCAACCGAAAATTCTTCTTTCGTTCCGCTAACGGAACAACGGGCGTAAGATTATAGGCAAATCCCACACCCGAGTAAAGCGCAAAAAACGGTTAGACCGCAACGGCGTTCAGACCACTCTGGTCAACCGCAACACCCGCACCCATGGTGGTAGACAGGCTGACTTTCTTGATGTACACGCCTTTCGCCTGAGAAGGTTTCGCTTTTTTCAGCGCAACCAGCAGAGCTTCCAGGTTTTCTTTCAATTTATCAGAATCGAAATCAACCTTACCGATAGTGGTATGGATGATACCGTTCTTGTCGTTGCGGTAACGCACCTGACCTGCTTTGGCGTTTTTAACCGCTTCAGCGACGTTAGGGGTTACAGTGCCGACTTTTGGGTTCGGCATCAGGCCGCGCGGCCCCAGAACCTGACCTAATTGGCCAACAACGCGCATTGCATCAGGGGAAGCAATAACAACGTCAAAACCCATTTCGCCTTTCTTAATCTGATCAGCCAAATCTTCCATACCCACGAACTCAGCGCCTGCCGCTTTAGCAGCTTCAGCGTTTGCGCCCTGAGTGAAGACGGCTACGCGAACAGAACGACCGGTGCCGTGAGGCAGAACGGTGGCGCCACGAACATTTTGGTCAGATTTACGCGCATCAATGCCGAGGTTCACAGCAACGTCTACGCTTTCTACAAATTTAGCAGTGGCCAGCTCTTTGAGCAGAGCAACGGCTTCGTTGATGTCATACTGTTTAGTTGCATCAACTTTTTCACGGATCACGCGCATGCGCTTGGTCAGCTTAGCCATTTATCAATCCTCCACTACCAGGCCCATGGACCGAGCGGTACCTGCAATAGAACGCGCCATAGCGTCTACGTCAGCACCAGTCATGTCCGCAGCTTTGGTTTCTGCGATTTCACGAACCTGAGCACTCGTTACTTTACCTACTTTGTCTTTGTTCGGCTTGCCGGAACCAGACTTGATACCCGCCGCTTTCTTCAGCAGAACGGCCGCCGGAGGCGTTTTGGTAACAAAGGTGAAAGAACGGTCAGAGTAAACGGTAATAACAACCGGAATCGGCAGACCTTTCTCAATGCTTTCAGTTTTAGCATTGAACGCCTTACAGAATTCCATGATGTTTACACCTTGCTGACCCAGAGCCGGACCTACCGGTGGGCTCGGGTTAGCCATACCAGCCGCAACTTGCAGCTTGACATAGGCTTGTACTTTCTTGGCCATTTAAACATTCCTCGAATGGGTAATAACGCCTCGTAAAAGGCTCCCCGTGATTTTATTACGTTTCATTCAGGCGCCATCGGCCACCTGAAAAACAAAAGGCGCGAAATTATAGATTAACTTCGCGCCAGAGGCAAGCCGCTATCAAAGTAGCAGGGGTAGATAAATCAGCCTTTTTCGACTTGGCTGAAATCCAGTTCCACAGGGGTTGCGCGACCAAAGATAGACACCGACACTTTCAGGCGGCTCTTCTCATAATCCACTTCTTCAACCACGCCATTAAAGTCGGCAAACGGGCCATCATTGACACGCACCATTTCACCTGGTTCGAACAACGTTTTCGGACGCGGTTTATCACCTACCTGCTGGAGACGATTCATAATCGCATCCACTTCCTTATCGCTAATCGGCGCGGGACGATCGGAAGTTCCACCGATGAACCCCATGACACGAGGAACACTGCGGACCAGATGCCAACTGGCATCCTCCATCACCATCTGCACTAATACATAGCCGGGGAAGAATTTACGTTCGCTCTTGCGACGCTGGCCACCACGGATTTCAACCACTTCTTCGGTTGGCACCATGACTTCACCAAACAGATCTTCCATATTATGGAGCTTGATGTGCTCACGCAGCGACTGGGCTACGCGGCCTTCAAAACCGGAAAACGCCTGAACGACGTACCAGCGCTTTTTTGGGGCTTCAGACATCTTAGAACCTCAGGCCAGTGATAAACGAGACCAAACGGACCAGAATGCCATCCAGCCCCCACAGAATCAGTGACATCACGGCAGTAACCGCGGCAACGATTAACGTGGTATGCAACGTTTCCTGGCGAGTCGGCCAAATCACTTTGCGCACTTCGGTACGCGCTTCACGAGCAAACGTTACTGTTGCTTTACCTTTCGTGGTCAGCAGCGCCACACCGCCGGCGGCAGCGATCAGGACAACAACAGCTAATGCGCGCAAGGGCAGACTAAATTCGCGGTAGTAATAGTTGCCGACAATCGCAACTACCAGCAGAACAGCAACTACCAACCATTTAATCGCTTCCAGGCCACGCCCGTTCCCCTGAGCTTCGGTATTCGCACTCATAAACCAACCTGTCACAATGATTCAGACAAATAACTTTACCCCGCAACGCAGGGCAAACCAAAACCGAAAGATGTTCTGTAAAACCAATAATTCGGTATTTACGCTGTATCTACAGAGCCTATCTCACCAATGATTATACCCCACAATCGCTGATGAGATAGGTTCTACTATGACAGCGTAGAAAAAGGGCATCAAATGATGCCCTTTTATCGCGTGTCGCGTCAAACGTTATCCGCGATTAAGCGATAACTTTAGCAACAACGCCCGCGCCAACGGTACGGCCGCCTTCACGGATGGCGAAACGCAGACCGTCGTCCATCGCGATCGGCGCAATCAGGTTTACCACCATCTTGATGTTGTCGCCCGGCATTACCATCTCTACGCCTTCCGGCAGTTCGATGGTTCCTGTCACGTCCGTTGTACGGAAGTAGAACTGCGGACGGTAGCCTTTGAAGAACGGCGTATGACGACCGCCTTCATCTTTGCTCAGGATATACACTTCTGATTCAAACTGCGTGTGCGGCTTGATTGAACCCGGCTTCGCCAATACCTGACCACGCTCTACGTCGTCACGCTTGGTGCCGCGCAACAGAACGCCCACGTTCTCACCCGCGCGACCTTCGTCCAGCAGTTTGCGGAACATTTCAACGCCGGTACAGGTGGTTTTCGTCGTGTCTTTGATGCCCACGATTTCAACTTCTTCACCCACTTTAACGATTCCGCGCTCTACACGACCCGTTACTACCGTACCACGACCGGAGATGGAGAATACGTCTTCAATTGGCAGCAGGAACGGCTTGTCAATCGCACGCTCTGGTTCCGGGATATAAGAATCCAGCGCTTCAGCCAGTTCGATGAT
>NZ_JAMPJU010000021.1 GCF_025840185.1 Brenneria izbisi
ACGCGAGGTGGCGTATATTACGCTTTCCTCTTTCAGAGTCAATGCCTATTTCAGCATCTCTTCTTTTTTCGCCGCTTCGTTGTGATTTAGTTCACAGCGCCGTGTCGATGGAGGCGCATTATAGGGATCCCATTTCGTTACACAACCACTTTTTCGATCTTTTTTTCCGTTCGCGCGTTTTTCAGCCCTTTCGTTGAGATCTTACTCGATCAGGGCTATTTTCAGGGGACAGATACAGCGCATCCACTGGTATTTTATCTACCAGAAAAAATGACGATAACAGTAACTAAGGGGTTGTTGATGGGATCTGAATTACTTCGCCGTTATAAAGATACACTTCCTGTTGTTGGCGAAAATGTCATGATAGATCGTTCAAGTGTCGTCATTGGTAAAGTGACGTTGGGTGATGATGTCAGTATATGGCCACTTGTGGTAATTCGTGGCGATGTGAATCAGATAAGTATTGGCGCAAGAAGCAACATTCAGGACGGATCGGTATTACATATCACCCATACTTCAGAGAAAAACCCAGAAGGTAATCCACTAATCATCGGAGAAGATGTGACGATTGGGCATAAAGCAATGCTACACGGTTGCAGAATTGGTAACCGAGTCTTAGTCGGGATGGGATCGATAATTCTTGATGGCGCCATTATTGAAGATGACGTCATGATTGGTGCTGGTAGCCTCGTTTCCCCCGGCAAACGTTTAGAAAGCGGCTATTTATACTTGGGTAGCCCTGCTAAAAAAATCAGGCTGCTGACTCAGGAAGAAATTGAAGGGCTCATCTACTCTTCAAATAACTACGTTCGCTGGAAAAATGAGTATCTTGCTCAAGATAGAGAAAAGTAGCCCCGTTCGTCATACTCTTGATTAAAAACCATTTTTTCAAACATATCTTCAAAGTCCCAGCGATTCTCCCTGAACAGACACAAAAACTGTTCAGGACTGACGTTACCATAATGCCGCCGGAGCGATTCTATGCCAATTAAGCATTCCTGCTGAAATCCATTTACCAGAACCGGGAAACGGATTGCCCGCAATGCTTCGTCCCAACTTTCACGATCTGGAAATTGGATAGCCTGATTCATTGCGACAACTCCTGCTTAAGCGCCTGAATGACCGGATTAACGTCTGGCATCACGCCATGCCACAATTTGAAAGCATACGCAGCTTGTCCAACCAACATGCCCAAGCCATCGGCATAGTTACTGGCCCCCTTCGTTACACACCATGCTAAAAACGGCGTGAGTTCAGGTAAGTAGAACATGTCATAACAGCGAGTTTCTGGGGATATTAAGTTTGAAGGTAAATCAGGCACGCTATCATACATGCCCGATGATGTTGCATTGATCACCAGATTGAATGATCGCCCTGGCAACGCATCAAAGGTTGCGGCCTCAATCTTGCCAATCGAACTGAAGATCTGCGCCAATGCGTCCGCCTTTGAAAAAGTACGGTTAGTCACCACAACCGAACAGCCATAGGACAACAATGGCTGTATAACACCACGCGCCGCGCCACCCGCGCCAATCAGTAAGATATGATCTTGCGGATTAATGAACTTCAACCGCTGTAAGTCGCTTAATAAGCCAATACCATCCGTATTATCGCCCAATAAACGACCGTCGTTCAGCTTCTTTAACGTATTAACCGCACCGGCAAGTGATGCACATTCGCTAAGTTCATCCGCTTCTACAAAGGCACGCTCTTTAAATGGCGCGGTTATGTTTGCGCCACAAGCCCCGCCGAGAAAATAGTGACGAAGAACCGTTTCAAAGCTGTCCACCGGAGCCAACACACGTTGGTAAGAAAGATTAATGCCAGCCTGAGCAGCAAACAACTCGTGTATACGTGGCGATTTACTGTGAGCGATTGGATTACCAAAAACAGCAAAAGACTTTATCTCAGACACCCTATTCTCCAATCATTAGATTAACCCTGACGCAGCAGCTCACCGGTTAAAATATCTCTTATCTCTGAAGGATTTGTTCTACCGCCGACTTTCCCGTGAACGACAAGAAATTTCTCACCGAACTGCTGGTAAACCTCCTCTTCAGTACGACAAGGCGGTAATCCACTCAAATTAGCGCTGGTTGAAACCAAGGGTTTGCCATAACTCAGGCACAATTGTCTTACTACAGGATGTGCGCTGACCCGGACGGCAAGGGATGTAAATTGTCCGGTAAGCCATTTCGGTGTAGTTGCTTTCGCTGGGATCACCCAGGTAATAGGGCCTGGCCAACCTGAGAACATATCCTGCCTTTGTTCTCCAGATAACATGCTGTCATCAATATAGGGTGTCAGTTGCTGATAATCGGCAGCAATAAGAATCACCCCCTTCTGCCATGGACGTTGTTTTAGTGCCAACAAACGTTTGACGGCAATTTCACTATCAGGATCACACCCCAGGCCAAAGACGGCCTCAGTAGGATAGGCGATTACCTTTCCATTCTGTAACTCCGTCAGTAAAGGAATCAGATCATCAGAAACATCATTCATCGTTAACAACTTCAGCCTTTATCGGCTTTCCACATAATTTACTGGCACAAAAAAGTCTGACGCCCTGTGCGGTTTTCTTTTCCATCAGCAGCGGGTAATGGCAATAAACACACTCACCAGCAACAGGCTTATAGTTTAACGTGAACTGGCAATCAGGGTAGCGCTCACAAGAGTGAAACACTTTCCCATAACGGGATTTACGCTGTAGCAAAGCGCCTGTGTGACATTGCGGACAACTGATCGCCGTTTCATCAGGCCTATCGATTACTTCGGTATGATTACACTCAGGATAATTGCCACACCCGATGAACATGCCATAGCGCCCCTGTCGCAACACTAATGTAGACTGGCATTGCGGGCAAATCTGCCCGTCCAGTACTTTGACAATATGACCGTCAGCCTGAGTTTTCAACGGACGAATAAACTCACACTCTGGATAACCGGAGCAACCAAGAAAAGGCCCGTGTCGGCCTGTACGAATAACCAATACAGACCCACACTCAGGACAGATATCTTGTTTCTTATCGGTAAACAATCCGGTCTTAGCCATCCGTTCTCTTGCACTCCAGGCTATTGCACATAACCGTCATTCACCTCAAATAATAACTCTTCCATTTGCTGATAAGCGTTTTCACAGCCAGGTACATTGAAAAGCACCATGAGAATAACCCACTTCAGATCCTCAAGATCAAACTCTTGAGTTTCCAGCGCCATTACTCGCTCAATCACCATTTCACGCGTTTCAAGACTCAGCACCTGGATCTGTTCAAGAAATAACAAAAATCCGCGACACTCGGTATCAAAACGCAACGCCTCATCCTGCGTATAGATGCGCATAGCCAGCGGATCATGCGCCAAATTAAGCGGCGTGTTCTGACCTTCCTGTATATCAGCCAGTTTTTCCAGCCAATCCAGCGCGCTATAAATATCGTTACGGTCAAATCCAGCGCGAGTGAGGTCATCAGTCAACGTATCCTGATCGACACGCATTTCGGTTTCATTGTGAATGTAAGTCTCAAACAAGTACATGAGTACGTCGAACATGGCCTGCCCTCCTTAATCGGACATAGCCGCCGGGTACTGCTGCGATCCATCCTGCTAACTCCAGTTCCAATAGTTGATGCACTACTTCTGGCACAGGTTGGCCGGCACGTTCAGCGACAACGTCAACAGGTGTAACCTCATCTCCTACGTTAGCCAACACATCAGCAAATGGCAATTCAACATCCTCTTCTACAGCAGAAATAGTTTGATCATTGCCAGAAGAGAGCCAGTGAAGCTCACTTCCTAGTTGTTCGACAATATCTTTGGGGTGAGTGACCAGGCTGGCCCCCTGTTGAATCAGCCAATGCGTACCCTCTGCCATCGGATTACCAATTGCCCCCGGCAAAGCAAAGACTTCACGACCTTGTTCTAATGCATAACGTGCGGTAACCAGAGAACCGCTGCGAATCGATGCCTCAATCACCAATGTCCCCAAACTCAGTCCGCTTATAATACGGTTTCTTCTGGGAAAATTTGTTGGCCTGGGAGGTGAAGAAAGCGGAAATTCCGATACCAACGCACCGCCATTTTCCAGGATGCGCATCGCGAGTGGCTTGTGGCGATGAGGATAAATATTGGCGAGCCCGGATCCCAATACGGCAATCGTTTTTCCTCCCGCATCAAGCGCCGCTTGATGCGCAACGCCATCAATGCCGATAGCCAAGCCACTAATGATCGTCAGATCATTGACTGCCAACTCCTGAGCAAAAAACCGCCCCCATTGCTCACCATACCTTGTGCTTGCTCTGCTACCGACTATCGCGATTTGTGGCGATATCAGTACATCCAGATTGCCATCCACAAACAGTAAAAGAGGAGATGAACTGATATTACTCAGCAAATACGGATATCGCTGATCAGCGCAAGTGACAAGGTGATGACCTGCTTGCTCCAACCATGCCTGCGTGGTTTTCAGGAAACGATCATCAACACGTCGGAATTGTTCAATCTGAATTTCCGTCATCCCCAGAGCGCGCAAGGTATTACTATCCACGCGCCCTCTGTCAATAAGCTTTCCGGCAATGAGCCTGGCGCGTTTCGCGTTCAACTGCCTCACGCCCATTAAACGCAGCCAGATTTCCGTTGATAGCATGAAACATCCTTTATTTCGCCGGGTTCAGGTTAACCGCGCAATTAAATGCAGATGCTGTCAATCAAGACAGGAAATGTCTAGAATAGATGCCAGGACTCTCCCATTACTCGAATACAGATCTAAATATATATGTCAGTTTTGCAGGTATTACACTTTCCAGACGAGCGGCTTCGCATAAAGGCGCAGCCCGTAAAAGAAGTCAATGCAAACATTCAGCGTATCGTCGATGATATGTTTGATACCATGTATGAAGAAGAAGGCATTGGCTTGGCCGCCACACAAGTGGATATTCATCAACGTATTATTGTTATTGATGTTTCAGAAGAGCGAGACCAACGTCTGGTTCTTATCAACCCTGAACTTCTTGAACAGAGCGGCGATACCGGTATTGAAGAAGGTTGTTTGTCGATTCCAGAAACAAGAGCGCTGGTTCCACGCGCTGAGCGGGTAAAAGTGCGCGCGCTGGATCGGGAAGGAAATACGTTTGAACTCGAAGCCGAGGGCCTGCTTGCTATTTGTATCCAGCATGAAATGGATCATCTGGTTGGGAAACTATTCATTGATTATCTTTCCCCGCTGAAGCGCCAGAGAATTCGTCAAAAGCTGGAAAAACTGGCCAAGCAAAATAGCCGCGCTTAATAATTTTTCCTTACAGGGAACACCGTGTCTAACTCTTTACGCATTATTTTCGCAGGAACACCTGATTTTGCGGCACGCCATCTTGATGCCTTGTTATCGTCACGGCATCAGTTGGTTGGTGTCTTCACTCAGCCTGATCGTCCGGCGGGAAGAGGTAATAAGCTGACGCCCAGTCCGGTAAAAATAGTGGCTGAACAACACAATCTGCCGGTATATCAGCCCAAGTCTTTGCGTGCTTCGGAAAGTCAGGATTTAGTTGAAGCGCTACATGCGGATGTCATGGTTGTCGTCGCTTATGGCTTGATTTTGCCACCAGCCGTGTTAGCTATGCCGCGGCTTGGCTGTATCAACGTACACGGTTCGCTCCTACCTCGTTGGCGAGGCGCCGCCCCCATTCAACGCGCACTTTGGGCCGGCGATCAGAACACAGGCGTTACCATTATGCAGATGGACGCCGGTTTGGATACCGGCGCCATGCTGCACAAAATCGAGTGTCCGATCCTGCAAGATGACACCAGCGCCACGCTATACGACAAGCTTGCTGAGCTAGGTCCGCGTGGTCTTCTGGATACGCTTGAGCGCCTTGCGAGTAACCGTATCGCAGCAGAAACACAGGATGACGCTTTTGCCACCTATGCTGAAAAACTCAGTAAGGAAGAGGCTCGTCTTGACTGGCAGCTTTCCGCGGCGCAGCTTGAGCGTTGCATTCGGGCCTTTAATCCCTGGCCGGTAAGTTACTTCCTGATAGGCGAACAACCTATCAAAGTGTGGAAAGCCGAGATTATTTCCTCCTGTCACCATGCACAGCCGGGTACTATCCTGCAAGCAGACAAAAATGGCATTCAGGTTGCCACTCGCGAAGATATTTTAAATATCGTCGAATTACAGCCTGCAGGCAAAAAAGTGATGAAAGCTCAGGATTTACTAAATTCACGCCGAGAGTGGTTTATCCCCGGCAATATTCTGGCCTAATCGATGTTCATACCAGCAACGCTAGGCGGTATGCTCTATCTCTCACGTAGTCGCTAAAAATGAAAAGCTCATATAACCTTCGCAGTATTGCCGCTAAAGTGGTGGGACAAGTGTTGGATCACGGACAGTCACTCAGTACCTTGTTGCCTGTTTATCAGCGGGAGATCACCGATAAAGATCGCGCATTATTGCAGGAACTATGCTTTGGCGTATTACGCGTTCTGCCGCAATTAGAGTGGTGTATTCAACAACTTATGTCCAAACCGCTGACGGGTAAACAGCGACCACTTCATTACCTTATTATGGTCGGTATTTATCAGTTGCTATACACGAGAATTCCGCCACATGCTGTGCTGGCAGAAACCGTCGAAGGCGCCGTCGCCATGAAACGTCCGCAGCTTAAGGGGCTAATCAATGGAGTGCTGCGCCAGTTTCAACGTCAGCAGGATGAGTTAATTCAGCGCGCGGCAAATAACACTGCTAATTACCTGCATCCCGGCTGGTTGCTAAAAAGGATTAGAGACGCCTACCCGACGCAGTGGGAAGATATTATCGCCGCCAATAATCAGCGTCCTCCCATGTGGCTGCGAGTCAATCGACAGCACCATACTCGTGATGCATATATCACCTTATTGGCTCAGGAAGGTATTGAAGCTTTCCCCCACCCTGACTATGTGGAGGCCATCCGCCTGTCTACGCCCTGTATGGTTAATCTTCTGCCGGGGTTTTCGCAGGGTTGGATTACGGTACAGGATGCCTCAGCACAAGGATGTGTCTATTGGCTGGCGCCACAAAATGGTGAACAGATCCTCGATCTCTGCGCGGCGCCAGGCGGTAAAACAACCCATATCCTCGAAGTCGCGCCCAAATCTCAGGTTTTAGCCATTGATCTTGATGAAACGAGATTAAGCCGGGTGCGAGAAAACTTACAACGCCTGCAATTACATGCCGAGGTAAAACAAGGCGATGGGCGCTATCCTGCGACCTGGTGCGGCGATAAACTCTTTGATCGCATCCTTCTGGATGCGCCCTGTTCTGCGACCGGCGTTATTCGTCGTCACCCAGATATAAAATGGCTACGACGCGATAATGACATTGCCGAACTCGCCATGCTGCAAAAAGAGATGCTTGACGCTATCTGGCCTCACCTGAAAACAGGTGGAACATTGGTCTATGCCACCTGCTCAATTATGCCGGAAGAAAACCAGCAGCAAATAGCCGCCTTCCTCCGTCGCCATACCAATGCACAGTTAATTGATACGGGGAATCCAACAAGCCCAGGCATACAGAAACTCCCCAGCGCCGATGAAGGCGATGGTTTCTTCTATGCCAAGCTAGTAAAAAACTGACATTGGACCCAATATTGTCTAAAGCTCTATGGCAATCAATCTACGGCAGAATGAACTATGAAGATTATTATTCTTGGTGCTGGTCAGGTGGGCGGTACGCTGGCAGAAAATCTGGCGGGTGAAAATAACGATATCACCGTCGTTGATACCGATACCGTGCGTTTACGTCAGCTACAGGATAAATTTGATCTCCGGGTAATCACCGGTCACGCTTCCCATCCACGCGTATTGCGCGAAGCAGGGGCGGAAGATGCGGATATGCTGGTCGCCGTGACTAATTCTGATGAAACCAACATGGTTGCGTGTCAGATTGCCTATTCGCTTTTTAATACGCCAAACCGTATTGCGCGGATTAGATCGGCTGAATATATCCGTGAAGCCGAGCATCTCTTTCTGCCTGAAGCGGTTCCTATTGACCATTTAATTTCACCTGAACAATTGGTCATCGATAATATTTACAAGCTGATTGAATATCCTGGCGCGCTTCAGGTTGTGAATTTTGCCCAAGGCAAAGTCAGTCTTGCCGCGGTAAATGCCTATTATGGCGGCCCGTTGGTAGGCAACGCGCTGTCCTCTATCCGTGAACATATCCCTCATGTCGAGACGCGTGTTGCCGCGATTTTCCGTCAGGATCGTCCTATCCGCCCTCAAGGTTCTACCGTTATTGAAGCAGGTGACGAAGTCTTCTTTGTCGCGGCATCCCAACACATCCGGGCGGTGATGAGTGAATTACAACGACTGGAGAAACCCTACAAACGGATTATGATCGTTGGGGGAGGAAACGTTGGCGCAGGTTTAGCTCAGCGATTAGAAAAAATTTATAACATCAAGCTGATAGAACGAAATGCGGAGCGAGCCGCTGAACTGGCCGAACTATTGCAAAACACCGTTGTTTTTCATGGTGATGCGTCAGACCAAGAACTTCTGGCAGAAGAACATATTGAACAGATCGATGTCTTCATCGCGATAACCAACGATGATGAAGCCAATATTATGTCTGCAATGCTGGCGAAACGAATGGGTGCCAAGAAAGTCATGGTTCTTATCCAACGTCGGGCTTATGTTGATTTAGTTCAGGGAAGCGTCATTGATGTTGCCATATCACCACAGCAGGCAACGATTTCGGCTTTACTCAGCCATGTACGTAAGGCGGATATTGTCAGCGTATCCTCTTTGCGCCGAGGCGTGGCAGAAGCGATTGAAGCCATTGCACATGGAGATGAGGGTACATCAAAAGTTGTTGGTCGGATGATTGAGGATATAAAACTTCCCCCCGGAACAACTATTGGCGCAATTGTTCGCGGCGATGATGTCATTATCGCGAATGATAATACGCATATCGAGCAAGGCGATCATGTCATTATGTTTCTAACAGACAAAAAATTCGTTCCAGATGTGGAACGATTATTCCAGCCTAGCCCGTTCTTTTTGTAAAAAAATAGATAAGTCTTTAAACATCATAAGGCGATATGGCAAATATAAAACTATTTGTTAAAATTAATTTGTCTTTTTATCAAGGAGAGTGGTTATGAGTATTATTAAAGAATTCCGTGAATTCGCCATGCGGGGAAATGTTGTCGACTTAGCTGTTGGGGTTATCATTGGTGCCGCATTTGGTAAAATTGTTTCGTCACTGGTCTCTGATATCATCATGCCACCCTTGGGATTACTGATCGGCGGCGTTGATTTCAAACAATTCAGCCTGGTTCTACGTGATGCTCAAGGGGATGTACCCGCAGTAATTATGCATTACGGCGTCTTTATCCAGAATATTTTTGATTTTGTGATCGTCGCTTTTGCTATTTTTATGGCAATTAAACTGATGAACAAAATGCGCCGTAAACAGGAAGATGCACCAGCCGACCCACCTAAGCCAAGTGCAGAAGAGACATTATTAACTGAAATTCGCGATCTGTTAAAAACCCAACAGCAACCTAAACTGTAAATCGATTATCCAAAAATACGATATAACAACGGCGTCTTCATAACAGAAAACAAAAAGGCCAGAAGTAAATAATCATTTGATTTCTTACTACTGGCCTCCCAGTTTCCCTTCTTTACATATTTTTCTTTTCGACGATAGCTACCTTTGCCTTTCGCATTAACCTCTATTCGTTGGCAATACAGTGGGTCATGCAGCAATGCTTCGATAGCATTATCCTGGATCTTTCCTCGTTTATGACGGTAGGTTGTCATAATGACTCCTCATAGCATGGGATGATAGAAATAAAGCGTGGAGAGTATAGTGGAGAAAAGGAGGTGAAAACAATTTCGGCAGAATAATAATTAGACAGCATTTAAAATTTTTCTTTCAGCGATGATGCGTACTCCCCATGTAAAAAATCAGTATTTATACCCTTGTGACGCAAGCTCAATTCAAGCAGGCGTAAACGCTGAGATATCTCTTGATAATCGGGGGATTCCCTGGAAATAGTTTGCAACATATCAGCCAATGCCAATGCCTCCTTACGTTCTTGCAATTCAACCGGTAAGCATCCAGCATTTTTAAGCAAACGATAAGCGACTCTAAGCGCTTGCGGCACAGTGCTATCATCGTCCAGTATTAACGGACGTCCCGAACCTGGAAGGTTATCAAAAACGCCATCCTGCTGAGCATGAGCAATATGGCGTTCCGCTATCTCATCGATCAACCACATCACATAATCTCTATTCGGTATGCTCTATCTTTACAGGCTAGCTTATTTCAGACATAAAAAAACCGGGTTTCCCCGGTTTTTTTACGCTCTTACAGATTACTCCGCAGTAGCGACTTCTTCTGTCTGAGAAGCTGCACGATCAACGAGCTCGATGTATGCCATCGGCGCATTATCGCCTGCACGGAAACCACACTTCAGAATACGAGTGTAACCACCGGCACGGCTCGCGAAACGCGGGCCCAGTTCATTAAACAGTTTTGCCACGATCTCGTTATCACGAGTACGGGCGAATGCCAGACGACGATTAGCAACGCTGTCGGTCTTGGCAAGAGTAATCAGCGGTTCAACAACACGACGCAGCTCTTTTGCTTTCGGCAGGGTCGTCTTGATAATCTCATGACGAACCAAAGAACTAGCCATGTTACGGAACATAGCCTGACGATGGCTGCTGTTACGGTTCAGTTGACGACCACTCTTACGATGGCGCATGACCTTATCCTTCTCAGTAAAACCTTAACCTGTGATCTGGTTACTCATCAGCAATGCTTGCCGGCGGCCAGTTTTCCAGGCGCATGCCCAGAGACAAGCCACGGGAAGCCAGTACGTCTTTAATCTCCGTAAGAGATTTTTTACCGAGGTTGGGCGTTTTAAGTAGCTCAACCTCAGTACGCTGTACCAGATCACCGATGTAGTGGATAGCTTCTGCCTTAAGGCAGTTAGCAGAGCGGACAGTCAATTCCAGATCGTCAACAGGGCGCAGCAGGATCGGATCGAATTCTGGTTTTTCTTCTTTAACTTCTGGCTGACGGACATCACGTAAGTCAACAAAAGCTTCAAGTTGTTCAGCCAGAATGGTTGCCGCACGGCGGATCGCCTCTTCAGGATCGATCGTACCATTGGTTTCCATTTCGATGACCAGCTTGTCCAGGTCAGTACGCTGTTCTACGCGTGCCGCTTCAACATTGTAAGCAATACGCTCTACAGGGCTGTAGCAAGCATCGACTAACAGGCGACCAATCGGGCGCTCATCTTCTTCCGTATGAATACGGGCAGATGCCGGCACATAACCACGACCACGCTGAACTTTAATACGCATGCTGATAGCGGCGTTTTCATCAGTCAGATGGCAGATCAAGTGCTGTGGCTTGACGATTTCGACATCACCATCATGGATGATATCGGCTGCAGTCACAGGGCCAATGCCAGATTTATTCAGGGTAAGAATAACTTCATCTTTGCCTTGAACTCTCACCGCCAGCCCTTTCAGGTTGAGCAGGATTTCCAGGATGTCTTCCTGTACGCCTTCTTTGGTGCTGTACTCATGCAGTACACCATCAATCTCAACCTCGGTCACCGCGCAACCTGGCATTGATGAAAGCAGAATACGGCGCAGTGCGTTGCCAAGAGTATGGCCGAAGCCCCGCTCTAACGGCTCAAGGGTCACCTTGGCGTGCGTCGAACTCACTTGCTCGATATCAACCAGGCGCGGTTTTAGAAACTCTGTCACAGAACCCTGCATTGTGTCCTCTCTTTGGTACTAAGCTTTACTTGGAGTAAAGCTCGACGATCAGGTGTTCATTAATGTCCGCAGACAGATCGGTACGTTCAGGAATACGTTTGAACACACCTTCCATCTTGGCAGCATCAACTTCCAGCCAAGTTGGCTTTTCACGCTGTTCAGCCAGCTCCAGAGCGGCCTTAACGCGAGATTGCTTTTTAGCTTTCTCACGGATGCTGACTACGTCATTCGGGGATACCTGATAAGAAGCGATGTTAACAACGCGACCATTTACCATAACAGCTTTGTGGCTGACCAACTGACGTGCTTCTGCACGAGTGGCGCCAAAACCCATACGATAAACAACGTTATCCAGACGTCCTTCCAGTAATTGCAACAGGTTCGCACCAGTGTTGCCTTTCAGACGTGCTGCTTCTTTGTAATAGTTACGGAACTGGCGTTCCAGCACACCGTAGAGACGGCGGACTTTTTGCTTTTCACGCAACTGCACACCATAGTCAGACAGACGCGGCTTACGCGCACCATGCTGACCAGGAGCTTGTTCAATCTTACACTTGGAATCGATCGCACGAACACCAGACTTCAGAAACAGGTCGGTGCCTTCACGACGGCTCAGCTTGAGCTTAGGACCCAAATATCTTGCCATTTTCTTTCTCCAACAATCCTAAAAGCGGCGTTATACGCGGCGCTTTTTCGGCGGACGACAACCGTTATGAGGGATCGGAGTCACATCAGTAATATTAGTGATGCGGAAACCAGCCGCGTTCAATGCGCGGATAGTAGACTCACGGCCCGGACCAGGTCCTTTAACCATAACTTCCAGGTTCTTAATACCGTACTCTTTCACTGCTTCAGCACAGCGCTCTGCTGCAACCTGAGCGGCGAACGGAGTGGATTTACGAGAACCACGGAAACCGGAACCACCGGCAGTTGCCCAACCCAGCGCATTACCCTGACGATCAGTAATGGTAACGATGGTGTTGTTGAAAGAAGCATGGATATGAGCCACACCGTCAGAGACTTGCTTTCTTACACGCTTACGTGCACGAATAGGTGCCTTTGCCATTATTCAATCACCCCGATTATTTCTTGATCGGTTTGCGCGGACCCTTACGGGTACGGGCGTTAGTCTTGGTACGCTGACCGCGAACCGGCAGACCACGACGATGACGCAAACCACGATAAGTACCAAGGTCCATAAGACGCTTGATGCTCAGGGTAACTTCACGACGCAGGTCGCCTTCGACAACAAACTTGGCAACTTCGTCACGCAGCTTATCGATTTGCTCTTCAGACAGCTCACTGATCTTAACATCTTCAGCAATTCCCGTAGCAGCACAAATAGCCTGCGAACGAGTCTTACCGATACCGTAGATCGCCGTTAATGCGATAACGGTATGTTTATGATCAGGAATGTTAATGCCTGCTATACGGGCCACTATGCACTCCTACAATTTTATACAGCAATACCATTCTGAAAAGCCCGTTTTCAGGATACTCAAATAGCATTGCAGTTACATACAAAAGATTGGCTGGCTAATCTAGCCAGCTCAACCCAACTTTGCAAGAAAAATATGTGAGATAATCAGCCTTGACGCTGCTTATGCTTCGGTTCGGCACTGCAGATCACACGAACGACACCGTTACGCTTAACAATCTTACAGTTACGACATAATTTCTTGACGGAAGCACGAACTTTCATTTTTACTCTCCGTAACTTCTCAAGCTCGCCCGATTAACGGTTATAGCCTTTCAGGTTTGCTTTCTTCAATGCAGACTCATACTGACTCGACATCATTAGAGTTTGCACTTGAGCCATAAAGTCCATGATGACAACAACAACGATCAATAACGACGTGCCGCCGAAATAGAAAGGCACTTTCATTGCATCACGCATGAACTCCGGGATCAGGCAGATGAAAGTAATATACATCGCACCGACCAAAGTCAGACGGGTCATTACTTTATCGATATATTTCGCCGTTTGCTCTCCCGGACGAATTCCTGGCACGAATGCACCGGACTTCTTCAGGTTATCTGCTGTTTCACGCGGATTGAAAACCAACGCAGTGTAGAAGAAACAGAAGAAGATGATTGCAGACGCATAGAGTAACACATAAAGCGGTTGTCCGGGCTGCAAATACAGCGAAATTGTCGTCAGCCAGTTCCAACCGGTACCGCCCCCAAACCAGGATGCTATCGTGGCTGGGAACAGAATAATGCTGGAAGCGAAGATAGCCGGGATAACCCCCGCCATATTCACTTTCAGCGGTAAATGCGTACTCTGTGCTGCATAAACACGACGACCTTGTTGACGTTTTGCATAGTTGACGACGATACGACGTTGACCACGCTCAATGAAAACAACGAAGAAGGTTACTGCAAACACTAAAACTGCAACCAACAGCAACAGGAGGAAGTGCAGGTCGCCTTGCCGCGCTTGCTCGATGGTATGGCCAATGGCCGGCGGCAATCCCGCAACAATACCAGCGAAGATTATGATCGAAATACCGTTGCCGATACCTCGTTCTGTAATCTGTTCGCCTAACCACATCAGGAACATTGTCCCGGTGACCAGGCTCACAACAGCGGTAAAATAGAACGCAAAGCCTGGGTTTAATACCAAGCCCTGCATTCCAGGCATATTCGGCAAACCGGTAGCAATACCGATTGACTGAAATATTGCCAATACCAGAGTGCCGTAACGGGTATACTGGCTAATCTTGCGACGTCCAGCCTCCCCTTCTTTCTTTATTTCCGCCAACGCTGGATGAACCACCGTTAACAGTTGGATAATAATTGAAGCCGAAATATACGGCATAATACCCAATGCAAAGATAGAAGCACGGCTCAGAGCACCACCAGAGAACATATTAAACATTTCAATGATGGTACCCCGCTGTTGCTCAAGCAATTTGGCAAGCACAGTGGCATCAATACCAGGAATTGGAATAAAAGAGCCAATACGGAAAACAATCAGCGCACCGATAACAAACAATAGTCTGCGCTTCAGTTCACCAACTCCGCCTTTAGCACTTTGAAAATCTAATCCTGGTTGTTTGGCCATCTGCTACTTATTCCTCAATTTTACCGCCAGCAGTTTCGATAGCAGCACGAGCACCTTTAGTGACACGCAGACCACGAATCGTTACCGGACGAGCAACTTCACCAGACAGAATCACTTTCGCGAATTCAATCTGAATGCCAATAACATTAGCGGCTTTCAGCGTATTCAGATCAATGATGTCGCCTTCTACTTTAGCCAGATCGGACAGACGAACCTCTGCTGTCACCATAGCTTTGCGAGAAGTAAAACCGAATTTCGGCAGACGACGGTATAAAGGCATCTGACCACCTTCAAAACCACGACGCACGCCACCGCCAGAACGAGACTTCTGACCTTTGTGACCACGACCGCCAGTTTTACCCAGGCCAGAACCAATACCACGACCTAAACGCTTCGGTGCGTGTTTAGCACCTTCGGCCGGAGACAGAGTATTCAAGCGCATCTGTTACTCCTCCACTTTAACCATATAGGAAACCGCGTTGACCATACCACGAACGGCAGGAGTATCCTCACGTTCAACAGTATGTCCAATACGACGCAGACCCAGGCCAAGCAGTGTTGCCTTGTGTTTCGGCAAACGACCGATTGCACTACGGGTTTGAGTTATTTTAATAGTCTTTGCCATGGTTAATTACCCCAGAATTTCTTCAACGGATTTACCACGCTTGGCAGCGACCATTTCCGGGGACTTCATATTTGCCAGACCATCAATCGTTGCACGAACCACGTTAATCGGGTTGGTGGAACCATAGGCCTTAGCCAATACGTTGTGAACCCCTGCGACTTCCAGAACGGCGCGCATTGCGCCACCGGCGATAATACCGGTACCTTCGGAAGCCGGCTGCATGAACACACGAGAGCCCGTGTGAGCACCTTTAACCGGGTGCTGCAGGGTGCCGTTGTTCAGCGCGACATTCATCATATTGCGACGGGCTTTTTCCATCGCTTTCTGGATCGCTGCCGGAACTTCGCGTGCTTTACCGTAACCAAAACCAACGCGACCGTTGCCATCACCCACTACAGTCAGTGCGGTGAAGCTGAAAATACGGCCACCTTTAACGGTTTTAGATACGCGATTTACCGCGATCAGCTTTTCCTGCAGTTCGCCAGCTTGTTTCTCGATGTGAGCCATCTTACACCTCTACCTTAGAACTGAAGGCCAGCTTCACGGGCAGCATCTGCCAGTGCCTGGACTCGACCATGATATTGGAAACCGGAACGGTCAAAGGATACGTCTTTAATCCCTTTTTCCAATGCGCGTTCAGCAATAACTTTACCTACTGCGATAGCTGCATCTTTGTTACCGGTATACTTCAGTTGCTCAGCGATAGCTTTTTCTACAGTAGAAGCGGCTACCAGGACTTCAGAACCGTTCGGTGCGATGACCTGCGCATAAATATGGCGTGGAGTACGATGTACCACCAGACGCGTCGCACCCAGTTCCTGGAGCTTGCGGCGTGCGCGGGTCGCACGACGGATACGAGCTGCTTTCTTATCCATAGTGTTACCTTACTTCTTCTTAGCCTCTTTGGTACGCACGACTTCGTCGGCGTAACGGACACCCTTGCCTTTATAAGGCTCAGGACGACGGTAGGCGCGTATTTCCGCAGCGACCTGACCAATAACCTGCTTATCAGCGCCTTTCAGCACGATTTCAGTTTGGCTTGGGCATTCTGCGGTAATACCTGCCGGCAGCGCGTGGTCAACCGGATGAGAGAACCCAAGAGACAGGTTCACTACGTTGCCTTTTACGGCAGCACGATAACCAACACCGACCAGCTGCAGCTTCTTGGTGAAGCCTTCGGTAACACCGACAACCATTGCGTTTAACAGAGCGCGAGTGGTGCCAGCCTGGGCCCATCCGTCAACGAAACCTTCGCGCGGGGCGAAAGTCAGAACGTTGTCAGCCTGTTTAACTTCAACAGCGTCATGGATCTTACGACTCAGCTCGCCGTTTTTACCCTTAATCGAAATAACCTGACCGTTGAGTTTTACCTCTACGCCGGCAGGAATGACGACGGGTGCTTTTGCAACACGAGACATTCTTTCCTCCCGATTAAGCTACGTAGCAGATAATCTCGCCACCAAGACCAGCCTGGCGAGCTGCACGATCAGTCATAACACCTTTAGAGGTAGAAACAACCGCGATACCTAAACCGGCCATAACTTTTGGCAGCTCATCTTTTCTTTTATAGATGCGCAGACCTGGACGGCTTACTCGCTGAATGCTTTCTACTACTGCCTTGCCCTGGAAGTACTTCAGTACTAATTCCAGAACTGGCTTGGCGTCGCCTTCGATTTTAAAATCTTCAATGTAACCTTCTTCCTTCAGCACGTTGGCAATTGCCACTTTCAGCTTGGAGGAAGGCATGGTGACCGCAACTTTGTTCGCGGCTTGACCGTTACGGATACGGGTCAGCATATCCGCGATCGGATCTTGCATGCTCATCTGTCTTTACTCCCGTGATTCAATTGGTGACAATTACCAGCTAGCCTTTTTCAGACCCGGGATTTCACCGCGCATTGCGGCTTCACGGACCTTGATACGGCTCAACCCGAACTTCCGCAGGAAAGCGTGCGGACGACCAGTTTGGCGGCAGCGGTTACGCTGACGAGACGGGCTGGAATCACGCGGCAGAGTCTGCAGCTTAAGAACTGCATCCCAACGTTCTTCGTCGGATGAGTTCACACCAGAGATAATAGCTTTTAATTCCTCGCGTTTAGCGCGGTATTTTTCAGCCAGTTTCACGCGAACAACTTCACGTGCTTTCATGGATTGCTTAGCCATTAGTAACCCTACCTTACTTGCGGAATGGGAAGTTAAAGGCGGCCAACAGCGCACGACCTTCATCATCGGATTTCGCAGTAGTGGTGATGGTAATATCCAAACCACGAACGCGATCGACTTTGTCATAGTCGATTTCCGGGAAGATGATCTGCTCACGCACACCCATGCTGTAGTTACCACGGCCATCGAATGACTTGGCTGACAGGCCACGGAAGTCACGGATACGCGGTACAGCAATGGAAATCAGACGCTCAAGGAACTCCCACATGCGTTCGCCACGCAGAGTTACTTTACAGCCGATCGGATAGCCCTGACGGATTTTGAAGCCTGCAACAGATTTGCGTGCTTTGGTGATCAACGGTTTTTGACCGGAGATAGCTGCCAGATCAGCTGCTGCGTTATCCAGCAGTTTCTTGTCAGCGATCGCTTCACCAACACCCATATTCAGGGTGATCTTCTCGACCCGAGGGACTTGCATGACAGAATTGTAGTTAAACTCAGTCATGAGTTTTTTAACTACTTCGTCTTTGTAGTAATCATGCAGTTTCGCCATCGTACTACTCCAAATTACTTGATAGTTTCGCTATTAGATTTAAAGAAACGGACTTTTTTGCCGTCTTCGAATCTAAAGCCTACACGGTCAGCCTTACCAGTTGCCGCATTGAAGATTGCAACGTTAGAAACCTGAATTGCCGCTTCTTTTTCAACGATGCCACCTGGTTGATTCAGAGCCGGAACCGGCTTCTGATGTTTTTTAACCAGATTGATACCTTCAACAATGACCTTGCTGGAAGACAGGACATTTTTTACTTTACCGCGCTTACCTTTATCTTTGCCGGTCAGCACGATAACTTCGTCATCACGACGGATTTTCGCTGCCATGATTCGCTCCTTAAAGTACTTCTGGTGCCAGAGAGATAATTTTCATGAACTTCTCATTACGCAGTTCACGAGTTACCGGCCCAAAAATACGCGTACCGATAGGCTGTTCGCTATTATTGTTTAAAATAACGCAAGCATTACCATCGAAGCGAATGACAGAACCGTCCGGGCGACGAACACCCTTCTTGGTGCGCACCACTACCGCTTTCAGCACATCGCCTTTCTTCACCTTACCGCGAGGAATCGCTTCCTTGATGGTAATTTTGATGATGTCGCCGACGCCTGCGTAGCGACGGTGCGAGCCACCTAGAACCTTGATACACATTACGCGACGTGCACCGGAGTTATCGGCCACATTCAGCATAGTCTGTTCTTGGATCATTTTAGTGCTCCGCTAATGTCAACTACTACATTTAGGACCCATGACAGGCCATTAAAATGCCCCATAATTAAGGGCGCAGCATTATAACACCGCTTCCAAGTTATGGGTAGAAAAAATAAACGGCTCAAATACTGAGCCGTTTATCATATTGAGAAGTGCGCTACTGTATTACAGAATCGCTTTCTCTACAACGCGAACAAGCGTCCAAGACTTGGTTTTGGACAGCGGACGGCATTCGCGGATTTCAACCACGTCACCGATACCACATTCATTGTTTTCGTCATGTACGTGCAGCTTTGTCGTCCGTTTGATGAATTTACCGTAAAGCGGATGTTTCACGAAACGTTCGATGGCAACAACCATGGACTTCTCCATTTTGTCGCTAACGACGCGGCCTTGCAGAGTACGGATTTTATCGGTCATTACGCACCCGCCTTCTCAGTCAGTAAAGTCTTAACACGTGCAACATTACGACGCACTTGTTTCAACAGGTGAGTTTGTTGCAGCTGGCCACTTGCCGCCTGCATACGCAGATTGAATTGTTCGCGCAGCAGTTCGAGCAGCTCGGTGTTCAGCTCTTCAACGCTTTTTTCACGCAGCTCTTTTGCTTTCATTACATCACCGTCTTAGTTACAAAGGTGGTTTTGATCGGCAGTTTCGCTGCTGCCAGTTGGAATGCCTCACGGGCTAACTCTTCCGGCACACCGTCCATTTCGTACAGGACTTTACCTGGCTGAATCAAGGCAACCCAATATTCTACGTTACCTTTACCTTTACCCATACGAACTTCAAGCGGCTTTTCGGTGATCGGTTTGTCCGGGAATACACGGATCCAGATCTTACCTTGACGCTTAACAGCACGGGTCATGGCACGACGTGCAGCTTCGATTTGACGAGCAGTCAGACGACCACGGCCAACAGCTTTCAGACCGAAAGTGCCGAAGCTAACATCCGTACCAGCAGCCAGACCGCGGTTGCGGCCTTTATGCATCTTACGGAATTTTGTACGCTTTGGTTGTAACATCAGCGACTCTCCTTACTTGCGGCCTTTACGCTGCTGCTTTTTAGGTTGAGCAGCCGGTTTTTCCGGTTGTTCAACGGCAGCCATACCACCCAGGATCTCACCTTTGAAGATCCACACTTTAACACCGATAACACCATAAGTGGTGTGCGCTTCAGAGGTGTTGTAGTCGATATCCGCACGCAGCGTGTGCAACGGAACACGACCTTCACGATACCATTCGGTACGCGCGATTTCAGCGCCGCCCAGACGACCGCTTACTTCAACTTTGATACCTTTAGCGCCCAGACGCATAGCGTTCTGTACCGCACGCTTCATAGCACGACGGAACATCACACGACGCTCCAGCTGAGAAGTGATGCTGTCAGCAACCAGTTTTGCGTCCAGTTCAGGTTTACGAACTTCTGCGATATTGATCTGTGCAGGTACGCCAGCGATATCCGCTACGACTTTGCGCAGTTTTTCAACATCTTCACCTTTCTTACCGATAACGATACCCGGACGAGCAGTGTGAATAGTCACACGAATGCTTTTAGCCGGACGTTCGATAACGATACGAGAAACGGAAGCTTTTTCCAGTTCCTTCGTCAGGTATTTACGAACTTTAAAGTCGCTGTCCAGGTTGTCAGCGAATTCTTTGGTATTCGCATACCAGGTAGAGTTCCAAGGTTTGACAATACCCAGTCGAATACCATTAGGATGTACTTTCTGACCCATTGCTAGTCTCCAGAGTCTCAGCGATCGGACACAACCACAGTAATGTGGCTGGTACGCTTCAGGATGCGATCCGCACGACCTTTAGCACGCGGCATAATGCGCTTCATGCTTGGGCCTTCGTCAACGAAGATTTTCGCGACTTTCAGATCATCAATGTCAGCGCCATCGTTGTGCTCTGCGTTAGCAATGGCAGACTCCAGCACTTTTTTAACCAGACCAGCAGCTTTCTTGTTGGTGTAGGTCAGAATATCCAGAGCTTGCGACACTTTCTTACCGCGAATCAGGTCAGCCACCAGGCGAACCTTTTGAGCAGAAGAACGAGCGTGGCGATGTTTAGCGATAGTTTCCATCTCTTCCTCCTACCTTAGCGCTTCTTGGCCTTTTTATCGGCCGCATGGCCGCGATAAGTACGAGTCGGCGCGAATTCACCCAGTTTGTGACCGACCATTTCATCGGAAACAAACACCGGAACGTGCTGACGACCATTATGGACAGCGATGGTCAAACCGATCATGTTTGGAAAGATCGTTGAACGACGGGACCAAGTGCGCAAAGGCTTCTTGTCACCGCTTTCCACCGCTTTCTCTACCTTCTTCAGCAAGTGCAGGTCAATAAAAGGACCTTTCTTGAGAGAACGTGGCATGGTTTATCCTCTAAGATTATTTAGTACGGCGACGCACGATAAATTTATCAGTACGCTTGTTGCTGCGGGTCTTCTTACCTTTGGTCTGAATGCCCCACGGACTTACCGGGTGCTTACCAAAGTTACGACCTTCACCACCACCGTGCGGGTGGTCGACCGGGTTCATCGCCGTACCGCGAACGGTAGGACGAACACCACGCCAGCGTGCAGCACCTGCTTTACCCAGAACGCGCAGCATATGCTCCGCATTACCGACTTCGCCCAACGTCGCGCGGCAGTCGGATTCGACTTTACGCATTTCGCCGGAACGCAGACGCAGGGTAACGTAAGCGCCTTCACGAGCAACGATCTGAACGTAAGTACCGGCAGAACGCGCCAACTGGCCGCCTTTACCTGGTTTCATTTCTACGTTGTGAACCGTTGACCCGACAGGAATGTTACGCATCGGCAAGGTGTTACCGGGTTTGATTGCAGCATCAACGCCAGATTGAATCTGGTCACCTGCTTTCAGGCCTTTCGGCGCCAGGATGTAACGACGTTCGCCGTCTTTGTACAGAACCAGCGCGATGTTCGCGGAACGGTTCGGATCATACTCCAGACGCTCAACAACAGCAGGAATACCATCTTTATTGCGTTTGAAGTCAACCAGACGATATTGCTGTTTATGACCACCACCGATGTGACGGGTAGTGATGCGGCCATTGTTGTTACGGCCACCGGATTTGCTGTTCTTTTCCAGCAACGGGGCATAAGGCTTGCCCTTGTGCAGCTCAGGGTTAACCACTTTAACAACGTGGCGACGACCCGGAGATGTCGGTTTACATTTAACAATTGCCATTGTTCTTTTACTCCTCCGACTTACTCTGCGCCGCCGATGAAGTCCAGATTCTGGCCTTCTTTCAGGGTGACGTAAGCTTTTTTCCAGTCGCTACGACGACCGATACGCTGTCCATGACGTTTCACTTTTCCTTTAACTACCAGGGTGCGAACATCATTGACTTCGACTTCAAACAGTTTCTGCACTGCGGCTTTGATTTCTGCTTTGGTCGCGTCTTTAGCAACTTTGAGCACGATGGTGTTGTTCTTTTCCATCGCAGTAGACGCTTTTTCAGAAACGTGCGGCGCGCGCAATACTTTCAGCAGACGTTCTTCACGGATCATGCCAGCATCTCCTCAACTTGCTTAACAGCATCAGCAGTCATGACGACTTTGTCGAAGGCGATCAGGCTAACTGGGTCGATAGCTGCTGCATCACGCACATCAACCTTGTACAGGTTGCGAGCGGCCAGGAACAGATTCTCATCCAGTTCACCGGTGATGATCAACACGTCTTCCAGTGCCATGTCTTTCAGTTTCTGTGCCAGCAGCTTGGTTTTCGGCGCTTCGACAGAGAACTTCTCGACGACGATCAGACGATCTTGACGTACCAGTTCGGACAGGATGCTTTTCAGCGCGCCGCGGTACATCTTTTTGTTAACTTTCTGACTGTGGTCCTGAGGCTTGGCAGCAAAGGTCACACCACCGGAACGCCAGATCGGGCTCTTGACAGAACCTGAACGCGCGCGGCCAGTACCTTTCTGACGCCAAGGTTTTTTACCGGAACCAGTTACTTCAGCACGGGTCTTCTGAGCGCGAGTACCTTGACGGGCACCTGCTGCGTAAGCAACAACAACCTGGTGTACCAGCGCTTCGTTGAAATCACGACCGAAGGTAGTTTCGGAAACAGTCAGCGCGCTTTGCGCGTCTTTCAATACTAATTCCATTGCTATCTCCTCACGCCTTCACAGCTGGTTTAACGATCAGGTCGCTACCAGTTGCACCCGGAACAGCACCCTTAACCAGCAGCAGGTTGCGCTCAGCGTCAACACGCACTACATCCAGGCTCTGAACGGTGACACGTTCGTTACCCAGTTGGCCTGCCATTTTCTTGCCTTTGAACACTTTGCCCGGAGTCTGGTTCTGACCGATAGAACCCGGAACGCGGTGAGACAAGGAGTTACCGTGCGTAGCATCCTGAGTACGGAAATTCCAGCGTTTAACTGTGCCGGCAAAACCTTTACCTTTGGATGTACCAGTAACGTCTACTTTTTTAACGTCTGCGAAAATTTCAACACTAATGCTCTGACCTACAGAGAACTCTTCGCCTTCTGCAAGACGGAATTCACGCAGGATGCGACCAGCTTCAACGCCAGCTTTAGCAAAATGGCCCGCTTCTGGTTTGGTAACGCGGTTTGCTTTTTTAGCACCGGTAGTTACCTGTACAGCGCGGTAACCGTCGTTAGCCAGGTCTTTAACCTGAGTGACGCGGTTTGCTTCAATTTCGATAACGGTTACAGGGATAGATACGCCATCTTCAGTGAAGATACGGGTCATGCCCACTTTTTTACCGACTAAACCAATCATTGTTTCAACCTCTCAATCGCTCAATGACCTGATTAACCCAGGCTGATCTGCACGTCTACACCGGCAGCCAGATCCAGACGCATCAGAGCATCAACGGTTTTCTCAGTTGGCTCAACGATGTCAACCAGACGCTTGTGAGTGCGAATCTCGTACTGATCGCGCGCATCTTTATTGACGTGCGGAGAAATCAGAACGGTAAAGCGCTCTTTGCGGGTCGGCAGCGGGATCGGACCACGGACTTGCGCACCAGTGCGCTTGGCAGTCTCGACGATTTCCGCAGTTGATTGATCGATCAGACGATGATCAAACGCTTTCAGGCGGATACGGATTCTTTGGTTCTGCATGAGACCAGAGCTCCAATTATTTATAAACGTAAATGACTACTACTCACACCCATTTCGATTGATGGGGGAGTGTAATCGTTAGTACATAACCCCCATATCGGGAGTATTGTTTTGGCTAATTGATTAGTTTAGCCCGCTGACTCAAATCGAATCAGGCTTACCTCAGTTTTGGCAAGCTCGCGCATTATACGCAAATTAGCCCAGGAAGCAACAAAAGGAATAAAATGATTTAAATACCGGTCGGCATGAAATATGTCCGACCGTGGGGAATTGGGGTGATGGGAACTACGCTTCTTTAAGTTGAGACTGCAGATAGTTCTGGATGCCGAGGCGGGAAATCAAATCCAACTCAGTCTCCAGCCAGTCGATATGTCCTTCCTCATCAACCAGGATTTCAATCATCAAATCTCTGCTGACATAATCCCGAACTGAATCGGCGTACTCAATAGCTTCACGCAAGTCCCGCGCACCATCTAGTTCAAGCTGAAGATCGGAGCGAAAAATCTCGTCTACATCCTCTCCAATATTCAACTTCCCCAAATCTTGCAGATTAGGGATACCTTCAAGAAACAGAATACGTTCGATATAACGATCAGCGTGTTTCATTTCGTCGATTGACTCATGATACTCGTGATCATTAAGACGGGTCAGTCCCCAGTTTTTAAACATGCGGGCATGAAGAAAATATTGGTTGATAGCTACCAACTCGTTGCCCAACAACTTATTTAAATGCGCAATGACTTTATTATCGCCTTTCATGACATGCTCCTCCGCTCCGGTTCTTAAAGTGTAGAACCGGTAAGCAGAGAGTCAAAGCAACACCCCTACATTTTATGCTACTTCATACATATCAGGAATTTTCGTCTGTTCTTCCTCAAAGATAACACGCGCCTGACGAATACATTTACCGCAATCCGTCCCAATAGGAACCAATTTGCGCAGTTGTTGCATTGATTGAGGCTGGTGCTGACGAACAGCATTACGGATGACTTTGTCAGAAATCGCGTTGCACAGGCAAACATACATACGGGGATGACTCATTAGTTTATAGCGCACATCCTTCACGCTACCTTTCGGACCACTGAAAGCGGCGCTTAAAATCGCTCCTAGCGATTTTTTAACCAATGAATGCATTGTAAATAGGAATGGTTTTTATTTCAATTTACATTTACTACTATCGACATAAAAAGGCACCGAAGTGCCTTTTTATGCTTCAAGTGTATCCGCGATTAAGCGATAACTTTAGCAACAACGCCCGCGCCAACGGTACGGCCGCCTTCACGGATGGCGAAACGCA
>NZ_JAMPJU010000022.1 GCF_025840185.1 Brenneria izbisi
TTTATTATTGAGTTCGGTGACCGCCTGAGCGCTCACCTTTAATACGATGGCAGTTACACAGAATTACGGACAGGCTCTATAAACTACTATACCCACACATGGGATCACTAAATCAACCCATTGGGCTGGGAGTTATAAATAGTTCATTCCTGTCTACCAACCATATCCTCAAGAAACCTTCCCCCTCGTAATTTTAACCTTGCTTTATCTTCAGCACTAATATTCGATGATTGTAATATTAGACCTAATATTAGCTCTTTATCCACTTCTTCTACTTTGCAGCCAACAGCTTTAGCCACTTCAGCACCCAAAATGATCTTTAAGCGTGTCTCAGCGCTCTTGGATAGAGATTTTTCTTTACTCTTAAGGCGATTCAGACGCATTTGAGCTGATGCTATTTTTTGCTTAATTGTTTTTTCTGTTCTTGGCTTTCTGTTTTTATCATTATCACTCATAATTACTTCTCCTTTTAGTTGTTGAAAATATGAAATACAATTAAAAAAGGAAAAGGTCAAACCATAGACAGAAGGTTGAATGCTTTGTATTCCAGATTAAATAACGCAGCGCGAGATGATTGTTCAAAACAATCATATTGCTGGAATAGGGTTCATCCCTGTTAATGATAGGATTCATCCCGAAAAAATTATGTTTTGGTTTTAAAAATGAGATATCAGTAAGCTCAAAATAAAATTATGCCACACAGACGAGTGCAACTACTAACGTTAAATACCTGATACTCTCCCCGTTACTTATTTTATCAAAACAATGAAAAATATTTCACCCGTTATTTTTAAACTCTGATTCATGATCTTAACCTGTGAATTGTGCAACACGGGAAAATGTCTGTTATTTTCACTGTTTTATCTAAATTTCACTTTCCCGCCTTACGGCGGGAGACTAATTTAACCACTTTTGCCCTTACGGGCGCTATCTAAAAAAAATATTCAATATAACTACGCTACCTCAGCCGTTCATCCGATTCTAGCCCTGTTAATTTCACAGTCTGTAAAACTAGAGTTATTATTTAACTATAGAAAAACTTAAAACATTGTCGTTATTTTTAGCTCCTTTAGGAGACATAAAAATAAAGCAATGCCCACCCATACACTGCTACGCAGTGTGTGGGGTCTACCGACGGTTGCCTGCCGCAGGCTAACACCGTTTCCTTGGGAAACAAGGTCAACGTCAACATCAGAGTTTTTCTTGCGAAAAACTAAAACCAGCATAGTCGCATTGGAGATTTATATTTTAGTTTGATATTTAAATTTATATTGAGGTTGTTTTTATTGTATGGCTATTTTTCATCTTGATTTTAAAATTGTGAAACGTTCAGAAGGTAGGTCTTCCGTTGCGAAGGCTGCTTATCACGCTCGTACACGCATAACAGATGAAAGAACAGGTGATACGTATGATTATAGCCGCCGTACTGATTTATATGGGCATTTCATATTAGCTCCAGTTAATGCACCAGAACACATCGTAAAAGACTCTACAGCATTGTGGAATGAAGTTGAAAGAGTTGAGCGCCAGCACAATGGTCAAACATCCCGTTATTTCGATGTCGCTATCCCCGCAGAGCTAACCAATGATGATAAGAAAAAGCTTGTTCTTGAGTATTGTCAGAAAAATTTTGTAGAAAAAGGAATGATTGCTGACATCGCTTTTCATGATCTTGATAGCGACAACCCACACGCTCACGTTATGTTGACATTAAAAACCATAGGCCCGGAGGGTTTTGGTAAAAAAGAAAGAAGCTGGAATGACCGAAAAATGTCTGTCCTTTGGCGTGAATCATGGGCATCAATGGCTAACAGCTATCTTGCTGCTGCTGGTTCATCAGAACGTATTGATCATCGTTCTCTTCAGGCCCAGCATGAGGAAGCGTTAGAAAAAGCAGCAGTAGCTTTAGATAATGAAGAAAAAGCGTTATGGCTTGCTAAGGCCGCTGAAACAAATCGTCCTGCAATGAAACGTATCCACAGCGCTAAATGGCGTAGTAAGGCTGCTCAGGAGCAAAGAGCCGCAGAACAGACAGTTCGTGATGCAGCGAAGCAGGAAGCGGTTGAAGTCTATAAAACATTCAGTGAACTTGATCTTGAAATCGTCGTTGATGTCAGAAGCTTCACCGTGGCTGCTCTTGCTGAACCAGAACAAATCGTATTACCTGAAACACACTCCGGCTCTTCTACTGATGAGAATCAGAGACCTGTATTGGTAGCACCAGCTCCTCATACTCGTATGCGTGGCGTTAAATCTTACCGTGATAAAACAAAAGTCAGTAAGGTCGCTGCAGGTAAGAAACCATCAGTCAGTATTTCTGATTCTGGAACAAATACTATCCTGAAAACATCCTCCTCTCAAAACCCAAACAGGGAATCCAGAAGCGCCCCTGAACGTGTTAAGAGGACACAGGCCATTCGACGTCAGGATAATATTTTTAAACGCTTCACAACTCTTGTCATAGATTTTTTCAAACAGAAGTTTGTATGGGCTAAAGCAAACAAATCCCAAATTGATCTTATCAGTGAAGAACATGATAAACGTATTGCTGAAAACTACGTCTTTGACGAGGTATTAGGCCGTCATATCTCTCGCACTGAATATGAGAAAAAAGCCAAGTTTAACCAAGATGACTATAAACCAACACCGGATGAGATCAGCCGTTTCCCAAGTCGTCCGGTTAAGCCAGTGCAGCCTGATAGCAATCTCGACTACATACCAACACTTGCTGCAGACAGGAAAAAGCCGCTGCCTAAATTGAGACCACCCAGTTATCGAGGTAAAGAGTGATCAGTAAGCAGTCCACTTATTGTCCAGTCGACTTGACAAATTATCTAAAATATTAGATAATCCACTCATTCATAGCAGGAGGTGTGTATGGCTTTAAAATTCTATGACAGTCCGTTCCATGTGACACATGATGCTGAAACTGCTAGCAAAATGGCAATGAAAATGGATTTATCGATCATGATTATCAATCTAATCAAAGAGAAAGGTTGGACGCAAAAAGAAGCGGCAGAAAAACTCGGCATCAACCAGTCCCGTGTATCAGAACTGAAAAATGCAAAAATTGAGCTTTTCACTGTTGATGCCATGTTCGATATGCTAGATGCCCTCGGTTTCCGAGCTAAAATGTCAATGACAAGTCTGCATCAGGCATCAATTGCAATTACAGAAACCGAGGCAGCAGCTTAACGTTTTTTACAGCGTTCAGCCCCTCTGACATCGGCCATAAGTTCCTTGAGTCGTTTTTCTGCTACTTTTTTAGCCTGCCGATCAACACCGTTGGTAGTTTTCTCAAAGGAATGCAAAACTACCACGGTATCGAGATACTTAGTGACGTAGGTGCATCGATATGCCGGGCTTCCATTTATTTTTAGTTCGATAACGCCTATACCAATGCTATCCATAAAATCAATAGGTAATTCAGGATCTTGACCGAACTGAATACGACGTAAATCTTTTCCAAAATCGTCTTGCACATCAGCAGGAAGTGCTTTGTATTCTCTCTCAGCAGCATCATTAACAAATGCAAATTTTTTCAAGTTAGCCCCTCGTCAGAAATTTTATGATCGTCTGTTGATAAAACCACATTATTTACTATATCTAATTGAGAAACAAAATTATATCGATGGAAGATAACTCCCAGAAAATCATCCTACAACCGTGCAAACAAATTCAGTTAAATGCGCTCCTGTGGGTAAAAGGATAAAGGTGAAACCTCATCCGAGTGGCGAGTTCACTTGTTTCACTTTGCTGGTAGTCAAATATACAAGAGAGAAATTTCTCTACATAGCTGAGCGGAATAGTGCTCCACTTTCGGCCAACACAAGCAGGGAAAGGCATCAGCGCTGTTTCCTATACCTATGTTTCCTATACCTAATCGTGCTGCATCGGGTTTGAGATGTGTTGCCCATACGCAACCCACCCATTAGTAAATGGTAGGTATAGCGGTATTCGGTGCAGGTATTTAAGAACATCTGTATATTAAAACATTTTCTTAATGATATTTTTTTCATAATCTATTAATTCATTATAATCATACAATTTTTTATTTGATATCAACCGAACAACCTCATCATCAACTAGGTGATCGGGTATGAATTTCGCAATTTTTTGTATTGCCGACTTAGGAATCCCATATTCTATAAGAATATTTAAATGTTCTGGTATAAAATCATTTTCTATTATGGATGAATAATACAGATAATTTCCGGGTACTAAACCCAAAAGTTTACAGACATACGTTTGCAATTCATTTAATACAGATAACAACTTTGGAAGTTTATATTGAAACCAATGACGCAATATATAAAAAGAATCTTTTATCGATTCATCTATTATTTTTATTATTTTTTCATCATTCATCTTCCCTGACTTGCTTAAATTATAGTTATATGTATTTTTCACTAACTCTAGTATATTTTGGGAAAAGCCATAATCAAAAGTAACTTTAGTTAATCTTTCGGCGGACATTTGGTTACTTTTCTCATTATCTTTTAATAAATACTCCCAGCACAAATGTACACAAAATTTTAACTGTTCATATTTTGGTGTAGAGGACCATGCAACCAGTGCATAATTATCACGTATGTTGGACTTTAAATAATCAAGAAGTTTTTTTTGTCCACGGATGTTTATAGAATTATTTTTAAATAAAACACTTTCATCGAAGGGTAATGATGATATGAAATTATATTCGATTGAATTTTTATTTTTTATATCAGCATCATCAAGGTTGATTAAAATTTCCTCATTAATCGGGTTTTGTTCGAAAAATGGTATATCAATGTATATCACCTCTTTTTCTGGAGGAGGATTAAAATTAAATATATTTCCTGAATAGTGCTCCATCAATCTTCCAGCTCTACCTTTGATATTTGAATAATCAAAGTAGTCAATACTCAAGTCCTTCCCTTTTTTTTCATCAAAATAGACTATATTTTTAGCACTAGTATTTACTCCCTCAATGATTGTTGAAGTACAAAAAAGCACCTTTATCAAGCCTTCGTTAAAATAATCTATTATAGATGAACTAATATGTCTAGGGAGTGCTCCATCATGAAATGCCACACCATGTTTTATTGAGTCAATTAACGACCACCTCTTAGAGATATTTTTCTCGATCCATTCTATCAGCGGAGGGTTATGAGTTAGCTCTCCAGATTTATTTTTTTGAATAAAATTAGCAAACTCTCTTGAGAGTCTTCTTGCTTTACTCGGAGAGGCACAATAAACAATTGTTTGTTCATCACAACGTCCAGAAATCAATTTAAATAAAATACTTTCTTTAAACCTTGCCTTATTTCCACGAGAACCGAATAAATCAGCATAATCCTTATATATATTAAAATCATTACACCTAACTAAACTATATTGGCTTTGGTAAAAGACAGCATTATATTTATCAGCAAACCCCGGAGTTATGCCATCAATATTTGGCCCCAAAAAGTAAAATTTTGGCGTGCTGTTTTTAAAAATTTTTATAAATGCATTATTTAAAGACTGATGCCTTTCATCATCCCTCTTAGAGCTAAGTTTATAAAACTCGTCAATAATTAGATAATCTACTTTAGGAAGGTCTTTATACTCATTAACTCGCTCAGATGTCAGCAGAAAAATATTACCCTTTCCTTCTGAACAAAACGCCTGACTCGTTCTTACAATTAATTTATAGTCATTGGAATATTTTGAAATCTTTTTCCTCGTCTCATCGAGTAAAGCTAGAGTTGGCTGAATAATAATGATGTTTTTGTATTTCTTGGATGCTACTATTTCCTCTATTAAGAGACTCTTCCCAAAACTTGTAGGAGCACTTGCAATAACATTTTTTTCTGAATTGATTAGACCCAGTAAATATTTTTGTTCATCATGAAATACTTTATCTTTGATATTTATTGATCTGTTATTTTCAAACCTTATTTTTTGCGATGATGAGGATAGTGTTAAATCATTTTTTATTATATAAGGATAAAAACCTGCAGACTCGATTAGATCAGCTAAAACACCATCTAATATTCGCGAATAATCATTCTTCTTTTCTAAAATTTTTATTAATTCATCTCTCCCCTGATTCTCATCTGATATTAGTAACCTAGCACATTTTTGATACTCACTAAAAGTATATTCGAATAGGGCGTCACTTCCATTCCCAATATGCTCATTCATATATCAACCACCAATCTGCTGAATCAATGATAGTTTTTGATGAAGTTTCTTTACTAATTCTATTTTATTACTCACTGGAAAAAGCATAAGAATAATATTTAAATGATTTTTTAAAGGATGTTTGTAATTTTCATCAAAATATTTTTTTAGCATAAGTATTTTATTTTCATAATAAGCAGAAAAATCCGGTGATTTTTCGTTATCATATTTTAAAAATGAATCACAGCTATAGGTACATAGCAGCGGGATGTTAATTTTCGTAAGCTTATCTGATAGTTTCCCACCTGTCGATAAAATGTCCAACCAATATTCTAATTCTGGAGAGTTTTGTACATGGCGTATTTTTTTCGCTATCAAATTAAATTCAGAATTTAAATAATCAGCTTTAAAATGCTCTTCAACATCATTAATTAAATCACCAATACCTTTCTTGGGATCAATATATAACTTAGATTCACCTAGCCAGAGGGTTTTATTGACAGGATCGATATGCACGGCATCAAACCCGTGAACGGTATGCCCGATAGAATCTTTGAAATAAATTTTGGAAAGAAGTGGGAGCGTATTATGAAAATCTCTCAAAATCAGATGCAGAATAAGTTCACCAAATTCACCTCGCTTAAGGTATTTATTAGCAACATCGTCAGTCAATTCACCTGAATTCAGATAAATATCTTTAACCTTCTGATATTCATCAATTTTATAAATTGAACGAGCCGCATCTATTATTTTAGATAATGTTTGTGTGTTATCTGTCTGCTCCCCTTCGTGGAACCCATAAGCGAACTCATGCAGGGCCGATAAAATCTTCATAATCAAAGGATCCATCCTATAGTAGGATACACCTGTATCATTAATATCAAAACCTACCAAGTAACTACATAAAACTTGCTCTCTCATTCTTTCTTCGATTACTTCATGCGCTTTGAATGGTCCCATTATTTGTCCATATTATTTATTGCATAGAAATAATTTCATTCGATAATTTTTTAACCTATTGAATAGTATAACTAAAAATTCGCCACACAAATACTGTTTATTTTCACAGCAATCATGCAGTACAAGCTTCAACCTACAAGTTTAATGGTATGATTTGTATCGATATTTTATAATTGAGAATTTGCAAATCTGAGACGTTAAAAATCGAATATCTGCTACCTAAAGTATAGGCTCAAGCCGGAACAGTTCACTCGCTTAGGGCGGTGTCCACATTTCGCAGGTAGGATCATGATTCGCAAAGGCTGAGTTCACGGGCTTCGGCGGTTATGCCCGGTCAGCTTAAGGGCTTCAGCGCGGAGTTCTGGTGTATATTGCTTACAGGTTTTCTTACTGGTTCAGATGGGTTTTGTCATATGAGCTAACACTGGTTGAGAATTTACTCACGTAGTCGCGTGTCCACTAATGGTGGGTAGGATCAAAGTACCAGTGCCAAAGTTGAGGCTTTCGGATTTTCATTCTTATAGGGGACACTGACTGTGCGATATTGACAACTTTATCAACTCAGTAGAGGATAACTTTTCTTAAGCAGGATCTGAGTAATGTTCAGGCAATCTACACGCAAAATTCTCGCCATGTTACAAAAATAGTTAACTAATTGTTGGTTTACATGATGATTTTCAGAAAATCATGAAATCCCTCAATGTTTATTTAAAATTAAATTACCCGACTAATTAACATAATAGAGAGATTATAATGGCTATAGCATTCACATCAGCACTGTACTACCCATACATCGACGTTAAGAATGAGCAGTGGTTGCGTAATGCCGTATTATTCTGGGATTCAATTCGAACTATTGTGCCAATCTCTCATCGTGATCCCTATTCGAATGATTTCGCTCGGACGCTTAGTGATGAAGGTGTTCTTCAACCTATACGTGTGTCATCAGATATGGAAGAGATTGAAGCACTAACAGAGAAAGTATTTACCTTTCTTACTGATCCAGCTTCCGCAGGTCTTATTTACAATGTTGATGCAAATCCCGATACCCGTATTCATAATGAAAAAATTCCGAATGAAATTTTTCGGTTAGCACAAATTCATCCAGAAAAATTTCCATACAGTGTTATTGAGATGCTTCAGAGAGGTCTTGATGATGATGGATGGCTTCACGTCGAACCTACTTTTGCAAAATTTTATATGACATTACTTGCCACTCAATTATCAGATCGATTAGGTCTAGGGTTAGTAACTGAATCCTCAGCAGCAGATCAATTAGCAATCGCAGTGCGTAAAGGAAACCCACTAGAGAGAAATTCAGCTAGACGAGTTGGTCGCCATTTTGAGGCATCTGGCCCAAGACGTACATTACCACCTGAACTCACTCAAAGTTTGCTAATTGACCTCATACTGCAGGGTATATCGTTGCCTGATAATTTAACCGTCCATGAGATATTGATGTTCAAGAATGATCACAAGGAAGAACTATCTATTTTCCGTCGTGAAATTTCACGACTTACATCAGACATTCCGAAAGACGTACCTATAGAAGCATTACGGCAAGCTGTAGCCGATCAATATCAGGTAAATGTCTTGCCTGCATTGAACAGTTTAAAAGCATCATTAAAAGCACAAAGGTGGGATTCCGGAATTAATGGATTATTGAAGGTATCCTTCTTTGCTGCACCATCAACTTCCGTCGCAATCTATGCGGGAATGCCAAGTGCCGTTGCATTATTAGTTGGAGCTGGAATATCCCTAACAGCATCTGTAGTTCTGTCATCCCAGCAGCGAAACAAGGTAAAAATAGACAATCCATATTCATATTTATTATCACTTAATAATCAGTGGTAATATTATTCAATTTAAATACGCTGAGAAATATAAACCTCTCAGCGTACAGTTTATGACCGATTTTTTGGAGAAAATCCGCGGCATGTTAAAAACCACACCTGCATGATTATCCATGATTCAAATTTAAAAACGGTATTAAAATTACATCCTTCTCCTGAAAACAACATTATCAGAAAAAATTGCCTTACCTGCGACAAAACCAACAGCTGCAATGATTGGTAAGCTGATGGTAGCACCTGCAATACCTGTAGACATTCCGATAAGTATAGACAGGCCAATGGTCAGTAATATAACCACAGCAGCATACCAGCCGGGGTAAGCTCCATATAAAACAGTCGCCATGCAGCCGGTGCAGACATGAACACCGCGCTGACTCTCTTTCAGGCAAAACGGACACTGGATTGTATTTTTTCCCATGATAGCGCCTTAAATCGCTTTCCAGCCATTGCTGGTTTTAACAAGATTAATCATGCCCTCTTCAGGTTCATTCATACCCTTGACGCTGGAGAATGCTTTTTTGTCCACCCATGAAGGAACATCCGCCAACTTCCATGTATAGGACACGCGAACAACTTTCTGATTACCGCTTCCCGGTTCGGTCCATTCCTTCACTTCATCAACTTCACGATGGCCAATACAGGCACCTTCCTGACGGTTCCAAAATTCAACCTCTTGTCCTTTGTCTGTTACTTCCAGAACATCAACACTACTGAAACCATTAGCTTGTTGAGAAACATCAAGCAGTCCCTGATTAGCCAGACCTTTTAAGATTTCATCACTGGCACTGTATCCGGCAGAACGGTAGCCACAGTTAACCTTAACCGGAAAACCTTTGTTGAATACAACGTCATTGTCCTGCAGTGAGTAGCACAGCTTTGACTGTGATATTTTCGCGTTGATCGCTTTCTCAAAGTCGCCTTTTTCACCGCATCCCGCCAGAACAAGTGCTGTGCCAGCAACGAGCAAAATCTTCTTCATCTTCCTATCCATCCCGATAATCAAAAATGCTGTTATGTAGAGGTAGCCTGCTGCGCACCAGTAGCCGTTACAGCTTGTTTTGACAGACATAACGAAGCAAAACCACCTGATTAACCAATTGATAGGATTCAATTATTTTTGTGGAACGTCATATCGTTTGTAACGATCAAAATCAAAACAACAATAGACAATACCTATTGTTAAGTCTTTATCGATCGATTTAATCAATTAAAATACCGATCGATAAATTACTTTCAATCGCTACAACCTATCAATTAATTGCTATCGATCTGCAATATCGATCATTTTCTTGCTAGAGGAATCGTTAATGAGTAAAGTAAACCAGAGGACCACCAGACAGTTTACAAGCTGATTCAAGTGGATAGAGCGTTGAACCATGAGGCAAGTGGGTAATGTCGATTTATGGCCTTTAGATAGCTTTGAATAATGCAACATCAGGGAAACAACCATGAAGGATGCCATCCGCTGATTGAATAAAAAGGTCATAGGCTTCTTTCACTATCAATTGACACAACTTTTTTGATCTCCAGCGACAATACAGCGCTGGTTATGAACTCTTTACGCCTATTTTTACGTTTTACTGTTTATATGGAGTTAACATGAAAAAATTGTTTATCGCGGCACTGATGATCCTGCCGCTTACTGCTTGCACTACCTACGGCAACAAATCCCTGAAAGACGAATCCCAACAAACCGTAAAAGCCAAAATCGTTAAAGGAAAAACTACCCAGCAAGATATTATTAACGCATTCGGGGAACCACAGACGCGAGCCACCAATGATGGTCAGGAAATGTGGTCCTATTCCAGCATGTCAGGCGAAAGCAAGATCTCGAACTACATCCCCGGTCTGGCCCTGCTGAAGAACAGCAACACGGCTCACATGAACTCCCTTGAGATCTGGTTCAAGGGGAATGTTGTTGACCGATATAATTTTAGTCAGACGGCGAGTAAAGTTTCTAAGGGCCTGTTAGATTAACATACTCGCTCTATGCCTGACTCAGTCTGATATATTTACAAAAAATATTTCATGAGTCAGGTATTTTCAAATATATCGTCACCAAGATATCTTTCGCTTTTTATTCAAAGTCAAAAATCTTGAATACAAATCATTTTCTAGCTGAATCAATCCTTCAGAGTTATTAAGGTATTTAATATACCTATGGTGTTGCAGGTCAAAAGGGATATCATTCTCTGACTGTGTGATAGGAATAACATGTTTACCCAACGTGTGGGCGATCCCTGCCTCATAGAACACATTAGGATTCTTCCCAGAGAAATCACATACAACAATAAAAGACCTAAATATAAGAGAAAATACATCTTGGATGATCGTTGAGCTTTCCCATATATCATCAGCCCTACTACATGAAAACCTTTGTCGTCTTGCTGCTGATTGAATCGAGTTATATACCTGAGATAAGGACGGATTGAATGGCATCATAACCGATACTAAATTAGGATCAATATCCTCATCTGGAAGATTAAATACATCAGGTGAAAAAACAACTTTCCTGCCAGTACTTTTATTACTCGATATGTCTTCTCCTGAAGATTCACACTCAGAAAATATATAATGTTTAACAACATCTAAATTTTCATCATTAGGGCCAATAAACTTCTTCAAAAAAGTTAGTGCTAACCCGTTATAATCATCATCACCAAAGCTAAGGCTCCTCAGCAGACGAGGGTGATTATCAACCTCATCAAGATAATTAGTTAATGCTGCCAATTCTTGCCAATTTGAAGTATTAAAATTAGCAAGAATTAACTTTTGGAGTTTTAACAACTCGGTTCCTGACAGTTTAGAAGTCATATATATAAAATCACCAAGAGTGAAAGTAATAATGCTTTGCTAAAAAAACAATATAAGATTGTCATTTTCAACTCAGAAAACTTTTTTAAACATTACTTATAATACTATTATTTATTCTTAAAAAGAAGCGTTACAATATGTTATCGAATGAGGGAAGCAAAATTTTTCACTACTACTACATAACGCTTTCATTCTTGTTCATACAATGCAACAGCGATCTTAAGCCTATCAACAGCTTGAGATAACGCCTCATAGAGATCGCCCTCTATCTCATGCCTGAACTCACCGTTCCTGAGCATTACCACATAGCCATCGGTCAGATCTCGGATGTGCGCAAGGTTTATCGGCTCTATAGCTATTCTGATATCAGAATGTAAATATTCAGCTACTGGATAGCCCATATCGGTGTGAAGCTCATACCGCCAGAGGGTTCCAGTTTAGAAAAGAAGTTATCTTGAGCTATGACCTCATACAGATCTTGCAGGCCAAGCGCACTCATCGGCGCTTTAGTTTTCGCCCCGCAACACTTCATCCAGAAAACGAACGGGGCGTGTTAGGATGGTTTTGGTTTACGGCATCAGTGATCTGATTGTTTCTTGGCTGAGTTCAGAAATCAATCTTCCATACACATTTACCATTCGCGCCTTATCGTAATCATCTGCTGATTCAGACAGAAAAAATGAACCGTAATCTTTGATAAAGATGTTATTGTCGTTTTCGAGAGTAAGTTTTATCCCGTGCTCATTCTCTTCAACATCTTTAACTGTACAGGTCATAAACGGTATATGTTCATTGGCATTAAAGAGCGAAATGATTTTAATATTATTCATTATTTGATTTTCCTTTTGTTTTATTTTTAATACCATATCCATTTCAAAAAAAATCAAATTTAACTTAGGTTATACAAATAACACTTCATACAATATTTATATATTAAGCATTCTCGCCCATCTTATTTACTCAATCACTACACATCATCTGTGTAAATACCCTTAAATATTATCCCAATCTAACGGTTCTTCTGGTGGTAAAAGAGTTGCTGCCTCAACAGCGCTACATCTTCCCATGCTTTTACTCATCATCGCTCCTTGGTGCTTTTTAGCCTGTAATCTTGCGATTAACAAATCTATATCTTCTTGGCTATTTACGTCTTCTATGACTGCCTCAATAGCTATACCTTCTGCTTTAATGCTTTTATTTCTTCGGTCAGTGCTGGCAACGTGTTCGGGTTGTTCTTCCATTACTTCTTTCTTTTTTATAATCTCTGAAACAAAGCGAGCACGATCACCATTGAAGACAATAGCTGGGTTTATGAAATACCAGTTTTTTTCATTAGTTTTAGCAATAATACGTTTCTCAATAAGTTCTTTTATGCCTCTGTAAAAAATAGATTCAGACAAAGCAAAGTGATCTATTTTTTCTGCGAGCGACATTGCTTTTTTACAACTCAGATAAAAGTGATCTTTTCCAATCGCATCCTGATATATACGTAAAAAGATAAAAAACACTTTGTAAGCTGTTTTCGTTAAATCAAAGTATGCTTTTATCTGGGATGTATAGAGCTTAATGAACTCTTCTTTATCGACCTCTTGTGTATGTACAATATTGGCAAAATAAGTTTTACTGGTATCCTTCCTTTCAATAAGTTCTGCACCCCTTGAAACAGTCAGATTTCTTTTTCTTGTTTCAATCTTTAGCTCGGTCTCAAAGCAAAAAGGATTTAAGCCTAAATCTAAATCAACTTCTATTTCATTCATTTTATTCTTACCTATTGTTATTTTATTTATAATAAATTAAATACCATACACAAAACAGATATCAAGTTTTTTTGCATATTTTTTTGCGAAAATATTTTTAAAATCGCAAGTATTCCAGTGACTATAATTTAAAGCACAGTCATTTTTAATCTATAAAATGACATAGAAACTGACTACAAAGTCAGGAAAGCTCACTGTACAGTCAGGAATACTGACTATAGAGTCAGGAACACTGACCGTACAGTCAGTCACCTATTTTCGTCATAAGCCTTATACCGCAAGGGCTACAAGCCGATTTTTTCTTAATTTAATTTTGCAAGAAGTAAGAGATAATACTTAAGAGGGTTAAAAGAAACCGGGCGATTTTTATGATCGCCATATGGGGTTTCAACATTTAGCAATGATGGACTATTTTTAAGTAAAAAATATAATTTTCATTGCGAAGCTTTCCTTTTTATTGCACTAACATCTTTTTTGAAAATCACTGCCCTCTATGAGCTAACGCTCATGTGCTGAAGCACGGCTACGCCCTAACACTGAAATTAATATATTTTCATCTTGATAAGGTAGTTTTCATATTGGCTAGAAAAATCGAAAAGGATCGGATTTAGATCGTTTCATCATTCTATTGTAAAACCGATCCCATGATAGAGTTTAGTGTTAAGTTTATAAAATAGGCTATTTACTCTTCAACATATGAAATATATTCACAGAATCAGCACTTAGTGATTGTTCAAGACAATCACATTGCTGGAACAGGGTTCACCCCTGTTGATGATGGATTTATCCATAAAGAATAGCGGCGTAGCCGCCAGTTAAATACGTTATTGTGACTGGTTATTACCTGTCAATAAGATCTTCTGGTAAAACTCTGTCACGTTTCATTTTCTCCCATATTTTTTGTAGCCTCTCGCACCTTAGCTCTTGTGCCCTTTTCTCACCAATCTCCAGATAGTATTCTTCACGGCGCTCCGCTACTACCTTGCGGAGCTTCTTCAACAGTTGATTCAAGGTTTTTAAATCAGTTGTAGCCGCTTCAGCTTGGATTTTTCTATACATATACATTACGTAGAATTCATCAATCATATTATAACCCTTGGTTTTATCATTCATGTATTTCCCTCTTTCGAGGGAATAATCATAATATTTAAGATCAAACAACTGTCATTTTCAGCTTCCAATAAACAGGATCTTCATTTCCATCCTGATTTATATTTCTTGAAACAAGTTCAATGATATGATCAAGATGCCAATGTAATATTTCATCCTTTAAATCATTTTTATTTATACCAGCTACATTATTTTTAATAGAGTATTTCATTACCTCACGAGTTATCACTACATCATAAATAACTTCTGAAAGTTTACCCCAACTCATAATATAGATTGCTGTTTCAGGATCACTTTCATAAATATTATATATCTCATCACAAAACCCTTGTAAAATGTTAGCAATAAGATGGTTTTTTGTTTTATCATAACTGTTCAATACAATCTCTTTCATTTTCTCATCCTCACTTTTCAGTTAATAGTCAGTAAAAAATTAGTTGTTATAACCGATATTGATGACGACACAGTCATACTCCAGCCCCAAATCATCTACTAGCTCGTTATTAATAAATCGATTTAACTCATCAAGTATATTCTTATCATCCATGATTTCTTCTACTGAATATCCAGTAATGGCAACAAATATTTCAAAACGCTCTTGAATAGTATTCATTACTTCTGGAGTTCCATCACACAACACGCTTACAACTACAGATACTTTATTTGTCATAGAACTTTGTTCGTTGTTGTTTACCATTTATATTTTCCTCTTATACTTTTGGTTAGCCCCTTTCGGTGAAATATTTGTTTTTACTTTCTAAAGTTGTCCGAATACCCAACTAACATAGCAGCGACTTTTTCAAAGTTTACTTGATTAATATCACCGCTGTTTCCTTCTTGGGCAATGAACCTTTCAAAGTTGTTCTGAATATGATTAATCACATGGATAATAAATGGACTCATAAAATCCGGGTCATCCAAATAATCATTGGCGTCACCATCACCATTAACTTCCATAAACATATTCCAGCTTGCGGAAAACGATCTGCATGCAAGGTCATAGAACAGTTCGGTTGATTTATTAACACATACCTTCTCTTTAGACATATTTATATCCTCATAGTTAAATGCTTATTTAATTCATTGTATTTTTATTAGCCTCTTTCGGGGCCGAATACGCCGTTGTTAACTCATGCCAAAAAGCAATGCCTTTATATGGACACTTTTCATCTCCAATATAACTTTATCCATATCAACATAAATCAGTCTTTCTCTTTTACCAGCTTCTTCCATATGCCCATCAAAACGCTTAGCCAGATAATCTTTAACATGTGAAAGATACGATTCCGTTCTATTATTATCTAACATAATAGATGCGACTAACTCATGATCTCCTTGCTCTTTATATATCAGCATTCCAGCCACATAAAGATACTTTGCCATAGCAAAAAATGTTTTTGTGGATAACTCTTTGATACTTTCCATTTCTTGATTATTCATTTTATTTCCTCTTGTTGTTATTAAAATATTTGTTATTCAGATACAGGACGTGAATCAGAAATGATTTTCTCAATCCATGCATCAATCTCACTTTCTATAAAGGCAATAGACCTTAAACCCGTTTTAACCTGCGATGGAAAGCGTCCAGCTTTAATAAGTGTATAGATCCATGTCTTTCCAAATCCCGTTCTCCTTATTACTTCGGGCAACCGAATAAGTTTTGGATGTTTATCTGTTTTGTTTTGAACCATGTTTATCTCCTGTGTTGTTCGATGGAGATAATTCTAGGATTTTGGCTAAATAACTTCGCAAAATAGTAGATCACCTGAAGGGAACTCAGTCCGAATTGTGCGATCTGATCAATCGCCAAAC
>NZ_JAMPJU010000023.1 GCF_025840185.1 Brenneria izbisi
GGCTACACGCCGATGCAGCATATTCAACGCATGACCTGATTCTACTTGTCACCTCCGTTAAAAATGGGAGGATTACCGGATCAACGCCAGCAGCAATCAGTTTTCGTGCATCGTCGCGTTTCTGACGCGCTTCGGAAAGGGAAACCTCAGGGTAGACACCTAGCGCCAACGTCTTTTCTTTGCCATCCGAACGATAGCGCAAGCACCAATATTTAGACCCATTGGTATGGACCAAAAGAAACATACCGTTTCCATCGGTAAGTTTATAAGGCTTCTCTTCCGGTTTTGCTGAACGTACCTTGATATCCGTGAGTGCCATAATGCTTTTCCTTCAATAAATGCGTTATTGAGGGTACAAGGATTTACCATACTGAAGTATACCCGCAATTGTACCCGCACAAGCAAGTTGATGTCGGTTGAATGGTGTTGACGTTGGGAGAGTATGGAATGAAGGGGAAGCCAGTAAAACCGTGGGTTTTAGACAAAAAAATAGACGTCGGTTGACATCTATTGATTTCAGGATGGTGCCCGGGGTGGGACTTGAACCCACACAGCGCGAACGCCGAGGGATTTTAAATCCCTTGTGTCTACCGATTCCACCACCCGGGCTTGGATATTGGAGGCGCGTCCCGGAGTCGAACCGAGGTAGGCGGATTTGCAATCCGCTGCATGGCCACTCTGCCAACGCGCCTTACTTACCTTTAAAGCTGTTCAGCGATTACTGAAATATTGGAGCGGGAAACGAGACTCGAACTCGCGACCCCGACCTTGGCAAGGTCGTGCTCTACCAACTGAGCTATTCCCGCTTATACAGAACACGCTGATTTTTTTGCTAACTTTAAACAAATCAGCGCTGCTGTTGATGCCGTGCATTCTACTGACATGACGGGACGAGTCAATAAAATTATCGATGAAACCCGTCCGTTTGCTGGTTTTTAAGGCGCTTCGATCAAGGTTCAAGCAAATCATGTCGGGCAGCGTTCAGATATTGAAACATTGACCAGAAAGTCAGTACCGTTGCGATATATAAAGCAATGACACCCGCGCCTTCAACCAGGCGTTCTGGCCGCCACAACAGAGCCACTAACGCCAGCATTTGCGCCGTTGTTTTTACTTTTCCGATCCACGAAACCGCGACACTGCTGCGCTTACCTATCTCGGCCATCCATTCACGTAATGCGGAAATGATGATTTCACGCGCAATCATCGTTGCCGCTGGCAGCGTGATCCACCAGGAATGATAATGTTCGGCGACCAGAACCAGCGCCACCGCCACCATCACCTTATCCGCTACCGGATCAAGAAATGCGCCAAAACGCGTAGTTTGTTTCCAGCGTCGCGCCAGAAAGCCATCAAACCAGTCGGTGACAGCGGCAAAAACAAAAATCAGCGCGCACACCAGCGGTGCCCAGACGAATGGAAGATAAAACGCCAGCACAAAAAACGGGATTAAAGCAACACGAAACAGGGTAAGCAACGTCGGTATATTAAATTGCATAGCGCTTAGGTAACTATTTGGCCGGAGTGGATATTACGAGTATGTTGCTACATTGTCCCTAGTGTTTCAATGCATGGAAGATTTTTTCTGCCAATGCATGCGAAATACCCGGCACATTTGCAATTTCCTCAACGCTGGCGTTCATCAAAGGTTGCAATCCTCCCATATATTTCAGCAGCGTCTGCCGACGTTTGGGGCCAACACCTTCAATGAGCTCTAATGTACTGGTATTCTTAACTTTTGCTCTCTTCTTGCGGTGTCCGCCAATCGCATGATTGTGAGAGTCATCACGAATATGCTGGATGACGTGCAACGCTGGCGAATCCGCCGGCAACGCTATGCCCTCCCCCGTCGCCTCAAAAAATAGTGTTTCAAGGCCCGCTTTACGATCACTGCCTTTTGCGACGCCAAGTAACAGGGGTTTATTCTTATCCCATGCCACCTGTAGTGAGTCAAACACAGCCTGCGCTTGCCCCAATTGTCCTTTACCACCGTCAATAACAATGACATCCGGGATCTTGCTGTCATCCAATGCCTTGCCGTATCGACGATTGAGTACCTGCGCCATCGCAGCATAATCATCACCGGGCGTAATGCCACTGATATTATAGCGGCGATATTCCGAACGCAGTGGACCATTTTCATCAAACACAACACAAGATGCCACAGTCTGTTCACCCATAGTATGACTGATATCAAAACACTCCATGCGCTTAATTGCAGGCAAATGCAAAATATTCGCCAGTGCAGTCAATCGCTGGTGAATAGTTGACTGCTGCGATAACTTCGTCACCAACGCCGTCGCCGCGTTAGTACGGGCAAGCTTCAGATACCGTGCCCGATCGCCCCGAGGTTTAGTCTGAATCTGCACTTTTCGTCCAGCGACTTCGGTTAACGATTCGGTGAGCAAATCTTTATCCGGCAATGTAAAATCGAGCAATATTTCCGAAGGTAGGGTACGCGCCAAACTCCCTTGTAAGTAAAACTGTCCGACAAACGTTTGCACGACTTCGCCCAATTCCGTCCCGCCAGGTACTTTCGGAAAATAGCTACGACTGCCCAGCACTTTCCCCTGACGGATAAACAGCACGTACACGCAGGCGATCCCCGCGTCAAAAGCCACGCCGATAACATCAAGGTCTTCACCATCTCCCGAGACAAACTGTTTTTCCGTCACGCGGCGAACAGCCTGAATTTGATCGCGGATACGCGCCGCCTCTTCAAACTTCAAATCACGGCTTGCCGTTTCCATTTTCGATATCAACTGGTTAAGGACTTGCTGATCTTTTCCAGACAAAAACAGACGGACGTAGTCAACCTGTTGTTGATAATCCTCTTCGCTGACCAACCCCGCCACACACGGCCCCAGGCAGCGGCCAATTTGATATTGCAGACAAGGACGGGAACGATTACGGTACACACTGTTTTCACATTGACGAACAGGGAACAGTTTTTGTAGCAGCATCAACGTTTCACGCACGGCATTTCCATTCGGAAATGGCCCAAAATATTCGCCTTTGGCGTGTTTAGCGCCCCGATGCACAGCCAACCGGGGATGCTGATCGGCACTGAGGAAAATCAGAGGGTATGACTTATCATCACGCAGTAAAACATTGTAACGTGGCTGATAACGCTTGATATAGTTATGTTCCAGCAACAAGGCTTCCGTCTCAGTATGCGTGATCGTCACGTCGATCTGCCTGATACTTCTGACTAATGCCTCCGTTTTACGGCTGGCAACATTGCTGCGAAAATAGCTGGAAAGTCGTTTTTTTAAATCTTTTGCCTTGCCGACATAGATCACCGTATCCGCGGCATCATACATGCGGTAGACCCCAGGCTGACTGGTTACCGTCTTTAGAAATGCCGAGGCATCAAAGGTGTCACTCACTACTTAACAATGTCTCCGCATTAAAAAGTCCATACCGAATTGCCAGATGCGTAAGTTCAACATCACCGCTGATATTTAGCTTGCTGAACATCCGATATCGATAACTGTTCACCGTTTTAGGACTCAGGTTCAACTGGTCGGAAATCTCCGTGACCTTCTGCCCTTTGGTGATCATTAGCATAATCTGTAATTCACGCTCAGACAAACATGCCAACGGCGTCTCTGTCTGCGGCTCCAACTGACTTAATGCCATTTGCTGTGCGATGTCTGAAGCAATGTATCGTTTACCCGCATGGACAGCACGAATGGCGCAGATAACTTCCCGCGGGGCCGCCGCCTTGCTCACGTATCCAGCTGCCCCAGCCTGCATTACTTTAGCAGGTAAAGGATTCTCCGTGTGAATAGTTAGCATAATTACTTTTATCTCAGGAGAGAATCGCAAAATTTTGCGCGTCGCCTCAAGACCACCGATTCCCGGCATATTTATATCCATCAGGACAACATCAACAACGTTGCTACGGCACCACTTGACGGCATCTTCACCGCATGACGCTTCACCAATAACCTTAAGACCTTTGATATCGTCAATAATGCGCCGTATCCCTGCCCGCACCAGTTCATGGTCATCAACAAGAAAAACGCTAATCAAAGAATAATTCTCCAAAAAAGAGAGTAGCACTTACATAAAGAGTTGCTTGCAGGTGATACTACGTTGGTTTCGAAAAATAATGAATACCGTCTAATATGAATATGTATTTTAAATATGCTATGAAGGAATAAAGACTCAACATCGTCGCATTATGATAACAATATACCGTTATGTCCGGCCTGTATATTGATCACATTCCTAACATGTAGATTATAACTTCAGGCCAACTAAATTTATGGCTGTCATAGTACTTGTCAACAGCAAAAAATCAATGTCAATCAGCGGCATGGGATTGGCATTGAATTTCACATGTCAATAAAAAAACACTATTGTAATCACCTGTTACCTCAGTGTCTCGCGCAAAATGCGCTTATATTATATGAATAACATATGTTAATAAAAACATGCATACTGAAAGATTGATGTATTCTGCAAGAAACAGTTGAATGTTGTTTTTTTATGCAAAAAGTAGACAATTAAAGATGACAAAAATTAAGTTAAACGCATAAAAATCAGTCATTACATAGTGATTATTGATTAATAATCACCGCCACAAATATGCATTATGCTATACTCGCCGCCACCTGATTACGCTGGTAGCGAGCCATCAAGCCTGTAACCGGCTGACTAAAAAATTTTATGCTATTTATTGTTGAGGAGAAAACATGAGCAATGTCGATTTTTCCACTGAAGCTTCCGTAGAAAAGTTATCACATGAAGTAACCTGCCTGAAAGCGACGCTAACGCTGTTGCTAAAAGCTATCGGTCAGGCTGATGCAGGAAAAGTGATCATCAACATGGAAAGATATATTGCTCAGTTGGAAGATCCTGAACAAGCAGCCGTGTTTGATAACACGATCAAACAAATCAAACACGCCTACCGCCAATAAGCACAGATTCGCTGACGCCTTATCTCTGGCTGTCAGCGGCATCGTATCAGTATGGCGCGGCGATTTTTCAACACGCCGCCGACAGAAAAACAAGCATCAGTAAAAGCTGCCGTTTTCCCTTGGTAGACGACAAAATGGTAGACGACAAACATGTAACGCTCCAACAATGTTGCGTTACATCTGTTCTTCTATATGTTTCAGCTTGAGTAAGAGTGCTTCTTCCACCCTTTTATATTGCGTCAACTCACTCACCAGCGCCTTATCTATGAACTGTTTTCTGGCAATGGCCTTTCTTTCATCCACCAACTGCCTCAACTCAGTAAAACATTGGTTGATTTTGTATTCCTTGGCTTGCTCGGAACAGATTATTTCATGTATTGCCTGATTCAGTTCAGACAGCGAGATAACGGATTTTGGATCCTGATGACTCTTTTCCACCATAGCCAATAACTTTTCAAATCCCATATGTCCTCCAAACTCACAGCAGCAACCGCTATGCCTTGGTGAAGATCAATCTTCGGCCAGCACCGATCATCAATCTGTATTGAGTATAGCATCTCATTATCAATGTGAAATCCTGATAAAGAAACCGGGTATGTTGAACGCTCGCGACAGCTTGAAATAAGTGTCTTGAGATTTGCTGTCGCTGGCGCGTAACTCGAAATGCTTTGGATATAAATAATATTCAATCATTCTAATCTTCGCCAGAAGGATACGGAATAGATCCTCATTGACACAATGGTTAGACATTCTACCTAAAATAAAATCATTTGATTTAAATCAAAAAAGAGGTCCAATGAATATTCATATATTGGATGGCTTTGAAATTCGTTTTAGAGGATATAAATTTGATATTAAAACCGGGCGATTTAAACAAAAAGGAAGGTAGCTATTATATTGAGTAAGATTGCAAATCGACATAAAAAACGGTAACAGTCTGAAATTGTTGGTGGGTCGTGTAGGGCTCGAACCTACGACCAATTGATTAAGAGTCAACTGCTCTACCAACTGAGCTAACGACCCAACAGGGTGGATTATTCTCCTCTTGAAGGCAACTGTCAAATAGTTCATATTGATTTTTCCTTATTTTCTCATCATCACAAATTGCGTTGTGAGCAATGCGCAAGTTTGCTAACCTACGCACCGTATACACCTACTCCTTCCCTATATATATGCCGTTTATTCAGGGCAAAAAATAGACAAAAATACACCGTACAATGGTTAACTCTATTTATGCTGGCCATTCGCTATAATGAGTGCGGTAATGACGCCATCTTATCCGCTGCAACATTCGTTAACGAGAGCCACTTAAGAGCTCACAACATCACAGATAAAAACAGGAACTGTATTAAATGGTAGACCAATCAAAAGAAGTGACAGACCTAGCTGCCACAACCGAAGATGAAGGGCTGAAACGTAACCTGACCAACCGGCACATTCAGTTGATTGCTATCGGTGGAGCAATTGGTACAGGGTTATTCATGGGGTCGGGGAAAACCATCAGTCTCGCCGGTCCTTCAATCATCTTTGTTTACATGATCATTGGCTTCATGCTGTTTTTTGTCATGCGGGCCATGGGCGAACTGCTGCTGTCTGACTTGAATTATAAATCATTCAGTGATTTTGCCGCTGATTTGCTTGGCCCCTGGGCTGGTTTTTTTACTGGTTGGACATACTGGTTCTGCTGGGTAGTCACAGGTATTGCGGATGTCGTGGCAATTAGCGCCTATGCCCAGTTCTGGTTCCCGGATCTCTCACAGTGGATATCTTCCCTGCTTTGCGTACTCTTACTGCTCACCTTAAATCTGGCGACGGTGAAATTGTTCGGAGAGATGGAATTTTGGTTTGCCATGATAAAAATCGTTGCCATCGTTGCCTTGATTATTATTGGCATCGTGTTGGTAATGATAAACTTTCCTTCTCCTTCGGGTTCCATCGCATCATTTAATAACCTGTGGAATGATGGTGGAATGTTCCCGAAAGGACTGAGCGGATTTTTCGCCGGATTTCAGATAGCTGTATTTGCCTTCGTCGGTATTGAACTGGTAGGCACCACCGCGGCGGAAACCAAAAACCCGCGCGTCGTGCTGCCCAGAGCCATCAACGCGATCCCGATCCGCATCATCATGTTTTATGTATTCGCATTGATAATGATCATGACGGTCACACCCTGGCGTGCGATTGCGCCCGATCGCAGCCCATTTGTTGAGATGTTTATCCTGGTCGGTTTACCCGCTGCCGCCAGTGTAATCAACTTTGTGGTACTGACTTCAGCGGCATCATCGGCCAACAGTGGCGTATTTTCCACTAGCCGGATGCTGTTTGGATTGGCAAAACAAGGGGACGCGCCGAAGCGTTTTGCCATGCTGTCTAAACGCGCGGTGCCTTCTGCTGGCTTAATGTTTTCTTGCATCTGCCTGCTATCTGGTGTCGTGCTGATTTATCTGATCCCGAATGTAATGACCGTCTTTACTTTGGTCACGACAGTCTCTGCTATTTTATTCATGTTTATCTGGAGCATCATTCTCAGCGCTTATCTGGCATACCGTAAAAAACGGCCTCAGTTACACGCCAGCTCGCAATATAAAATGCCATGGGGAATATTCATGTGCTGGGTTTGTCTGGCTTTTTTTGCTTTCGTGATCGTTTTGCTTACCCTGCAACCCGATACGCTGCAAGCGCTGCTGGTCACGCCACTATGGTTTATTATTCTGGCAATAACCTATCAGGTTATTCGTAAAAAAAAGCAAAAAGTATAAAATAAGCGGAAATAAATATTATACAATTGAGGCGCTGACTAATAATCAGCGTCTTTGTTTTTTGAGTATACTTTTCATCGGAACATCCTTTTCTCACTCATGAAAAAATTATTATCAATAAATATCAAACAAATAATGGAGTGATGAAAGATATAGTCATCCTGACGCCACCATAAAAATCAGTCTCGTAATGAGTGAGTAGTAATTAAATTAATATTACGTATTAATAGTTCGTCAGCTAAGCACTCAAACTCCCCAGACCGTTTCGTCTCTTCCGCCAACTCACGTTCTATCCTGTTCGCCAGCGTATTCAGCTTGCTGTCATCCAATGTTGAGATAATCGCAGATACCAATATTTCCAATGACTTAATTTTGGCATGAAGTTCTTTTTCCCCGATCTCTTTTTCTGCCAATTTTATTAAAAGATGAGAGAGAATATTATTCATTTGAACTCCTTAATCAAAGAAATCATCGCTATATACGCCAAAATACACCGACAAAATGTTGGCATATAGAGGCAGAGGAAACATAACGAAGATTAATGTAACACTGGAACGAGTCATACTGCCAGCACATATCACAACTTTGAGTTCATCATATACATATTATGATGATAAAGATTAAATAGGAGATAAACGAATACGCAGTTTCAAAAAAAATAAAAAACTATTTTAGCTCAGATAGCCAGCCATTGACTAAATGGCTGGCTATCTAAAATCTATACGTTTACAGATTGCCTCACCCCATTAACTGCACTTTTCGCCTGTTCGCACTGAGACAAAATGGTTTGTGCATGCGAATAAAGAATTTTCCCTGCTTCTGTGGGTGTAACTCCACGTCGGCTGCGTACCAGTAATTGCTTTTCAAGCTCACTTTCCAGCGTAGCGACCTGCTGGCTCAGCGCTGGTTGCGCAATGTGCAACAACTCAGCAGCCTGTGTCAGGCTACCGATATCAACGATCTTCACAAAATATTTGAGCCGTCTAAGATTCATTTCTGCCTCCTGAGTAGTTACACTAAAGAAGTAGCAAGAACCGCGCCATATTTTGTGCTTATTGCCATGAAAAGAGAGAGTCACTTGATAAGCCACAGGTAAAATAAGGAAAACAAATGGTTCACAGGTCAAATCAGGTTGGCGCACGGTGAATCATTCGGCCCTTCCCTATCCTGATTATGCACCACACTAATGCAATCTTTGCTATTTCAAGGTGCAGCCAGACTATCCTTGATGACTGGCTTTCTGGCTTTAGCACTGCTAACTTGCGCTGTAATTTCAATATGTTGATTATTACTTCGGCAATCAGTCGCCATAACGCATAACTCTCTTTGACAAGGTGAAGTGCTCCCGCTATTATCCCCCGCAGTTAACCGATTCCTCTGTAGTTCAGTCGGTAGAACGGCGGACTGTTAATCCGTATGTCACTGGTTCGAGTCCAGTCAGAGGAGCCAATTTAAGAAAAGCAGACGTTCACTGACGTCTGCTTTCTGCATTTTTATCAGTTGGTTATCCCTTCTTTCACGTTCACCCTCGTTCACTAAAAACCACTCGAAGCCATACCCATTTGCTGGTAAAAATGTTGGTAATGGTAGTTCGATTGCGTTTTTACCAACAAACGGGGGATGCCGCTATGCCACTTACTGATACTAAAGTAAAAAACGCCAAACCCCTTGATAAGGAATACAAGCTGACCGATGGCTTTGGTATGTTCCTTCGCGTTACCCCTAAAGGTTCCAGATACTGGCAAATGGCTTACCGCTTCGACGGGAAGCAAAAAATCTTCTCCATAGGTGTCTACCCTGCTGTTTCACTTGCTGATGCAAGACAACGCCGTGATGAGGCCAGAAGGCTTCTTGCTCAGGGTATTGATCCTAATGCAAAGAAACAGGCCGAAGTTAAAGAGCTAAAAGCAAAGCGTGATAACACCCGAACATTCAAAGCAGTGACCAAGGCGTGGTTTTCTACCAAAAAGAAATGGTCTGAAGATTACCAGAACACTGTCTTGACCCGTCTTGAAACCTACATCTTCCCGGATATTGGCAACAGAGACGTTACCGGGCTTACCACTGGCGATCTTTTAGTCCCCCTCAAAAAAGTGGAAGCCCTTGGTTATCTGGAAGTTGCCACACGGGTTAAGCAATATGTCACCTCTATCCTGCGCTATGCCGTCCAACAGCAGCTTATCCGCTATAACCCGGCTTACGATCTGGAAGGCTCCATACAGAAACCTGAAACTGAACACCGTCCTGCTCTGGAGCTTGAAGAGATTCCCTTGCTACTTGAACGTATTGATACCTACAAAGGCCGCAGACTCACCACACTGGCGATTCAACTTAACCTGCAGGTATTTGTTCGTTCCAGTGAGCTACGCTTCGCCAGATGGTCAGAGATCGATTTCAAGAGCAAGCTGTGGGTTATCCCCGAACAGCGGGAAGTCATCGAAGGGGTGAAATATTCAGGCCGTGGCACCAAGATGAAGCGTAAACATTTCATCCCTCTCTGCCGTCAGGCAATCATGTTGCTGGAAGAAATTAAACAGCTCACCTATGAAGATGGCAATGATGATGGTTTTATCTTCACGGGTAGCTATGACAGCTTTAAACCGATGAGTGAAAACACCATCAACAAGGCGCTACGTAAGATGGGCTACGATACCCGACAGGACATTTGTGGTCATGGCTTCCGGACACTTGCCTGTAGTGCCTTAATTGAGTCCGGTTTGTGGTCAGAAGACGCTGTAGAGCTTCAAATGAGTCACAAGGAAAGCAATAGTGTCCGCGCCGCTTATACCCACAAAGCCAAACACCTTGACCAGCGCCGCCTGATGCTCCAATGGTGGGCTGATTATCTGGATGCGAACAGCAACGGTATGGTAAGGCCGTTTGAGTTTGCTCATAAATTGTAGATAACATACCCAAAAATCTTTTTACTTTGTAAAATAATCATGATAGCTTTATTATAACTCTAACCCTTATTTTTTGACTTTGCCGCATGGCATATAATTTAAATAAGGGATTTTCCTTATGGAAAAGTTAAAATCTATTATCAAGCTGATAATTATTTTTTTAGAGCTAATCCTTGTAATGCTCTCTTAATAAGAAGCGTATGAGGTATTCTGCTGCTGCTAGCTTACTAACAGCAGCAGAATTCTACTACAATTATTCCGCTTTGATATTATTATGAAAATAAAAACCTTTACCGACATTGGCACACACGATGTAAATGAAGATCATCATTACATAGATAATGGTAGTCCTATGAAATGCAGATTTTGCGGAAAAGGCTTTAAGCCTGAACTATTTGCTCATGATGCTCACGCAATATCAGAACTTCTCGGAAATAAAAAAATATTTTTAAAATATGAATGTGATGCCTGCAACAAATATTTCTCAGCCTTTGAAGTTGAGCTAGCTAAATTTATGGGAATCGAACGCGCTTTTTCTAAAATTATCCCCAAAGAGACAAAACGATTTGAATATATTATTGACAATCCAAAAGGATTGAATCACAAAATAGTTAGCATTCCTGACAGGAATTCACAGTATGTTAATTTAATGAATACCGACATCATAAAATTAGGTATAGATGACGTAATTATAAAAGACAAAAAACAAAGATTTAATAAAATTAAAGTATTTAAAGCTATATTAAAGATGGCGTTTTCTATCATGCCTTACGATATGATGTCAGATTTTTCCATAATGAAGAGTTATTTAATGGATGACTCCAACAATCCATTTGTTGTTATCAATTTATATAAAGGCGTAGAAATTATAGAAAAAATAAAAACAAGCAATCTTCTATTGATTGAAAGAAATACATTTTTAGACATCCCGATAAATGAAAACCTAATAGTTTCATTACAAAATACAAACTCATATAAAAAAAATAAAATTTTAAATTTTTATTTTTACATCGGCCCCTCAAGTTACCAAATAGTAATCCCCAGCAATCGATTTTTAAGGGATTGCTATCAAAAAAAACCAAACTCAAATTTAAAACATGAAGATATTTTTCTCAGTAAACACGAAATCAATAAAAATGCAATCAATGTAAGCAATGAAACAATCAACTGTGCAATTAATAGCACAGTCAAGTCTCATAAAGAAGCATGGTCATTATCTCTTTTCTTGAAGATTCCAGTAATATTAGAGAACAAAAAATTAAAAGATGGCATACCAGAAGATGAAAACTGTAGAATTGACTGGAGAACAATGGAGAATATTCTTACCGAATCGAATGATAATATTTTGAAAATGAAAATCTTGCTGTTTTCAAATTTTTTTAATTATATACGAAGCACTTTCATTTTATACAATGATAGAACAATAGTTAGCTTATTTGAACGTTTCGTTTATGACAACGAACTGTATCTTACAATCAAATCCTGATGTAACTTTCTCAGCAAAACATAAATAAAAGCCGTCTATAAAAGTATTATCCGACGATTTTTTTGTTGATGACATCTCAAATAAAAATTTATTGTATTGGCAAAAATAAATTACTAAAATATAATATACGTGGTTTTGTAAAACCATAGCTATCAATCTATCTATGTTTGAAGGATTATGGAGATAGTAGTATGAAACGAAAAATCAAAGGAGCATGGATCATCCACCATGCAAAAAAAATACAAACAACAACTAATCAAGATTTTGATTCAATCGGTTTTGCCGGAAAATGTGGTCTTTTCCTATCAGCTATTTCAGCAAGCACACAAGAACAACTCAGTACCAAAAAGTTAGAAGCACTCTCAAAAGCTAACTATATTAGTCCTAAAACGGAATTGCCTGCAATATTAAATGAACTACAGAATCAGCGCTTAATATCTAAAGGAAAAGGAGGTATTGAAGTTTTAGCCCTTACCGGGCAAACCATTCTCGAATATACTGCAACCATCTTTAATGAAAGCAGTCATGACAGCCATGAAGAAGCAATAATTGATATTTCAGAAAAGGCATCAGATGCCCCACTGACTGCTAAATTCGCAGAGGAATACATATCTGACAATTATTCTATCTCTGGTCGAGAAGCAAAAGAGACGATTGCAACTGGCTGTGGACTAACATTTTTCGATTCTGAAACAATATCTAAAAATGAATCACTTTTATTCAATGGAAATTTATTCAGAAAAAAAGACATAAAAAAAACAAATATTATTCTATCTTCTTTATCCGGTGCTGAAAGTACCAAGGTAGTAGAATTTAATGGACGTCTTGAAGCCTCGGGATGCATTCCATTAGAAACAGCTAAAAGAATTCTTGGTGACGAACTTTTCATAAAACTGCAGTCAATAGCTTTATTTGATGTAAGTGTTGTGGGTAATGAGTCAGGTAGAAGTTATTTTGTTACAAGACCAAGCGCCTTTTCAAAATTCACTGACTCAATAGCAGATGATGCCTTGGATTTGGCTAAGGCATTCGTCGCATCATTAACTTATGGAATGACGATAAGTTCATATTACCGAGGGCGTATTCAGCAAATATCACTGCTGATGCAAAAGCTAATTAATGGCGGGGAAGTTGGTCCAGCTACTGCTATTGGAAATGATTATCAAGCACTAGAGTACAAGGGCGTGTTAAAAATAATACCTTATGATAATGGGCGATTCGGTATGAGGCTGCTTAAGCCCGAAGTAGGACAACTTGCGTTATCTGTAATTCAAAATGGAGATATTACTGCTGAAGCAGTTATGAACATTCCCGGAGCAAAAGTCACTGAATATATTGGCCCAGAAAAAAACAGAGAAATCATCCGAAAAAATTGTACTGAAGCGGTTAAAATACAAGCCAGAAATCTACTCGATGATATTCGTTCTGGAGGGCTGAATCCATGAGCATTAAGCTAACAAAAGGTTATGAAACAGAAGAGATTCTTAGAAACTATTTTTTAGGACTAGGTTTTTATGTGGTAAGAGGCATTAAGTTTAAATATAAAAATTTTGATGTAACAGATATTGATCTTTTAATTTTTTCGAAGGAATCTCCACTGATAAGAACTAGAATAAATGTTGACATAAAAAATAAAAAAACCCCACAAGCTATCGAACGTTTCTTCTGGGCTCAGGGTGTATCAAAAATATTGGGATTGGATGATTGTCTGATAGTCACAAGCGAAAATCGTGCTGACGTCTTAGATTTTGGTCTTAAACATCACATCCGAGTCTTAGATGGTAGTTTTCTGACAAGATTGTATAAAAGTAACAAAAGTCAATCAGTACGAATCACAGAAGAGACATTGTTCAGCAATTTAGATATTGCATCCAATAATAAAATCGGAGGCGACTGGAAAGGTAAAATTGAAAAAGGAAAATCCAGACTGATCGACAACATAAGTTTTGACAGTTGTAATGCTTATCTCAAGGACTTAAAATATTTTTTTGAATGTTCACTTGGATTGTCAACTGAATTACAAGCATCAATATCTTTATGGCGAGCGATTTATATCACAACGTCACATTTCCTTATTTCTTTAGACTATGTTTTGCGCGAATATCAAACATGTGAGCATGAAAAGAGAAAAGCGGTTTTGGATCTTGGTTTTAAATTTGGTAATTCAGGAAAAGATTTCACTGAGAAAGTGGGGAGTATAATTTCCGCATTAGCCGAAAGTGTTATCCCAAATTCAAATTTAAAAAACTCACTAGAGTGTGAATTTAAAAAACTATCGGATAGTATAAAGTCAGAAATACTTGCTGAATATTTTTCAAGGCCAAATGTCAATAACTCATTGTTTGAAATGGCAAAGCAATTCGAATCTTTTGCTTATCAAGATAATATACCTTCCCCCTCAACACTACCAGCATCATCACAATCCGTTATAGCACTACTTTGTGATTTTTATGATTTAGAGCGAAAAAAAATAATTTTCTGAAAAGATATGTGTTCCACTTAAGGAAAGGGCTTTCCAGCCCTTTCACATCCCCTTAGAAGAACTAAATAACTTCGCAAAATAGTAGATCACCTGAAGGGAACTCAGTCCGAATTGTGCGATCTGATCAATCGCCAAAC
>NZ_JAMPJU010000024.1 GCF_025840185.1 Brenneria izbisi
TATTATTGAGTTCGGTGACCGCCTGAGCGCTCACCTTTAATACGATGGCAGTTACACAGAATTACGGACAGGCTCCTATTTTTTTCAAGCCGTGAGTTATCTCTGACGCGCTTTTCTTACCGTATTTACTATCTATATCAGTATGACAAACATACATTGCAATCACCGCAGCATGTTGTTTTGCTGACTCATAGTCCATACCTTGCTTATGGCAAAAATCAAGAGCATCCATCATCTGTGAAATGCCCACATTAACGAAAGCCTTCATTCCATCAGTCATAGACATTGTTAATGCCCTCTTAGAAAATCGTTCATCTACCTTTACCTATTCTTAATGATGATAGTATTCAAATTATTTGTCAATTTTTTATTGACAGATTCAAACGGCCTGACTATATCGTTAAGATTGGCATCAAGATAATCAGCCCACCACTGAAGCATCAGTCTCCGTTCATCAAGATGCTCAGCAAGATGGATGTAAGCAGCGCGGACGTTGTTACGCTCCTGATGGCTCATTTGTCGCTCAACAGCATCCCTTGACCATAAACCTGATTCGATCAACGCACTACAGGCCATCGCCCTAAACCCGTGTCCGCAAACTTCCGTTTTAGTGTCGTAACCCATTGAGCGCAGGGCCTTGTTAACAGTGTTCTCACTCATCGGCCTATCCGGCTGGTGATCACCAATGAAGACCAACTCATAATCCCCACTGATTTGTTTTATCTCTTCTAATATTTTCAGTGCCTGATGGCTTAGAGGCACGAGGTGAGGGCTACGCATCTTAGAACCACGATGTGAGTGCTTTACGCCCTTCAGAGGTTCTCGTTCTGCAGGTATCGTCCAAAGCGCATTTTTAAAATCGATTTCTTCCCATCTTGCAAATCGCAGTTCACTTGAACGTATGAATACCAGCAGTGTTAGTTTCACTGCCAATTTAGTCAACTTTCGGCCTTTAAAGCATTCGATACGATCGAGCAATTCGGAGAAGCGTTCGAAATCCAGAGCTGGGCGATGCACACGTTTAGTTACAGCGATTGCGCCAGCCATGTCTTGAGCTGGATTATATTCAAGTAGACCATTCTGTACTGCAAAACGCAGGATTGCAGTCGTTCGCTGTTGGAGACGCGAAGCTACTTCATACCGCCCACTCGCCTCTACTGCCTTTATTGGAGCAAGTAGATCCCGAGTTTTCAGTTCCGAAATCTTACGTTTACCTAACGCTGAGAAAAGATTATCCACTAAGCTTTTAAGCACCCGCTCACTATGGGACTTTGACCATTTTTTACTACAGGATGCATGCCAATCTCTTGCTACAGCCTCAAATGTTAGTGCTCCGCTTTCTTCAATCTTGTCCTCTTTTTTCTTTTGAGAGGGATCAATACCATCAGATACCAGTTTCTTTGCGGCATCGCGCCTCTTACGAGCCTCTGCCAATGAAACCATTGGATAAACCCCTAACGCCAGCATCTTCTGTTTGCCACTAAAACGATATTGAAGACGCCAGTATTTTGAGCCATTGGGGTTAACCAACAGGTGCATCCCCTCACCATCAGTAAGTTTGAAAGGTTTGTCTGCAGGCTTAACTGTTCTGACTTTGATATCAGTAAGAGCCATAGATCTCCCTCCCCTTGTTGGTATCAATTTCAATCGAACCGAAGCTACCAACAGTTATACCATCATTTGTTGGTAGATGTTGATATACAACAGTAGACTTTAATAGACCTAAAACAAGAGGTAGGGTATCTAACTGATTGATTTTGTATACGTAAATAGACTTTAGTAGACGAAAAAAAAGACTTGATTGGTGCCGAAGGCCGGACTCGAACCGGCACGTATTTCTACGGTTGATTTTGAATCAACTGCGTCTACCGATTTCGCCACTTCGGCACGAAGAGGTATGCGGAAAACGGGTGCATTATACCGTTTGCCGACGCACACGCAACTCTAATCCTTCTGGTGGCCGGTTAAGTGCTGAAAAAATCATCTTTGGCAAGATGTTAACGCTGTTTTAAGCTAGCGAAACCACATTTTTCCGCCGAATAGCATTCGGTTGTTCACAACATAAAAAAGGCGTTGTCCGGTTTTGCGGCAACGCCTTTTTTTAAGCCTTAGGGTAAGGCTAGTTGCGTTTCAATAATAACGCCACGCTGATAACCAGGAATACCGCGCTTGGCAAGATAGCGCCCAGAATCGGAGGAATGCCGTATACCAGGCTCAGTGGTCGGAAGATTTCGTTCAGCAGATAGAACAGAAAACCGAAGCTGATGCCAATCACGATACGCGTTCCAGCGGATACGCTGCGTAACGGCCCAAAGATAAAGGACACCGCCATCAGCATCATCACCGCAACGGATATCGGGGCGAAAATTTTGCTCCACATATTGAGTTGGTAACGACTGGCTTCCTGTCCGCTTTGTTTCAGATAGTTGGCGTAATCATACAGCCCGCGAATCGAGAGCGAATCTGGCTCCAGCGCCACCACGCCCAGTTTGTCAGGCGTCAGGTTAGTTTTCCATTCCCCGCTCAGCGTCTGGCTGCCGCCGATCTGTTTGCCGTCGCTCAGGTCAGATTCATCTATCTGTGAAAGTTTCCAGACTCCGTTATCGAAGGTCGCCGATGCCGCATAACGAACAGACAGCAGTTTGTTTTGGTCGTCAAAATGGTAAATATTGACGCCGGACAACTCGTTGTCATCAGTAACCCGTTCGATGTAGATAAAATTATTGCCGTCCTTCGCCCACAGCCCACCCTGGGTGGAAATCATGGAACCACCCGATATCATCTGAGAACGGTAGTTACGCGCCATCTGTTCCCCCTGCGGGGAGATCCATTCGCCGATCGCCATGGTGAGCAGAACCAACGGAATCGCGGTTTTCATCACGGCGGCGGCAATCTGCAAGCGGGTGAAGCCGGAAGCCTGCATCACCACCAGTTCACTGCGGGTCGCCAGTGTCCCCAGCCCCAAGAGTGCGCCGAGCAGTGCAGCCATCGGAAAGAAGATCTCGATATCTTTTGGCACACTGAGCAGCGTATAAAGCCCGGCGCCCAACGCCGAATAATCACCTTGCCCCACCTTACGCAACTGATCGACGAATTTGATAATGCCGGACAACGATACCAGCATGAACAACGTCATCATGATGGTATTGAAAATGGTTTTGCCGATATAGCGGTCTAATACACCAAACATCAGGCCGCTCCTTGAGTGTTAAGCGAGCGGGTTTTAAAGCGGGCGCGCGCTTTACGCATGGGTACGCTATCCCACAGGTTGAGGATCACCGCGATAGCGAAATACACCAGATTGGTCAGCCAAATCCAAAGCATCGGATCGATTTTTCCTTTGCCCGCATTGGAACGCAGCGAGCTTTGCAACAGGAAGAAAATAAGATAGAGCAGCATGGCAGGCAGCATGCTCAGCACCCGTCCTTGCCGCGGATTGACCACACTGAGCGGCACCACCATGAACGCCATGATGAACACTGAGACAATCAGCGTCAAACGCCAGTGAAACTCGGCCCGCGCGTCATTCTCGCTGGAGCGCCACAGCGTCTGCATATCCATTTGCTGTACGTCGTTGTTGTTCAACGTAACCGTTTGATGACCAATCACCGCCTGATAGTTGGTAAAATCGGTAATGCGGAAATCCCGCAGCAGCGCCGTTCCCTCATAGCGGGTGCCGTTATCCAGCGTCACCACCTGAGAACCTTCGCTGTTCTGCGTGACATGGCCGCGATCGGCGACCACTACGGAAGGCCGGGCATTACCGCTGGGCCGTAATTGCGCCAGAAAGACGTGTTCAAACTCCGAACCTTTTACATTGCCGACAAACAGCACCGCGTTGCCGCCCTGAGCGGACTGGAACTGCCCTTCAACCAATGTCGCCATGCCGGGGTTGGCTTTCGCTTCCGCCAGAACCACTTCCTGATGCCGGGAAGACCAGGGACTGAGCCACAACACATTGATGGTTGCCATCACCGCGGTCAGCAGCGCCAGCACCAATGCCGCTTTCAACAGTACGCTTTTTCCCAGTCCACAGGCATGCATGACGGTGATCTCGCTTTCCGCGTACAAGCGACCAAACGTCATCAATAATCCAAGGAACAGACTTAACGGCAGAATAAGCTGTACCATTTCCGGCACGCCTAATCCCAGCAGAGAGATAACCAAATTTGTGGGGATTTCACCATCAACAGCCGCACCCAGTATCCGCACCAATTTCTGGCAAAAGAAAATCAGTAACAGAATGAAAAGGATGGCCAGTTGGCTCTTAAAGGTTTCCCGTACCAGATATCGAATGATGATCACGCTTAATTACGCCTGTGAAAACTTGTCTTTTTGCAGGAAAATCGATAGTTTCTTCGCTAACTCGCCATTTATACTCATTTGTGGCAACCTTCGTAGCTAAAGTTGTATTACAACATACTGCGTTTGGGCGGTTGTATCAGAACCTGCTTATTAGTCACCAAAACAGATTCGTTACGTCGTTAAGATTAACACAGGTTATGTTAACGCAACGGCGGGAAAATATTACGGAGTGTCACATTCTAGCCGTTGATCCCGCCTTTGTCTTTAAGATTCAGGAGAGTACATGGAGTTCAGCGTAAAAAGCGGTAGCCCGGAAAAACAACGCAGTGCCTGCATTGTCGTCGGCGTGTTTGAACCGCGTCGTCTGTCCCCTATTGCCGAACAACTCGATAAAATCAGCGACGGCTATATCAGCGCGTTGCTTCGCCGTGGTGAATTAGAAGGCAAAGTGGGGCAATCATTGCTATTGCACCATGTACCCAACATTCTTTCAGAGCGCATTTTGCTGATTGGCTGCGGCAAAGAGCGCGAACTTGACGAACGTCAGTACAAACAGGTTATTCAGAAAACCATTAACGCCCTGAATGAAACCGGTTCGATGGAAGCGGTTTGCTTCCTGACCGAACTGCACGTCAAGGGCCGCAACACTTATTGGAAAGTGCGTCAGGCAGTCGAAACCGCGAAAGAATCGCTCTATATCTTTGATCAGCTTAAGAGCAATAAAGTCGAGTTGCGTCGTCCGTTGCGTAAAATGGTGTTCAACGTACCGACGCGCCGTGAACTGACCAGCGGCGAACGGGCTATTCAGCACGGTCTGGCGATTGCCGCCGGCATAAAAGCCGCCAAAGATCTCGGCAATATGCCGCCAAATATCTGTAACGCCGCGTATCTGGCCTCGCAAGCGCGTCAGTTAGCGGATACTTACAGCCAGAACATCACGACGCGCGTGATTGGCGAGCAGCAGATGAAAGAACTGGGCATGAATGCCTATCTCGCGGTCGGGCAGGGCTCGCAGAATGAATCCCTGATGTCCGTCATCGAATATAAAGGCGATCCGTCCGCGGAAACCCGCCCGATTGTGCTGGTTGGCAAAGGCCTGACGTTCGACTCCGGCGGCGTCTCCATCAAGCCGGCCGACAGCATGGACGAAATGAAATACGATATGTGCGGCGCCGCCACCGTTTATGGCGTGATGCGCATGGCGGCTGAGCTCGCGCTGCCGCTGAATATCATCGGCGTACTGGCGGGCTGTGAAAATATGGTCGACGGGCGTTCTTATCGTCCGGGCGATGTGCTGACCACCATGTCAGGCCAGACGGTCGAAGTGCTAAATACCGATGCGGAAGGTCGCCTGGTGTTGTGTGACGCCTTGACCTACGTTGAGCGTTATGAGCCGGATGTGGTGATTGACGTCGCGACACTGACCGGCGCCTGTGTGATTGCCCTTGGTCATCATATTACGGGGCTGATGGCGAATCATAACCCGCTGGCGCATGAATTGCTGAGCGCTTCCGAGCAATCCGGCGACCGTGCCTGGCGTTTGCCGCTGACCGATGAGTTCCAGGATCAACTGGAATCCAATTTTGCTGATATGGCGAATATCGGTGGTCGTCCTGGCGGGGCGATTACCGCGGGCTGCTTCCTGTCACGCTTCACGCGTAAATACAGTTGGGCGCATCTGGATATCGCCGGAACCGCCTGGCGCTCAGGCAAAGCTAAAGGCGCGACCGGTCGTCCGGTGGCGTTGCTGTCGCAGTTTCTGCTTAACCGCGCCGGGCTGAACGACGTGGAATGATGGCGATCCTGTCAGACGCGATCACCCGCGTCTGACTAAATCAGCAATACCGGGCCGGGTTTTCCGGCCTTTATCAATAGTGTAGATAATGAAAAACGCAACGTTTTATCTTCTCGAACACGACAGTAAAAGCGGCGAGCTCAATGCCTTTGAAGCGTTGGCCTGTACACTGGCGGCGGAACGTTGGCGAGCGGGAAAGCGCGTACTGATTGCCTGTGAGAACGAGCAGCAGGCCATGCGATTGGATGAAGCGTTGTGGCAACGCGATCCGCACAGTTTTGTTCCGCACAATCTGGCTGGCGAAGGGCCGCGCCAGGGCGCCCCCGTCGAACTGGCGTGGCCGGAACGACGCGGAAATGCGCCGCGGGATCTGCTAATCAGCCTGTTGCCGCACTTCGCGGATTTTGCCACCGCTTTCCATGAAGTGATAGACTTTGTCCCTTACGAAGAATCCCTGAAACAGTTGGCGCGCGACCGCTATAAAGCCTATCGCAGCGTCGGCTTTCAATTGACTACGGCTAAGCCGCCAACTCACTGAATTTTGAGCATAATGGAAACGAAATATAACCCGCAAGATATCGAGCAGCCGCTCTACGAGCACTGGGAAGAACAAGGCTACTTCAAGCCCAACGGCGATACGAATAAAGAAAGCTTCAGTATCATGATCCCGCCGCCCAACGTCACCGGCAGCTTGCATATGGGACATGCTTTCCAGCAAACCATTATGGATACGCTGATCCGTTATCAGCGTATGCAGGGTAAAAACACGTTATGGCAGGCAGGCACCGACCACGCGGGGATCGCCACCCAAATGGTGGTTGAACGCAAGATCGCCGCCGAAGAGGGCAAAACCCGGCATGATTATGGCCGTGATGCGTTTATCGACAAAATCTGGCAGTGGAAAGCCGAGTCTGGCGGCACCATTACTCGCCAGATGCGTCGCCTGGGCAACTCCGTTGACTGGCAGCGCGAGCGCTTCACCATGGACGAAGGCCTGTCCAACGCGGTAAAAGAAGTGTTTGTCCGTCTGTATAAAGAAGATCTGATTTATCGCGGCAAACGTCTGGTGAACTGGGATCCAAAACTGCGCACCGCCATTTCTGATATCGAAGTGGAGAACCGCGAATCAAAAGGTTCTATGTGGCACCTGCGTTATCCGCTGGCCGACGGCGTGAAAACGGCGGAAGGCAAAGATTACCTGGTGGTCGCCACCACGCGCCCGGAAACCGTGCTTGGCGATACCGGCGTCGCCGTCAACCCTGAAGATCCGCGTTATCAAAGTATTATCGGTAAAGACGTGATCCTGCCGCTGGTTGGCCGTCGCATCAAAATCGTCGCTGACGAACATGCCGATATGGAAAAAGGCACAGGCTGTGTGAAGATCACCCCGGCCCACGATTTTAACGACTATGAAGTGGGTAAACGTCATCAGCTTGCGATGATCAACATCCTGACGTTTGACGGCGATATCCGTCAGGAAGCCGAAATATTCGATACCAATGGCGAAACCAGCACCATCTACAGCAGCGAGATCCCGGCAGCCTTGCGTGGCCTGGAGCGGTTTGCCGCACGTAAAGCCGTGGTTGCCGCCTTTGAGGAGCTTGGCCTGTTGGAAGAAATCAAGGCCCATGACCTGACTATCCCTTACGGCGATCGGGGCGGCGTGGTTATCGAGCCGATGCTCACCGATCAATGGTACGTGCGCTCTGCGCCATTAGCGAAAGTCGCCATTGAAGCCGTGGAACAAGGCGAGATTCAGTTCGTGCCGAAGCAGTACGAAAACATGTATTTCAGTTGGATGCGCGATATTCAGGACTGGTGTATTTCCCGTCAGCTATGGTGGGGCCACCGTATTCCCGCCTGGTACGATGCGCAAGGCAAGGTTTATGTTGGTCGTGACGAAGCGGAAGTGCGTCGTGAAAACAATCTGGCTGACGATGTGGTCCTCCATCAGGACGAAGACGTGCTGGATACCTGGTTCTCCTCCGGGCTGTGGACCTTCTCCACGCTGGGTTGGCCGCAACAGACGCCGGAGTTGAAAGCGTTCCATCCAAGCAGCGTGATGGTCAGCGGTTTCGACATTATTTTCTTCTGGATTGCCCGCATGATCATGTTGACCATGCATTTCATCAAAGATGAAAACGGTAAACCGCAGGTGCCATTCCACACCGTGTACATGACGGGCCTCATCCGTGATGAGGAAGGCCAGAAAATGTCAAAATCCAAAGGCAACGTAATTGACCCGCTGGATATGGTGGATGGCATTTCGCTGGATGCACTGCTGGAAAAACGTACCGGCAATATGATGCAGCCGCAACTGGCGGAGAAAATCCGCAAGCGCACCGAGAAACAATTCCCGAACGGCATCGAACCGCACGGAACGGATGCCCTGCGCTTTACGCTGGCGGCGCTGGCCTCGACCGGTCGTGACATCAACTGGGATATGAAGCGTCTGGAAGGTTATCGCAACTTCTGTAACAAGCTGTGGAATGCCAGCCGTTTCGTGCTGATGAATACCGAGGGGCAGGACTGCGGCTTCAATATTGACGGGAAAAATGGCGGCGAGAAAGTGCTGTCGCTGGCCGACCGCTGGATTCTGGCGGAATTTAATCGCACCGTGAAAGCCTACCGTGAAGCGCTGGATAGCTATCGTTTTGATATCGCGGCCAATATTCTGTATGAATTCACCTGGAACCAGTTCTGCGACTGGTATCTGGAACTGACGAAACCGGTGATGAACGGTGGTACGGAAGCGGAATTGCGCGGTACGCGCAACACGCTGGTGAACGTACTGGAAGCGTTGTTACGTCTTGCACATCCGATCATTCCGTTCATCACTGAAACCATCTGGCAACGGGTAAAAGCGCTGAAAGGCATTACCGCCGATACGATAATGTTGCAGCCTTTCCCTGAGTACCATGAAGCACAAGAAGATACGCAGGCGCTCAACGATCTGGAGTGGATCAAGCAGGCGATTATTGCTGTGCGTAATATCCGTGCGGAAATGAATATTGCGCCGGGTAAACCGCTGGACGTGTTGTTACGCGACGCCAGTGCCGAAGCTCTGCGCCGGGTAGAGGAAAATCGCAGCTTTATTCAAACTCTGGCGCGTCTGGAGAGCATTACGCTGTTGCCTGCGGGTGATAAGGGGCCGGTTTCCGTGACCAAACTGATTGCAGATGCGGAACTGCTGATCCCAATGGCCGGACTGATCGACAAAGCCGCGGAGTTGGAGCGTTTGGCTAAAGAAGTCGCCAAAATCGAAGCGGAAATCAGCCGTATCGAGAGCAAGCTGTCCAACGAAGGTTTCTTGGCCCGCGCGCCAGAAGCAGTTGTTGCCAAAGAACGCGAAAAACGGGATGGCTATGCCGTCTCCAGAGCGAAATTGCTGGAACAACAAGCAACCATCGCCGCGCTTTAACCTCCTGTAAAAATAAGCCCTGACAGTAATCTGTTCAGGGCTTTCCCTCTTTATTTTTATTATTTTCAGTTAAATCCTCGCTCTATCGTTCAGCGTTGCTATATTCAATATAGCACAGCAGAGATATCAATATAATGATAAGTAAAAGGGTGATAACGGAGAATGACATGGAATACTACGGATTTGTATTAGTGAAATTTATAATCGGCTTTATTATTGTTATCACTCATTTAAATGTTTCGGGTAAAACGCAACTGTCTCAAATGACGCCGGTGGACTTTATCGGCAACTTTGTACTTGGTGGCGTGATCGGCGGCGTGATCTATAGCGATACCATCCCACTCTATCAATATATTATCGTGCTATTTATTGGTGTTAGTTTAATCTCTCTGCTCAACACCATTAGTAAACATATTTATTTCTTTCGCGCCGTCAGCATCGGTGACCCGATCCCAATCATCAAGAAAGGACAATTTCTGATGGATAATCTTCTGAGGAAAAAAAACAAAATCGATATTATTAACGTTACTTCTCAACTACATGCTCAAGGCATCTACTCTTTTCAGAAAATCAATTACGCACAAATTGAGCCAAACGGACAACTAACCGTTATCTGTGAAGATACGGATATGCCATCCGTAATCGTCGCTAAAGATGGCAAACCAAGGAAATACGGACTAACCGAAATAGAAAAAGACGAGGACTGGCTCTCCGCCGAAATATCACGATATGGCATACAAATGAAAAATATTTTTCTGGCGGAATTCTGGCGGGGAAATCTTATGTTCGTCTTAAAAGATGGAACGGTGCTGAAATAGCACACTTTGTCACAGGCGAATCTCTCTGGTTTTGGGCTCCATTGATCTTGAACCAAGGTCAATATTCGCGCATTTCCTCTGAATCATTGCATTAAAACGGGATAAAATAGCATTACACTTGCATTTACCCGACATATTTCGCTATTTAGACAGGCGAAAGCAGCATGATTTCTCTCATTTTTTCAAGCCAACAGACCTACAACCCGCAAGCCAGATGGGTATAAAATCATGCGTGAAACGACCAAAGTAAAAACACAAGAGCGAGCATCATGACCACCGCAATTTCTGTCAGCCTTCGGGTTCGCCCGATTACCCCACAAGACGACGACGCCATCGCCCATGTTATCCGCGGCGTATCGGCTGAATTCGGTTTGACGGCCGACAAAGGCTATACCATATCCGATCCCAACCTGGATAATCTGTTTGCCTTGTACAATCAATCAAACAGCGCCTATTGGATTGTGGAATACGCAGGGGAAGTGGTTGGCGGCGTCGGCATTGCACCGCTGACGGCCGGCGATGATGACGTGTGCGAATTGCAAAAAATGTATTTTTTACCCGTCGCGCGCGGCAAGGGGCTGGCAAGACAACTCGCTTTACAGGCATTGGAATTTGCTCGTCAGCGAGGTTTTCGTCGCTGCTATCTGGAAACAACGGGTCACCTGACCAGCGCCATCCGCCTCTATCAGTCGCTTGGATTCGAACGTATCCCTTATTCTATGGGTAATACCGGCCATACCGATTGTGAAGTGACCATGCTGAAAACGCTGTAATCAGCGCTCAGATCTCAACGGCCATACTTTGCTTTTTGGGAATAGGGATACGTCTATTGAAAAGAGAATGATAACCACCCCACATAGGAGGTGGTTTAGACACGATAAAAAAACAACCGATGGTTAGTCGTTTCTATTCATTAATATTTTTTTATTATCCTGTTAAATTTTTCTTCGTAATTGTCGGCATTGGATATACCTCTGCCTTGAGTGATATTTACCGAAGCAGAAAGAAGATTATTCACTTTACCGCTTCGATCAAACTCAATATATAATCTCTCTGATATACCGGATTCTGTGCCCTTTGCAAGGCTGTATAACGGGATATATGATGATGCATCTCTTGATATATCTGTGTTAGCATATACCCAAAGTAAGCTTCCCTCATCAGAAAAAGTGATATCTTTAGGCTCACCTAGTAACGAAACCACTTTCTCTTTTCCGTCTCCTTTATTAATATCCGAAAAAGCCAGATTTTTCGAATTGACGGGATCTTTCTCGAAAGCATTCTCTTTTCTGAAATCATTTATCACTACATCATGATTAATGATTTTATTATCATCGCCATATGCGACATAAAGCTTCCTGTGGGCATAGGTAGCACCAAAACTATTAAAATTGCCATGATAAACAGCGATAGACTTTTTACCTTCAGGAAAGGTTTTATGTGTCAGCGCGCGCCCCGTATCTCTTTTGCCAAATATACTGTCAACCGATTCAATCGTTGATTGTCCGTCTATTATCTTGGCGTTTATTTGATTATCGCTCAACGCCTTATCAGAAAGTGGTTTGCTTCCATTCACCCAGGAGGAACAAGAGGTTAGAGTCAGAACGAATACAGGTATCGTTAACAGTAAAATTTTTTTCACCTTATAAATCCCTTACATTTTCAATCTATTATATTTATACATTTTTACGTCAATAGGTAGTGAACAGCCAAATGAAAATTTCACTTAGCTTGCATTTATAATGCAAGTAAATTATTATCCTTCGAATATGTTAAAAAAAACCAGAATTATCTTATTAATCATAGATATGTATAATTTTTAATCTGAGGTAAACATTTATTCAGGATTACTCAGCGTATTATTTTCGGATAGTTATTCAAACCTCGGCATCGTCCCCGTCACCAGTTTATGCATCGCATACTACCGTTCTTCTTCCGTTATCGGATTCAATACGTTGCCGTTTTCATCCACCCTATTGGTATTGGTGTAAAGCGATGTCATCGATGCTCCTACATCCTGCAATCCTTTCGGCGTAATCGCGCTCAGATTGAAGTTGTTATTCTCGGTCGCATTCTGCCCCGCCTGCGCCCCGCTACCGCGCCCGATGTCGAGTCACCCGCCGTGCCTGCCGCCAGTCCGCCCGCCAGCAGAGACAGCGTACTTACCATCTGTTTTTCGCTTTCGTCGCGATTATCGCCCCTTCCGTAGCCGCAATATCTACCACCTGATGGCTGATTTCCGCTATCAGTTGCATCTGCTGCAATCGACGCTGCTCTTTCTCCTTATCAAATATCGGACTCAGCGTCTAAGGTAGTTAATCGTTGAACGCGAT
>NZ_JAMPJU010000025.1 GCF_025840185.1 Brenneria izbisi
GTCCATCGTTTGCCTGTCTCCGTTGTTGGAGTGAACATATCAAAAACAGACAATTACACAATTTAAATTACAGTCTCCATAAACCGCCAACAATATGAAAAATAATATCTACAGAAAATATGGCATAAAGGATCTGCTCACCTTTTTACTCATCGCCAGAATCTCACATATGCAAAGCATCGCTGACGCCGAACATCACAGGGTTATCTACGTTGATAAGATGGCGTGATGTAACATTCTGAGAGCAACAGGAGGCTTGAATCCCACTGATTTTGCGAGCATTATCGCAATATATTCCCTTTCAGTTTGTGTTGCGTATGCCATCTGTCCAGGAACTTCAAACTGCAATTTCCAATATGTCTATATGGCGTGGGGTCAGTCCAGGATTATGAAATGGCGGCATGATTAGGTGGGAATAATTTCAGGGACAAATCATAACCTACTACTTACAAGTTCTTGTAGAATCAAAAATATCTACATTCAATCATGATTGCACGTAGCAAAGGTCATGTGCTGCGTTGGCTGAAAACAGAACAAAACGGAGAATGCCATGTCTGGATTGCACGCATGGATACAGGAAAAATCAGAGAATAATAACTTCTTCCTTATCAAAAGATTATCAGCAAATGATACCGGTGCTACAGGTGGGCATCAGGTAGGCCTCTACATCCCATCCAAAATTGTGGAGACTCTTTTCCCATCGCTCAATCATACAAATGAACTGAATCCCTCCGTCATGTTAACTGCTCATGTATCTTCGCATATCTGCCCGGATAGCCAGGCAAGAGCGATTTACTATAACGGCCGCTATTTTGGTAAAACCAGAAATGAAAAGCGGATTACACGCTGGGGAAGTGGAAGCCCTCTTCAGGATACTGAAAACACAGGGGCTCTTACACTACTGGCGTTTGATTTTACTCCTGAGAAGGACAGTGAATTTGTTGACATATGGGTTTGTATTAATGCAGATGAAGAAGATATCATTGAGTCAATGATCGGGGAAGTGATACCGGGAACGGTGCTTTTCGATGCAGCAGAAAAAATCTTTGGGGGCTTTGCGTTAACACCAAAAGGATTAAAACCTGGCTATGACGTTCCCATTGAGTGGAGGGATAATTTTCCTACTGGTCGTGAAATTATTCGTTTTGCCGCCGAACATTACTCCAACACTCCGGGCGATCCTGATAAAAAACTTATCGACCGTAGGCGTATTGAGTATGAAATATTTCTTCACATAGAGGAAATTCACGTACTGGACATTATCCGTAAAGGATTTGGTTCTGTTGATGAATTCATCTTACTGGCAAACTCTGTCAGTAACAGAAGGAAGTCTCGTGCTGGAAAATCACTGGAATTACATCTTGAACAGATCTTCATTGAACATGGTTTAACACAATTTGCCACTCAGGCTAAGACAGAAGGAAATAAAAAACCTGATTTTCTTTTTCCATCAGCCTTGGCATATCATGATACTAGGTTTCCTGACCATAAACTTAGAATGCTGGCGGTTAAGACAACCTGCAAAGATCGTTGGCGTCAAATACTGAATGAAGCAAACCGGATAAAAAACATTCATCTTTTTACCCTCCAGGAAGGTGTGTCTCTTGCGCAGTATAGGGAGATGCGGCAAGAGGGAGTAACACTGGTTGTCCCTTCATCACTCCATAAAAAGTATCCTGAAGAGGTCAGGGAGAACCTGATGACGCTTGGCTGGTTTATCAGGGAGCTTTGTGAACTTTATGATGATTAATCGGGAGGTGTTATCGGTTTCTTCAGCGATGAAAGAGCGCAAGAACAATCTGGCACCTAACAATTTTATCCATCAGACCTCATTGAACCGGCTAATGAGCATGCTTGGGTGTAAGATGGAAACCTTTTCCTGCCAGTTGAACAGCCTTAATCCGAGTTATCGGATCCACTGTTTGTGATAAGTTAGATATGGTGATTGATCACTGTTCAAAATGAATGGTTTTATGAATTTAAAATATTAAAAAATACATATTAATTATACATATACAAAAAACATCTGTTTATTTGTACAGCCAAACTTTTTTCTGGGTTAATTTAGTGATAGGATCATACTAAAATCTCCCTTTATTGAATGGAATTGAAAATGAACGAGTTAGAGCTGCTTGCACAAAAGTTGATTGCACAGAATGAGCAGGATCAGTTCAGGAAGAGAGAAGAAGATAAGGCATTAATCAGTAAACTTGTTGAGATCTATGATCAAAAGTATGTTGCAGAGGCACTTCGTGCTATCAGCCATAGTGATTGGACCCGTGAGACACTCAACCGGTGGTTAAACGGCAAAATGGCACAAAAAGCACTGACAAAACTGGAAGTACAAATGCTTAATAGCCTGCTTCCTTCTCCGCCTGCTCACCATCCTCATTACGCTTTTCGTTTTATCGATTTATTTGCGGGTATTGGTGGGATTAGGAAAGGATTTGAAGAAATTGGCGGGCAATGTGTATTTACCAGTGAATGGAATAAAGATGCTATTCGCACCTATAAAGCAAATTGGTATTGTGATCCGGAACATCACATATTTAACTCTGATATCAGAGAAATTACGCTAAGTAATGAGCATTCTGTTAGCGAAAAAGAAGCATACAAAAATATAGATTGTGAAATTCCCGACCACGATGTATTGCTTGCAGGCTTTCCGTGTCAGCCATTTTCTCTGGCTGGTGTATCCAAGAAAAACTCATTGGGCCGTGCTCATGGTTTTGAGTGCGAAACACAGGGGACTTTATTCTTTGATGTTGCTCGTATCATTGCAGCTAAAAAACCGGCCATGTTTTTACTGGAAAATGTGAAGAATCTGAAAAGCCATGATAAAGGAAAAACGTTTCGGGTAATTATGAAAACACTGGACGAGCTTGGATACGCTGTTGCTGATTCTGAACACATAGGGTCAGATGATCCTAAAATTATTGATGGTAAAAATTTCTTGCCACAGCATCGGGAACGTATTGTTTTGGTAGGATTCCAGCGTGATCTTAATATTCATAAAGGATTTACTCTGAAGAATATTAATCAGTTCTTCCCGCCAAAAAGGTTGACTATCAGAGAGCTACTTGACGACCGAGTTGATAGCAAATATGTCCTTACCCCCGCTCTCTGGAAATATTTATACAACTACGCTAAAAAGCATCAGGCAAAAGGGAATGGTTTTGGGTTCGGTCTTGTATCGCCCGGAAATTCGGATAGTGTTGCCCGCACCCTGTCGGCTCGATACCATAAAGATGGCTCCGAAATACTAATCGATCGCGGATGGGATAAAGAACTTGGAGAACGGGATTTTGATAATGAAGAGAACCAGAAAAACAGGCCCAGAAGGTTGACGCCCCGGGAATGTGCTCGTTTAATGGGCTTTGAATCGCCAAATGGCACATCTTTCCGTATCCCGGTATCTGATACTCAGGCATACCGGCAGTTTGGAAATTCTGTCGTTGTCCCTGTTTTTGCTGCCGTAGCAAAAATGTTGAAGCCTTATATCAACAAGGCAGTTGAGCTAAAAAACAATAAAAAGGTCGCATAAGGTCTGATTATGGCTGATGTTCATAACCCATCGATTCGCAGCAAAAATATGAAAGCGATCCGTAATCATGACACAGCCATTGAGATAAAGCTGACAACGATTCTTGAGGATTTAGGTTTTGAGTTTCGAACGCAGGTAAAGGATTTGCCCGGAAGACCTGACTTTGTGATTGATGAATACCGAAAAATCATCTTTACTCATGGATGCTTCTGGCACCGGCATGAGTGTTATCTTTTCAAAGTTCCAGCGACACGAACCGGATTTTGGATGAAAAAAATTGGGCAGAATGTATCACGGGATAAAAATATCTGCGAAAAGCTCAGAAGTGATGGTTGGCACATAATGGTTATCTGGGAATGTGCCATAAAAGGCCGACTCAAACTGTCTGTTCAGGAATTATCAGAAAGAGTCGAAGAGTGGATTTGTGCAGGAAGTGACTCTGTAGAAATCGATACTAAAGGGATACATAGTAGAAATGTTTGAACAGTTATCTAACCATTTTGAAGTAGCTATTGCTAAATATCTTTCTGCCGTTGACGTAAACCCCAAAAAATCTAACCAACACGAAATAGGTGGACTAGTAAAAGCTGGATTTTCAAAATATCTCCCAGTACCTGAAAATGGTGAAAAAATACGCCTAAGCGCAACGCTAACTTATATTTATGATAAGGGTTCTAAACCTGTATCCTGTAAGTCTGAACTAACGTGGTATGATGTTCGATATTATCAAAAAAATCGAAAGCCTGAATATCGCATGTATTATAAAACAAATTCTGTTTCATCCATGATGAATGAAGGGGATTTTTTTCTTATTGTTAAAAATAACGAAGAACATTTAATTTTTATTGTAACTCCTTCTGGCTCTTCAGTTGAAGAACATCTAAAAAAATCATTTGGAATTAATACCGTTAGTGGTGAATTTTCTCATAACTTATTCAAATCTGAATCAGCTTTCCTATCAACTAATATGATCAAGAAAAAAACCGAGAAGAATGACCCCAAGATAAAAACAACAAATCAGAATATAGAGAGAATTTACTTTAAAAATCTCAAGTGCCTACAAGATGTGACTATCGATTTTAATTTTCAAAAAGTCACGGCTATATTTGGACCTAATGGGAGTGGCAAATCGACAATATTACATGCGATGGCCAGTCTGTACCAACCTGAAGATAATGGCGAAAATTATAGATTTATAGATTTTTTCCCTCGTAGTCCAGATGCTGAATGGAATGGCAGCCATCTTGAAGTAACTCACTCTTATCGAAGAGGAAAAGATGAGTACCAGGATCAATTGGATATTTATGGTAAGTCAGAACAAAAAGGTTCTCGGTGGATAAAAATATATGCACGAAGACCTTTTAGGGAAGTATATTATATTGGTATTGGTCAATGTGTTCCAATGATCGAATCAGAAAAAAACAATAATAATGTAAATTATGTTACAACAAATTTACAGGGGGAACATACAAATATTCTATTGCATAAAGCATCTGATGTTTTGAATAAGAGATACAGTTCAATTAATCAGCACGAATTACAAAATGGTAAAACTTTTATAGGAGTTGAGACTGATGGTGTTAAATACTCAGCTTTAAGCATGAGCGCTGGTGAGCAAAAAGTCTTTTTTATCTTGGATAAGGTTTTTTCGGCAGGGAAAAACTCATTAATATTAATAGATGAAATTGATTTATTACTACATAACAAAGCACTTAAGCGACTTATAGAAATTATTGTTGAAAGAGCTAATGATAAGAATATACAAGTGGTTTTCACCACACATAGAGAAAGTCTTTTAACATTATCTAACATTATTAATGTACGTCATATTGTAAATATGAATGGTAAGACATTATGCTTTAATGAAACAAAGCCTGACGCTATAAATCGGTTAACTGGTAAATCTGAAAAAAACATTGAAATATTTGTTGAAGATGATTTTTCCTTGTTTATTATTCAGCATTTATGTTCAAGATTAAAGGCTATGAGATACGTCGCAATAAATATTTTCGGTGCCGCAAGTAACGCATTTACTGTTATTGCTGGGCTATTATTGAAAGGCGACAAATGCAACAATGTCATTTTAGTGCTTGATGGGGATGAGTATAAAACGGAGCAGAGTAAGAGAGAGGCCGTTGACAAGGTGTTAACAGGCACAGATGAAAGAGTAAAAAAATTAAGAGATATAGCTTATACTAAAGTAAAACAGTTCAATTTACCCGATAAAATGCGGCCCGAAAAATTTATTCATGAGTTGTTATGTGATTTACCAAGTGACATAATTCATCCTAATGAGGAGGAAATAATTGAGATAGCTAAACAGATTAACTATGTTGGAGATCAGCATAGATATATATATGACATCATTGAGCGTTTAGGAATTGATCATTCATCTGGGTATTCAAAAGTAATATCTCTGGCAGCAAGACATGATCGTTGGAGCGACTATATTGAAGATGTAAATAGATGGATAATTGATAAAGTGGATACTATAAAAGAAAATTAAACCACTAGATAACTTTGCATAATACAGCTACACACGCAGGAAGACCTGCGGCACAAAGCGTTGGGACTTTTCACCCTCAAATGAACCGCCCAACAAGGTTTAGCCATTGCGCGGTCATTCGCTCAGTTATCAGTGTTTTTTTATCCAGTAATCTATGTAAGGTGATTTACACGACCAATGCCATAGAATTGCCTCTACCGCTTATTTTCCCAAAATCAAACGGACTCACCGCCCTCTCCCGGTTCGCATCAAGAAAATCCGCCCACCATTGCAGCATCAGTTTGCGCTCATCCAAAGGTAATCCCCCCGAAAAACCGGTGTGTTCATAAGGATCTGTCCCCGAAATTATTCCCACCTAATTACGCTACCATTTCATAATGCACCGGCGTTTGATAACCCAACGTTG
>NZ_JAMPJU010000027.1 GCF_025840185.1 Brenneria izbisi
GTGAGAGTAGGGAACTGCCAGGCATCAACTAAGTGGAAAGCCCCATGCGACAGCATGGGGCTTTTTGCGTTGTGGCCAGTTGAATCCATTGATATGCGTTTAAATTAGCTGAGTATAAAACAGCGCTGATATTCGACTCTGATCAGGTAGACTATTAATATCTGAGTTAATGAGTATGAATGCGATGACGAATGGTGTCATATCACTAAAATCCTATAATTCCTTTTCATTACCGGTATCTGCGTCATCCATCATAGTGGCTGATACGTCGGAACAGTTAGTTGATGGATGGCAGTCTGCAAATTCATTACGTAAGCCTATCTTGTTGCTAGGTGAAGGGAGTAATGTCCTTTTTCTGGAAGACTTTGCCGGTATAGTTTTGCTTAATCGACTCAAAGGTATTGGGATAACGGAAGATTGTGAGGGTTGGCATCTCCACGTCGGTGCTGGTGAGAATTGGCACTATCTGGTTGAATATACGCTGCAACAAGGTATCGCCGGGCTGGAGAATCTGGCGTTAATTCCTGGCTGCGTGGGATCTGCACCGATCCAGAACATTGGGGCTTATGGCTTAGAGCTTCAGCATTTATGCGAATACGTTGATTTATTAGATCTTTCCAAAGGAACGGTACAGCGTCTTGATGCTGCTGAATGTCAGTTTGCTTATCGCGAAAGCATATTCAAGCATCAATATCGCGATGGGTTTGCTATTACGGCGGTAGGGCTTTATCTGAAGAAAGATTGGAGTCCAATATTAAATTATGGTGATTTGAGCAAACTCGATCCTGCCACCGTAACACCACAACAAATCTTTGATTCCGTATGCCACATGAGATGTAGCAAATTACCCGATCCTACCATTACCGGTAATGCGGGAAGTTTCTTCAAGAATCCTATTGTTACACAGCAGCATGCCGGAGATATTCTAAAAGAATATCCTCATGCACCTCACTACCAACAATCGGAAGGAAAAGTAAAGCTTGCCGCTGGCTGGCTGATTGAACAATGCCATTTAAAGGGATTTCAAATTGGCGGCGCCGCGGTCCACTGCCAGCAGGCTCTGGTGCTGATAAACAAGGACAATGCGATAAGTAAGGATGTTGTTGATTTAGCTCGCCATGTCCGCTATCAGGTTGCCAATAAATTTAATGTCTGGCTTGAACCTGAAGTTCGCTTTATTGCTGCGCATGGAGAGGTAAATGCTGTAGAGGTATTGTCATGAGAGATATTACAGTTCCCCTTAAACTTATTCAGATCCTGTCGAATGGCGAGTTTTATTCAGGGGAGTTTCTGGGAGAGATGATGGGGATGAGTCGGGCTGCGATTAATAAACATATCCAGACGATCCGCGATTGGGGAATTGATGTTTTTACGGTAACCGGAAAAGGATATTGTTTGCCCGCGCCGATGCAATTACTGGATGAGGAAAAGATTCTTGGTGCCTTACCTGATGGCCATGTCACGGTTTTACCTGTCGTTGATTCAACAAATCAATATATTTTAGACAGGTTAGATTCTTTGTCCTCGGGAGATGCTTGTATTGCTGAATATCAGCAAGCTGGACGTGGCCGGAGGGGGCGACAATGGTTTTCTCCTTTTGGAGCTAATTTATATCTCTCTTTATATTGGCGCCTGGAGCAAGGTCCGGCGGCAGCAGTAGGTGTAAGTCTGGTTATTGGCATGGTGATGGCCGAAGTATTACATAGGCTGGGAGCAGAAGGCGTTCGAGTAAAGTGGCCGAATGACTTGTATTTGAAGGATAGAAAATTAGCGGGAATTCTCGTGGAACTGACGGGAAAAACCGGGGACGCAGCCCATCTGGTTATTGGTGCGGGTATTAATCTACGAATGCGCGAACCTGTAGAAAACGTGATTAATCAAGGGTGGATCAATTTACAGGAAGCCGGAATTACAATCGATCGTAATACATTGGCTGTAAGTTTGATTTCAGAACTACGAAAGGCACTGGCTACTTTTGAGCAGTATGGGCTGGAGTCTTTTATCTCCAGGTGGGAGAAGCTGGATAATTATTTCAACCGTCCCGTCAAATTGATTATCGGCAATCGAGAAATATATGGCATTGACAAAGGGATTGATCGACAAGGTGCGCTGCTTTTGGAAAATAATGGTGAATTAACATCTTATATCGGCGGCGAAATTTCATTGCGTGGCGTTTAAAAAAGGGGATGGCTCATCCCCTGTTCAATTTCTGATATTTATTTTCTTAATCGTACATATTCTACCGCATGATTAGCGCTTTTTGTCATAATAAGACTAGCTCTTTCACGTGTAGGTAGAATATTCTCTTTCAGGTTAAGTCCATTAATATCTTGCCAAAGTTGTGAGGCAATATCCGTCGCTTCCTGTTCTGTCAATTTTGCATAATTATGGAAATAGGAGTTTGGATTTGAGAATGCCCCCTGTCTGAATTTCAGGAAACGGTTGATATACCATGTTTTTAACAGTTCTTCCGGCGCATCGACGTAAATTGAGAAATCCACAAAGTCGGAAACAAAAACTCTATGTGGGTCATGTGGATAGTCCATTCCACTTTGCAGGACGTTCAAACCTTCCAGAATTAAGATATCAGGTTGCTCCAGAACTTTATTGTTATCAGGCACGATATCGTAGGTTAGGTGTGAATAGGTTGGAGCAATAACCTTTGGGGCGCCGGACTTAATATCAGAAACGAATTTGACGAGGCTCTGCATATCGTAAGACTGCGGGAATCCTTTTTTCTTCATCAAGTTACGATCTTTTAAAACTTTATTTGGATGAAGAAAACCATCGGTCGTAATCAGTTCAACACTACGATGCTCCGGCCAGCGACTGAGTAATGCCTGCAAGACACGCGCAGTGGTGCTTTTCCCAACCGCGACGCTGCCTGCAATACCGATAATGTAAGGGATTTTTTGGCCGTCAGTACCCAAAAATTGCTCAAGAACCGCCTGACGGCGCAGGTTGGAACTGATGTAGAAATTAAGCAGTCGCGACAGAGGCAGATAAATTTCGGCGACTTCGTCCAATGACAGATCTTCATTAATCCCTTTGAGCTTAACTATCTCTTCTTCCGTTAAGGTCAAAGGGACTGAATTACGTAACGCTGCCCATTGAAGACGAGTGAATTGTAGATACGGCGTAGCCAAAAATTGGTCTCTATCTCTCATAAGTCTGATTCTGCCTGCTTATACAGGTAAGAAAAGGGACTTCAGCCAACCCAGGTTATCGTTAGCGAAACTCAGGTCGTAGAACCTTTTCTTTGTATAGTAAATTCCGATTACAGGCAGGTTACCACTTTGCTAGTGGAAAAAAGAAGAGAAAATCGGCTCGATACTCACCCGTTACCCCTTTTACGAGGGCATAGAGGTCAATATCAGCTAGCTATGGCTCGCCCAACATGATTCACCGCGAAGAGTCGTTTGTAATAGATGGCGGTGGGGTGATAATAGCCATCGGGCGTGCAGGCGTAATCCGGCAATTCTCCCAGATAGCGATATCCGAGTGTCCGATAAAACATTTCCGCTGGCGAACCTGCTTGGGTGTCCAGATAAAGCAAGCCTCGTTGTTGCTGTAGGGCGGTTTTTTCCAGTACTTGCATCAATTTTCTACCCACCCCCATTCTGCGAGCATGGCTATGTACCAGTAATTTTTGAATTTCTGCCCGATTTTGCCCATTTGATTTTTGGCATAATTCCAATTGTATGCTGCCGACCACGCCTTCAAAATCGCGCGCTATCCATAACATGCGCTCACCTTTCGCGATAGAGGGTCGTAAACTATGAAAGTAGCTCTCAGCTTCTTCATGTGATACTTGCGACTGATATCCAATAGATGCGCCTTTAGCAACAGCATCAACCAGTAAATCGGCAAGTTCTCCACGATAAACGGGTAACGTAGCGACATTGAGTGATACGATTTTCATAGGACACCTCCTGAACGATGGATAGACCCTTAAAGTAAAGCAATATTCATTCCAGGTTTTTTGGCGCATTGATCGTATGAAATGTATTCCGCTAGTTCACAAGATGCTTTTTCAACGTGCAAGACTTGCATTTTTGGTGCAGGAAACAAGGACGAAATGTGACGATGTGTGTCTTGGGATGGTGTGAAATTTGACGGTTCTTTGCGCGAATCCTTGATGGTATTGTGAATTCATGTTCAAATTTGGATAAAATCTAGGCGATAGCGCATTTTACGCAATTTTTTTGTTGCATAGGTCGTTCGGTCTACCTAGAATGCGCAGCACTTGATGCCGGCTTAGCTCAGTAGGTAGAGCAACTGACTTGTAATCAGTAGGTCGCCAGTTCGATTCCGGCAGCCGGCACCATCAAGTACACAATCAGGTGGGGTTCCCGAGCGGCCAAAGGGAGCAGACTGTAAATCTGCCGTCACAGACTTCGAAGGTTCGAATCCTTCCCCCACCACCAAATTCAATCCTGGCGACAGGATAAAATCGATGCGGTATGCAGCATGAGGCCGGATCGAAGAATGCGGGGCGTATAAGTCTTAATCCCCATGTTCAAAATCTACAGAGAAATCAGGTAGCCGAGTTCCAGGATGCGGGCATCGTATAATGGCTATTACCTCAGCCTTCCAAGCTGATGATGTGGGTTCGATTCCCACTGCCCGCTCCAAGATGTGCTGATATAGCTCAGTTGGTAGAGCGCACCCTTGGTAAGGGTGAGGTCGGCAGTTCGAATCTGCCTATCAGCACCACTTCTTTTTATTCCTCCTGATTTTCTTTCTGTTAAAAAATTCAGCAAGCAATTGCTTGGTTGATGTGGTGATACCACCGATTTATCCGTGTCTTAGAGGGACAATCGATGTCTAAAGAAAAATTTGAACGTACAAAACCGCACGTTAACGTCGGTACTATCGGCCACGTTGACCATGGTAAAACAACGCTGACCGCTGCTATCACTACCGTTCTGGCTAA
>NZ_JAMPJU010000028.1 GCF_025840185.1 Brenneria izbisi
GTCCATCGTTTGCCTGTCTCCGTTGTTGGAGTGAACATATCAAAAACAGACAATTACACAATTTAAATTACAGTCTCAAAAATAGGCAAAAAGAAATAAATTATTGTGTAAAGGGCCGAAAGGCCCTTTTTCATTTAAGGCTCCACCCTCATCGGGGAATATATATATCCCACTAATAACTAACTAAATTTTATTCTACAATTGCATTTATGTCATCTTCATGTGAAAAGTAAGATTATTTATTAATAGATGGCAGGAGAATGACATCTACCTGCCAAATTTATTTATATACTTTCAGTCGTTGTTATCTTATTCCAAACTTCACGATGTTCATGCTTGATAGCTTTATCTTTTTCTAGCAAATCAACATATTTAGGTAAGACTAAAGTTGGATCGGTAATTAAGCGAAGATAATATTTTATTGATGGCATAACACCGTTTGCAATAACTTGGCAGTTATAAAGTTGCTTAATTGTGGTTATTTTTTTGTTGATTAGTTCATCTGGGTCACATTTATTACTTGTCGTTAAAACGTAATATCGATCTAAATGTTTATCTCTAACCTTTTTCACAACATCTTGTATAATAACTTCATCTATTTGTATGTCATGTTTGACCTCAATCGCTTCAAAAACTTCTTTAGTTGAGGTATTAATAATCTCTATATCACCAACTGCACCCGTTTGTGAATCAGCAGCAGAATGCTCTTCAAGAGGTTTAAGTTCCATACCTTTATATCTTGTCATTTGTTCTACAAGTACTTCATATATAGCATAAAGTGCTAACACAGGTAATCTTGATGCTCCTTTAGATGCCTTATACTTATAGAAAAAGTGTTTTTTGAACAATGAAACAATTAATAATATGTCTTCCGTTCTTGGGATTGATAATACGATTTTTTTAGATTCTCGTAATTTTACTTGTAAATAAATAAGGTAAGATAACGCTTCATCAGCAGATTGATTATTACATTCTATTTCATCAAAGACACTTAAAAATGGGATCTTAATGTCACCAATATTTTCATCATAATCCATCATGTATGGTTTTGGTCTTTCAAATGTTCTTGTTTGCCAACCTGATTTTGCCCCTTCAAAAGTATTAGTAGTTAGCCATGGATAAACTACTTTCTCACTCACACCTCTGAAATTAAATCCGGCAGGACGATCTGTCTGATTCTGAATTTGAACTTGATGATAACGAATATCGACATTGTTTCTTGCTGCTTTGATAGAAAGGCAAGTTACTATGTTAGTAAATCCAGTTGACGCTTTCTGAGATAATCTTGATAACTCAATCAAGGAGTTTTTTAGAGTTAGTGATATATTAGGATTTGGCTCCGAATCATCATTGAAGAGAGTTAGGGCATTATTTAATGCTCTATCTAAGGCTCCAGTAATCTGACTGGAAAGGACGTCAGAAACTTCATTGAGTTTTTTATTCATTACTAAAATCCTCTTCCTTGACCGTAAAGTTCATTTGTTTGTTAAATGGGAGCGTAAAAGGATATGAAACCATATATACATCTTTAGGCATAGCTATATTTGTTTCTTTGCAACGAATATCGAAACGATAAGATCTCAATTTTTTTACAAGTGCAAGAAAACTTTTTTCACCAAACTCAGCGCTAAAAAGCTTTGTTAAATGTTCTCTAGAAATATGTTTCGAACAATTATCAAAACTAGAAATATATTTGGCAAATCGCCCCACAGGATTTTTTGCTCGTAAGTCGAAGTCAATAATTTTAAATATTGGATGAGGCTCTGTGAAATGCCCATAAAGCTCGAACAGAGAATGGTATTTGCTGGATTTGATAACCCAATCGTCAATAGCATTCCACATTGTCTGCATCGAATGATCTGAAACACCATAGCAGACCACATTAATTAATACTTCGTAATCACTTTTATCATCAACTTTAGCTATTTCATCTTTATAAATAGCTATTGTAACTTTTGCGAATATCTTTCGAGAATTATCAGCTTTTACAGAAATGTTAACAATATTGCCAATCGTGCTGACTTTGACGTTGTTATAATGTGCAGGAACCATATAAGGAGAAATATGGCAAGAATAATCAAGTTCTTTAAACCTTGGTACTGCGTTGTTCTTATTTACGAGAACTAAGTTATGCATTATCTTTGTTTGTGCTGCTTTTTTTCCTTTACGCTTATCAAAACTAAGCGTATAGTCATTAGGCATTAAGTTGATGTGAACATTTTTTTTAAATATTTGATTGGCGATACTTAACGCCAATTGAAAACTAAGTTTTGGGCTTACAGAGTTACCAATTTGTTTTATTACAGACTCGCGAGTTCCAAAGAATTTGTATGCATCAGGAAAACCTTGCAGACGCATATACTCACGGATAGTGAATCTTCTATTTTCCCAATGGAAGGGACCAGTATATTTCCCCGGGCTTGCAATTAGGGTCTTAATAGGAGTATTAGGTGAAGCTTTATATAGGAAATCAGAGAATCTTGAGCGATAGGCAAAGATAGGCTCTGGATAGCCCCTTTTTTCAGTGAAATATAGATAATTTTCACCGGGAGGAACTAATGGTAAAAGATGAGAATACTTTCCCGATGTCAATTCAAGTGAGGCTTTATTTTCGTCATCATTTTGTATGCTGGAAAAAACACCTTTAGGTGTCAAATGCGGTTTTTGTTCAATAGAGTCAGGCCCAAAAAGCGGGAATGGGAACAAAAAATCGCCATCCATTTTATGACCGACCATAATCATCCTCTCTCTTTGTTGAGGAGCACCATAGTCAAGAGCATCTAGAATTCTGTAGTTAATTTTATAACCTAACTCTCTAAAAGAATTGACGATAATTTTCCAATCCTCACCCTTATTAGTGCCTAAAATACCTCTTACATTCTCAAAAAGAAATGCTTTTGGTTGAACGTGCTCAACTATTCTACAATATGTTTCAAACAAGGTGCCACGATCATCTAATCGTCCAGCAGCACCACCTGCTCTCCTACCTGAAGCAGAAAAAGACTGACACGGGGGACCGCCGATTATTAGGTCAACGTCTTTGGGTAGGGTTTTAGGGTTCAATTCCCTAATATCTTTCTTCTGAATTAAAGTTTTTTTAGAGATCAAACAACCTTTATTCATTTCAAGTGATTTACAGCAGTCTTCCTCAATATCAGTTGCATAAACGACGTCAAAACCAGCAAAATCAAAACCAAGATCTAGCCCGCCTGCACCAGTAAAAAAACTAAGAACCTTAACACCTTTTCCAACAGATAATCTCGATGCTGTATTCGCTGAGTATGGTAGCTCTGCATAATCATTCATAGAGGGCATGCTATCCGTTAATCTATTTTTGTTAATGATGTTTTTAACAGAACTATTCATATATTTCTCTACAAAGTGATAAATCGAAATACTAGCGTGAGATGTCCTCACGCATTACTGTTTAAGTATACAGCTATTTTGATGAGATTTCAATCGAAACATTATGTAATGGTAATCATTTAATCTAAAAAATTAAAATGTCTTATGTCAAGTCCATATAACTTTAATTAAAAGATATAAGGATTGGGTAAATACCTATCATTTATATTGACATCTTGCCATATTACTTTTGCGATTTGAAAAAAGGCGACAAGAATTTTTAAATAAAATTGATCTATTCGTGCATTTAAGGACTGAATTTTTATAAACATGGTGCTTAAAAATAACTGTAATGCTTAATTAATAATGAAAGCTTCTCTTTTTCTACGCAATGATTTTATATGAAGATAAGCATATAATAATTCAGGGATTTCGAAATTTAAGCTTTGATAAAAACAATAGACCATTACTTCGATATTTATCTTTATCTTCAGTACTTAACCTTGAGATATCTAATAAATAACCAAGGACTAACGCCTTATCTATATCTGAAGCATTGCTGTTTACAGCTTTCGCCACTTCAGCACCAAGGATGATCTTCAAGCGTGTTTCAGCGCTCTTGGATAAAGATTTCTCTTTGCTCTTGAGACGATTCAAACGCATCTGCGCTGATGCAATTTTTTGCTTAATTGTTTTTTCTGTTCTTGGCTTTCCGTTTTTATCATCTGTATTCATAATTATTTTCCCTCTTAGTTGTTAAAAACATGAAATACAATTAAAAAGGGAAAAGGTCAAACTATAGGCAGAAGGTTGAAAAAATCAGTAGCTGAACAGGCTTGCCCTGTCAACGAGGGGATTCATCCCGAAAAAATGGTGTTTTGGTTTTAAAAACAACAGGCCAGTAAGCCTAAAATAAAATTGTGCAACACAGACGAGTGCAACCACTAACATTAAATACCTGATACTCTCCCCGTTACTTATTTTATCAAATCAATAAAAGTACTTTTACCTGTTGTTTTTACACTCTGATTTCCGAACCTAACCTGTGAATTGTGCAACATGTAAAAGCGTTTATTATTTTCACTGTTTTGTCTAATTTTCACTTTCTCGCCTTACGGCGGGGGGCTAATTTAACTACTTTTACCCTTTCGGGCGCTTTCTAAGCACCAGAATCCAATATTATTATCCTACCTCAACCGTTTATCCGATTCCTACCTTGTTAATTTCACAGTCTGTAAAACTAAATAGCTTCGCATATTACCGCTCCATTTTAGCCAGTCCGTGTTGATTGCCGGGGAACGGCGATGCAGCATTCAT
>NZ_JAMPJU010000029.1 GCF_025840185.1 Brenneria izbisi
TTTATTATTGAGTTCGGTGACCGCCTGAGCGCTCACCTTTAATACGATGGCAGTTACACAGAATTACGGACAGGCTCGACCATCCAGTTATCGTATTAATAAATAATTTTATTACCTATTAATCGTAATCCGTAATAAATCGCTGACAATCCAGTATGATTTACCCGTAACTTCTCAATTAGTTAGTTATTAGTTTTACATTTACAGGTTTTATATTCAACATCCAAAATGGCAGAAACACTTTTAGATGAATACCCTAATGGTTTTAACTTTGAATATAACGATCTTAATTTCCTGATGTCTTTAACCTTCCTCATTTTCCTGATTGATTTTATTGCATCCTTTTTATCAATGCCAGCAACAAACTGATTAGCTTGTTTTATATACTCAGCATGAGTCTTATCACCTTGCTGCTTTAATGTATTTACTAATCCCCTAATCTTAAAATACAATGTGAGAACATCGATAACATTTTCTCTTTCAATCACTTTTTTCTTCAAATTAAAAAGACACATCCTTATATTATGTTTTCTTTTTTGTGTTGGTCTAATCTCTTTGATTACTTTTACACCATGTACGATTTTGGACTGACCATTCCTCAAAACCCTTGATTTCTTCCTATTTAATCTAACCCCACTTTTGAGCGCCATGGACGAAATCATTGTTTTTATTTTTGAAATATCTTCATTATTAACTTCTGATTCGAAACTAATAGTTATGTCATCGACATATCTCGTGTACTTTCCACCTAATCTTCCGACTTCCTCACTTATAAGAGCCTCTTCTTCTAAAAATATTAAGTTGGCAATATCAGTACTTAACTTAGTTCCTTGAACAAGTGAGCCTTCAAGTGTTGATAGTTTGGCTATTAATGATGAAACTTCAGGGGAGAAGTTCATGTAATATTGAAATGCTTTAGCTATCAGGTCTTCTTTTATAGAAGGAAAGAAATCCTTCATATCTTCTTGAATGATAATTGATTTATTACGATGAGATATACAATCATCTATATAGCTGACTCCTTTCCTACCGCCAGTAATATACTCAGGCAGTGTTATCTTTGAAAAAATACGCTGTTTAATAAGCTTATGTATTTTTAATAATTCACCAACCACTTTATACGTCGTTCTTGTTTTTCCTTTTCTTATTACGGTTACCGTTTTGAAATAACTCTTTTTGTTTTTTAGAAGATAAGAGAGCCTCTCTTCATTTGTTTCCAGAATTTTGAATAGAGACTCTAAATTAGCAAGTGGTCTGTTTGAATAACTCCATTTTTTATGCATTAACTAATGTATCCATTATAGTTTTTTTGAGCATATGATTGATATCAGAAAAATCATTATTTGTCTCTTCATTTTCAGAAAGAAGGATGATGATATTTAGAGGAATATGTAGCGCTAATGATATTTTTTCTAACGCTGTAATAGTAGGATCTCTTTGATTGTTCTCTATACGAGATAGATAAGATTTCGTTAAATCCGTTCTATCTGATAGTTCTTGTAAGGTGAGCTTACGTGCTTCACGGCATAGTTTAATGGTTGAACCAATATCTAACATAGTGCACCTCAGATAATGGGATTGACATGGCTGGCTGCTCGTTCAAAAAATGAAGATGGATACATAACAAATCCCCTTAGTAGGTAGATATCAATGAAAATCAGAATCACCGCTCAGAAGTTTAATTAAAGCAAAGATCTTCGCGATATAAGAAAGATAATCTAAGGCTGTGTGGCCTTTAGAATTCTCTTCGATTCTTTTTTCAAGGGTCAGAATCGCATCATCCAGTTCTTTCAAAGAGCTATTGTCTACAGTGTGTTTGCTCTTTTCACGCACTTGGCGCAAAGTGTCTAAAACATCTTTCATAAAAACCTCTCATTTTAACAACACGATGCAACTTGCATCCCCCGCCAAAATGTCCTGTGGATCGTGTTGCACACCGTAGACAAAGCCAGCCAACACCCATCCAACACAACTGATTGGATACCCCGCCATTTCAGCATTAAACAATGCCGTATCGTAGATATACGATTGCAATATACATTTCGCATAAGGTCACGATCACAATGAAGAGGGACATGGGCCACGTCTCGCATTGGAGAAATGGTTGACTGAAAATTTCACTCAGTCCTTTACCGATCCTAGAGGTTTTTAAAGAGCAAAGACAAACGAGTTCGTTCGTCCATGATTTAAAGATAGCTCAATGTTGACTGTGAGGCAACTTCATTTGATATTCTATTTTCATATAAAAAATACAATTTTTATTCATTATTTGCATTGTTATATATTCTGAATTACCACTATCCATGCAGGTTGTATCCAACATAAAAATACTATTATTATTTTTTTATGATAGGATGATAGTCACCAACATGATTCTTATTTTACAACATTGAGATTAATTTATGGATCTTTCCCCTGTATTTCTAATCGTTGTAATAATTTTAGTTATGCCATTATTTGTATATTTAGCAGTTAAGCAGCATAAAATATCGAAAGAAGTTTATGCACTACTTGCCGAAGATGGATATGATATTATATTTTCTGGAGAGGGCAACACTTACATAGCATTTAATATTAAAAAGGCATCTTTTCGCGCCGGGAGTTTAATCGATCATAGGTACTTCCAAGAATCAATATCATATATACATAATTATGAATGGAAATGGAAAGAACTTGATGGAAAAAAGATTGAGAACACTTTTTACATCTACATATCAAACATCGAGTTCCCTGTGCATAAAATATACTATCAACGAAAGGAAGATAATGCTGAAATTGAATGGGCAAAACTTCAAGCTGTTTTCCATCAATCATATGAACTGCAGAGCACAAAAATGAAAGAAAATTCTGAAATATATTTTGATTTCTTTATATCTCATGCTAGTGAAGATAAAGATAATTTCGTTAGACCATTGGTAAATGAATTATCGCAACTTGGTATTAACGTTTGGTTCGATGAACAAACATTGGAAATTGGTGATAGCTTAAGAAGGAATATAGATACGGGCTTGAAAAAAGCATCTTATGGAATTGTCGTGCTGTCTCATGCTTTTTTTAGTAAAAAATGGACTCAGTATGAGTTAGATAGCTTGATTAACCGAGCAGTAAATGACGAAAATAAAGTTCTGCTACCAATCTGGCATAATATTGATGCAACAGAGGTTGCAGAGTATAGCCATTACTTAGCAGATAAACTTGCTTTACAAACAACGATACATAGTATTGATGAAATAGCAAAAGAACTATCTAAAATTGCATACAAAAGTAGAAGCATCGCAACGTCATAAAATAATTTAATAGGCAAAACAAACTTAGATGCAAGACTTGTTTTGCCTCAAAACTTTCCAGTATTGCATCCTTCTTCTGAATACAACATTATCAGAGAAAATCGCCTTACTACTATAACACCCACAATAGAAATGATCGGCAAGCTTATAGCAGCCCAGCCATTGCGGGTTTTAACAAGAGTCATAACAATATCAGAAATTATCATTCATGCCCTGTCATTGTGTAGTCCCCCCTGAATTTAGTCTTACCGCTTAATAGAGTTCTCTGGTTAAAATACAACCAACGGAGGCTCATCATG
>NZ_JAMPJU010000002.1 GCF_025840185.1 Brenneria izbisi
CCTCGGCTTGCTTCAGGATGGACATGATCTGGCTGTCAGTGAAACGTGATTTTTTCATAGAGATCTCCCCGGTTCAGGTTACGAGAAAATTCTACTTATGAACACACCGGTTTTTCGGGGGGATTACCGCCCCTGACGAAAACCTCCGCCTCTGTCAATTAAAAAATACAACATAAATGTTGTATTACATAACTTTCATGCTATTCTGTTATCGATTTCAATAAAAAGGAGGCGTTATATGTTCACATACCCTGTATTCGTGAGTTTTAATGAAGACTCAGGACAGTATGAAATACTCTATAGAGATTTCAAAAACTTAACATCTGTTGCATTCACAGAAGAGGATATTGACCTGGAAGCGGCCAGTTGGTTGACGGGGATCATCGGAGAATATATTGATGCCCGGATCCCGATTCCAGAACCCTCAGCCTTGCAGCATAACGAAATAAGCATTCATCTTCCGGTGCTGGTCAATCTGAAAGCGGCTGTGCATAACGCAATGATACAGACCGGCACTCGAAAAGCAGATTTGGCGCGCAAACTTAATCAAAAGGGGCCACAGATAGACCGTCTGTTGGATGTAAACCATGCTTCCAAAATTGAGACGTTAGAGCAGGCTTTATATTTACTTGGCTATGAAGTTTCCGTTTCAATTGCACAAGTAAGCAAACGTAAATCCTTAAAAATAAACTAGCATTCGCGCTGGCCAAGTGAATTAACAGTTGTTTTCATGCATTCGCATATTATTCATCGCCTTAAATAATCACTCATGCGATTGATTTTATGGATAAAATACCGAGTGCTAATAGTTAAAGCCTAGTGAAAAGAGATTATGCCCTTCGTCTTTCAGGTTACAGGCGAGTTGTTTTCCTGCATCTTGATATTCATGGGGTAGATATCTGTGTGGTGTTTACAGGCTGTTTATTATTTTAAATCATTAGAAATGACGTCAACAGAATGAAATAAAACCGTATTCTTAACGCGTTTACGGTTTTATTTATTTGTTAGACGTAACCTCTCCCGCCCCCTTTTCGCCATCACTCGTTAATATGTACTGGAGCATCGATCAGGCTACTGCTACTCTGTTAAACAGTAACGGTATTTTTCACAAAAACAACACTGTGTTACTGCTTGAACCGGATAGGGAAAAAGACAGTTCACGATTTAGATCATGGATTCCCCGGTCGATAACTGACTACGCTACTTTTATTCTTGGCTACCTGATAGTAATCACCATCAGGTGCACTGACCACAGGCCAGATGACTGGCGCGGCATTCTGCTTTTTATTGAATTTAGCGGGGAAACGTTGCGATATCGATATCACCAAGCTCGTTTGATGAGCAAACTCAAAGATACAGACTGGTATAAGAAACGCTATTCAAATCGAGTGCTATTCTGGCGCGAAATATCACCGCTTGCTTTCCCTATCTTCATCGAAGGATTGTGCGTTGTCCTGATGGGTGTATTCAGTACTTTACTGGTCAGTTGGTTGGGTAAAGAGGCGATGGCTGCCGTTGGTCTGGCAGACAGTTTCAATATGCTTATAATCGCCTTTTTTACAGCGGTGGCGTTAGGTACTGCCGTCGTCGTGGCCTTCAGTCTGGGGCAACGCAACAGAAAACAGGCTCGCTCGGCATCACGCCAATCCATCTCTCTGCTTGTTCTGGTGTCATTTCTGCTGGTTGGGTTGGTTGAATTCGCGGGTGAATTGATCATTGATCTGATCGCGGGACAAGCTGACGAGCAGGTCAAGAGCCTCGCATTAACCTTCCTGCGCTGGACTGTCTGGGGCTATCCTGCATTAGCCATTGCACTAGTGGGATGCGGCGCCTTACGCGGCGCGGGCAATACCAAGCTGCCGATGGTCATCAATATCGGTATGAATATCCTTAATATTGTCATCAGCAGTATGCTGATTTACGGCGTTTTCTCCTGGGACGGTCTGGGATTCATCGGCGCAGGCATCGGCATTACCATTTCTCGCTATATTGGCGCGCTGTTTGTGATCCTGACATTGATGCACGGATTCAAGGGCGCGCTGAGAATACCGTTTAAGTCCTATTTCGCGCCTTTTACCGTCTCAATTCTGTATGAAGTCCTCAGTATCGGCATCCCGGCCAGTATTGAATCCGTGATGTTCAATGTCGGGAAGTTGATCACCCAGCGTTTCGTTGCAGGCATGGGTACCGAAGTGATCGCCGGTAACTTTATTGCTTTTTCGATTGCGACGCTGATAAATCTGCCAGGCAACTCGTTGGGTTCTGCGGCAACCATTATCGTCGGTACGCGATTAGGCAAAGGGCAGATCATGCAGTCTGTCCGTCAGTTGAACTATATCTTCTGGCTTTCCAATATCGGGCTTTGCATCCTTGCCGTGCTATCCATCCCCGGCGCGCGCTATATGGCGTCGTTTTATACCGATGAACCAGAAGTCATTGAGGTCGTTCAGCATCTCATTTGGTTGAATGCGCTTTTTATGCCGATCTGGGCGGCATCCTGGGTACTGCCCGCCGGACTGAAAGGCGCAAAAGACGCCAACTATACCATGTGGATCGCTATGGCTGGCATGTGGGGATGCCGGGTCATCGCTGGGTATGTTCTTGGCGTTATGCTCGGTTTCGGGGTTATTGGCGTTTGGATGGGAATGTTTCTGGACTGGATTGTGCGCGGCTTTTTTTACTACCGGCGAATGACGAGCGGACGTTGGCTGTGGCGTTACCGTGCAGTGCAATCACGCCAGCCATAAACGCCGTGCGTGGTTCAAACTCAAGCAAAATAAACGCATAAAAAATCCGCCCCACAGAGACGGATTTTACAGACACAGCTAATAACCCAAATTGAGGATAAAAGCCATACGCGTTGGAATTAGAAGCGGTAACCCACGCCAACAGCCCAGGTGCCAATATCCACACTGCGGATACGGCTTTGCTCATAACCTACATCCAGCGCGATGTCTTCCATCGGGTTAAACTGAAGACCGGCGCCGTAGGTGAAGCCATAGTCATCGTTACTCTGATGGAAAGAACCATCAGTAGCGTTGCCAGTGTATTTACCGTGGCTGAAACCAACAACACCGTAGATGCTCGCCCAGTCATTCAGACGATAAGCAGGACCGGCGCTAAAGCCCATGTAGCGGCCTTTGTTGTAAAGACCGTCACTGGTGTTGCTATCTTCCAGATAGGTGAAAGAGCCAATGACACCCAGCGGGTTATTGTCTTGCTCGTAACGATATTTCAGGTTAAAGCCTTTGGCTTTATTTACGACGCCTTGAGCGTCACCCTGAGCATAACCGGCAGATACCGTGCTCTGACCTGCCACTGCGGAACCTGCGCTCACTGCTAATACGCAAGCCAATGCTGAAAGACACGCGATTTTTTTCATATATACGGCCTCAAATTCATCTTACGAAAGAATACTTAATGCACTAAAACCAACACATTAAATATAACAAAAAATGATGCACTTGCTGCCTTTTTAATATTTTCCAACCACACCGCAGATGTAACAAATATTTTCAAACATGCTCTATGACACTAATTATATTGATATTTTTATGTAGACAACCAGATAGCAAATTAATTCGCCGCTGATTGATAAAACAGATAATTCTTAATTATTTGTTCAAATTACACGCTAGTTCATTTGGTTGAAGATACGCTTGCTATATATGTCGTAAATAAAAGTCAATAAAAGTAAGCATAGCCAGCCCCTTCCTTTACAATTGATGAGTCTGGCTTTCGCTTTCCGTGAGAAAAACCGTTCTCATCTTACCGCTAAGAAATTAACCTTATTTTTCATAAAGGTAAACTTCATATATTCCTATGCTATACTTTATAGAATATTCAGCGCTTCGGTTCTTATGTGCGAAAATGGATAATGATTATCATTAGTAAAAAAACTGATAATAAAAACAAGAGTATATATCTGCTATACCTATCCATTCGATAGGAAATTCTTTTCAATATCTTCTTCTATTGCTGTTATAATTAACCAAGTTGAACAGTTAGATGACGAAATTCAAATAAGAGGAATAATATTATGCGTACCGCTAAACTGGTAAAACCCGCATCTTCAGAGCTTATCTACACCCGCAATGATTTGGATGATGGCGTGAAGACCTCTACTATCAAGCTGTTAAACCAACTGGTAGTAGACTTTATTGACCTGTCGCTGATTACCAAACAAGCACACTGGAACATGCGCGGCGCCAATTTCATTGCGGTTCATGAAATGCTTGATGGCTTCCGTACTGCGATTACTGACCATCAGGACACCATGGCAGAACGCGTCGTTCAGCTTGGCGGCGTAGCGCTGGGTACGGTGCAGGCCGTCAATGAACAGTCTTCACTGAAAAGCTATCCAACCGATATCCACAGTGTACAGGATCATCTGAAAGCACTGGCGGAGCGTTATGCCAGCGTCGCCAATGATGTTCGCAAAGCAATCGCCAAAGCAGAAGATGAAGATACTGCGGACATTCTGACCGTCGCATCGCGCGATCTGGACAAATTTCTGTGGTTCATCGAATCCAACATTGAATAATTGCCGCCAGGGGCTGTTCCGAGCAGCCCTCTTTTGTTCTCTTCCCCACTCACTCCCCCACTTCTCTTGATTTGCCGCGTCTCAGTGCGCCGTCCTGATTTTGGTCAAAAACAAACCAAAAACCGGTACGAAATCCGCCATTCTATCTGTTTTATTGCTCAAAAAATTTGCTTTTGTCTGCAATAATGCAAGATAACTGAAATCAACGGTTGTTTCCCCTGTATGAATTAGTTAATCATAGCAATGTTCCACCCAAGGGTTTTGGATAAAAAAAAGTCCATCTCCCGGCAGGGTGACTAAATAAAAATGATATTTTCTATAAGACATTGATAATTATTCTAATGTTTTAACTGGTTTTACTTTTGCACTCTGATTGATCGGGCCTGTAAAACAAAAGGGCTTCTCACAACTGGTACAAATAGGAAGGATTTGATGAAATCACTACTTAAAACGTCTTTGGTTGCATTGACGTTAGCCATGAGCATTTCCAGCCACGCAGCGGAGAAACAACTGATTGTCGCCACCGACACCGCCTTCGTTCCATTCGAGTTCAAACAAGGCGACAAATACGTTGGTTTCGATATCGATCTTTGGGATGCTATCGCCAAACAACTCAATCTGACCTATACCCTGAAACCGATGGATTTTGGCGGTATTATTCCTGCGTTGCAAACCCGCAATGTGGATGTAGCGCTGGCAGGCATCACCATTACCGAGGAGCGTAAAAAAGCAATCGATTTCTCCGAGGGGTATTACAACAGCGGCTTGCTGGTTATGGTCAAAGCCGACAACAATGCGATTAAAGGCGAACAGGATCTGGCTGGAAAAGTCGTTGCGGTGAAAAGCGGCACCGGTTCGGTTGATTACGCGAAAGCCAATATTAAAACCAAAGATCTGCGTCAGTTCCCGAACATTGATAACGCTTACATGGAATTAGGCACCAACCGCGCGGATGCGGTGCTGCATGATACGCCGAACATTCTTTACTTCATAAAAACCGCCGGTAACGGCCAGTTCAAAGCTGTCGGCGACTCCATCAAGGCGCAGCAATACGGTATTGCCTTCCCGAAAGGCAGCGATCTGCGCGAAAAAGTGAACGGCGCGCTGAAAACACTGCGTGAAAACGGCACTTATGCTGAGATCTACAAAAAGTGGTTTGGCGTAGAACCTAAGTAATTGCCGATTTAATCTGGAGATATTCCATGCAGTTTGACTGGAGCGTCATTTGGCCTTCCCTGCCCCTGTTGCTGGAAGGGGCGAAAATGACTTTACTGATCTCAGTACTGGGGCTGCTTGGCGGCCTGGTTATCGGTGTGCTTGCGGGCTTTGCCCGCGCTTACGGCGGTTGGTTTTCCAGCCGCCTCGCACTGGTCTTTATCGAAATCATTCGCGGTACGCCCATCGTTGTGCAGGTGATGTTTATTTACTTCGCCCTGCCGATGATTCTGACTTCAGTGCGCATCGATCCCTTTGCCGCCGCGGTGGTTACCATCATGATCAACTCTGGCGCCTATATCGCGGAAATTACCCGTGGTTCAGTGTTGTCTATCCATAATGGTTTCCGTGAAGCTGGGCTGGCGCTGGGCTTATCCCGCCGAGCCACGCTGCGCTACGTTATTGCGCCACTCGCGCTGCGCCGTATGTTGCCGCCGCTGGGCAACCAGTGGATTATCAGTATCAAGGATACTTCTCTGTTTATCGTGATTGGCGTGGCGGAACTGACCCGTTCCGGCCAGGAGATCATCGCCGGCAACTTCCGCGCTTTGGAAATATGGAGTGCGGTCGCCGTGATTTATCTGTTCATCACGCTGGCGCTCAGCTTCGTCCTGCGTCGTCTGGAAAGAAGACTTAAGATTATATGATTGAATTTAAAAACGTTTCTAAACACTTTGGTCAGACGAAAGTCTTACACGATATCGATCTGAAAATTAACCAGGGTGAAGTCGTCGTGATTATCGGGCCTTCCGGCTCCGGTAAGTCCACCTTGCTGCGCTGTATCAATAAACTGGAAGAAATTACCAGCGGCGAACTGATTGTCGATGGTTTGAAAGTTAACGATCCGCGTGTTGATGAGCGTTTAATCCGTCAGGAAGCGGGCATGGTGTTCCAACAGTTCTATCTGTTCCCGCATCTGACCGCATTGGAAAACGTGGCTTTCGGCCCTATCCGGGTGCGCGACGCCAGTAAGGATGAAGCGGAAAAGCTGGCGAAAGAACTGCTGGCTAAAGTCGGTTTGTCCGAACGGGCGCACCACTACCCTGCCGAGCTTTCGGGCGGACAACAGCAGCGCGTCGCGATCGCGCGGGCATTGGCGGTTAAACCTAAACTGATGCTGTTTGATGAGCCTACTTCCGCGCTCGATCCAGAATTGCGCCACGAAGTGCTGACGGTGATGAAAGATCTGGCTGAGGAAGGCATGACGATGGTTATCGTGACCCATGAAGTCGGCTTTGCCCATAAAGTCGCTTCGCGCCTTATCTTCATTGATAAAGGCCGCATCGCAGAGGATGGCAATCCCGAAACGTTGATCACTAACCCGCCCAGCGAACGCTTGCGCGAGTTCCTGCAACACGTTTCCTGAACCAACATTATTAAGGGTGCGTTCGCACCCTTTGATTTTTCCGCCGATCAGCTCGGATATTCCTGCTCAATGAACGCCGCAAACGCCTGACACATCAGCGCATCGCTTTTTTCATTATCCGCCAGTACCCGGCTGCCATCGACGATGCGGATCCGCGCACCGAGATCAAAATCCGCCGCAGGTTGGGGACGTAATTGTGCCTGCCTCATACAGGCTTCGGCATGCCGCCAGGCTTCATCAACCGTCAAATTACAGGCCTGCGCCAGATAAGCCGGATTAAATCCTTCTCCCGTCAGGCTTCTCAGTGTGGCGTCATGGCTGACGCTGTTTCCCGGCAACCAGTAATGTTTTGCCAGATCGGGGCCGATAGCCGCGTTATCGGTCAGATAGCCGTCACGTTGCAGGAAATAGTGCCGGGTTTGCTCCACTGCCATCAGCGCCAGCAGATAACCCTGATAGGAACAAGCCGACTCCATCGATAACAGATGCGGGATCGCCAGCGTCGGCCTCGGGCTGCCGCTGATGCCTAAAATACGTTGTTCAACATCACGCGCCAGTTGAGTCATAGCTTGCGGTGTACGCTGTTCATCGGACCATGAATAGAGTTCCCACTCAAAATAAGGTACCAACAGAATATGCCGTTCATTAAAGGCGCGCATCGGCTGACGCGTACTGATATCGGCACGAATCAGTTCATCGGGGATCACCTCGCCCTGTGCATTTTGGGCATAACGTTTCAGCCAGTCAGCATCATGCAGCAGACTGTCGCAAAACATGGACTGCGTTTCCGCATACGCCATCGACGTTGGCGGAAACTCCTGTGAGAAGCAGGGCGCATTTTGACGAATATTGGCGAAGTGTGCGGCATGGCCGCCTTCATGAAATAGCGTATTGATACCACTGGCGCCGCTGCCCACCTGATCCGGCTTCGCCAGACTGGTGAAGTTAATGCGCGCCGGAATCCATTTATCCTGCTCAACAAAAGCCGGTACCGGCGCATGCATAAAACCGTTTTCGTACTTGCCCTTGCGCACCAGTAAATCCAGTTGCATTTCCGCGCCGTTAAAACCGATATGCAGACGCTTGAAACTATTGATCCAGCGTTCCAGCGACGCGGCAAACGGGAAGTAGGGATCAAGCTGACGGGTGACGTCTCCGGCGCTGGCGTAACGAATATTCCACGGCTGCAACGCCTCCGTCCCTTTCGACGCCGCCAGTTCACGCAGACTGCGGGCATTCGCTGCGCGGGTTTGTTCTTCAAAGGGATCGAGAATGGCGAAAAGCTGTTCCGGCGACATTCGCTCGGTTTTATTGATCTTGTAGTCAAAATAGTTGCGATACCCCATCTGGCGGGCAAAGCGGTTACGCAGGCTTATCAATTCAGGAAAGCCGTTATGCAGCAACCACTGCTCCAGATCACGCAGCGCTTGTTGCGAGCTTTGCCGGTAGGTTTCCGTATCATTGGTCGCCTGATTGGTCAGCAGTTCCCCCAATGAGGCCGGGACGCGCTCGCCGTTCGCATCCAGATGCGTCATTTCGTAAGTTTTACGCTTCTCATACAGGGCGCTTTCCGCGGCGATAATGTCATCCATCAGCGCTTGCGCCTGGGGATCTTCGATCACATTGCAATCAAAAAACCGATACCACCCTTGCAGACCGTGCAACAACGCTTGCTGAGCGTCACTCACCGGGCTTGCCTCCAGCGCGGCGAGGTGATGACGCAACTCGACCAACCGCCGCGGTTGAGAAATAAACCGCTTGTAAGCGCTTTCCGCTGCGGAAAAACGGGCGGATACGTCATCATTTCCGGTGCCCATATAAAGCCGCCAGAACAGATCTTCTTTGGTTTGATGAACGGCAAGATAGTCGCGGTTCAACGCATTAAAATAATCCGCTATCTGTTGCATGATGTTCCTTTCTTTAAAGAAAAATAACCACGCCTGGAACACCAACCCGCTATCCCAAACGCTTTCTAATCGTCGCGCTGGCCTGTTCCATGGTTGGCGCCTCCCCCGTTGCCACCAGGCAACAGGCAAGCTGCAAACGAATCGCATGCGGCAAGGCGATTTCCCCGGCCAGGCATTGCGCTATCCAGCGTGCGGTGGTGGCCGCATCTCTGGCGATCGGCAGGCTGTCGGGCGCCGCCACAATATCCTGTCGCAATTGCAGCCCCCGCATTTCCTGCTGGTGAATAAAATGAATTTCCGGGCAGCGTTGCGGATTGGCGTACACTTCCCCTTCCGTACCGTGCATCAATAAGGCGCGGCCTTGAATAGCTTTGAAAAATGTCCCGACGCGGTCAATATATTCCGGGTGCGACACGCTGGCGATCCTTAGCGCCTCACTCTCCGCAAAAGGCGTTGCCACTTTCGCTAGCGTATGGCTACTGTTACGCACGCCCATGCGCCAGCGTAGCTGCAATTGACGCTCAATCTCTGGACACAATACCGAAACCGGGATAAATACCGGATACCCCGCATCAAGTTGCTGCTGCGCCTGCCCGACGCTATCCGCCCGCGCAACGCCGAGGTTACGCAGTATCTCATGACTGGTCACGCGGGTGGGATCTTCACTAACGCCATGAATCACCACCGGAAAACCCAGTTTGGTCAGCAGCAACGCCAACAGCGGCGTCAGATTCGCCTGCTTTCTCGCACCGTTGTAACTGGGGATAACCACCGGCATGGGACGGTTCGCCGGCGGCTGAAGACGCAGCACCCGCTCATTCATGGCCTGATAAAAACCGCGCATTTCCGATTCGGACTCGCCTTTGATACGCAAGGCGATCAATAACCCGCCCAATTCGAGTTCAGGAACTTCTCCATCCAGCATATGACAGTAAAGTTCATAGGCGGTTGCCTGATCAAGATCGCGGGCATGGTGCTTGCCGCGCCCGACCTCTTTGATAACCTTGGTGTAATCCATGCAGGGCCTCGTTAACAGCGACACAATTGGTAGCTTGTAACGAAAATAGCATGTTTCACCTGGTGATGAATATTGTAAATGCGGCGCTAACGAATGACTCAATCAGGCCGGAACCAGGCGGCTAATTGCAGAATATGGTCTTCATTTAACGTACCGGCGGTATAACGCAATAATAACCACGACTGTAGCCAACCATATTTAGCCTCGGCCAGTTCTTGACGTGCGTCGTACCACGCTTGTTCCGCCAGCAGAATGTCCAGATTGATACGCTCGCCGCCAGCGACGCTAAGACGCGTGGCGTTGACGGCATCTTCCGCCGCGGCAGCCGTCATCTGCCAGGCGCGGATTTTGGCCACGCCATTATGGTACAAATTATATTGCCGTTTTAATTCCGCCAGTGTCTGTCGGGTGCGGTCATCCAACTCAGCCTGACGTTGCTGATACGTCGCCATTGCCTGCCTTGTCGCGGCGGAAACCGCGCCGCCGGCATAAAGCGGAACACTCAGTTGCAAGCCGATGCTTTGCGTATCGTATTTCTGATTATAGTTGTATTCGCTTTCCGAACGGCTATGACGTGAAGAGGCAACCAGCGACAACGTCGGCAAATGCCCTGCCCGGTTACGTTCGATATCGTACCGGCTAAGCGCCAGGTTTTCCCGTTGTTCCGCCAGCCTTGCGTTCCGGCGCACCGCTAACGCCTGCCATTGCGCCAGCGAATACTCTTCCGTCGTCGCCACAGGTTCGCGGGATAATGACAACGGCATCAATGCCTCCGCCGTCATCGCGCTGCCGGTCATACTTTGCAGTTCAGTCATCGCCGAGTCCAATATATCCTGCTGTTCAATGCGTTGCGCCTCTATCAGCATAATGCGCGCCTCAGTTTCACGCATATCGGTCAAGGTTCCTTCTCCGGCTGAGAGCAGGCGTTTATTCAGCGTAAGCTGTTCACGATAGGTGCGCTGCTGTGCTTCCAGCAATTGCTGTTTTTCCTGTGCCAGCAGCGCGTTGCTCCAGGCGCTATACAGACGGATCATCAAATCCTGACTGCGATCGCGAAACCGTTGGTCCGCCATTAGCGTGCGGGCTTTTCCCTGCTGGTAACGCATCCAGGCGGCATAATCCAGCAATGGTTGCCGTAGGCTGATCGTGGAGACGTAACTATCATAGTCACGCTGAGTGGTGTTATCGATGCGGCGGTCAGTCTGTGTTGTCGTCGAATGACTACGATTGATGTTGTAATTGTATTGTACCGTCGGCAACAGATTGGCCCGCGCCAACGGGGTTTCTTGCTGCCCGGCATCACGTTCATAACCCGCGGCGCGAAACTGCGCATCGTGGCGTATCGCCAGTTCCCAGGCATCAAGCAGCCCTAAAGCTTCAACGCCCGATGTAAACAGGCCGAGCGATATCAGAATGGCTATCCTTTGCATAATTACTCTTCCGTTAGCGCTAAATGCAGACGATCCGTTAATGGCTTGAACAGATAATTGAGGAATGACCTCTCACCGGTGCGTATAAAACCTTGTACCGGCATGCCGGGTTTGATCACCATCCCTTGCAAGGTCTTTTTACCCTGTTCATTCACCTGTATACGCAGGCTGTAATAGGATGAACCCTCTTTTTCATCAATCAGTCGATCAGCAGAAAGCAACGATACCGTTCCCGATACTTTCGGCGTCGTGCTCTGATTAAACGCGACAAATTGAAGCTCAACAGGTAACCCCGGCCAGATCTTATCCACCAGTTCAACAGGAACGCGCGCATCCACCAGCAAGGGTTGGTCATCCGGGACGATCTCCAGAAGGGTTTGTCCGGGAGAGATAACCCCACCTTCGGTAAACACCTTTAGCCCGACAATCGTTCCCGACACCGGTGCACGTATCTGGATGTTGGCCAGATTAAAATCCGCCTTTTCTTTCTGTCCGAACATATCGCGCAGCGACGCCTGAACGTCCGCCAACTCGCTGTTGACTTCTTTATCGTATTCCTGCTGATGCTGGGCGATAAGCAAGGTCTGCTGTTGAATATCGCGCCGGGTACGGTTCATCTCACCATCAACCTGCGCCAGTTCGCCACTGACCTGAGCATACAGGCGCTCGGTCTCCAGCATTTTGTTACGGGGTACATAGTTTTCCGCCGCCAGCGCGCGTAAACCTTGCAGTTGCTGCGCCAATGCGTTGCGTTGCGCCCGCTTGCTGACTATCACCTGCTGCTGCGCATCGAGCGATGAGGTCATTCCGGCAATGCTGGCCCGTAACCCGTCAGCTTTAAATTTCAGCGCCTGTTGGCGGTTATGCAATAACGCCCGCTGCAAGGCCAATATCTCGACCATTTCAGGCTGTTCCCGCAAAGGCAGCAGATTAGCGGCGATAACCAGATCATTCAATCCGCGCCGCTCCGCCAGGAGCCTGGCTTCACGCGCAACCAACAGCCGATATTGGGTCGCCAGCCCTTCGCTGGTGGTCCGCGCTTCAACCTCATTCAACGTGATCAGCACCTGTCCGGCTTTCACATCATCACCTTCGCGCACCAGGATTTTTTTCACAATACCGCCCTGATGATGCTGAACCGTCTTACGATTGCCAGACACTACCACGCTGCCGTTTACCGTCACGCCTTTGTCCAGCGGCGCGAACAATGCCCAGAATAAAAAACCGCCAAACCCGATCAAAACCAGCCACCAGCCCAGACGTACCGCACGCATTTCATCTTGCCGGGCTGCGCGTTCCATAGCGTCGTCATTCAGTTCAGATGCGTCCATTGCTTTCCCTGTTTAATGTGGCGCGGCGACAGAGGCCGTCATAGGTGACTGGCTGACTGCGCGATGATGTTGCAACTCGGTGAGGATCTGTTTGGTCGGACCAAAACACTGCTGCCTGCCCTGACTGATGATCAAAGTTTTATGCGCCAACGCCGTCAGCGCCGGACGATGCGTAATCAGTACGATCGTGGCGCCGCGCTGTTGCAGATGCGTGATAGCCTGTGCCAGCGCTTGTTCGCCTTCATTATCAAGACTGGCATTCGGTTCATCCAGAACCAGTAGGCAAGGGTTGCCATAGACTGCGCGAGCCAATGCTATACGCTGCCGCTGTCCGCCTGACAGACCATTGCCGTCAGCGCCCAGAGGAGTATCGTATCCTTGTGGTTGGGCAAGGATCATCTCATGAACCCCCGCCAACCGCGCGGCGGCGATAACCTTGTCGGCATCAACTTCACCAAAACGGGCAATATTTTCCGCTATCGCGCCCTGAAACAGTTGAACATCCTGCGGAAGATAGCCGATCGCCGGACCAAATGCGGTTTTGTCCACCTGACTCAGATCGACGCCATCCAGCCTGACCTGACCTTGCGATGGTAACTGCACCGCCACCAGCAAACGCGCCAACGTTGACTTACCCGACCCGGATGCGCCTAAGACCGCCAGCGTTTCTCCCGCCATCAACGAAAAGCGAATCCCTTGCAATCTGGCGGGGCCTTGCGGCGATCGAAGAGAAAGGTTAACCGCGCTGAGTTGACCGATCGGCGGCGGTAAAGCCATAGTCGCGGTTTTAGGCGGATATACCGTCATCATCCGGTTTAGCCGCAACCATGCCTGCCGCGCGTCACACAAGGGTTTCCAGATAGCGATCAATTGGTCTATCGGACTGAGTACCCGTCCGACCAGGATCGAACCGGCAATCATCATACCCGGCGTGATCACCCCCTGAATAGACAGCAGCGCCCCCACGCCCAGCATCAACGACTGTAAAAAGATACGGCAGTATTTCGAAGCGGCGCCCACCATTGAGGCCCGCTCGCTGGCAAGATTCTGTAGCGTGATGAACCGATAGTGCTGACCCAACCAACGGCGACGCAGGTTAGACAACATCCCCATCGCCTCAATGACATCGGCGTGACGTAACTGGGTATCGGCCAGATGTGTCGCCTGTAGCGCTTCCCGATTGGCCTCCCTGAGCGGCGTTGATGTAACAGATTGATTCATCCAGGCCAACAGCACCAGTACGGCTGTTCCCGCCAACGCCAGTAAGCCAAGCCAGGGATGCAGAAGAAAAAGCACCAGCAGAAACAAGGGAAACCAGGGAATATCAAAGAAAGCAAACAGTGAGTTGCCGGTAATGAACTGGCGCAGTAACGTTAGATCGTTAAGCGCTTGACCGGCCCGTGCGTCGCCGACATCCAGATTGCGAGCGAACGCGGCGTTGAATACCGATTGATTCATCAGTAAATCAAGCCGGGTGCCCAGCCGTATTACTATCAGACTTCTGACCCACTCCAGCCCCGCCATAAACACACACAGACCGGCAATCAGCAGCGTCAACATCAGTAATGTGGTGGTGTTGCTGGAAGCCAGTACGCGGTCGTAGACCTGAAGCATATAAATAGAGGGAGACAGCATCAGCAAATTGATGATGGCGCTAAAAATGCCAATGCTCCAGAAACTGCGCCGGAAGGGGCGCAGTATCATCAACAACGAACGTTCCCTGTCAGTGTGTGGACTCACTGCATTTACCTCTTCAGTCAGGGCTGTTTGTGCATGACGCGCAAGCCGCCGTCAGGCAGACGGTATTCATAACGATCCCCGATTCTGCTGAAAAAGGCCACGGTTCGGCCCTGTTCCCGCGTCAACGTGATCCCATCCGGCGTTGGCCGCCAGCCAACAGGCACGCCAGCCAACAGCGCTTGCAAGCAACGGACATCCCCTGTCAGCCGCCAGGTGTTTTCTGTCAGCGGGGTGGTATGCAGAACAAGGTCGCAATGCAGATCCGTACCGCTCAAGCGCCAGGAACCGCTTAATTCTTCCGCCGAGGGTAATCTTATAATACTCGCCATACCTACTCCGGTTATTACACTGATGAGCGCCGCGATGATAACGCTTTTCATGGTGGCTCCAGATATAAAAAAGGACGGGTTTCCCCGTCCCTACTGATTAAACAATAAAATCTGCCGCCACCGTCGGTTGGCCCACAATCTGCACCATAAAATCCGGCGATGTCTGGCCTTCCAGATGCAGCCACAACGAACTGATATTATTGTCGGCATCCCAGTTCAGCAGTGCTTCGTTACCCACACCAGTGAAACTGTCTTCAACAAAGCGCAAATCGCCTTCGCCATTAAACGCGGACAGATCAATCTTATCGATGCCGCGTTCAAAATCGGTGATCAGGTCATACGAGGAAGCCATTGAATCGCTGACGCCGGCATAAACAAAGGTATCAGCGCCTATTCCGCCGGTGAGGACATCTGCGCCGCGACCACCGGACAGAACATCATCGCCAAATCCGCCTTGCAGAATATTATCGACGTCATTACCGACAATAATATCGTTACCGAAACCACCAATCGCCTGCTCAATAGTGACGCCAGCGGCAATCGAAACATTTCCCCTTAAACCGCCGACATCCGAAAAACCTTTTTCATTCAAATTAATGCGCTGATCATCAGCGTAACGGGAGAAATCAAAGGTATCATTACCGCCCGCATCCCAGACGGAGAAAATTAACGTCTGGCTGCTGTCAGTGGCGGTATAAAAATCGCGGTCAGTATTGGAATTGAATCCATAAACCGTATCGCCGGTGCGGGTGGACATGTTGGCGCCATAGAGACGCTGGATAGCGGCAATATCGTCAATCATCGGGGCCGCCGGATAATGGCCGTTAAAATCCGCGCCGGTATTTTGCTCGCTCCAATAACTCATCGTGCTGAACTGCAAGGTATCCTCAGCGTAGGTGACATCACGATAGCTGGGATTGCCTACGCTACCGTTATAAGCACCAGGATGATTCAATCCCAATGTATGACCAATTTCATGCGTCAATGTATGACGACCATACTCCATGGTGTCAGGTTGACGAATATTATTGATATTATAGTTATACCAGGAACTGCCTGCCGCGGGGTAATTGCCAGGCAAAAAGCTGTAAGCCTGAACATCGAAGTTAAGATTGCCGTTGGCATCTCTGGTGAAATTACCGAAAGTGAGCGTTGCGTTCTGATTGTCGTAAACTTCCGTAAAAGTTATATTCGCCAAATCCGACCAGGATTGCAGCGCTAACCTGGCTTGCTCCATTTGAACAGGGTTGAATTTCACAAAGCCCTGATCACCCGAAGGAATAGACCTGACGCTTTGCAGAAAGGAATAAGTGAGATCCGCTGATTGGCCCAATACGTCAGCGCCATTCCAGGTAATATTATCGCGGGAAATTTCCTTTGCGGCATCAGCGTTGGTATACGATGGTTTTCCGTTGAGCGTCAGCCCGCCGCCACGCTCAGAATAATAAAGAAAATCATTGATTTCACTATATTCTGAACTGTTTGCACCCAATACTGAAATGGGTGAATTATTATTTCGCGAATGCATGTTTTCTTCTCCTTAAGTCTGACCGGAATGATCAGAATCCTAAAATCCCTTGCCTGGCATTGAAATAATATCATTACAAGAAATAAAATTATTCAGGTAATTTTATAGCAATTAAATTAAATCCAATTAATTAGGCCGCTATTTCCAAATATTTTTATTAATCAGGAACGATGGCGTTGCAGATAAAATAAAAACCAGCGACACGTTTTAATTACGTACCATAAACTTGCTTAAAACAATTATGACAATTTAACAAATCAAAATAGAAAAATATAGATGCAGATCAAAGTTCAATATTTCACATTCAATACACCTTTTATTGCGCTTTTCAATATGGTTTCTTAAGGTATCGTTTCTTAAGGCAATTCCCGCTCTTCGATGGGAAAAACCGGTAAAGCGGCAAGCAATTGAGCGCCATAGCCTTTACTGAGCAAGCGGCGATCATAAATGACTATTTCACCAAAGCATGCATGGCTGCGGATTAAACGTCCCACCTGCTGTATCAGACTGAACGACGCGCTGGGCAAGCTTTGCACCACAAACGGGTGACGTTTCAGGCTTTTGAGCCATTCGCCTTCCGTAAGAATCACCGGGCTGTCGATGGGCGGAAAGGCAATTTTATGGATATGCACCTGAGACAACAGTTCACCTTTCAGATCCAGCCCCTCGGCAAATGACTGCAAACCAATCAATACGCTGGTCTGCCCCGCTTCGACGCGCTGTCGATGTAGTTCCACCAGCCGGTAACGCGGTTTATCGCCCTGAACCAACAGCATCAATCGCAAATCCGTCACCTGCGTCAAAAAAAGCTGCATGGCGCGCTGACTGGCGAACAGCATCAGCATGCCGCGATGCGTCTCCTTTTTCAGTTCAGCCCGGAAAAACATCGCCATTTCAGCAATATGCTGCGCTTCATTTTTTATTAGCGGTTCGTAACGCATTTTGGGGATCACCAGACGCCCTTGCTCACGGTGATTAAACGGGGAATCCAGGGTAATAAAATGGTCGCCGTCACGCTCACTCAGACCTGAGAGTTCCTGTATCCGGGCGAAACTGTTCAACGAACGCAGGGTCGCCGACGTGACCACCACATGCGGCACCTTGTCCCACAGCAATTTCTCCAATTGATCGCACACCCGGATACCGGCGCAGTGCAGATGCAACTGCACCTGTTTGTCGCGAATGTGGCGAGTAAGCCATTTGGAAATCGGCGCATTAGAATTTTTTTCCATCGCCGCCAGCCGCCACAGTTTGCTCAGCGACTCCAGATAACCAAGCATCCGGCTCATTTTCAGTTGTGAATGACGCAAGCGCGCCACATCGTGTTTGCCGGTTTTCTCACTGAGATCATTGAGCATGAATTCCGTCAGGGCGCGCAGCGTGTCGGTCAGCTTGAACAAGCGGCCACAGATCCCACGCATTTCCTCCGGCATTTGTCCCATCGGGAAACGATAGTCAGCTTCACTGCCGTCGTCCGGCAAAAATAATCCGCTTACGTGCGCAAACATCTGGACCTGCTCGCGCAATTCTTCGCAATGGCTGGTCAGTCTTTCGTTGTGCGCCAGACGCGGCGGCGACTTTGGCGCGAACTGCGACATACACAACCCGATCAACTGCACCAGTTGTTCCAGTTGTGAGGTGATAAAGGCAGGCGTGACGTCACCGGACATCTCCAGCGTATCGCGGGCAACATCAGGAATGTGATGACCTTCATCCAACACCAGCAACAGTTCTTTCGGATTGGGCAGGACCGATTCACTTTCCATCGCCGCCATCACCAACGCGTGATTGGTCACCACCACATCCGCCTGCTCAATCTCCCGTCGGGCGATGAAAAACGGACATTCCCGGAAATAATGACAGTTGTGCGCGAGACAGTTCGCTTTATCAGTACTCAGCTTGCGCCACAGGCTGTCGTCGATCGACTCCTGATAATGATCGCGCAGGCCGTCCCAGACATAATTTTGCAGCGCTTTCTCAATTCGCGCGCACTGCCCTTGTTCCTCACGACTGGAAGGCACCCGTTCATCATCCAGAAACAGCGTTAAATCGCCTTGCGCATCGACATCGGTTGCCAACATAGCCAGATTGCGCGGACACACATAACGTCCCCGGCCAAAGGCCGCGGTAAATTTCAGTTCGGGGATACATTTCTGCAATAAGGGCAGATCCTTGCTGAAAATCTGATCCTGTAGCGCCACATTCGCGGTACTGACCACCAACGTTCTTTCCTCTGCACGCCCTACGGCAATGCCGGGGATCAAATAGGACAGTGTCTTTCCCACCCCGGTAGGGGCTTCAATAACCAAATGACGCGGATAATCCCCCGCCAGCGTTTTCGCCACTTCTGCAATCATCCGGCGCTGGGGGAGACGGGGAATAAAGTCCGGGATCTGTTGTTGCAGGGCCTTATACCATTGACCAATCTGCAATTTTATTGCGGGGGACAGCGCCATGCATTCTCTGTGATTATTGAATCTGGCCGGTATTGTCCCACAGTCGGGTAAGGACGTCAGCCGATATCATGCAATGATGGTACATCGCTGAATGACGTTCACGCCTTGTTTCACCCGCCGAAGGCTTTATAATTCACAACGGTCAATAAAAGGATAACCTAATGAGTTTACGCAAACTGGGGATTATCGGGCTGTTCGCCCTGTGCGCCATCGGCGGGGTCGGCGGCGTAATGCTGGTGGGTTACATCATTATCGTTCACGGCGGTTGACGAGGGTTCGGCGACACTCATCGCCATACCCATATTCATTGCCGACCGGCGTGCTCAAACTGAAATTGCTTCCAGTAGGCGGGTATACGTGAAAAGGTCAGTCGAAACCAGGCGGTGAAGCGCTCCGGCGACGTTTCCATGTCGTGCGTGATCTGTTCCAGCGACAGATATCGATAATCCGCTACCTCTTCAGGGCTAACCTGAGGAATATCGTCTGTGACGCCAAAATAGACATGTCCGATCTCATGCTCGGTAAGCCCATTTTCCAGCGCTAATCGATAGGTCAGCGTAAACATGGGGATTAGCGGGCAACGCAGTCCCATTTCCTGATACAGCCGACGATGCGCGGCCTGCGAAGCTTTTTCTCCCGGTGCGGGATGGCTGCAACAGGTATTACTCCATAAACCGCCGCTATGATATTTATCGATCGCCCGCTGCTGGAGCAATAATTGCTGGCGGGAATTGAACACATAAACGGTGATGGCGCGATGTAATAACCCTTTCTCATGCGCTTCCTGCTTTTCCATCACGCCCGTTGGCTGATCGGCTTCATCAACTAGAATTACTTCCGTCAACGCCATACGACTCTCCCTTCACTGCATGATCGTCAAAGACACACCGTACCGCCGGTAAATACCGGCGGTAACGAGGCATTGATTACAATAGCGTGAAACTCTGGCGCTTCACGCGTTGCGAATCGAGGCCGATAAACACATCGAATTTGCCCGGTTCAACCACCTGCCGCATATTGGCATTGTAGAAGGTCAGCGCGGTCTGATCGATCGGGAAACTGACAATACGCGACTCGCCTGGCTGCAACATGATTTTCTGGAAGCCGCGCAACTCTTTCACCGGACGACTGATCGATGCCACCACATCATGCAGATACATCTGCACCACGGTTTCCCCTGCCCGATCGCCGGTATTTTTTACCGTGACGCTGGCCGTCACTACACCGTCACGTTTCATGGTCTGACTCGACAGCCGCACATCCGAAACGCTGAACGTGGTGTAGCTCAATCCATAGCCAAAGGGATAGAGCGGCCCATTGGCTTCATCGTAGTAGTGAGAGGTATACTTGCCGGGATTTTCCGGCGTGTAAGGGCGGCCAGACGGCAAATGGTTATAATAAATCGGGATCTGTCCAACAGAACGCGGGAAGGACATCGGCAGTTTACCGGAGGGGTTGTAATCGCCAAACAGTACATCCGCGATCGCATTGCCTCCTTCCGTACCGCTGAACCAGGTTTCCAGCAGCGCATCCGCCTGTTGGCTTTCCCGCGCCAATGCCAGCGGACGACCATTCATCAGCACCAGAACCAGCGGCTTGCCCGTTGCTTTCAATGCCGTAATCAGGTCACGCTGACTTTGCGGCAAATCAATATTGGAACGGCTTGAGGCTTCATGCGCCATACCCGCCGCTTCCCCAACCACCGCAACCACGACATCGGCTTGCTTCGCCGCCTGCACCGCCTCGTCGATCAATACCTGCGCGGGGCGCTTATCAATCTGTACCGCGTCTTCGTATTGATTCAGGAAATCGATGATGCCCTGATGGTTGGTGACGTTGGCGCCTTTGGCATACAGAATGGTGGCGTTGTCGCCAACCGCGTTTTTGATCCCCTGATAGACGGTGATGGTTTGTCTGGTTACGCCCGCGGCAGACCAACTGCCCATGGTATCGCGCTGGCTGTCGGCCAGCGGCCCGACCACGGCAATGACGCCTTGCTTCTTCAACGGCAACGTTTGCAGCCGATTTTTCAGCAGCACCAGACTTTTACGCGCTACCTCGCGTGCATCCAGCCGATGCAGACGGCTCTCCGCATTGGTATCCGCCGGATCGGAGCCAACTGGACCCAAATGACGGTAAGGATCGGCAAACAATCCCATGTCGTACTTCACATTAAGCACCTGACGGCAGGCATCGTCGATCTCCTGCTCGGTCACCGCACCGCTTTTCACCAGTTCCGGCAGGTAGCGCATGAAATATTCATCGCTCATGCTCATACCGATGCCGGACTTCAGCGCCAGACGCGAGGCATCACGCGGATCAGCCGCCACACCGTGTTTAATCAGTTCCTTGATTGCGCCGTGATCGGTAATGGTGATGCCTTTGAAATGCCACTGATCGCGCAGAATCTCTTTCAACAGCCAACCATTGGCGGTTGCGGGCGTACCGTTGATGGAGTTCAGCGCTACCATCACCCCGCCGCTGCCAGCATCAATAGCGGCTTTATAAGACGGCAGATAATCCTGAAACATACGCTGCGGGCTCATGTCCACGGTATTGTAATCACGGCCACCTTCAACCGCGCCATAAAGCGCGTAGTGTTTGACGCTGGTCATCAGTGAATGACGGGCGGTGACGTCATCTCCCTGAAACGCGTTGACCACCACACCCGCGATTTTGCTGGTCAGCCAGGTATCCTCGCCGAAACCTTCAGACACCCGACCCCAGCGAGGATCGCGGGTAATATCCACCATCGGCGCCCAGGTCATATTCAGCCCGTCCTCCGTGGCTTCATAAGCCGACACTCGCGCACTCCTGGCAATCGCCGCCATATCCCAACTGGAAGCCAGGCCCAGCGCGATCGGGAAGATGGTTCTCTGACCATGCATCACGTCATAGGCGAAGAACAAGGGAATTTTCAGGCGGCTGAGTTGCATCACCTGATCCTGCATCGCGCGAATATCATGGCGGGTTACCGTATTAAAGATCGCGCCCACCTGACCGTTCCTGATCATCTCACGAATCGCTTCCTTGGGATTATCCGCCCCGACGCTGATCAGCCTTAGCTGACCGATTTTTTCATTCAGCGTCATTTTCTCCATTAAATCAGAGACAAAGGCATCGCGTTGTTGATGTGACGGTGTAACCGAGACCGGTACAGGCAGTGTTTCCTGGGCGAAAGCCGGGGTATAGGCAAGTCCAATTGCAATAGTCAGAGAAGTAAGCCATTTCATTCTTTATACAAACCTAATCATTCCCGGCGTCAGGCAACGTCACTGAGGCGCAAGACAGGTTGAAGATAAGTCAGCCACTGCGCCGTAAAATCCGGCAAAGTGAACACCGCTAATGTACTTAATGCGTCGCGCGTAATCATAGTGTATTTATTTACGTTTCATTTAATAAAAACTGAAAGAATAATGCGATATGTTATGCAGAATAAAAATCCTTCTCGTTATACGCAACGGTAGATAAGCGCCGCCATGCGAGGTAAATCGTTAACATAAGGAGCAAGCATCATGTACCGATTGTATATTGCCAATAAAAACTACTCGTCCTGGTCACTGCGTCCATGGTTGCTGTTAAAAACCCTGTCGATTCCCTTTGAAGAGAGGAAAGTGGCTTTTGGCCCCGGCACGACACAAGCGGCATTCAAGGATTTTTCACCCTCCGCCAAAGTTCCTTGTCTGATCGATGGCGATATAACTGTCTGGGATTCACTGGCGATCACCGAATATGTGGCGGAAGCCTATCCTCAAGTCTGGCCTGCGGATAAAACCGCCCGCGCCTGGGCGCGCTGCGCTGCGGCGGAAATGCACTCTGGCTTTACGGCACTGCGTAATGGCTGCGCCATGAGTTGTGGCGTGAAGGTTAAAATGAAAGTCATTGCTCCCGCTTTACAACATGAAATTCAGCGTATTGATACGTTATGGCAGGAAGGTTTAACCCGTTTTGGCGGCCCGTTTCTATCAGGCAGGCAATTTTCGGCGGCGGATGCGTTCTTTGCGCCGGTGGTCTTCCGTATCAGAACTTACCAGTTGCCTGTTTCGCCACCCGTCAGCGCCTATTGTGAACACATGCTGTCGCAACCCGCGATGCAGCGCTGGCTGGAAGACGCACTGGCGGAAACCTGGCGTGAAACCTCACACGAAGAGGACGTTGCGAGCGCCGGAGAAGTCATTGAAGACTTACGGGCAACCGCCTAAAACCAGGGCAAGCCGTGATCCAGCCGCGTGCTGGCGCGTATCCCCACGCATTATTCCATCTCGACACTCGCCATACTTTGCGGCTGTCGTGACGCCAGATCTTTCTGCTTCTTATAGCTCAGAGCCGCGGCGGGAACCGCGGTAATTTTTCCGCTTTCCAGCCACTTACGCAGGCGGTTGGCATCCGCAAAATGCGTGTATTTGCCAAAAGCATCCAGCACCACTAACGCGACCGGACGCTGGTTGATTACCGTCAGCATAACCAGACAATGACCGGCCTGATTGGTAAACCCGGTTTTGGTTAACTGAATATTCCAGTCCGGCTTATAAACCAGATGGTTAGTATTTTTGAACGGCAGACTATAGGCGGGATTGGAAAAGATCGCCGTTTTCTGCTGCGTGGTACTCAGTTGGCTAAGCAACGGATACTGCTTGCTGGCAATCAACAGTTTGGTGAGATCGCGGGCGGTCGATACGTTGCCAATCGATAATCCGGTCGGTTCCACATAACGCGTATGCTTCATTCCCAGCGAGCGGGCTTTGGCATTCATGGCATGGATAAAGGCCTGATAGCCACCGGGATAATGGTGTGCAAGGCTGGCGGCGGCACGGTTTTCCGACGACATCAGCGCCAGCAACAACATGTCGCGACGACTGATTTTACTGTTCAGGCGCACCCGCGAATAAACGCCCGCCATTTCTTTGGTCTGGCTGATATCAATGGCGATCACTTCATCCAATGGCTGGTTCGCATCCAGCACCACCATCGCCGTCATCAGTTTGGTGACCGAGGCGATCGGCACCACCACATCAGGATTCGTCGAATACAGGATATGATTATCGCGTAAATCCACCACCATCGCACTGCCAGAAGCAATCTCCTGATGGGCGCTAGCCGCGGATCTGGCGGGTTCTTTCGCCATAACCGCAGGCACAACCAGGACATGGGTTGACAGCAGCAGTAGGCCCAACCAGGAGATTTTAAATTTTTCATTCATTATTCAGTAGCTTAAACAGTAATCTGTTAAATAAAAAAGAGATTGACCGTCGTATTATAATTTACCGCTATTTACCGCGCACTCGCGTAATCCCGAAAGCTTTGTGACAAAGTTTAACAACCCCAAATCAGATAAGCCAATTATAGCCACACCCAATAAGGCGTATGACGAATAATCGTCAGCAGATTTTCCATGATCGCCAAGCGTCCCATTGCACGGATGCCAGAGAGTATAGCCACGACGAAAAACACCGCACAATCAGGAAAATACCCTCATGCCTGCCGGACTTCTTTTTTCGCCAGCGCGCTGCGCGCATGGTTGATCAGCAAGTGGTCATCGCGAGTGGATCGATCCAGCGCCACATTTTTCCGGGCGTTACGATGAAACGGCGCCGGAAGTTGTCGAACCTTTTACAGAGCATATTCATGATGTGGAATGGATCATTTTTGAACACGTCAGCCACATGCCTCATGTGGAGCAACGCGCCGCCTATATGACGGCCATCAATGATTTTCTGATGCGTAAGCTGTGAAATACGAACTTCTGCGAATCGCTCCAGCCATCTCTTCAATGCAGGCCGGAGCGATAAAACAAACATTATTTCTTCGCTTGTTCCAGTGCTTGCCTGATCGCGTCAATGACTCCCTGGCTCGACATGGTCGCGCCCGTCACGGCATCGACCTTATCGATATCCTGCGTTTCAAGCAGTTCAGGCACCACGTTATCCACCACCCCCATCATCAGCGCTTCGGTATCTTCGTGCTGCACCACTTCGGCGTTGGCGATTTTCCCGTCACTAATACTGACGCTGACCTCGATTTCCCCCTCTTTCCCCTGCCCCTTGCCCGTATAGACGCCATCTTTATATTGAGCGGCGTCGCTGCTATATGCGGCCAACGAGAACGAAAGCGTCAAAGCGGCCAAAATAGCCGGAGTCAGTTTTTTCATAATTTTCATATAAATAAATGCCATTACTCCCCCTGTTGTCAGCGTTGATGATAAATAATGGAGCCACATGTTTGATCTGCCTCAGCGTAGCTCCTCCGCAACCAAAATCTATTGGCATAACGTTATTGACCTGCTTTGATTTCTTTGACCGCTTCGGTAGCCCCAATTCGGCCATAAGTAACGATATCCGCCAGAGAGTTGCCGCCCAGACGATTGGCGCCGTGAACGCCTCCAGCCGCTTCACCCGCTGCAAACAAGTTGGGAATAACGTTGCCATTCACATCCAGCACTTGTGCTTTGTTGTTGATGGCAATGCCGCCCATCGTGTGATGAATCCCCGGCGTGATTTCGATGGCATAATATTTACCACTGTCCAGCGCAAGCTTCATACTGTCGCGATCAAATTCACTGTCTTTTTTCGCTTTAACCGCCGCGCTATAGGTGTTGATCGTTTTAGTCAGTTGTTTGCCGTCCACGTTAATCGCTTTGGCCAGAGCTTCCGGCGTATCGCCTTGCGCAACCAGTTTTTGCTTGAAGTAGGATTTCGTGGCCTGATTCTGGTTCACCAGTTCATCGTTGAAAATCAGATAAGCATGCGCGCCCGGTTGTTTCAGAATACTTTGTGATACCACATCACGCGTCAGCAGTTCGTTGATGAAACGCTTGCCGCTTTCATTGATCATGATCGCGCCGTCGCCCCGCACCGCTTCCGTAATCAAAATGCCTTTACCCGGCACCGTCGACGGGTGAATCTGAATATATTCCATGTCCACCAGTTTGGCGTTCATTTTGGTCGCCATTTTTATCCCTTCGCCCAGCGAACCCGGTGCGTTAGTGGTTTTGAAACCGACCAGCTTGGGATCGTACTGTTTGATCATGTCGAAATTGGCGCCAAAGCCGCCGCTGGTGATCATGACTTTTTTGGCATCGATAGTGAATGTTTTACCGTCTTTCCCCATCGCCTTAACGCCCGTCACTTCTCCTTTGTCATTTTTCAGGATGTCGGTCGCCGAGGTATTGGTGCGCAGATCGATATCCAGCGCCTTAACCTTTTTGATCAGCGCCGTAGCGATGAAACTGCCAGCCGCCACACCCCCCGCGGGGCGGTGGGTACGATCCACGCGCGATCCGCCGGTTCTGGTCAGATCCGCCAAATCAGCGCCATTCTCTTTCAGGAAGACCACGGAATCTTTGGCATGTTCGGTGAGGGTTTTCACCACTTCCGGGTTATTGATGTTGCGCCCGCCTTTCATGGTGTCCTCATAGAACATTTCCGGGCTGTCCGTAATGCCGCTGGCTTTTTGCAGATCCGTTCCCGCCGCGTTAAGTCCTGCTTCCGCACGGGCGGTATTCCCACCGGCAAACGGCATTTTTTCCAGCAAAATGACGTTTGCCCCTTGATTATGCGCTTCAATGGCCGCCGACATCCCCGCGCCGCCCGCGCCGATAATCACAATATCCGTCATTTCACTATGAACAGCGGTGGAAAAGGCAAAAGCCAACGCACTCAATAATAGAACTTTCTTCTTCATGTTATATGAACCTATATTTTGTTATTTTCAACCAGGAATTCAATTAATTGAAATGGCTTCGTTATGACACATTTATTACTGGCAAAAGCACACCCATTACAATGAAATCCCAAACACTAACCATGATTAGTAGAATCAGGTTTTACCTGGCACTGGATTGATACAGATGAAAATAAAAGATCTGCAACCACTAACAAAACAATGTCAGAAATAATCCTACTCTGATTTATTTATAAAAATTTTAACTTGATCATATATTTATAAATTTATGGCAAGCGTTTTCAGCAGCGTAAATAACATGCGGGCAGAAAACAGAGTAGTAATCCGCGTAACGGCAGTACGAAAAAGGAGGAAAATATTAAGACAAGAATCGGAAGGATGCGTATTTCCCTATAAAACATCCTTCCGTCAATTTACGGAATTACACTAATAGAATTCATAAGTGCAATATCAATAATTCACGTTTTATTTAACAAAATAACAACATAAAAGAGACATTATATGATAAATAATTTGAGTTGCAGAAAACCAACGCACGTGCAACGCGAAGTATGACGACTTTGGTCATATCGAGGCGCTCTGATAGAACTATCGATCTGATAGAATCATCGATCTGATAGAACTTTCGATTAAAAACCCAGTAATTCCCGATAAGAACGATTTTCAATATTATCTATTGATAAACCCAACCGTAACGCACATTCGATACATTTGTCCCGCAATGCCGCCAACTCGGTCTCATCATCCGTCATCACTGATATTTCGACAAAGTAACCGAGCGACTCGATATAATCCAACGTAATATGGAAAATATTCATAAAATAGATGCTGCGTGTTTTATTGATTTGGTAAAGCGGCTGATAACCCAGTGTATTCAACATGCTGTCCGCTTTCTCGAACGACTCGATATTGACGGCTTCGCAACGCTCCAAAGCAGGGCCTTTGACAATCCATAACTTGATGCCCGACGGCTCCATACGTCGTAATAACATCCTGATATTTTGCCGCTGCAAGCGATGCTGTGCATCATCGTAATAAATATCGTGCTCTTTGTTTTCAAAAACAAATGCTTCTGGATGATGACTAAAAAGTGTATCCCGAAAAGCCACTATATCCTGAATACGGAATTTCAATTCAACTTCATATTTCCCTGTAAAATGTTCAACCATGTTGTCTCTCCTTTAATGGACTGCCCGCCAATACGCTTAAACGCCCATTACCGACATCAACACGCCTTATCTGCACATTGAATCCTGACGTTCACCCAATACACTTTTGGCAATAACCCGTTATCGCTCCCAAACATCATCCCGGACAGAAAATGGCTGTGTCGTTTTATAGGTTACTGGCCGTTAATAGTAGTCAAGGCTGCCAAAAGCGCTAGTGCTTTACGCCATTGATCATGGATAAGGCGTAATAGTCACCATTTCAAAGCCATGATGATGGACAAACTCACGCAGAATAAGCAACCGGGCGGCAAAGGAACGTTCCAGTGGAATCTCTTCCCATGAGGCGGGGCTGCCAAACATCACTCGTTCAAGACGTTTAAACGTTCTTTCTATCTCATCCTGAGAAAGCCGCCAGCCGTCATCCTCTTCCTTGGCACCTGAAATTCTGGCAATCCCGGCATCGTCAGGATCGACGGAGAACAGTAATGAATCAGCCAGAAGATGGTGGCGAATACTCATCACCTCATCTTCCACGGTCATGATGGCCAGTTCCATTTCATCCGGCGTTGGCGGGAGATGCTTAAAAAACGTTTCGCCCGTTTTAACAAACCCGATGTTCAATGCCAGCACGTCAACGGGCTGCGCCTCGTTACCGCAAATCACGACGGTTTGCTGCTCGCCAATACATAACAATGTCACCGGCGTAGCCGGCGCAATCCGCTGTCTGATCTGGGTGTAATGTTGACGGGCAATGGCTTCATTCTCCATGTTTTCCCTCTCTTCTTTGTCAGTGATGGCGGTTTAGCGCCAGAAACCTTGAGCAACCGCGATAATATTTACCTGGCAGAAGAAATAATACGCACCCGGCCACAGGAAGGCGAGTCGATCACACGGGCGATCGCCGCCGAGGTTTTCAGCGCCCGGACCTCACTAAACAATGCCGTCGCCTCGGCATACTCTTTGCGTAGATAGCCCAGCCACTGCTTGATGCGCGCCACATGGTACATCCCGGTATCGCCCTGCTTTTCCAGACGCACATAGTTGCGCAACAACGCCATGACTTCGTTCCACGGCATACGAGGTTCATTATACTTAATCACCCGGCTCAGATTCGGGACATTCAGCGCGCCCCGGCCAATCATGACGGCATCACAACCCGTTACCGTCAGACAATCCTGGGCGCTTTGCCAGTCCCAAATCTCGCCGTTGGCGATCACCGGAATGCTCAGACGCTTGCGGATTTCGCCAATCGCCTGCCAGTTGATGCGCTCAGCTTGGTAGCCATCTTCTTTCGTGCGTCCGTGCACCACCAACTCGCTCGCGCCAGCCTGCTGCACCGCATCCGCAATCTCAAAGCGACGCTCGCCGGAGTCCCAGCCCAAACGCACTTTCACCGTTACCGGCAGCGATGCGGGCACCGCTTCGCGCATGGCTTTGGCGCCCTGATAGATCAATTCAGGATCTTTTAGCAACGTCGCGCCGCCGCCGCTGCCGTTTACCAGTTTGGAAGGACAACCACAATTCAGATCAACGCCATAAGAGCCCAACTCCACGGCACGCGCCGCATTCTCAGCCAGCCATTGCGGATGTTGCCCCAGCAATTGGACACGCACCCGCGTCCCTGATGGCGTGCGGCTGCCATAACGCAGTTCAGGACACAGGCGATAAAACGATTTAATCGGCAGACGCTGATCCACCACCCGCAAGAACTCGGTGATGCACAGATCATAATCGTTAACTTCCGTCAGCAGTTCCCGCACCAACGCATCGAGAACGCCTTCCATCGGGGCAAGCAGAACACGCATAACGCCACTCAGTTGAAAAAAGCACGTCATGGTACTGTTCATCATGAGCGCAACGCAATGGGAAAACTAATCATTATGATAAGGAATGCAATGCAAATAACGGGCAGGCGATGCCTGCCTGAAAAGCGATTACCTCGCGGATTATTCAGTGATATCGAAAACTATTGAATGCGGACCGTTTTTTTTCACTGACGCAATGCCGTTTTCACGCGCCTGCGAGGAACTGTAAGTCTCACTCCGGCCAATCACCTGATGATTAGCCGCTTTAAGATTAAAATAAGGTGAACCGTCTTGCGCGGTAAGACGTTCATATCGCTGATCATCCGGTGAATTTTTTCTTACCGATTCAATGCCGTTTTCACAATTTGCTTTGCTGGTATAACCTTCACTGGCCAGGATCACCTCGCCATTTCCAGCTTTAAGACGAAAATAGAACTGATTATTTTTTCCAGTGTAAATCTCGTATTTACCACTCATCTTAATGACTCCCGCCAATCAGTAAAATAATGGATTCATAGTCTGCCTTGAAATAACAGCCTGAAATAAGTGTTGTCGCAGGATAAAAATACGTCAACCAACAGACGGTAAAATAGGTCTTGTCAACCATAAGACGGGATCGGCGTAAATAAGCAAGGGAGCCGTTGGCTCCCTTGCTTAAATCAATTTATGAACTGAATGCGATAAAAATCGCTTAGCGTGCGGCGGGCTTGCCGCGATTTTGCGGACGCGGCGAATGGCGTTGTCCGTCGCCGCCATTAGTTGAGGCTCTACGCGGCTGGCGAACGCCATCGGCGGGCTTGCGATCGGATTGACCGCGCGGCGCGCCGGAACGACCGCCGCCGCGATTGCCCTGCCGACCGTTGATAATCGGCTCAGCCTTGATCGACGGATCAGGTTCATAGCCTGGCACCGCAATACGCGGAATCTCACGGTTCAACAGACGCTCTATATCACGCAACAGTTTATGTTCGTCAACACACACCAGCGACAGCGCTTCGCCCGTCGATTCCGCCCGACCGGTACGACCGATGCGGTGAACATAATCTTCCGGCACGTTCGGCAACTCATAGTTGACCACATGCGGCAGTTGATCGATATCCAGACCACGGGCGGCGATATCGGTCGCCACCAGCACGCGGATCGTGCCGTCTTTAAAGTTCGCCAGCGCCCGGGTACGCGCGCCCTGACTTTTATTGCCGTGGATCGCCGCCGCCGTAATCCCGTCCTTTTCCAGCAGTTCGGCCAGATGGTTGGCGCCATGCTTGGTGCGGGTAAACACCAGCACTTGCTGCCAGTTGTTCTCGCCAATCAGTTGAGACAGCAGTTCGCGCTTGCGGCGCTTATCCACAAAATGTACATGTTGCGTCACCAGTTCCGACGGAGTGTTGCGGCGCACCACTTCGACCGATGCCGGATTGGTCAGCAATTTGCTCGCCAGCGTTTTAATCTCATCGGAGAAAGTGGCGGAAAACAACAGGTTCTGACGTTTCGCCGGCAGCTTGGCCAACACGCGGCGGATATCATGAATGAAGCCCATATCAAGCATGCGGTCCGCTTCATCCAGCACCAGAATCTCAATCTGAGACAGATCAACCGCGTTCTGATGCTCCAGATCGAGCAAACGTCCCGGCGTCGCCACCAGAATATCCACGCCGCCACGCAGTTTCATCATCTGCGGGTTGATGCTGACGCCGCCGAATACCACCAGCGAACGTAAACGCAGATATTTGCTGTAGGCACGCACATTTTCATCAATCTGCGCCGCCAGTTCGCGGGTTGGAGTGAGGATCAACGCCCGCACCGGACGGCGGCCTTTCGCTTGAGGCGCGTTGCTGCTCAACAATTGCAGCAACGGCAAGGTGAAACCCGCCGTTTTGCCCGTACCGGTTTGCGCGCTGGCCATTAAATCACGACCAGCCAATACAACCGGGATCGCCTGACGTTGGACAGGCGTAGGTTCACGATAGCCCTGTTCTGCAACAGCGCGCAGGATGTCGGCGCTCAGGCCGAGAGAATCAAATGACATAGTAAAGAACAACTCCAGATCCGCCCTGACCGGATAACGACCGGTGTAGTTTTCAGAGGGATGATAAGACGGGTTTGCCGGGTCACCATTAACTCAACAATAACGACATAAGCAACAACCACGATGAACGGGCACAACTACGGTGCATAACTGTCGGCGATTGTAGCAGAGATTCTGGACGTTAAGGGATATTTATCTGTCGTACAGCACTTTATTCTTTTGCCTCATTCTTCCGCCTTGCGCTTATTTTTGCCGGGACGCGACAACGGGCAGGTGGAGCAATACGCCGGCGGTTGCGAAGCCTTATAGTAGAAACAGCAGGTACGGCGAAACCGAACCTCCCGGAAACGCATGCCGTCCGCCGATGGAGCCGCCACCGGCACCCGCGTTTTAGGCCGATAAAAAGGCTTGAGCGGATTGTCGTCCGCGCCGAAAATTTCGCCGGGCGCATCGATCAGGTCAGTAAAATCCTGCTGAATTCGCTGCGCCACGGTCAGTCCGGGCAGACATACCGCCGCCGGATCGTCGCACTGCATTCGACGCTCGTAAAGTGAAAAGATGCGCACCGCGGTGTTTTCCCACAGTATGCGCAACGGCACGCCTGATACCTTTGACAGCACCTGCCACAGTGGAGCGAGGTGTCGGCCAAATAGGGTTTCCAACTGGCGCTGACGCCACGCCTCACGCTGCCCTGCCGTCGGCTGGGAAACGTTGAGATCGTAGAGCGGCATGGTTGAGGTCCATTGTTGTTGGTGTCCATATTCCAACACGCAGTTTTCCAGCGACATATTCAGCCCTTTGTTGTACACCGACATCGCGTACAGGCTGGAAGCCGTGGTCAAAAAGGCGATTCGTTTGCTTAGCAGCGACGCCGTAATCTTTCTTGAAGGCGACAACAGTTTCGGTGTAAGCCGATCCAGCAACCAGCGGCAGTAGTCAGGATCAAGCAGCGCCGTACTGTCGCAGGCCTCGCGCTTATCTCGCTGCGCGGCCGCCGTCAGTTGCAGCGTGCCGGACAGCATCGCCCATTGGTTGGCATCAAATTGGTTGGCATCAAATTGCCGTGCGTTAAATTGATGATGCGTCATCCGTCGCCCTATCGGTGTGGTTGGCTTCTCGCCCAAAAGGGATACACAGCGGCGTGCCGAAAAACGGATCGGTAATCATCCGGCAATTCAGGTTGAATACCGCTTTTACCGTGGCTTCGCTGAGAATATCGCCGGGTTTGCCTTGCGCGTACACCGTCCGGTTATGCACCGCGATCATATGGTGGGCGTAACGACAAGCCAGATTCAGATCGTGCAACACCATCACAATGGTTTTTTGCTGGCGCGCATTAAGTTCACGCAGCAAGTCCAGCACCTCTATTTGATGCGCCAAATCCAGATAGGTGGTCGGTTCGTCCAGCAATAGAATACCGGTATCCTGCGCCAGCGTCATGGCGATCCATACCCGCTGTCGCTGCCCGCCGGAGAGCGAATCCACGCGGCGATCCCGCAATGCCAGCACCCCGGTGCTGAGCAGTGCCTGCTCCACCTGATATTCATCTTCGCCCGACCATTGTTTCAGCCATGACTGATGCGGATAGCGGCCCATTTTTACCAGTTGATACACCGTTACACCTTCCGGGGCCGTCGGCGTTTGCGGCAGGATCGCCAGGTCTTGCGCCACGGCAACGGTGGATTTTTTATGAATATCCTCACCGTTGACAATAATCACGCCGCTTTGCGGTTTCAGCAGACGGGCAAACGCTTTCAGCAGCGTACTTTTGCCGCAGCCGTTGCTTCCCACCAGCACCGTGATCTGATTGGCAGGCAGGACGATATCCAGCGCATCGATAATAATCTGCTGGTCGTAGCTTAGCGTCAACGCTCTGCTTTCCAGGGCCTGACAGGGTAAGGCATTAGGTTCAGTCGGACACATAACTCAGTCTTCTTAATGACGTTGCCGTATCAGCAAGTAGATAAAAAACGGCGTACCCAGTACCGAAATAAAAATCCCGGCAGGTAAATCCAGCGGCAAAAATAGCGTTCGGGCCATCAGATCGGCAATCATCACCAGATTCGCCCCCAACAACGCCGCGACAATCGCCAGCCCAGGAAATGCGCGGCCAACCATACTTTTGGCAATATGCGGCGCAATCAACCCGACGAACGCCATACCACCAACATAAGCGATGGCCGCCCCAGCCAGCGCAACGCTCACGGTCAACAGCGCCAGTCGAATCCGTTCCACCGGCAGCCCGATCCCAACGGCCAGCCCCTCGTCCAGTTCATGAACATTAACGTGCCGGGCCAGCAATACCAGAAAAGGCATCATGACCGCCAGCCAGCAGGCCAACGCGCCTACATCCCGCCACTGTGCGCCATACACGCTGCCGGTCAGCCAGACATAGGCCGATAACGTCGTGCTTAGCGGGCTGAAGACCAGCAGCATGGTGGTCGCCGCTCCCATTATCGCGGACAACCCCACGCCCACCAGCACCAATCTGAGCGGCGAGGCGCCCTGTTTCCACGCCAACAGATAGATCGCGCCTGCCGTCAGCCCCGCGCCGCCGATGGCCGCCAGCGGCAGCCAGCGCTGGCTGAAGGTGGCGGCCAGAAATGAGAGAAAGAACACCGCCGCCGCGCAAGCGCCGCTGGTGATCCCCAGAATATCCGGCGATGCCAACGGATTACGCACCATGCTTTGTAAAATCAGCCCTGAGATCGCCAACGCGCTGCCCACCAGACACGCCAGTAAAATACGCGGCAACCGCAACTCGGTAACGATAAATCCGATGCCGCGATCCGCGTCGCCGACCAGTGCCTGCATCACCGACAACGGCGGGACAAACACCTTCCCTAATGATAACGACGCCAGCATCACCAGCAGAGACAACGGCAGGAGCACCGCGACGACCACGCCGACAGTCCGCACATCCAGCAAGCGTGAAAAAGCGCCGATACGCACCGGGTAGCCGTTATCCATGACGCATTCCTTTTCTGGCGAGATAAATAAAGAACGGCGCGCCGAGCAAAGCGGTCATGGCGCCGACCGGTATTTCCTGCGGTTGGATCAGTAGCCGCGCCACCACATCCGACAGCACCAGCAACGTGGCCCCCAGCACCGCACACCCTGGCAGCAGCCAACGATGATCGGTGGAAAGCAAACGGCGCGTCATATGTGGAACAATCAAACCGATAAAACCGATGTTGCCGGCAATCGCCACCGCGCCGCCCGCCAGACCAACGACGCATAACCCCAACAGCGCGCGGATCATCCCGGTTCGCTGACCCAGCCCCTTAGCCACATCCTCACCCGCAACCAGAATATTGATATGCCGCGCCAACAGCAGACTCAACAACATAGCCGCGGCAAACCAGGGCAACATGGGCAGCAACAGCGCCAGACTCCGCCCGGAGACGGAACCCGCCAGCCAGAACAGCATACTATCCAGTCCATCCTGATTGACCACCAATGTCGCCTGCGTAAATGCGGTGAAGAGCGCGGTAATCGCCGCGCCCGCTAGCACGATGCGTAATTGGCTGGCCCGACTGTTGCCCAGCGTACCAAGAAAATAGACCAACCCACCAGCGACCGCCGCGCCCGCATACGCCGTCCAGGTCAGCGATAAGGAGGAAGAAAGCGGCAGCCACGCGGCAAGAAATACAATAAAAAACATCGCCCCGGCATTGACGCCAAAGATGCCGGGCGAGGCCAGCGGATTGCGGGTTAATGCTTGCATCAGCGCCCCCGCGACGGCAAGACTGGCGCCGACCACCACCGCAATGCAGGTGCGCGACAGCCGGGTGGTGGTCACCAGAATGTGATCGATTTGCTGCGGATCAGGGTAAAACAACGCCTTGAATACCACCGATAAGGCAATGGTCGTCTGTCCGTACATCAAACTCGCGCCGCAAGCGATAAGCAGCAGGATCACCCCTGAGAACAGCACAAACGGTTTCGTCATGGCGTGGTTCCGACGAACTGCTGCGCGATATCATCCAGAATTTTATTGGCGCCCAAAATCCCGCCGGATAAATTCCAGGCCACGCCATCCACCAGATAGATGCGGTGCTGCTGCGGGGCTTGCATTCGCCGCCACAACGGATGCGAGATCCAGGTTTGATAATTTTTCGCTACCGCCGGTTTTTCCGAGCGCATGAAAATGAAAAAGACTTCGGCATCCACCACCGGCATACTTTCTCTGGTCGTCAGTTTTTGCATTACACCTTGTTGGTCCGCTGCCCGGCGCGGCCAGACGAAGCCCATTTCCGACAGTACAGAGCCGGAAAAGCTGGCGGGCAGATAGCTGCGCAGATGATCTTCACGGAATTCCAACACCGAAACCGTCAACGGCCAGTCTGCGCCAAAACGGGCCGCCAGCCGCTGCTGTAATGTGGTTATCCGCTGTTGCCAATGCAGCAACAACTGTTCGGCCCGCGCCTGACGGTTGAACGCCATCCCCATGACCTGTAACGTTTTTTTAAAATCGAACACCTCGTCCAGCGCCACCGTCGGCGCAATCTGCGACAACAAACCGTAGATCTTCTCATGGCGAAATTTTGACGCCACGATGAGATCCGGCTTGAGCAGCGCGATATCTTCCAGACTGGGCTGCGTCTCCAGCCCGACATGCGCCACGCCTTGCAAGGCGGGACGCAAATATTTATAGGTGGGTTTTTCCGTCCAGGAATCGACCACGCCCACCGGCGTGACGCCGAGAGCCACCGCCGTATCCGTCGCGCCCTGAAATAACGTAACCACCCGCAGCGGAGCGCCGGAAATCGCCGTCACGCCCAGCGCATGATGAAGGCGGCGCGGCGCTTCCGATGCCGACGCGCCAGGCGAAAGCAGGAACGATAACAGCATGGCGACCGACAACCTTCGCCCTACTGTTGACCTTAACGCGCAACAAAACCCATCAGACTTAGAAATCAATCGAATAGCCCAGCGTTAACGTGCGTCCGCGCCCGGAGAAATTGCGGGTGTCGTTAACCAGCGCGCTTTGGGAATAGTAAGTGATATAGTTTTCATTCAGCAGGTTGGCCACCGACACATTCAGCTTACCGTAAGGCAGCTTATAGCCAACCGCGGCGTCCACCAAGGTATAGCCGTCAAAGTCCTTATCGACGCCATCGAAGTTTTTGTTGAAGGCGTAGTTCACCTGCACAAACGAGCTCCACTTCTCATTCCAGTTGGCGGACCAACTGGTAATCAAGCGATCCGGCGCCACATTCAGACCATCCAGTTTTGCATCCAGACTACCGTTGTCATCGCTGTCGTATTTCCCCTCACTGTGAGCATAGGACGCTTTGATTTTATGCCGATCGTTAATCTGATAACCTGCGGCGACTTCAACGCCCTGAATCCGGGTTTTTTGACGCTGGGCAATGAACAGGCCATCAGCATTCGCTTCCACCCGGCTACCCAACTTGGAGTTGGACTGGTAATAGCTCATCTCAAAATCGAACTTGTTTTTATTGAACCGGAAACCCGCTTCAATATTGTCCGTGACAATCGGTTGCAGGTTGCGGAAATTATCCACGTCCTGCCCGGCGGTTCTGATGGAACGCAGCGCCCGCCCAACGTCGGGCATGCCGAAACCTTCAGAATAATTGGCGAACAGGCTTAGTGAATCCAGTGGTGAATAGACGATACCTACGTTGTACAGCGTTTCATTAAACTTCGGGCTGCCGCCGTCTACCATTGCGCTGTTATTAGGGCTGTCCGTCGTACTTGCCGCCAGCGTCTGGTAAGAATCCACGTTCAGTTTGGCAATCTCATGGCGCACGCCCGCGTGCAGCACCACCTCGTCCAGCAGTTGATATTCACCCTGAATGAACGGCGAATAGTTGGTGTACTCCACTTCCGGCACATAGGTGCGCCCGGTCAGATACATGTCCTGTTTACTTTTATCCAACAGGGTATCGAAACCGATAGTGACTTTCAGACGATCGTCAAGCAAATCATCCTTGGTCAGCGCCAGCTTGGTGCCATATTTAGAGGATACCGCTCTGGACTGATCATACAGCGAACCGATCGGCGCGATATTGACGTCCTGAAAGGTGTTGGAATTATCCGCGCCAAACAGCGCTTCATATTGCTGACTGAACAGCAGCGCCGACAGTTTCATTCCCGCCAGATCGTGGTGCTCATAGGTCAGCCCGGTCGACCACACGCTATTGCGCGGCGCCATGCCTTCCGGCGTGCCGCGCACCGAGGTGGTGGGAATACCTTGATTGCGCACGCCATCCACACTGCGGTAGTTGTTCTCGCCTTTGATATGATAACGATTCACGCTCAACTGGACGCGTTGGTAATCATCCAGCCAGTAGCCTACTTTCGCCAGCACATCATAGGCACGGGAATCCATGGTATCGCCCTGCGTATTGTCTACGCCCACAGGCCGGTTTTTTCCATCCAGATACAATCCCTGATTTTCATAGCCTACCGCGAACAGATAATCGAGATAGTCTTGCCGCCCATCGACGCGATACGTAGTTTTATAGCTGGCGGTTTCACCGCGGATCTTTTCGGTGGGGATGGTGGTCTGAACATTCACATGTTGATTGAACGCGCCATTTTCAGGGCGGCGGGTAATAATGTTGATCACGCCGCCAGTGGCGCCCAATCCGTTGGTGGCGTTGGCGCCATGAATCACTTCAATACGCTCCACCATGGAAAAATCAATGGTGTGCATTTCCCGCCCCGTCGGACGCAAGGGGTTCGATTGGGGAATGCCGTCGATCATCACCAACGCGGCGCGACCACGGAAAGTTTCACCGCTGCCGCTCATTTTCTGGCGGCTGGGGGAAAACGATGGCAGCAAATTACTCAGCAACTGGGAAGAATCGGCGGAAATCAGCAACTGCTGCTCAATTTCCTCTTTGGTGATCACCGTCACCACTTGCGGCGATGCCTTCTGCTGGATATTAGCGCGGGAGGCGGAAATCACCATCTCATCGCCGCCGTTATCACTCTGTTTAGACGCGTTATTCTGCGCATAAGCCTGAGAAATCAACACGCATGGCATCAATGCGAGTAAAGCGCGCATCTGGTTCAATGTCTTCCCCTTAATGATTCAATTCGGCCACAACAATGAAAGTCCCTGACGGGCAGCAATCCGTTTCCATGCCGACAAGCGCGACATCATTTTTATGTGATTACTAACGCCAATTATTATCATTCGAAATCAATAATTACAATGATTTCACAACCATTTCATGTCCTTAACAAAGGTAATGACAATAAATCATTGACTGATCCTGACGCCGCATACGCGCTTGCTGGCTTCTCGCGCAAAAGCGTTGTCGCGTCAAAACGCATGCCGGACAATCAGGTTATTTTTGTGAAACAAATCACATCATGAGACAAATCACGTCATGAGGTAAAAAATGGCCTAGAGTTAATCATATGATTGATTAACTCATTTCCGAGCGTCGGCATGACCAACCAATCCATCCTTTCCAGCCGGGGCGATCAGACCCGACAGCAATTGATCCAGGCGGCACTGGATGTTTTTGGCGAATATGGTCTACAGGCGGCGACAACGCGTGAAATCGCGCATCGCGCAGGACAAAACATCGCCGCCATCGCCTACCACTTCCAATCCAAAGACGGCCTTTATCTGGCGGTGGCGAACTGGATTGCGGACTATATCCATCAGATTTATCACCCGTTGGTGGTGGAAATTGACGCCTTTATGCAACGACCGGCGCATGAGCAATTCACTGAACAGGTTATGGATTATCTGCGCCAGGCGTTGCTTCATTTCAGTCGACTGATGACGCGCCCTGAAACGCTGAATCTCAGCCGCATCATGTCACGCGAGCAGCTCTCGCCCACTGAAGCTTACCCGCTGATGCATCAGCAGATTATCGAGCCGCTACACCAGTTGATGACGCAACTGGTCGCCCGTTACACCGGACTGACTGGCGACGATCGCAAAACGATCATTCATACCCATGCATTGATTGGCGAAGTGCTATCGTTCCGTGTTGCCCGGGAAACCATATTGCTCCGCGCGGGTTGGCGGGATATCGGGCCGGAGGAAGCCACACTTATTCAACAGGTTCTGATGGAACACCTTGAAATTCTTCTTAATGGCTTGCGGGAAAATTACTCGTTACAACGTAACAATATCCGACGGGACAAGGAATAATCGGTTATGAATAAGAAAAAAATGATGATTGTCGGCCTGGTCATCATCCTGAGTGCTGCCGCGATATACGGTATCGTCCACTATCGGCAGCAGCAGAATAAACCGCTGACGCTGTACGGCAACGTTGACATCCGCACGGTTAATCTGGGGTTCCGGGTGGGCGGACGGCTTATGGCGCTGGATGTTGACGAAGGCGACAGCATCAGGCCGGGACAAAAGCTGGCAACGCTGGATAATGCGCCCTACCAGAATGCGCTGCATCAGGCGCAGGCTAACGTCGCCAGCGCACAGGCGCAGCTTGGGTTGTTACAGGAGGGATACCGGCGCGAAGAGATAGCCCAGGTTCGCTCACAACTGGCGCAAAGCCAGGCCGCTTACGATTACGCCGATAGCTTCTATCAACGTCAGCAGGGGCTGTGGGCCAGGCGCTCGATTTCCGCCAACGAATTGGACGATGCCAAAACCGCCCGCAATCAGGCGCTGGCGACGCTTCAGGCCGCTAAAGATAAACTGAGCCAGTATGAAAACGGCAACCGTCCGCAGGAAATCGCCGCCGCGCAAGCAGCGCTGGCGCAGGCAAAGGCCGCGCAAGCGCAGGCCGAACTGGATAACACGGATACCGAGCTGTATTCCCCTTCCGCTGGCGTGATCCTCACCCGCGCGGTGGAAGCAGGCAGCATGCTTACCGCCGGCAATACCGTCTTTACCCTGTCGCTGACGAGTCCGGTCTGGATCCGCGCCTATGTCGGCGAACGGGATTTAGGCCGCGCCGTTCCCGGCAGCGAGATCCTGATTTATACCGATGGCCGCCCGGATACGCCTTATCACGGCAAGATCGGTTTCGTCTCTCCCAGCGCCGAATTCACGCCGAAAAACGTTGAAACTGAGGACTTGCGCACCGATCTGGTTTACCGCCTGCGGATTATCGTCAATGATGCCGACGACCAGTTGCGTCAGGGCATGCCGGTTACGCTGCGCTTTGCACAGGATCAATCACGCCATGAATGACGCCGCCGCGCTGATTGAACTTGACGCGCTGGAAAAACGCTTCCCCGGACAGGATAAACCAGCACTTGCCAGCCTAACGGCGCAGATCCGCAGTGGGGCAGTGACCGGGCTGGTGGGGCCGGATGGCGCGGGTAAAACCACGCTAATGCGGATGCTGGCGGGGTTGCTGACCCCCAGCCACGGCGCCATAAAAGTCATTGGACTGGACCCCATCAGACAAGATCGCCAGTTGCATGCAATCCTCGGCTATATGCCGCAGAAATTCGGGCTGTACGAAGACCTTACCGTGATGGAAAACCTGACGCTGTATGCTGATTTACGCGGCATCACCGGCGAGGTGCGGCGACAAACCTTTGATCGGCTGCTGACCTTTACCGATCTCACCCACTTTACCCGTCGGCTGGCAGGCAAGTTGTCCGGCGGCATGAAACAAAAACTGGGGCTGGCCTGTACGCTGCTGGGGCAACCGCAGGTGCTGCTGCTGGATGAACCGGGCGTCGGCGTCGATCCCATTTCCCGACGCGAACTGTGGCGCATGGTGCATGAACTGGCGAATGACGGCATGCTGATCCTCTGGAGCACCTCCTATCTTGATGAAGCGGAACAGTGCCGTGACGTCCTGCTCCTCAATGAAGGCGAATTGCTGTACCGCGGCGAACCACGCGAGCTTAGCGAACGGATGGTCGGACGCAGCGTGTTGGTCAGCGCGAGCGCCGGCAACCACCGAAAATTACTTCAGCAGGCGTTGCGTTTGCCGCAGGTCAGCGATGGCGTGATCCAGGGACAATACGTGCGGCTGATTCTGAAACAGAACGCGTCGCGCAACGAACTGCTCGCCGCGCTCTCGCTGTCGGAAGACAATCTGCAAGATACCGCGCCGCGTTTTGAAGACGCCTTTATCGACCTGTTGGGCGGCGGCCCGGCCAGCGAATCGTCACTGGCGAAAATCATGCCGCAGATTGCCGCCAACCCAGAAGAAACCGTGATCGAGGCCCGGCAGTTGACCAAAAAGTTCGGTGATTTCGCGGCTACCGATCAGGTCAGTTTTCAGGTGCGGCGTGGTGAGATTTTCGGCTTGCTGGGGCCGAACGGCGCTGGAAAATCCACTACTTTCAAGATGATGTGCGGATTAATGGCGCCAACGGCAGGTAAAGCGCTGGTGCTGGGTATGGATCTGAAATCCAGTTCCGGCCAGGCGCGTCAACATTTGGGCTACATGGCGCAAAAGTTCTCGTTGTACGGCAATCTGACGGTTGAACAAAACCTGCGTTTTTTCTCCGGCGTCTATGGTCTGTCGGGCGACGCCAGGCGCGATAAAATGGCGGAAATGACCGAAGCGTTCAATTTCAGCCCCATCTACCGTCAAACGCCCGACGACTTGCCGTTAGGGTTTAAACAACGACTGGCGTTGGCGTGTGCGCTGATGCATGAGCCGGATATCCTGTTTCTGGATGAGCCGACTTCCGGCGTCGATCCCCTCACCCGCCGGGAGTTCTGGATACACATCAACGGCATGGTAAACCATGGCGTAACCGTGATGGTCACCACCCACTTTATGGACGAAGCGGAATATTGCGATCGCATCGGGTTGGTTTATCACGGCAAACTTATCGCCAGCGGAACGCCGGACGAATTAAAGCAGCAGGCCGCCAGCGACGAAACGCCAGACCCGACAATGGAGCAGGCTTTCATTACCCTGGTTCAGAATTATGATCAGGAGGTGAAAAATGGCTAACCCACGCGGCGATTCTCATTTTTCCTGGCGTCGTCTGCGCGCCCTGTGCCTGAAGGAAACCCGCCAAATCATGCGTGACCCCAGCAGCGGACTGATCGCGGTGGTGATCCCGCTGCTATTGTTGTTTATCTTTGGCTACGGCATCAATCTGGATTCCAGCCGCCTGCATGTCGGGATACTGATTGAGCAGCAAAGCGAGGATGCCCGTAATCTGGCGAACGCTTTCGCCGCGTCCCCGTTCATCGAACCCACGATCAGCGATAACCGGCAACAACTGATCCAGATGATGCAGGCCGGCGCCATCCGCGGCCTGATCGTCATTCCCAATGATTTCGCCGAACGCATGGCCCGTCCCGCGTCGCAAGCACCGCTACAGGTGATCACTGACGGCAGCGAACCCAATACCGCCAATTTCGTACGCGGCTATGCCGAGGGCATCTGGCTTATCTGGCAGCAACAACGCGCCAGCGATCAGGGTGAGACGTTCGTGCAACTAATTGAGGTGCAGCCGCGTTACTGGTTTAACCCGGCGGCCATCAGCCAGCATTTTATTATCCCTGGCGCCATTACCATTATCATGACAGTGATTGGCGCGATCCTCACCTCGCTGGTGATCGCCCGCGAATGGGAACGCGGCACGATGGAAGCCCTGCTTTCCACGCAGATAACCCGCGGTGAATTGCTGCTGGCAAAACTGATCCCTTACTATTTTCTTGGCATGTTCGCCATGGTGCTGTGCATTCTGGTGTCAACGTTCCTGATGGCTGTCCCCTATCGTGGTTCGCTGCTGATCCTGTTTGGCATCAGCAGCCTGTTTCTCGCCAGTACGCTGGGGATGGGCTTACTAATCTCCACCTTGACGAGAAATCAGTTCAATGCCGCCATGGTGTCGCTTAACGCGGCTTTTCTGCCCGCCATTATGCTGTCAGGGTTTATTTTCGAGATTGACAGCATGCCCGCGGTGGTGCGTGGCGTGTCTTACCTCATTCCCGCCCGCTATTTCGTCAGCACGCTGCAAACCCTGTTTCTGGCTGGCAACATCAGCAGCGTGTTGTTGGTCAACCTGATGTTTCTCATCGCTTCAGCCATCGTGTTTATCGGCCTCACCGCCTGGAAAACCCGGCGCAGACTGGATTAGGGAGCTTGCATGTTTCATCGTCTGTGGACATTAATCATCAAGGAATTACAGTCGCTGTTGCGTGAGCCGCAAACCCGAACGATTTTGATTCTGCCGGTGATTTTTCAGGTTTTGCTGTTCCCGTTTGCCGCCACGTTGGACGTGACGAATGCCACCATCGCGATTTACAGCGAAGATAATGGTCACGCCTCCATAGAACTGACCCAGCGCTTCGCCAATGCGCAGTCTTTTTCCAAGGTGATGCTGCTGCATCGCGCGCAAGACATCGCCCCGACGCTGGATAATCAGAAAGCGCTGCTGATCATCCGTTTTCCACCGCAGTTTTCCCGCGATATCGTCAGCGGCAACCAGACTACATTGCCGGTTATTTTGGATGGACGCCGTTCTAACAGCGCCCAGATCGCCGCCAATGATGTACAGCAAATCGTGCGTGATTATCAGTTGGAATTGCTGGGCGACCAGCCGAAACAAAATAATAGCGAACTGGTTATTCGCCACTGGTACAACCCAAATCTTGATTATAAATGGTTCGTGGTGCCGTCATTGATCGCCATGATCACCACCATCGGCGTATTGATTGTGACGGCGCTGTCCGTCGCGCGTGAACGAGAGCAAGGGACGCTGGAGCAACTTCTGGTTTCTCCGCTGTCAACCTGGCAGATATTTGTCGGCAAAGCGGTTCCCGCCCTGGTTGTCGCCACGTTTCAGGCCACCATTGTGCTGCTGGCGGGCATATTCGCCTTCCAGATCCCTTTCGCCGGCTCGCTGTTGCTGTTTTACGCCGCCATGCTGATATATAGTCTGTCGCTGGTAGGATTCGGCCTGCTGATTTCATCACTGTGCTCCACACAGCAGCAGGCGTTTATCGGCGTATTTGTCTTTCTTATGCCCGCCATTCTGCTCTCCGGTTACGTCTCGCCGGTGGAAAACATGCCGGAGTGGTTACAACAAATTACCTGGATTAATCCCATTCGCCACTTCACCGATATCACCAAGCAGATTTACCTGAAAGACGCCGATTTCACAATTATCTGGCGCAGTCTGTGGCCATTACTGGTGATCACCGTCACCACCGGCAGCGCCGCCTATGCGATGTTCCGGCGCAATATTGCGTAAACGTCCATATTAAGGCCTTATTTGGGCATCGATCTCTGGCTGAGCTAAGCTCACGTTCAGCATTCACGCTATTTAGCCGGGGGATTACCATGTCTCACTCATCTCATAGACGGTTTAGCGACGGTTGCCGAAGATACGCAGCAGCATCAGGAACAGGTTGATGAAATCCAGATACAGCGTCAGGGCGCCGACGATGGAATATTTACGGAAATTATCCTTATCGTCCACGGATAACTCTTCACCGATACGTTTCAGTTTCTGCGTGTCATAGGCGGTCAATCCCACAAACACCACCACGCCGATATACGTCACCACCCACATCAGCGCTTCGCTTTTCAGCCACAGATTCACCAGCGAGGCCAGCACAATCCCAATCAACGCCATAAACAACATGCTGCCCAAACCACTCAGGTCGCGTTTGGTCGTGTAACCATACAGACTCATGGCGCCAAACATCCCGGCGGTGATGACAAAGGTACTGGCGATGGACTCACCGGAATACATGATGAAAATGCTGGAAATCGTCAGTCCGGTCAGCGCGGAGTACAGCATAAAGAGTGTGGTCGCCACGCCGCCGCTCAGACGCTGCACCATGCCGGAAATCACAAACACCAGACCCAGTTGCGCGATAATCAGGCCAAAAAAGGTAATCTGGCTGGAGAAAACAAAATTCAGCACCGCCGGCGTGTTGGCGGCATACCAGGAAACGAACGCCGTCAGCAGCAACCCGCAAGTCATCCAGCCATAGACTTGCGCCATATAAGCCTGAAGGCCGGATTGAGCGCGTTCGACAATCGAACCATTTGAGCGTGGATACCTGTCCATGATTTTACCTTTGCATTATGTTTATACATAAGGGACATCTCGTCCCGCCTGTGTTCATCCTAACACATAAATGTCGGTTCAGCCGCCGCCGGACCAGCGCGCCGCCGCCCGTTTGTCGCTATCGCGCGCGTCGATCCAGCGTTCTCCCTGTGACGTCGCTTCCCTTTTCCAGAACGGCGCACGGGTTTTCAAATAATCCATAATGTATTGCGCCGCGTCAAAGGCATCGCGGCGATGGGCGGCGCTGACGCCGACAAATACGATCTCCTCGCCAGGATAGAGCGCGCCGATGCGGTGGATGACGCTCACACGCGGCAGCGCCCAACGTCCACGCGCCTGCGCGACAATCTCCGCCAGCGCTTTTTCCGTCATGCCGGGATAGTGTTCCAGCGTCAACGCGCTGACATCGGCAGCCAGATTGTGGTTGCGCACTTTACCGGTGAAGGTGACGACCGCGCCGTCTTCTTCGCATTGCGCCAGCCACTGATATTCATCACCAACGTTAAAGCAGGCTTCGCCGACGCGAATGCGGGTTTCCATCATCGTCATCCTCCCGTCACCGGCGGAAAAAAGGCGACTTCATCGCCATCCTGTAGCGGATGGCGCATGTCCACCAGCGATTGATTGACCGCCGCCAGCAACTTGCCGGACTCCAACGCCAGCGCCCAGCGGGGACCACGCAGACACAGCGCCTGCCGTAATGCCTCAACCGTCGCGTACCCGGCGGGCAAGACGAGCTTCTCCGTCTCGGTCAATTCCCGTACCTGGGCGAAAAACAGGACATTAATCATCACGCCTCCGCCTGAAAATCCCCGGATTTGCCGCCGCTTTTCGCCAGCAGACGCACCGGGCCGATCACCATGTCTTTTTGTACGGCTTTGCACATGTCATAAATCGTCAGCGCCGCCACCGATGCCGCCGTCAGCGCTTCCATCTCCACGCCGGTTTTACCACTCAGGCGGCATAGGGACTCGATACGCACCCGGCTAAGCTCAGGTTGCGCCTCCAGTTCGACCGCCACCTTACTCAGCAGCAGCGGATGACAAAGCGGGATCAGTTCCCAGGTGCGCTTCGCCGCCTGAATACCGGCAATCCGAGCGGTGGCGAAGACATCGCCTTTATGGTGACGGCCATTCATTATCATCGCCAGCGTCTGCGGTGCCATTTCAACAAAGGCTTCCGCCCTGGCTTCACGCACCGTTTCCGCTTTAGCGGACACATCCACCATTGATGCTTCGCCAGCGGCGTTAATATGAGTTAATTGTGGTTGTGACATTTTGGGTTGTGACATCGTTAAACTAACTTTTTCAGATGAGGATAAAAGTTGCAGGGCTTTTGCCGCGCATCCAATTGATCCTGAATGATACGCTCCCAGGCAGCATGACAAGCGCGGGTTGAACCCGGCATGGCGAAAATCACTGTCTGATTAGCCAGCCCCGCCGTCGCTCTGGATTGCAATGTGGCGGTGCCGATATCTTCATACGACACCATGCGGAATAGTTCGCCAAAGCCGGCGATTTCGCGGTCGAATAATACGCCGACCGCCTCCGGCACCTGATCGCTGGGGGTGAATCCGGTGCCGCCGTTAATCAGAATGACCTGCACATCGTCACTGGCGATCCAGGCCGAAACCTGCGCTCTGATCTGATACCGATTCTCTTTGACGATAGCGCTGGCGATAATACGGTGTCCGGCGGACTGCGCGGCTTCACGCAGGTAATCGCCCGACGTGTCATCGGCTTGCGTGCGGCGATCAGACACGGTGAGCACCGCAATATTGAGAGGAATAAATTCGCTGCTGACTTTACTCATACCAGACTCCTGACGAATAGACGTTGCGGGGGCGCTTAGCCACCAATAAACGACAGATTCTGCGTGATGCCACTGTTGCCCTGATGCAGAAAGTGGGTTTGTTTCTTGGCGGTCAAGCCGCCGGAAATGCGCATTTTCAATGCTTCCCGTTGCTCATCGTCCGCCATCAGGTCACGCAGCGGGATCCCCTGGTCGCCAAACAAACAAAGATGCAGGTTGCCGATGGCCGACACCCGCAGGCGATTACAACTCAGGCAAAAATCTTTCTCATAAGGCATGATCAACCCGATTTCACCTTGATAGTCGGCATGGCGGAATACCTGCGCCGGACCGTCGCTGCGTCCGCGCGCCTGCTGCTCCCAGCCTTGCCGCAACAGGCGCTGGCGGATCACATCGCCGGAAATATGGTGTTTTTTGAACAATGCGCCACCCTCGCCGGTTTCCATCAGTTCGATGAAACGCAGTTGAATCGGGCGATGTTTGATCCAGGCAAAGAAGGTTTGCAAACTGGTGTCGTTGACATCGCGCATCAGTACGGTATTCACTTTCACGCGGGTGAAACCGCAGGCAAACGCGGCGTCGATGCCGTCCATAACCTGCCGAAATTTATCCTGTCCGGTAATGGCGTGAAACTGGCGCGCATCCAGACTATCGACGCTGACATTCAGTGCGGTCAGACCGGCTTCGCGCCATCGCGCGATATCACGCGCCAGACGGTAACCATTGGTGGTCACCGCCAGAGTTCGGATAGCCGGGTTCTCGCGGATCGCGGCAATGATCTCGACAAAATCGCGCCGCAGGGAAGGTTCTCCGCCGGTAAGACGGACTTTTTCGGTGCCCAGTTCCGCAAACGCGCGGCTGACGCGACGAATTTCATCGAGTGATAAGAAATGATGGGGGTGGTTGCCCTTCGGCTGATAGCCATCCGGCAAACAATAGCGGCAACGAAAGTTGCAGACATCGGTTATCGACAGGCGCAAATAGTAAAACTTGCGCGCAAACGCATCGGTCAGTTGACTCACCATAAACACCTTTCCAAATACGGGAGATGCAGGCGTTTCCACCACGCACCCTGGCGACCACTCGGTCACGGCCAGAGCGCCGTATCATGCGTCGGCAACGCATCACTTAGGCGCCAAGGCTAGGAGTTTGATTCCTGAGGACACATCGGCAAATAAGCCCGGCACATGCGCCACAGAGACCGTGATTTTCTTGATTAGTTTACCGCCGATTATGGCGGGCAGTCACTTAAAAAACCGGTATATAAATAAATATATAACGATTTTTCAATAATTTATGCTGAATAGCATACGGTAAAAGCGACAGCATAAATTGTCTAAAATCATATCAGAAGCAGGATTTTTCGCCTTTTAAGTAAAAATCGGCTACCTTACGGCAGCAACGAGCATTTCATTTCCGTTATCATCTCTGTTCAGGCTTTCAGCACTTAAGGATTACTATGCGCAATCGCCCGTTGGCCGACCTTGACCGGGTTGTCGCCCTTGGCGGCGGACATGGATTAGGCCGTGTCCTGTCTTCCCTCTCTTCTCTGGGATCACGGCTGACAGGTATTGTGACGACCACTGACAACGGCGGTTCGACCGGTCGGCTCCGTCGCTCGGAAGGCGGTATCGCCTGGGGCGATACCCGCAACTGTCTGAATCAGTTGATTACCACCCCCAGTATCGCCTCAGCCATGTTTGAGTACCGGTTTAACGGCAGCGGCGAACTGGCTGGTCATAATCTGGGCAATCTGATACTGAAAGCGCTCGATGATCTGAGCGTTCGTCCGCTCGAAGCGATCAATCTGGTGCGAAATCTGTTGAAAGTGGATGCCTTTCTGATCCCGATGTCCGAACAGCCGGTAGATTTGCAAGGCACGGATGAACAGGGAAACCCGGTTTATGGCGAGGTCGCCATCGATCTGTTATTGACCTTGCCGCAGGCACTGACGCTATTCCCGCCCGTACCGGCGACACAGGAAGCCCTGAGCGCGATAGCGCAAGCTGACCTGATTCTGATCGGCCCCGGCAGTTTTCTAACCAGCCTGATGCCACTGTTGCTGCTGCCCGATCTGGCGCGAGCGTTGCGCCGCACGCAGGCGCCGATGGTCTATATCGACAATTTAGGCAGAGAACAGAGTCAGGCCGCCGCCAGATTATCGCTGCGGGAAAAATTGGATCTGATGGAAGAAAAGATTGACCGCCAGGCGATCGACGCCGTTATCGTCAGCCCGAACACGGACGTTAGCCAGATAGATAATCGCTTAGTAGTACAACAAGCGCTGGCTGCGGCTGATGTGCCGCATCATCACGACCGTCAATTACTGCGTCAGGCGATAGAGAACGTGTTGCAAAAGCTGGGATGATTAATCCCGCAGCCAGGGCGTATATGTTACCCCCACCAGTATCCCTTCCGGGCTGAGAAAGCGCGTCACCTCTTGGCCCCAAGGCTCCAGACGATCCTCCACCAACAGCGGATATCCTTTATCTTTGATAGCCTGCGTCGCCTGCGCCATATCACTCACTTCAAACTCCAGCCAACTTTGCGGCACAGGCAGCTCGGTCGGCCACTGCTCCCGACCAAAACAGGATTCGCTGGCTTGTTCGAGCGGCCAGAGGGCAAAATGTTTTACGCCGTCCAGCGCATCCGTCACCAGATAATCAGGGTTACCCTCCAACGGCTTCAAGGGCAGAGCAAGTGTTTCGACATAAAACGAATAACCAGCCGGAATCGATTTTACGATGGGGCCAAAGCCTGCGATAAATAGCACATGTACACCAGGGATTTGACTATCCATAAATTACCTCTCAAAATATTTCCGCTCACGCCGGTTATCAGGAAGCGGCGATAAATTGAGCACGCAATGCCTGCACTTCGTCACGCAGTTGGGCGGCTTCTTCAAATTCCAGATTCTGCGCGTGCGTCATCATTCTGCTTTCAAGCTCGCGAATTTTTTGCTCCAGCGCTTTCGGCGTCAGCAAGGCATAGCTGGCGGACGGCTCAGCGGCTTTCTTACCGCGTCCTCTGCCTTTGCCATAAGTCGGCTGACCGATTTGCAGAATATCCCCGATTTTTTTGTTTAACCCTTGCGGCACAATGCCGTGCTCCAGGTTGTAAGCCTGTTGTTTTTCACGGCGACGTTCAGTTTCGCTGATGGCGCGCGCCATTGACGGCGTAATTTTATCGCCGTAGAGAATCGCTTTGCCGTTCAGGTTGCGCGCCGCACGGCCAATCGTCTGGATCAGAGAACGTTCCGAACGCAGGAAGCCTTCTTTGTCGGCATCCAGAATCGCCACCAACGAGACTTCCGGCATGTCCAGCCCTTCCCTCAGCAGGTTGATCCCCACCAGCACATCAAATTCCCCCAGCCGCAAATCACGGATGATCTCCACACGTTCGACAGTATCGATATCCGAATGCAGGTAACGCACGCGCTCGCCGTGCTCTTCCAGATATTCCGTTAAATCTTCCGCCATGCGCTTGGTCAGCGTCGTCACCAGCACGCGCTCCTTCACCGCGACGCGCAAACGTATTTCGGACAACAGGTCATCCACCTGGGTGGCGACCGGACGCACCTCAAGCAGCGGGTCCAACAGGCCGGTAGGCCGCACCACCTGATCGATCACTTCGCCGCCGGATTTTTCCAACTCGTAGTTGCCGGGCGTGGCGGAAACGTAAATCGTCTGCGGAGCCAGCGCCTCAAACTCCTCGAATTTCATCGGACGGTTATCCAGTGCGGAAGGCAGGCGGAAACCATACTCCACCAACGTCTCCTTACGCGCCCGGTCGCCACGGTACATCCCGCCAATCTGCGGGATCGTCACGTGGGATTCATCCACCACCAGCAATCCATCGGCCGGCAGGTAGTCAAACAGCGTCGGCGGCGCCTCGCCGGGACCGCGCCCGGACAGAAAGCGCGAGTAGTTTTCAATACCAGAGCAATAACCCAGTTCGTTCATCATTTCCAGATCGAACTGCGTGCGCTGGCTGAGACGCTGCTCTTCCACCAGCTTATCGTTCGCCAGCAGCACCTTGCGGCGTTCCGCCAGTTCAATCTTGATATCTTCCATCGCCTGTAAAATCCGCTCGCGCGGCGTCACGTAGTGCGTTTTAGGATAAATAGTATAACGCGGCACGGTCTGCATCACTTGCCCGGTCAGCGGATCAAATAGCGATAGCCGTTCGACTTCTTCATCGAACAGTTCGACGCGCAGCGCCATGTCATCCGATTCGGCAGGAAAAATGTCGATCACTTCGCCCCGCACGCGGAAAGTGCCGCGCTGAAACGCCTGATCGTTGCGGGTATACTGCAATTCCGCCAGCCGCCGTAAAATCGCGCGTTGGTCAATCAGCATCCCTTGCGTCAGATGCAGCATCATTTTCAGATAGAGATCGGGATCGCCCAGACCATAAATCGCCGACACTGAAGCCACCACCACCACGTCGCGGCGTTCCAATAACGCTTTGGTCGCCGAAAGACGCATTTGCTCAATGTGTTCATTCACCGATGCGTCTTTCTCGATAAAGGTATCAGAGCTTGGCACATATGCTTCCGGCTGGTAATAGTCGTAGTAAGAGACGAAGTATTCCACCGCGTTATCGGGGAAAAACGCTTTCATTTCGCCATACAACTGCGCGGCCAGCGTCTTGTTCGGCGCCAGGATCATGGTGGGACGGTTCAAATCCGCGATCACGTTGGCGATGGTGAACGTTTTGCCGGAGCCGGTTACGCCCAGCAGCGTCTGATGCGCCAACCCATCCTCCAGCCCCTCTTCCAAACGACGAATGGCCTCAGGTTGATCGCCTGCCGGTTTAAATTCGGATTTCAGTTTAAAGACTTTACTCATAGTTAAACACGCTACTCATGAATGGGCTGTCAAATGGCAAGCGAAGGGACGGTCTGAGCCTTTTCACCCAGCGACTTTTCACTGTATCAATTATGGGAATCAAACGCAGACTTTACTACCGGTATAATACTGGATATAAAAACAGCATCAAGAAAATTGTTGCCCTGCTGGACGATGATGAAACGAATTAATTGGCTAGCACATTCATGCGCCAACCGCCAGCCATTATCAGTATTATTTATCCCCAGTTTCACAATTTCTGTAACGTAAAAGGATTACCCTTACTGTTAATTTATGCAACCATGCCCCAACCTGCGTCAAGAGACTTGCTTTTAATTAACATTGTGATTTTTAATGGATTAATTAAAAAGCGGAGAATAGCGTCAACCTGGCGACAACCCGCGCCCGCTCTCGTCTGGCGCGATTTTTCTATCTCTAATACACACAGTTATCCACAGAAATGGTGGATAACTCCCACAACCCCGCATCCGCTCTGAGTTGCTGAAATACCGCTTTCATCCTGGATCGTGACTGATATGGATTTTTATCACCTTCTTTGTGCGATTTATCTCATCAGTATAGATTGAAAAATGCTAAAAACGTTCTCCGCTATGCGGGCGGTGAATCCAATCGCGACAGATCAAGATATCGCCCTAAATCCTGTTGCAGTGGCGCCGCCAAATGCGGAATTTCACCCAGCAACGGGGCTGACAGACGTTGCTGTAAACTACTCAAGTATTCCTGATGCCGCTTGCCTGGCGGCCTGATGTCGTTGGCGATCCAACCACGCAATCTCAATCCCGATTGCGCAATCACGCTGGCGGTCAATAACGCATGATTAATGCAACCCAGCTTGATCCCCACCACCAGAATGATCGGCAATTGCTCCTGACTGACCCAGTCGGCAAAGGTTGCCTGTTGCGACAGCGGCGTAAACCAGCCGCCAGCCCCTTCCACCAGCAACCAATCGGCCTGCGTTTCCAGCTTGCGCAAACCGGCGGACAGCGCAGTCAGTTGAATCGGGCGTCGTTCCTCGGCGCTGATAATATGCGGCGATGTCGGTTCGACAAACGCCATCGGGTTTACCGCCTGATAGTCGAGCGGCACGCTGCTGTTGGCCTGAAGCGCCAAGGCGTCGCTGTTGCGTACGCCCGCAGGGGTGATGTCGCAACCGGAAGCAACCGGCTTATAGCCCGCGGTTCGATACCCGGCCTGATTCGCGGCCTGCAACAAGGCGCAACTGGCGATGGTCTTACCGACTTCCGTGTCCGTACCGGTGACGAACCAGCGTTTAATCACGATAAATCACCCCGTAAATCAATTGGTAGCTGAGCGGATAGCCTTCTGGCCGACGCGGATAGACCGACGAGAGTCCGTTGAGACGGGAACGGCTGAGTAATCCCGGCGCGCGCCCATGATGCAACCAGGTCGCCCCGATCCCCTTCAGCGATTTCATTACGCTCAGTACATCGGGGAAATAACAGGTGATACGCTCCTGATGGAGTTGATGGCGATAAGGCTGACAGGCCGCCGCAATCGCCTCCGCCGGGAGAAAATGATTCACCCGCCGTGTGCTGTCCCATTGCGCCCAGGCCTGGGAAAGCTCATGCAGCGACCCCGCCGCCAGCGTCGAAAACGCAATGATCCCCTTTCTACGCGTGACACGATGCAACTCCGCCAGCGCACCGGGTAAATGATCACACCATTGCACCGCCAGATTGCTATAGCTGATATCCATGCAGCCCGCGCCCAGCGGCAAGTGTTCAATATCCCCCTGCACGTAACATTCCGCCGCTCGCTGCTCGCGGGCATAGGCTAACATGACCGGCGAAAGATCCAATGCGGTAACGCGCTTCCCCTGCCGTTGCCAATGATGGCTGAAATAGCCGGTGCCGCAACCCGCATCCAGAACCTGTATCCCGTCATGCGGCGGCATCAGGTCGAGCAGACGCTCCCCGCTGGCGCGCTGCAATTCGGCAAAGCGATCGTAACTGGCCGCCGCCCGGCCAAATGCCTGCGCAATCGCGTGTTTATGGTCGATGTCAGTGAACATGATGCAATACCGTCAGCAGTCGTTCGATATCCTCCGGCTGATGCGCCGCCGTTAACGTAATACGTAAACGCGCGCTGCCGGATGGCACGGTGGGCGGGCGTATCGCACTCACCCACAACCCTTGTTCACGCAACGCCGCCATTAACGCCAGCGCGCGCCCATTCTCTCCCACCACCAACGGCTGGATGGCGCTCCACGAATCCATCAATGCGTACGACGAGCCTGAAAAACCGGCGCGGAAGCGGGTGATATTACGTTGCAATGCCGCCCGTCGCGCCGGTTCGTTGCGGATACAGTGTATTGCGGCGCTCAAGGCGCATGCTTGCGGCGCGGGCATGGACGTGCTGTAAATCAGATGACGGGCGAATTGTAAGAGGTATTCCGCCAGCGGTTCATCGCACAACACGGCGGCGCCGCTGACGCCGAAAGCCTTGCCGAACGTCACAATCAGCAACTCTGGTTTAACCCCCTGCTGCCAGCAACTTCCACGGCCTTCTTCTCCCAACACGCCTATGCCGTGGGCATCATCCACCATCAGCCATGCGCCGTGCGCTTTCGCTTGCGCATGCAATTGCGCTAACGGCGCCGTATCACCGTCCATACTAAAGACGCCTTCGGTCACCACCAGCGTTTGGCCTTCCACGGGTTTCGCCAGCAAGTGTTGCAGGCTAGCCGCCTGATTGTGCTGAAAACGCCGTAGCATCGCTGGTGAATGCGCCGCCGCTTCCAACAAAGACGCATGACTTAGCTTATCCGCCAGAATACGATCGCCGGCCTGAGTCAGCGCCGCCACCACCGCCTGATTAGCCGCGTAGCCGGAAATAAACAACAGCGCGCGCGGATAACCCAACCAGTCGGCCAACTGCGTTTCCAGTGCGGCATGCGCATCGGTATAACCCGTCACATGACCGGAACCGCCGCTGCCCACGCCGTATTGCGCCGCGCCTTGCTGCCAGGCGCGGATAATCTCAGGGTGATGGCTTAACCCCAGATAGTCATTACTGGAAAAATTAAGATAGCGGCGCTCGCCCTGCATCAGCCAACGCCCGCTGCCGCCCTGATTAATCTGGCGCTGTCGATACGCATCATCCTGCCGCCGTTGCGCCAGCGCCTGTTCAATACGCGTTTGCCAACTCATCTTTCATCGCTCCACGTTAGTGGGCGCGGCCCGTTTTTAAACCGCGGCATTATAGAATTGCTCGCTGTCGCCATGAGTCAGTTGCTGCGTCAGCCGCTGCCGCTGTTGGTTGTCGCCGTACTCGACGTCGGTCTGCTGCGGATTCAGCCCCAGCTTACGGAACAACGCCAGATCCTTGTCTTCTTTTGGGTTCGGCGTGGTCAACAACTTGCAACCATAGAAAATGGAGTTGGCGCCCGCCATAAAGCACATGGCCTGCGTTTGTTCATTCATCTGCTCGCGTCCGGCGGATAGCCGCACATAAGAAGACGGCATCATGATGCGCGCGACAGCGATGGTGCGGATAAAATCAAACGGATCGACATCGTCGTTATCGGCCAGCGGCGTACCTTTTACCTTTACCAGCATATTAATCGGCACGCTTTCCGGCGGCGTCGGCAGGTTGGCGAGTTGCACCAGCAACCCCGCCCGATCGCGCACCGTCTCACCCAGCCCGACAATCCCGCCGGAACACACCTTGATCCCGGCGTCACGTACCTTATCCAGCGTATCCAGCCGTTCCTGATAGCTGCGCGTGGTGATGATATTGCCGTAGAATTCCGGCGAGGTATCCAGGTTGTGGTTATAAAAATCCAGTCCCGCGCCAGCCAGACGCTGCGCCTGATCGTCGTTCAACGTGCCAAGCGTCATGCAGGTTTCCATACCCAGCGCTTTGACGCCCTGCACCATCCGCTCCAGATAAGGCATGTCGCGCTCATGGGGATTTTTCCAGGCCGCGCCCATACAGAAACGGGTCGAACCCGCCGCTTTTGCCTGGCGCGCCGATTCCAGCACCTGCTCCACCTGCATCAGCCGTTCCGTTTCAATCCCGGTGCGATAACGGGAACTTTGCGGACAATATTTACAATCTTCAGGACAGGCGCCGGTTTTTATCGATAACAGCGTACTAACCTGCACCTGACGGGGATCGAAGTGCTGGCGGTGCACTTGCTGGGCTTCAAACATCAGTTCCAGAAACGGTTTATTGAATAGCTTTTGTGCTTGCTCAAGCGTCCAGTAAATTCGGTCAGCCATTTCAGCTTCTCCAAAATAAAAACGTTTCGTCAGTTTAAATTAACCCGATATACTGTCAACCAAATAGAACTAAATTTGGTTGACATCAGAACATCATGACCCCGGAAGACTTAGCTTTTGATCAGCGCCATATCTGGCATCCTTATACGTCAATGACGCAGCCTCTGCCCTGTTATCCGGTGGTGTCGGCCAATGGCGTCGAACTGCAATTGGATGACGGACGTAAACTGATCGATGGCATGTCCTCCTGGTGGGCGGCGATCCACGGCTATAACCATCCGGTCATTAATCAGGCGGTTGAGCGGCAACTGGCTTGCATGTCGCACGTCATGTTCGGCGGGATAACCCATCCGGCGGCCATTGCGCTGTGCCGTCAGTTGGTTGACATCACCCCGGTCGGACTGGAGTGCGTGTTTCTGGCTGACTCAGGTTCCGTTGCCGTTGAAGTGGCGATGAAGATGGCGCTGCAATACTGGCAGGCGCGCGGCGTGATGCGGCAGCGTTTTCTCACCCTGCGCCACGGCTATCATGGCGATACCTTTGGCGCAATGTCGGTTTGCGATCCGCACAACGCCATGCATAGCCTGTATCAGGGATATCTCCCTCAGCATTTGTTTGTGGCTGCGCCGCAGTGCGGTTTTGATGCCGACTGGCAGGATGCGGACATTGCGCCGTTGCAAACCCTGCTGGCCGAACAGTCGCATGCGATCGCCGCCGTGATTCTGGAGCCGATCGTTCAGGGGGCGGGCGGCATGCGTTTTTATCATCCAGCCTATCTGCGACAGGTGCGTGAACTGTGCGACCAGTACGGCGTGTTGCTGATAGCGGATGAAATTGCCACCGGGTTTGGTCGAACCGGTAAGCTGTTTGCCTGCGAACACGCGGCGATCACCCCGGATATTCTGTGTCTGGGGAAAGCGTTGACCGGCGGTTACATGACATTATCCGCCACATTGACCACCCGCCCGGTAGCCGAAACCATCAGTAACGGCGCGGCAGGTTGTTTCATGCACGGCCCGACCTTTATGGGCAACCCGCTGGCCTGTGCCGCCGCCAACGCCAGCCTGTCGTTGCTGGCGGAAAATCGCTGGCAGCAGCAGGTAACGGCGGTTGAGCAACAATTACGACAGGCACTGTCCCCGTTCGCCGCATCCGCACAGGTCGCCGATGTGCGGGTATTAGGCGCAATCGGTGTTGTGGAAACTCGCCGCCCGGTGAATATGGCGCGACTGCAACGCTTTTTTGTCGAACGTGGCGTGTGGCTGCGTCCTTTCGGCAAACTGATTTATCTGATGCCGCCATTTATTATCCAGCCTAATGATTTGCGCAAATTAACGGATGCCATTGGCGCCGCCTTGGATGACGAACGTTTATTTCAATAAATCCTGTTCAATGCGAACTTTTATCGCGGGTATCGCCTTGAAATAGTGATACCAGAATTTATTGTATAGATAATTGTATGTTTCAATTTATATTTTCATAATTAAAGCTTATTATTAACGTGATGATAATTATTTTTATTATAAAACAATCAAAAAACAATCGGTTAAAATAACTTATCAACATTATTTAAATAAGTAATTATTTAAATATAGCAAACACCCGCGCCTAATAATACAAATAAATTATTATATTGAAAAAATACTATGGACAGAGATCAACTCCGTGGGAAATCCCTCACGATTCACCCAGAGCATAATATTTAAAAAGGAGATTTTTATGCTTACTATCAATAGGCCGGTATTATTCTTTTTTCGCGTATTACTTCCGATGCTTATCGCCACATCATTATTTACTCCGTTGACGGCTTCCGCCGCCAGTTCATCAAAAGACGCAGCCACACTCTATTTTGATAATAACAAATATTACGTTTTCAATAATGTTTGGGGTAAAGACAAAGTAACCGGCTGGCGACAAACCATTTTCTACAACAATCCTTCCAGCATGGGTTGGAACTGGCATTGGCCGAGCAATACCTCCGATGTCAAAGCTTATCCTTCGCTGGTCAGCGGCTGGCACTGGACCGCAGGCTATACCGCTAACAGCGGCCTGCCGATAAAACTATCCAGCAATAAGCGCATTACCACCAACGTCGCCTACTCAATTAAAGCCACTGGCACTTACAATGCCGCCTATGACATCTGGTTCCATACCACGGACAACGCCAATTGGGATTCCACGCCGACCGATGAGTTGATGATCTGGCTGAATAACACCAATGCAGCGCCGGCTGGCAACTATGTCGAAACCGTCAACCTGGGCGGCAGCCGTTGGCAGGTATTCAAAGGATGGGTGAACGCCGGCAACGGCAAGGGCTGGAACGTATTCTCTTTTGTTCGCACCGCGAATACCGATAGTGCGTCACTCAATATTCGCCACTTCACCAACTATCTGGTCAGCAGGAAAAGCTGGATGAGCAATGAAAAATATATCAGTAGCGTTGAGTTCGGCACCGAGATCTTTGGCGGCGACGGACAAATCAACATCAGCAAATGGCGCGTTGACGTGAAATAACCGGTCTCTCTCTGGGCTTAACCCCGCGAATGATGCCGGTAACGCGGGGTTGAACCATCCGCACAGCCACAGCTAAATAAACATCGCTTCCACTTTACCGCCCTAACATTCGTGATCTGTGGCACGCTAATTATATTAGCGCTATGATAATCCCTTCCGTTAATCAGGAATTTCCCATGCGTAATACGATCACACTGTGCTGGCAGTATTTACGCGCTTTCGCATTGATTTATCTTTGCTTGATGGCAGGCAATGCGATATCCGCGTTATTACCGCTAACCATCCCCGGCAGCATCATTGGTATGCTGATTCTGTTCTCACTTCTTGCCTCGCAAATCTTGCCCGCCCAATGGGTGAAACCCGGTTGCCATCTGTTCATCCGCTATATGGCGCTGCTGTTTGTACCGATTGGCGTAGGGGTAATGAATTATTATGACCTGCTTAGCCAACAATTCGGCCCGATTGTCGTTTCCTGTGTTGTCAGCACGTTTATCGTGATGGTCATCGTCGGTTTCAGCACGCAGATCATGCAACGCGAAAAAATCATTGTGGACAATCTGTTGCAAGGTAAGGATAAAGAATAATGTTGGCCTATCTGTGGTGGTCACTGCCACTGACTCTGTTCGTTTTTTTTGCCGCGCGAAAACTGGCGATTTGGACCCAGAAGCCGTTGCTGAATCCGTTGCTGATTTCAATGGTGATTATCATTCCGCTGCTGCTGTTACTGAATATTCCTTACGATCACTATTTCAAGGGCAGTGAAATACTTAACGATCTGCTACAACCCGCGGTAGTCGCGCTGGCGTTTCCTCTATATGAACAGCTTCACCAGATTCGCGCCCGCTGGAAATCCATCATTAGCGTTTGTTTTATCGGCAGCGTGACCGCCATTGTATCCGGTACGCTGGTCGCGTTGTGGATGGGCGCCACGCCGGAGATTGCCGCGTCGGTGTTGCCTAAATCCGTTACGACGCCCATTGCCATGGCCGTCGCCAGTTCCATCGGCGGTATTCCCGCGATCAGCGCCGTCTGCGTGATTTTTGTCGGTATTCTGGGCGCGGTGTTGGGACACAGCCTGTTCAATCGCATTGGTATCAAAACCAAAGCGGCACGCGGCTTGTCGATGGGAACCGCTTCTCATGCCCTGGGTACGGCGCGCTGTGCGGAAGTGGATTTTCAGGAGGGAGCATTCAGTTCATTAGCACTGGTTATTTGCGGGATTATCACCTCGTTGATCGCGCCTTTTATCTTCCCTGTCCTGCTAAGTTTTTTTTAGCCAGTGACCGCCGGTGATGAGATTCGGGAAAGCGGATCTCATCCATAGTGAAGACTGATTAATATCACCGAAAAAATTTGATATAGTTCTCACAATTAATATTTATTATTCATATATTACATATGCGAAGAGATATTTATCACATTTTATTGCTATTTTGCGGTTTAATACCGATTTATTGACCAGTAAAAAGAGTCAGCCAATATGCATCCACGATTTGATAGCGCATTTCAGCAGTTACCCGCCAATTTGCAGTCCGCGCTTGCGCCAATCCTGAACCGATCTGATTTTTCCGCCCTATTGACCGCCGATGAGGTTGAACGGTTATGTCTGGCCGCTGAGATGGATCGCGATACGCTGGCGTTTGCTTTATTACCGTTGGCGGCGGCTTGCGCGCAAGCCGACATTTCACATTTTCAGGTCGGCGCCATCGCCCAGGGATTAAGCGGCAACCTTTATTTCGGGGCCAACATGGAGTTTACTCGCGTTCAACTCCAACAAACCGTACACGCCGAACAGAGCGCCATCGCCCATGCCTGGCTGCGCAATGAAACAGGGTTAAGTTCCGTTACAGTAAACTACACGCCGTGCGGTCACTGCCGGCAATTTATGAATGAACTGAACAGCGCCACAACACTGCGTATCCAACTGCCGGGACGTCAGCCCGCCTTGCTCAGCCACTATTTACCCGACGCCTTTGGCCCCAGCGATTTACACATCAGGACACTATTGCTGGACGAGGTGGATCACGGCTATCGACTGGAAAATGCGGATACGTTAACGTTGCTCGCCCTAAATGCGGCCAACCGCAGTCATGCGCCTTATAGCCAGGCCATTAGCGGTATCGCGCTGGAAACAGTAAGCGGTCATCGCTACACTGGCCGTTATGCGGAAAACGCCGCCTTCAACCCCAGCCTGCCCCCGCTGCAAGCCGCCCTGAACCTGATGAATCTTGCCGGCGAAGCGCATACCGATATTCGTCGCGCCGCCCTTGTTGAGCGTAGAAATGTCGCCATCAGCCAGATGCCAATCACGCAATCCATGCTGAGCGAACTCGGCTGCAACGATATTATCCTCAGTTTTATTGATCAATAATAAGGAATGGTTTATTAGTTGAATCGATTCATCTTATTTTAATTACCCGGTGCAAGCCATCTGTAACTATTTTAATTAACAATTCCTGTACATATTTTCTGGGTAATTTAAGATCTACTGAGCATTCTATTTATATCACCCGAATTCGTTTCTGTTACCCAAAGAGTAAAAAAGTCATGGAATTAGAATACGAAAGTAAACGTCCTCTCTACATCCCTTATGCTGGTCCAATATTGCTTGAATTTCCGTTGCTGAATAAAGGCAGTGCTTTCACTGAAGAAGAACGCGCTGATTTTAACTTGCACGGCTTACTACCAGAAGCGGTTGAGACAATTGAAGAACAGGCCGAACGAGCCTGGCGTCAATACCAGGAATTCAAGAACGATATTGATAAGCATGTCTATCTACGCAATATCCAGGATACCAACGAAACCCTGTTCTACCGTTTGCTGGACGCACATCTGAGCGAGATGATGCCAATCATCTATACGCCGACCGTGGGTGAAGCCTGTGAACACTTCTCCGATATCTATCGCCGTGCTCGCGGCTTGTTTATCTCCTACCCGAACCGCGCACATATCGATGATATGCTGCAAAACGCCACTAAACAGAATGTAAAAGTCATTGTTGTCACCGACGGTGAACGTATTCTGGGTCTGGGCGATCAGGGCATCGGCGGGATGGGTATTCCAATCGGCAAGCTTTCACTGTACACCGCTTGCGGCGGCATCAGTCCGGCTTACACCCTGCCGGTTGTTCTGGATGTGGGCACCAATAACCCGCAACGACTGAACGATCCGCTGTACATGGGCTGGCGTCATCCTCGTATTACCGATGACGAATATTACGCGTTCGTTGACGAGTTTATTCAGGCCGTCAAACGCCGCTGGCCGAATGTGTTGTTGCAGTTTGAAGATTTCGCCCAGAAAAACGCCACGCCATTGCTGAACCGCTATCGTGATGAAATTTGTAGCTTTAACGACGACATTCAGGGGACCGCCGCCGTCGCGCTGGGTAGCCTGATTGCCGCCAGCCGTGCTGCGGGCAGTCAGTTGCGCGATCAGACCGTGGTCTTCCTCGGCGCCGGTTCCGCCGGTTGTGGTATTGCCGAACAGATCATTGCGCAGATGAAGTCCGAAGGTTTGAGCGAAGATGAAGCGCGCGCCCGTGTGTTCATGGTTGACCGTTTCGGTCTGCTGACCGACAAGCTGCCGAATCTGCTCGACTTCCAGAGCAAGCTGGTGCAGCAAAGCGAACGGTTGGCGAAATGGGACGTCACCAGTGATGCTATCTCGCTGCTGGAAGTGGTCAGCAACGCCAAACCAACCATCCTGATCGGGGTATCTGGTCAGCCGGGCCTGTTCACCGAAGAAATTATCCGTGAAATGCACAGATACTGCGCTCGTCCGATCGTTATGCCGCTGTCCAACCCTACGTCCCGTGTGGAAGCCCGCCCGGAAGACATTATCCGCTGGACCGACGGTGCCGCGCTGGTCGCCACCGGCAGCCCGTTTAGCCCGGTAATCTATCAGGATAAAGTTTACCCGATCCCCCAGTGCAACAACTCGTTTATCTTCCCTGGTATTGGATTAGGCGTGCTGGCCTCCGGCGCGAAACGCATTACCGATGGTATGTTGATGGCCGCCAGCCGTGCTTTGGCCGACTGCTCCCCGATGGCCAACAACGGTGATGGCGCATTATTGCCGGACATCGCGGATATTCAGGAAGTGTCCAAACGCATCGCGCTGGAAGTGGGTAAAGCCGCACAGTTGCAGGGCGTCGCGGTAGTGACGTCGGGCGACGCGCTGGCTGATGCCATCGCACACAACTTCTGGCAACCGCAGTACCGTAACTACAAACGCACATCGTTCTAAGCAAGCCACATTGTAAAACGTAACCAAAAGCGCGGCGGAAGCCGCGCTTTTGGTCGTCAGCCCCTCAGCTTTGGATCCAGCGCATCACGCAGCCCATCCCCTAACAGATTAAACGCCAGCACCGTCAGGAAAATCGCCAGACTGGGGAAGATCGCCACATGAGGCGCAATCACCATATCGGAGCGGGCTTCATTGAGCATCGCTCCCCATTCCGGCGTCGGCGGCTGCGCGCCAAGTCCCAGAAATGACAAACTGGCCGCGGTAATAATCGACATGCCGATGCGCATGGAAAAGTACACGACAATCGACGATATCGTACCGGGCAGGATATGCCGGAAAACAATGGTCCGGTCGGATGCGCCAATACTGCGGGCCGATTCAATGTAAGTCTGCTGTTTCAGCACCAGTGTATTGCCCCTGACCAGCCGGGCAAATGCCGGAATACTGAAAATCGCCACGGCGACAATCACATTCGCCATCCCGCTGCCCATGATCGCCACCACCGCGATCGCCAGCAGGATGCCGGGAAACGCGAACAAGACATCGCAGATGCGCATGATGATGCGATCCCACCAGCCTTCGTAATAACCGGCCAACAATCCCAATGATGTACCGATCAGCATACCGACCAGCACGGAGAAAATCCCTGCGGCCAGCGAGATGCGCGCCCCTAACAGAATGCGGCTGAAAATATCGCGCCCCAACGAATCCACACCCAGCCAGTGCGCCGCTGACGGCCCCTGGTTCAAGCGATCATAATCAAAGTAGTTTTCCGCATCATATGGGATCAGGTAAGGCGCCAGCACAGCAATAAGCATCAACGCTACCACAAATACGCCCGCCGCCAACGCTACATGCTGATGCCGAAAACGCCGCCAGAACTCACGCCACGGCGTGCGAACCTGATCCTCTTTGAGCACCGGCAGCGTGGATAACACCGCCTGACGTCGCCAGTTTCTCATTCCCTTTCCTTATCTATAACGAATCATTTATATCGAATCGATGGGTTGATCGCGGCATACAGCATATCGACCAACAAATTGATCAAAATAAACTCCAGTGAAAACAGCAATACTTCCGCCTGAATCACCGGATAGTCGCGCATTTCCACCGAATCGACCAATAATCGTCCCAGCCCCGGCCAGTTAAACACTTTCTCCACCACAATCGAGCCGCCCAGCAGAAAGCCGAATTGCAGGCCCATCATGGTGACGACCGGGATCAACGCATTACGCAAGCCATGCTTTATTACCACCAGCGACTCGCGCACCCCCTTGGCCCGCGCCGTGCGCATATAATCTTCCTGCATCACTTCGACGAAAGACGCGCGGGTGAAACGGGCCATGACCGCCGCCACCGCCGCCCCTAACGTAATGGAAGGCAAGATATAGTGCAGCCAGGTATCCGCGCCGACCGTGGGCAACCAGCCAAGTTCAACGGAGAATATCTGCATCAGCAGCATTCCCAGCGCGAAAGCGGGAAATGAAATCCCGGATACCGCCAGCGTCATGCCAATCCTGTCCGGCCAGCCATTACGCCAGACGGCTGACGTCACCCCAATCGCCATGCCAAAAATCACCGCCCAGACCATACTGCTGACGGTGAGCCAGAAGGTCGGCATAAAACGCATCGCGATCTCTTCCACAACCGGACGCTTGGATACCATCGACAGCCCAAAGTCTCCTTGCAGACTGCGCGTAAAGAAATGCCAGAATTGTTCCGGCAACGGCTTATCCAGCCCCAAATCCTGTCGCACCAGTTCGATCACCGTCGCATCCGCTTCCCGCCCGGCCACCAGACGCGCCGGATCGCCCGGTAACAAATGGACGAACAGAAAGACCAGCACCATGACGATCAGCAGCGTCGGGATGAGCCCCAATAGTCGTTTGATAAAGTAATTCAGCATGAATGGGTTTCCACCCTTATTCCCCTGGCGATTGACAAACAGCAGGGAGGCCCGCAGGCCTCCCTGATTACGCGGGCGATACCCGGTTTATTCTTTCAGATCCGCCTCGTCAAAGCTGAATGCGGTATCCGGCATCACATAAAAGCCGGTCAGTTTCTTACTGTTGGCTGAAACCAGACGCTCCGTCGCCAGGAAAATCCACGGCGCATCGGCCCAGACGTTATCCTGTGCGTCTTTGTACAGTTTTTGCTTCTCCGTCCGATCGGTGGTTTGCAGTGCGTTGGTTAAGTCCGCGTCAACCTGCGGGTTACTGTAAAATGCCGTATTGAACAACGCAGGCGGCCACGAGGCGGTGGCGAACAAGGGAGACAAGGCCCAGTCCGCTTCCCCGGTGGAAGCCGACCAACCGGTATAGAACAGTCGCACGCCGGTTTCCTTCACGCCCTTGCCTTCTACTTCCGCGGCCCGCTGACCGGCATCCATCGCGGTAACCTGCACTTTGACGCCCACCTGCGCCAGTTGTTGTTGCGTAAACTGCAACACTTTCTGCGCCGTACTGTGGTTATGCGATGACCACAGCGTGGTGGTGAAGCCATTGGGATAACCCGCCTCTTTCAACAGTTCGCGGGCCTTGGCCGGATCATAAGGCCACGGCTGATATTTCACCGCATAATCAATACTGGGCGGCAACGGCCCTTCCGCCGGGGTCGCATAGCCAGAGAAAGCCACTTTAATCAGCGCGTCTTTATTAATCGCGTAGTTGAGCGCCTGACGCACCCGCAGATCGTCAAACGGCTTCTGTGTCACATTGATACTGATGTAACGGTGCAGAATCGAGGGCGATGCCACCAGTTCCAACTGGTCATTCTTTTCCAGCACGCCAGCCTGCTCAAACGGGATCGGATAGGCAAAGTGCGCTTCGCCGGTTTGCAGCAATGCCGCGCGCGTATTGTTATCCACCACCGGACGCCAGGTGATGCTATCGAGCTTCGGCAGTCCGGCTTTCCAGTAACCGTTAAACTTCTCGGCTTTGACGTAATCAGTCTGGTTCCAGGTCACAAAACGGTACGGCCCGGTTCCCACCGGATGGAAGCCGATCTCTTTGCCGTACTGTTTTAGCGCGGCTGGTGAAATCATTACCGCCGCAGGATGCGCCAGATTATTGATAAATGCTGAGAATGGCGATTTCAGGGTGATTTTCACCGTCTGAGCGTCCACCACCTCGGTCTTATCAATCATTTTGAACAGGTTATAGCGTTTCAGACGATTTTCCGGGTTGCTGGCGCGATCCAGATTCACCTTGACCGCCTCGGCGTTAAAATCCGTTCCGTCATGAAACTTCACGCCCGGATGCAGCTTGACGGTATACACCCGCCCATCCGGGCTGATTTCGTAACTCTCCGCCAGCACATTGACCAGTCTCATATCCTTGTCGAAACCAAACAGCCCCTGATAGAACGATTTGGCGACAGTCTGCGACAACGAGTCATTGGCATCGTAAGGATCAAGGCTGGTAAAGTTGGATGCCACCGCAATCACCGCATCCTTGGCGGCCCAGGACGGAGCCGCCGCCATTGCCGTCGCGATACCGGCGGCAACTAACCAGTTACGCTGTAAAGTAATCGCATTCATCATGTTACGTTCTCCTTGTGAGTCCCTGTCAGTAAGCGCCGGCAATCGGGTGATGCGCGACAAAATGCCGTTCACCAACCTGCACCAGAGGCGCAATGGTAGGTTCATCGCCTAGTGCCCGAATTGGGCTGGGTATTTCATCAACCAGTAAAACCTGTTCACGCTGGCGGCGCGACGGATCAGCAACCGGCACCGCCGCCATCAGCTTACGGGTATAGGGATGATGGGGATTTTCGAACACCGCGCCACGCGGCCCGATTTCCACGATTTGCCCCATATACATCACCGCAACCCGGTGGCTAATCCGCTCCACCACCGCCATATCATGGGATATAAATAAAAATGCGATGCCGAATTCGCGTTGTAGATCCAGCATCAGATTGATGATTTGCGCCTGAATGGAGACATCCAGCGCGGAAACCGCCTCATCCGCGATAACGACTTTGGGATTCGGCGCCAATGCTCTGGCGATGCAGATGCGCTGACGCTGCCCACCGGAAAACTCATGCGGATAGCGGCGCGCGTGTTCTGGTTGCAGCCCTACCCGCGCCAACAGCCAGGCTACGCGCTGTTCCGCCTCCTGCCTGCTCCCTATTCCATGCACCAGCAACGGTTCCATAATGGAAAACCCGACTGTCAGACGCGGATCCAGCGAAGCATAGGGATCCTGAAAAATAAACTGAATATCCTTGCGCAAATGCTGCAACGCCGAACCGCTCAGTTGGTTAATCCGTTGGCCGTCAAAAACAATCGTTCCGCTCTGGCTTTCCACCAGTTTTAACAAGGCCCGCCCGGTGGTGGATTTGCCGCTGCCCGACTCGCCGACCAGCGATAACGTTTCCCCCGGATAGAGATCAAAACTCACTTTTTCGACCGCATGAACCTGACGGGTTACCCGGTTCAACAAGCCCGTGCGGATCGGAAAGCGCGTGACCAGATCCCGCACCTGTAAAATAGGGTCGGCATGGGCGGGAATGGTATTCTGCGGCACGCTGTCCGCAGGCGGTTGCGTCTTGCCATTCAGCAATGGAAATTTTGCCGGGAACACCTGGCCTTGCATTGAACCCAACGTCGGCACCGCCGCCAGTAAAGCTTGTGTATACGGATGCCGCGGCGTATTGAAAATCTGCTCGACACCGCCGGCCTCGACGTTTTCACCGCGATACATCACCATCACCCGGTCAGCCACTTCAGCGACCACGCCCATATCGTGGGTAATGAAAATAACGGCCATGTTCATTTCCCGTTGCAACACGCGAATCAATTGCAGGATCTGGGCCTGAATAGTGACATCCAACGCCGTGGTCGGCTCATCGGCAATCAGCAGCGACGGTTTACACGACAGCGCCATCGCAATCATCACCCGCTGACGCATCCCGCCGGAAAGTTGATGAGGATAGCGATCCAATACATTACGCGCTTCAGGAATACGCACCCGCTCCAGCATGCGCAACGCTTCCTGGCGCGCGGCGCGGTGATCCATGCCCTGATGCAAACGAATGGATTCGGCAATCTGCTCGCCTACCGGAAAGACCGGATTCAGCGAGGTCATCGGCTCCTGAAAGATCATGGCCAGATCAGCGCCGCGCAGTTTACGCATCCGCGACTGCTGGAGCTCGCGCAAATCAAGAACCTGATCATTGCGCCGGCGAAACAGCATTTCCCCCTGATAAATCACGCCGCCGGCCTGTTCGATCAAGCGCATCACCGCCAGTGAGGTCACCGACTTCCCGGAACCGGATTCGCCGACAATAGCCAGCGTTTCCCCGCGATCCACGGAAAACGTCAAATCACGTACTGCATCCGTCCGCTGCCCTTGCTGTTCAAAATAAACGCTCAGATCGCGCACCGCCAATACCTGCTGGTCCGGCAGGGAAAGTTCCGCAGCGGTAGGCGGCGACGTAGAATGATGCCGTGCTAATGCCATTGACCGTAGATCTCCATTTAAACAGGGGTCGCGATGGCGACAGTTGGATCAGGGACGAGTGATGAACCGCTTTCAGCGGCAAGAAGTCCTTCATACTCACACGCGTTTTGACTATATTTAGCGCAAGGTATGATGTAAAGCAGAAACTTATTCGGCTCTTTGATGAAAATTCTTTTTAGAACATTAAGTTAATAAAAAATAAATAAACGTTATATAACCAATGGCTCACCAGGTTCGCCGTCACCGCCTTTTGCTGACATACCCGATTCCTTGAGCCGCCCGCATTCTCCGTAACCGCGTTCTCTGACATAATAGTGGCATACAATACCTGTTTTCGCCCGCAGCCCCGCTGGGGAGAAACCAATCATGGAGTGCAGATGGAAAGCGTGACCTCAGGCTTATTGTCCCTCGAACAGGCGCTGGAAAAGATGTTTTCTCAGGTATCATTCATACCAGAAACAGAAAACGTTTCGCTGTATGACGCCGCTGGCCGAATTACCGCCAGCCCCATAGCGTCGCCCATCAACGTTCCTCCCTTTGCCAATGCCGCAATGGACGGCTACGCGGTTCGTTGCACGGATCTCCATACATCAACGCCGCTGCCGGTGGCGGGCAAAGCCTTCGCCGGCGCGCCGTTCGACGGCGAATGGCCAATGGGCGCCTGTATCCGCATCATGACCGGCGCGCCGATCCCCGCAGGCGCCGACGCGGTTATCATGCAGGAGCAGGCGGAAGTCAGTGATGCTGGCGTTGGTTTTCCTCATCACGTCAAACCCGGACAGAATATTCGTCTGCCGGGAGAAGATATCCGCGTCGGCGCGGTGGTGCTGCCCGCCGGAAAAAAATTGAGCGTTGCGGAGTTGCCGCTGCTGGCATCGTTAGGACTCGCGCGGATTGACGTTTACCGTCGATTGAAAGTCGCCATTTTTTCAACTGGCGATGAGCTTCAACCGGTCGGCACGCCGCTTCAGACCGGACAGATTTATGACACCAACCGCTTTGCCGTGCGCCTGATGCTGGAGCAGATCGGCTGTGAGGTTAACGATCTGGGCATCATTGCCGATGATCCCGACGCGCTGCGCCACGCTTTTCATCAGGCAGACCGCCGCGCCGACCTGGTTATCAGCAGTGGCGGCGTTTCTGTGGGCGAAGCGGATTATACCAGGCAGATGCTGAGTGAGTTGGGTGATATCCATTTCTGGAAACTGGCGATCAAACCCGGCAAACCGTTCGCTTTCGGCAAGTTACAGCAGGCCTGGTTCTGCGGTCTGCCGGGCAATCCGGTTTCCGCGCTCCTCACTTTCTATCAACTGGTTCAACCGCTGCTGGCGCGTTTAGCGGGTCATACCGAGTGGCGTCTGCCCCCTCGTCTGCGAGTGAAAACCACCAGCGCCCTGAAAAAATCCCCCGGCCGCATGGATTTTCAACGCGGCATTTTCAGCCGTAACGCACAGGGTGAACTGGAAGTCAGAAGCACCGGCCACCAGGGTTCACATGTCTTCAGTTCCTTCAGCCTGGCAAATTGTTTTATCGTGCTGGAAGCCGAACGAGGTCATGTTGCCGCCGGAGAATGGGTAGAAATAGAACCATTCAATTCACTGCTGGGACATTGATTATGCTGCCATCACTCAGTGATGCCGAAGCGCTGCGTTACAATCGTCAGATTGTGCTGCGCGGCTTTGATTTTGACGGACAAGAGAAGCTGAAAGCAGCGCGACTGCTGATTGTCGGGCTTGGCGGATTGGGCTGCGCGGCAGCCCAATATCTGGCCGCCGCGGGCATCGGCCATCTGACGCTGCTGGATTTTGACGCCGTTTCGCTTTCCAACCTGCAACGTCAGATCCTGCACCGCGATGCACGTATTGGCATGGCAAAAGTCGAATCAGCGCGGATCGCGTTGGCGGCCATCAATCCGCATCTCATGTTGGATACGGTAAACGCCAGCCTGGATGACGACGCGCTGGGCGCGCTGATGGAGAAGCATGATGCGGTGCTGGATTGCACCGACCATGTCACGATCCGCGACAGGTTGAACCGCCTTGGCTTTCAGCGAAGGAAACCCCTGATTTCCGGCGCGGCGATCCGCATGGAAGGCCAGATCAGCGTGTTTACCTACCAACCGGATGAACCCTGTTATCGTTGCCTCAGCCGATTGTTTGGCGACAACGCGCTGACCTGCGCGGAAACCGGTGTGATGGCGCCACTGGTCGGCACCATCGGCAGTTTGCAAGCTATGGAAGCGATCAAACTCCTGACCGGCTACGGTAAGGTCGCCACGGGACGCTTGCTGATGCTCGATGCCATGACGCTGCAATTTCGCGAAATCAGGCTGCCGAAAAATCCTAACTGCGAAGTGTGCGGCAATTGATCAGATTTTGCATGGCAAAGCGCGTTGTCCCAGAGGCGGGCGCTAATGCCGTCATTATCTCAAGTTCACTCATCGTTAGTAAATTTGCATATATAAATCAATCTACTATTTTCTTGTATACGATAGATATCAGTGTCACTGTGTAAGTAAATACTCGTCATCTTTCAGGTTGCTGGTGCGTTGGTTAGGTTACCGACTCCCCGCGCTTGGAAATCTGTTGGGTATATAAGCAACCATGTTAAGAGGAACACATCATGAGTAATGCTTTTTTGCAAGCTATCAAAGCACGTCGCAGCATCTATGCCATCGGAAATAAATTACCCCTCTCAGAAGACGCTGTAACCGCGCTGATTACCGAAGCGGTCAAGGAGAGCCCGTCCGCATTCAACTCACAGAGCTCACGCGTTGTGATTCTGTTTGGCGACCAGCACGATAAAGTCTGGGATATCGTGAAGCAGCAGTTGAAGAAAATCGTTCCGGCGGATGCATTCACCGCCACGGAACAGAAGCTGGCTTCGTTTGCCGCAGGCGCGGGGACAGTCTTATTTTTCGAAGACACAAAAGTCGTCGAAGATCTGCAAGCGAAGTTTGCCCTATATGCGGACAATTTCCCGGTCTGGTCGGAACATTCTACCGGGATCGCCCAGTTCGCGGTGTGGTCTACGCTGGCGCAGGAAAAAATCGGCGCATCGTTGCAGCACTACAATCCATTGATTGACGATGATGTCAAACAGCAGTGGAATTTGCCTGCCAGTTGGAAACTTCGCGCTCAAATGCCTTTTGGTTCAATTGAACAACCCGCCGGTGAAAAAACCTACATCCCGGATGAAGAACGTTTCCGTATTTTCAAGTAATACGGAGAAAAAATAGAAAAGGGACAATGCTGTCCCTTTTTTAATTCCGTTATTCGCCGTTTTCCGTGATTGAAACAACTTATCGCATTGCCATACATTGCCTGCATTGATGTCATTTCGGCGCAAATACCTGAATAGCTTTTTCCCGAATATTGAATATCGCCGGGGTTTTTCCAATTAACTCCCCATCCGCATTGATATCATGAGGTTTTGCTGTATGCAGGGATAAATGGCGACCGGAAAATGTGCGGACATTACGCCAGCGGCCATGCGTTCCCCGCCGCATAAACGGAATAAGCGCAATCATCTCCCACCAGTGAGATACTTCCAGGCTGTAGACATCAAGGCGGCCATCATCCGGCGCCGCGGAATGTTGTACCGTCATCCCGCCACCGTAGAATCGACCATTTCCGACGGAAACCTGCACCGTGCGAACGCGCTCCTTTACGCCATCATGTTCGATTTCCGCCCGAAAGGGACGGCTCTGCTTTAATAGTTTAAAGGCAGCCAGTGCATAACCTAATGTTCCCCAACGTTTTTTTGACTTAGCCGATAAACCGCGCGCTAACGCGGCGGAAAAACCAATACTGGATACATTAAAGAACAAATGGCCGTTGACATCGCCTAAATCAATGTTTCGCAAGTGACCCGCAGCAATAATCTCCACCGCCTGTTTGATATCTTTCGGGATCCCCAACGTCCGGGCAAAATCATTGGCCGTTCCCAACGGCAGAACCCCCAGCGCCAGCCCTGTTTCAACCAATCCCGGCGCCGCCGCGTTCAGCGTGCCGTCGCCGCCGCCAACAATAACAAAATCAATTTTTTTGGCATAAGCCCGAATAATGTCACTACAGTTTCCCGTCTCTTTTTCATCCGGTTCAATAATATTGATATGCTTCGACTGTAATAATTGTTTCACATAACGCGCTGATGATTCGCCATTACGTGCTCTTTTATTAATAAAGAGCAGGGCTGTTGGACGTTGCTTTTTATTATCTGAATCATGGTTCATCATCGTTTGTTAACCTAACTCGCTCAGAAAAATCAAATTGAATCTAATCATAGACGTAATAAACGTCTCAAGAGCGCTTTAATAAGCCCACAATAAAATACAAAAAATTACATTCGCGATCCCGACTTTTTCAGCTACTTAATGATGGGTGATATTTTCCAGCCCTTTCGATATGTCCGACTGTTGCCTCGCTAACCTTTCATCGTACATCCACGTATTGATGTTTTCGGGGGGGACTGCTTAACTTCTGTAAGGCAGTCTACGACTTTTGCCATGATCGAATAGATTTTGTGTTGTCATATCATTCGGTTACTACATTAAGGAGAAGGTCTTGCGAATCGGATTAATGATCAACTCAAACTGGCTGAATAAACCCAGGGCGATTGCCCTGCTTGCCGTTATGCTGTTCACTGCGTTTTTGATCATTAGCTGGACCAGCTATCAAGTTGCAAAAGAGTCGCTGGAAACAGAAATAGAAGAAAACACCCTGCCTCTGACCAGCGACAATGTCTACTCAGAAATCCAGCAAGACTTGCTAAAACCGATTTTTATCTCATCACTGATGGCGCATGACACCTTTGTGCGTGACTGGGTTATCAATAACGAAAGCGACCCCCAGGCGATGATCCGCTATCTGAAGGAAATCGATAATCGCTTCAATACGATATTTTCTTTTTTCGTTTCGGATAAAACCAAACGTTATTACGATCCGCAGCGCATTCTGAAAACCGTTTCCGAACACGCTCCCGATGATCAGTGGTATTTTCAGGCCAGAACGCTGTCGGACGAAACGCCTTATTCCATTGATATTCGCGTCGATCCTGAAGAACGCACGCGTCTGGATATCTTAATCAATCACCGGGTTATGGACTATAACGGCAACTTCATCGGGGTTACCGGTGTCGGGATCCCCGTTGAACGGGTAAAACATCTGATTGAAAAATACGAGCAACGTTATAACCGCACCATCTATTTTATAGATAAAACAGGGAATGTGACATTGCACGGGAATACCTATAACCGCCCGCTGAAAATTCAGCAACAACCCGGATTATCCGCGCTGTCCACCTCAATTTTGACGGTTCCCGGCGGCGCATACGAATATCAGATAAACGATAACCAAATTTTTCTGAACACGCGATTATTGCCTGAGTTTGGCTGGTATCTGATGGTGGAGCAACGTAATCACCCCAGCGAAAAACGACTGTTTGCCACGCTGATAACCAATCTCGGTATCAGCGTTGGCTTCAGTATGCTGTTTTTATTCCTGCTCTGGCTGACCATTGGCGGCTATCAACGACGTCTGGAACAGATGGCGACTACGGATAAACTGACCGGCATCATGAACCGCCAGGCCTTTGACTACTTCTTCACCCGGTTATTAGCCAAACGTATTTCTCATCAACGGCCTATCGCCATCGTGTTGATTGATATCGATAACTTTAAACGGATAAACGACCGCTATGGTCATGGCGTTGGCGATAAGGTGCTGCAACATATCGCCGGTCTGCTACAGCAGACCATCCGGCGCAACGATCAAATCTGCCGCTGGGGTGGCGAAGAGTTCGTCGTACTGCTGGATGACTGCAATCTCGATAACGCATTACTGCGTGCCGACGCGCTGCGCAAAGCGATTGAATCGGCCAAAATCCAATCCGAAGGCGACACCATTCAGGTCACCATCAGTGGTGGCGTAGCGGAATATCAACCCAATGAAACACTGGATACGTTGATTAACCGTGCGGATATTGCGCTCTATCAGGCGAAACAGCAAGGGCGCAACCGGGTGGTTAAATCGGAAGAATAATCGCCTTCGCCTGATTATCCCGATAACCGGCAGACGTTGCCGCAGGAATACCTACCCTACCCGTTTCCCGTAGGCGTATTTCACTTCAGAAATGCGCAACTCGTAATGCCTGTACCACTCGGTGATACCAAATTCCTGCGCAATACGATGTTCCGCATGGTTTTTCCATTGCCTGATAGCTTCCAGCGAATCCCAATAAGAGACGGTGATGCCGAATCCCTGACTATCACGCGCGCTTTCCGCCCCTAAATAACCGGGTTGCTGCATCGCCAATGCCACCATGCGATTTGACATAACGTGATATCCCGCGTCCCCCGCCGTGCGCTGAGATGAAAAAATAACCGCAAAATAAGGCGGTTCCGGCAAGCAGGCAAACGACGTATCCGACATATCACAACCTCTGAATGTAAAGGAGAATAAACAAGGCTCATCGGTACCATTGGCCCAGATGAATCCGAGACTGAATACGTTTTAATATATTGAATTAACAAGCGCAATCGCAAAATGGGTATATCAATGGGAAAAAAATAAAGCGGATATCGCACGCCATCGGCGATACCCGCTCTACCAATAGGTTGTTGTTAAATGCTATCGGTTTTGGTCTGAACCCAAAACGCGTGGATCAGGCCGGGGAAATATCCCAGCAAAGTGAGAAGAATATTCAGGATAAATGCGCCGCCAATCCCTTTCCCCAGTAATACGCCCAGGGGCGGCAAAAGAATGGTAAACACAATTCGCCAAAAACCCATGTCAATCTCCATAACGTAGTAATGACTTATGACCATAGTACAGGGAACGCGATTTGTCAGCATCATATGGGGATATCATGAAAACAGCAGGAAAAACGGTTTTACCAATGATGCTCTCGCCGAGAGTTTTATCACAGAATAGGATAACGATAATTGCTTGAATAGTGGCGGAGAGAGAGGGATTTGAACCCTCGGAGGGATTGCTCCCTCAACGGTTTTCGAGACCGTCCCGTTCAGCCGCTCCGGCACCTCTCCGTTTAAGCGGTTGCTATGATGCCCGCTTTTGCGGCATTTTAACAGCATTAGCTCTCGCCTTTAAATTCAAGTGATGACTTAGCGAGCAATAGCGATGATTAAATGGCCGTGGAAGACAAATGAATGTCCAACGGAAACGTTGGAGCAGTGGCAACCCGCGATGTCGATCCCCCTGTTAGCGCCTTTGAATGACGTGGAACGGCAAAAATTGATAACGATTGCTGAAAAATTTCTGAAACTAAAACGCCTGATCCCGTTACAGGAACTGGTGCTAACCGACATTATGCAGCAACGTATCTCGCTTTTGTTTTCTCTGCCAGTGTTGGAAATGGGCATCGAATGTCTGGATGGCTTTCATGAGGTGCTGATTTATCCCGGCCCCTTCATTGTTGATGATGAATGGCAGGATGATATCGGGCTAGTGCATACCGGTAAAATCGTACAATCGGGGCAAAGTTGGGATCAAGGCCCGGTGATCCTCAACTGGCAGGAAGTTCAGGATTCGTTTGATCTATCCGGTTTCAATCTCATCATTCACGAAGTCGCCCACAAACTCGATGTACGCAGCGGCGGCGCCGCTACCGGCGTACCGGCCATCGCCTTGCGCGATATCGCCGCATGGGAACAGCATTTGCACGCCGCGATGGATGCATTGCAGGAGGAAATTGATTTGGTAGGCGAAGACGCCGCCAGCATGGATCCTTACGCCGCACAAGATCCTGTCGAATGTTTCGCGGTACTTTCCGAATATTTCTTCAGCGCGCCGGAACTGTTATCAGAACGATTTCCGGCGCTGTACCGCTGTTTCCAAGAATTTTACCGTCAAGACCCATTGAGCCGTCTCATCGCCTGGAAAAACAGCACCAACGACAACGCCCCGGTGATTTATTGATCGCGATAAAAGAAAGAATTGTATATAGCCTAAACAGTCAGACGATAACACCGATTTTACCGTTGACAGCATAACAGGCGCCGGATATGATGCGCCCCGTTCACACGATTCCTCTGTAGTTCAGTCGGTAGAACGGCGGACTGTTAATCCGTATGTCACTGGTTCGAGTCCAGTCAGAGGAGCCAGATTTTAGTTTCATGACTTCCCTATGAGTCCTGAAGCATTTAAAAAACAAAAAGTTATGCTTATCCGGTTGTCCTGCGAGGGATTGCCGGTTTTTTACGTTCGTAGTTTTTGGTGGCTTAATCGGGGGCCTCACGGTTCGTTGAGAAAATGAAGCCCCGGCTATCGCATTAACCGACATCGCTATCCGCAAGATAAAACCCATCGGCTCAAAGCTCTGGTCTATGAAGTACCGTACCCATGGCAAAGAGAAAAAGCTGGCCTTTGGTCCCTCGGGTGTTTCCCTGTTTAAGGCGCGTCAGCTACGCGATGCCGCTCGCGCTAAAGTACGTGAAGGGGCCGATCCTGCCGCTGATAAGAAGCTCGCGCAACAGAAAAAGAAAAACGGGCAGACATTTCGCCAGATCGCCATGAACAGGCACACCGATCACCGGCGCTGGATCTGGATGGTGAATTTACGCCGCCGGAAACCAATCATTACCCTGCCCTGCCGCTTGAAAGGCTGCCTGAATTGTTATCCCGGACGGACAGTTACTCCGACAGATTACTGACCAATTATGCCCTTAAGCTGTCGCTGCTGTTTTTTGTGCGTTCCAGCGAACTGTGCTTTGCCCGCTGGCGTGAAATCGACTGGCAGCAGAAATTATGGATAATCCCGGAAATGCGGGAACCGATCAAAAACGTGCGTTTTTTTCGCCGTGGCGCAAAAATGAAAACGCAGCACATCGTTCCCTCTGTATCTTCGAATGTGAAAGGCTTCGGCTGGAACCATAAAAGGGTTTACCGGATTTACTGCGAACTTTCGCTGAATATGCGTATTAAGCCAAAGAAAAGGCTGAAACGGGAAGAGCCGGAGCCACTGAAAGTACCGACGAAACGCAATAAAAGCTGGTCGATAGATTTTATGCATGACCAGTTATCCGATGGTCGCTCAGTCCGCTATGATTGGCCGGGACAAAATTTATTTTCCTCACTGGAGGAATTACAACAGTACGCAAAAGAGTGGCAGTGGTTTTATAATCACGAAAGGCCGAATATGACATTGGGCGGATATACACCAAAGCAGTATGTGTTACGTGCAGCGTGATCCTACTTGTAACCTCCGTTAAAAATGGGGGGATTACCGTAGGCTTTCATATATCATTGGATTTTTCTGATAAATCCAACGCGATGCGAGATAATCCACAAGAGCGCATCGCTTACTGTGGGAAAAGGCGCTGCAATGCTGGCAAAATTTTTCCTTTCAATTCACTTAATTGCCCGTTTTTGGCCTTTTTCTGCAAAGAATGAATAAAAACAATACTCGCGAAGCTCTCGTTGGGTCAGGCAGCACACTCCAATACTTTTGACGAGGAAAGTCACTTATGAAAGCACTTGTTCTGGAACAAAAAGACCATCAAACATTGGCGGAAATAAAAGAGGTTACCCTGCCTGCGCCGAGCGAAGATGAGGTGCTGGTGGATATCGACTGGTCCGGCCTCAATTATAAAGACGCGCTGGCTATTACAGGAACTGGGAAAATAGTCCGTCAGTTTCCAATGGTGCCCGGCATCGATTTTTCAGGGCGTGTCAGCCAAAGCCATGATCCGCGCTTCTCGCCAGGCCAGTCCGTGATCCTGACGGGATGGGGCGTTGGCGAAACCCATTGGGGCGGCCTGGCTGAGCAGGCATGCGTGAAAGGCGACTGGCTGGTGCCGATGCCAGAAAACCTCAGCGCACGCAACGCGATGATCATCGGCACGGCAGGTTTTACCGCCATGTTATGCGTGATGGCGCTGGAAGAAGCGGGCATAAAGCCGCAAGGCGGCAGTGTCGTGGTCACCGGCGCCAGCGGCGGCGTCGGCAGCACGGCGGTCGCATTACTGAAAGCTCTAGGATATACGGTTGCCGCAGTAACCGGTCGTGAAACCACCCATGATTATCTGAAACAACTTGGCGCCGACGAAATCCTGTCGCGCGAAGAGTTTGCCGAAACCCGTCCGCTTGAGAAACAACGATGGGCCGGTGCCCTGGATACCCTGGGCGGCAACGTGCTGGCCAAAATACTCGCGCAGATGAATTATGGCGGTTGCGTCGCGGCTTGTGGTTTAGCCGGTGGCTATGATCTCCCCACCACCGTGATGCCTTTTATTTTGCGCAACGTGCGTCTACAGGGCATTGATTCGGTATTACTTCCGACATCCCGACGCGCTGACGTATGGCGCCGTTTAGCGCAAATTCTGCCAGAAAGCTTTTATCAGCAAGCGGCAAGAGAAATCAAACTGGAAGATGCGGCAATAACCGCCACTGATTTTTTGAATAATAAAATACGTGGTCGAACGTTGGTGAAAATCAGTCATTAACACCTGCGCCCGGTACGCACCTTTGTACCGGTCAATAGAAACGTTTTCTCACTTAAAACTATCGATAGCCATAATATGAAAGCCATTGACTATCACAATATTCATTTAATTCTATTTTATCTATACCCCTATACTGGATAAGATGACTAGCAATTTCACCGGATGAGGTTTATGTCCAGACGATGACAGCGTGAACATTATCCGATGAAATTCAGTGTATTATGATAATAATGATCGCATTCCCCATACGAGCAATCTCATGTCGCCAGGTCAACGCCCAGGCATCAGACAAGCCGGGTGGATGGCACACACGAGCAAAGGAACAGAACGCATGACAACTGAAAGCAAATGCCCATTTTCGGGCGGTGGCAGTAAAATGACGACCAACAGCGGCACCTCAAACCAAGACTGGTGGCCGAATCAACTGAATCTGAAAGTCCTGCATCAACATTCTTCTCTGTCCGACCCAATGGATAAAGACTTCGACTACGCCGAAGCCTTCAAAAGTCTCGATTTAGCCGCCGTTAAACAAGATCTCCATGCCCTGATGACCGATTCACAAGACTGGTGGCCTGCGGACTTCGGCCACTACGGTCCTCTATTCATCCGTATGGCCTGGCACAGCGCGGGAACCTACCGTATGGGCGATGGACGCGGCGGCGCTGGCGCTGGTCAACAGCGTTTCGCTCCGCTCAATAGCTGGCCCGACAACGTCAACCTGGACAAAGCGCGCCGCTTGCTGTGGCCGATCAAACAGAAATATGGCCGCAAAATTTCATGGGCCGATCTGATGATCCTTACCGGCAATGTCGCACTGGAATCAATGGGATTCAAAACCTTCGGTTTTGCCGGTGGCCGCCCGGACGTATGGGAACCGGAAGAAGATGTCTACTGGGGTTCTGAAACCACCTGGTTAGGCGGTGACAAACGTTACTCCGGCGAACGGGATCTGGAAAACCCGCTGGCCGCGGTGCAAATGGGGTTGATCTACGTAAACCCGGAAGGACCGAACGGTAACCCGGACCCGCTGGCGGCCGCCAAAGATATTCGTGAAACATTCAGCCGCATGGCGATGAACGATGAAGAAACCGTCGCGCTGATTGCCGGTGGTCATACCTTTGGTAAAACCCACGGCGCGGGCGATGCGGCGCTGGTCGGTGCGGAACCGGAGGCCGCCGGGATTGAAGAACAAGGGCTGGGCTGGAAAAGCAGTTTCGGCAGCGGTAAAGGCGGCGATACCATTTCCAGCGGTCTGGAAGTCACCTGGTCGCAAACGCCAACCCGCTGGAGTAACTACTTTTTCGAGAACCTGTTCAGTTTCGAGTGGGAACTGACCAGAAGTCCCGCCGGCGCCCATCAATGGCAGCCGAAAGACGGCGCAGGCGTGGGAGAAGTGCCGGATGCGCACGATCCGTCCAAGCGTCATGCGCCAACCATGCTGACCACGGACCTCGCTTTACGCGTGGATCCCATCTACGAAAAAATTTCGCGCCGCTTCTATGAGAATCCGAATGAATTTGCCGACGCCTTCGCCCGCGCATGGTTTAAGCTGACGCACCGTGACATGGGGCCGCGCGCCCGTTATCTCGGCCCGGAAGTCCCAGCTGAAGCATTGATTTGGCAAGACCCGATCCCCGCCGTTGATCATGAATTGATTAATGAACAGGATATCGACGATCTTAAAGGAAGAATTCTGGCCGCTGGTTTGTCTGTCTCGCAACTGGTATCCACAGCCTGGGCATCGGCCTCGACCTTCCGTGGCTCCGACAAGCGCGGCGGCGCCAACGGCGCGCGTATCCGTCTGGCCCCACAGAAAGACTGGGAAGCGAACCAACCTGAGCAACTGGGGCAGGTGCTGACTACGCTGGAAGGCATTCAGGACGCGTTTAACCGCGCTCAGTTAGGCAATAAAAAAGTGTCGTTGGCTGACCTGATCGTACTGGCAGGTTGCGCAGGTGTTGAACAGGCGGCGAAAAATGCCGGTCATCCGGTCACGGTACCGTTCGCGCCCGGTCGGATGGACGCCTCACTGGAACAGACCGATGTGGCGTCATTCGATGTGCTGGAACCGATTGCCGATGGTTTCCGCAACTATCTCAAAGGACGTTACAGCGTCGCCGCCGAAGCGTTGTTGGTAGACAAGGCGCAATTACTTACCTTGAGCGCGCCCGAAATGACGGTACTGTTAGGCGGCATGCGCGTGCTTGATACTAATGTCGGCCACACGCAGCACGGGGTGTTTACCCAACGTCCTCAGACGCTGACCAATGATTTCTTCGTGAATCTGCTTGACATGGGAACAACGTGGAAAGCGGTGGACAACAATGGCGTATTTGAAGGACGCGATCGCGTGACCGGCGAACTCAAGTGGACGGCTACGCGTGTCGATCTGATCTTTGGTTCGCATTCTCAATTGCGCGCGCTGGCCGAAGTCTACGGCAGTGCGGATGCGCAGGCGAGTTTTGTGCAGGATTTTGTCGCCGTCTGGACCAAAGTCATGAACCTCGACCGTTTCGACCTCGCATGATCGAACCGCGTCATTGCTGACGCACAGGTACTGAAATGCCCCGTCCCGGTTATTCGGGCCGGGGCATTTTTTGCGCTTAGCCAATATCATTTCATGCCGTCAGACACCATTACGCCAGACCAGCATCAATCAATAGAGAACGAATGCGGAAAAGGACTGTTGACAATATGATGAACGGATAACTAATATTTTCTAAATAGATTAATATTTTATAAATAGAGAGTAGAGTGACATAATCATCCCCACGAGGGGGATGTTATGATTGAGAAGAGATTTCCCTGGATTGGCGCTTAACTTTACGTCAGAGCCATTTAAACGAAATGTCAGATGTTATATTTTTATGTACTAGCTTTGCATACTACGCTATTTTAGGAGCGGATTATAAAGGATAGCATGAGATAACAGTAGTTAGACTTTGGTATAGGTTTTCTATCCTGCTTTCATCCTCCTCTCCCTTGCTCACATTCATGAAAAATTTTGAGGCTGTTAATGTCCTTTTTTGTTACTGAAAACGAAATTATCAATACTACAATCAAAAACTACCTCAATCGAAAGTTAAAGCGCTTTGGCGTTCTGAAATATGCTTACATGGTGATGAGCAAAAAGAATCCCTCACAGGTCGTTATTATTTCCAACTACCCGCAGGAATGGGTAGAAACTTACAAAGAAAACAATTATCAGCATATCGATCCAGTCATTTTGACTGCGATAAACAAAGTCTCCCCTTTTTCCTGGGATGATAATCTGGTCATCAACTCTAAACTGCGATTCTCAAAGATTTTTAATCTTTCCAGGGAGTACAATATTGTTAACGGCTACACGTTTGTACTTCATGACCATCTGCAAAATCTGGTCGCGCTGTCAATTATGATCGAAGAGGAAGAAAGTAGCGCCATTGAGAATATACTCGAAAATAATAAAGATAAAATACAGATGTTGTTCATCTCCGTTCATGAAAAATTCATCTCTCTTTATAACGAAGCGAGCAAAAATAATAATAAAAAACTGGGTGATAAAGAAATATTTTCCCATCGGGAAAATGAAATCCTGTATTGGGCCAGCATGGGGAAAACCTATCCTGAAATTGCAATGATTTTAGATATAAAAATAAGTACGGTAAAATTTCACATCGGCAATGTGGTAAAAAAACTGGGCGTTTTAAATGCCAAACACGCTATACGGCTTGGCGTCGAACTACAGTTGATTAAGCCCGTTCCTTTATGAGCGGAAACGTTGAAGGCCAGCCACAGAGTCAATTCTGTGGCTGGACAGGCACCTTGTTCAATCAAACATTCTGACATTTCAAAACCCATCAGAAACCATAGCGAATCGCATCCTTGCTTTGCTGCATCAAGCCGTCAATTTTTTGCGCATAGCGCTCGGCGCCATCGCTATCGCCAGCCAGAACACATTCACGGCGGCGGAGATTATAGGCTTTCATTAACTGGGTCTGAGCAACGCCAGGCTTGCCATAGCATTCCACGCTTTTTTCCCAACAGAGAATGGCATTCTCCACATCATGTTGTTCAAAAAAAACTTTACCCTGTTCATTCAAGGCATTAGAACAGGCCTGAGCAGGCAGGCCCTGTTGCAGAATGTCGTCTATTGCCGTGCTCATATAGTTCCCCTGGTATTAATTGAAGAAATTGAGAAGGTAGCCAAACACCAAACCAACGCCAATCACATCCGAATCACTGAAGGTGACGTTCTCTAAACCGAACTGTCCCAGCAGCGGCAACAATAGCGCTGGCAGCAACGTAATAAACAAACCGTGGAAAACCCCGCCGATGATAGCTCCGCGCCGCCCGCCTACCGCATTGGCGAAGATGCCTGCTGTACCGCCGGCAAAGAAGTTCGTCAGCATACCCGGCAATATCATTGCCAGCCCGACCGTCGGGAACAGGAACATGCCAATAATCGCACCCACGGTGGTGGCGATAAATCCGATAATCACGGCATTCGGCGCATAGGGAAACAGCACCGGGCAGTCAAGCGCCGGTACCGCATTCGGCACAATGCGCAGGGCAATGCCGCGGAACGCCGGAACAATCTCCGCCAGCAGTAACCGAACCCCGGCCAGCAATACATACACGCCAACCACAAACTGGATCGACTGGATAAAGGCATACACCAGATAGTTGACGCCATTCGAGTAGGCAGCCACCACATCCGGCCCGGCAGCCACCGCTGGAATGAGGTAGATGGGGATCATGACCACCATCATCGACAGATAGGTATCTTGCAGAAAGGAGAACGCCTGCGGTAATTCCAGATCTTCCGTGCTTTTACTGGCATCGCCGGTAACCCTGGCAACGCCAGCCTGCACGATATATCCGATCGTGCAAAAGTGTCCAAGCGCAATATCATCGCTACCGGTAATCTTACGAACGATGGGTTGCGCCATCGCGGGCATCAGCACCGCCATCAGACCGGCGATCACGCCGCCAAGGAGAATTAATTCCATCCCGCGCAAACCGCCCATATAACCGATCACTGAACACACCGTCGCCATCCACAACGAGGCCTGACCAGTTAAAAAGATATATTTAAAAGGCGTAAAACGGGCAATAACGATATTTATCACAAAGGCGATCACCATAATTAATGCGGTTTCTCTGCCCAGCGTTTTTTGCGCAATACCGGCAATTGCCCCCACATCGGTAACGATGCCGCGCATGTTAAACCCTTGCTGAAAAATTTCACCCAGGAATGTCAGCGTCGCTACAATAATATTGGCCCCGGCGAGCAAAACTAAAAAGCCCAATAACGTTTTCAACGTACCAGTAATCACCTTGCCCGGACTTTTTTTCAGTGCAATCAAGCCAATCATAGCGATTAATGAGACTAATATAGAGGCCTGACCAAGTACGTCATAGACAATAAAGTTAAGGAAAGACATAACAATCCCCCTGTTCTATTTCACAGTAATCGGACAAATCTAAAAGAATTAAATAAGATAACCTTTTTCTTTCAATACCGGCTCAAGCTTTATTTTTATTTCGTTTTTATCTACCAACCGTCGCAGATAAATAATGGTGGCATCAATTGTATAATGTTGAAATTGTGATCGAAAATTTTCGCCGGTAAAAATAATATCAGCGCGTGAAGAGGTCGCGCTGGATATATCACAATGCGACAATTCCGCTTCAACACCCAGATCTTTCAGGGCTGACTCAATACTCATCTCACAGGCAAAGCTACTGCCTAGCCCGGCCCCGCATACCGCAAGAATCGATAATTTTTTCATCAGTATTTCCTTAGTTGATCATATTCAGGTTTCGTGCCGCGACCACCTGCTGCGGATCTTCCCGTTTATTAGTAGCAACCTGTTGTCAGATAATGGCCGTCGGCAATCATGATTATTGTTTTCATTGCGTCTCACTCTTCAAAATCGGCGAATAATTTCAATAACTTTCTGTTTATCTGCGGCTTTTTTTAACTGATTAACCATATCATCCTCACAAAATAGTTTTGCAAGACTGGCGATCATTTCAATGTGTGAATGGCTGTCAATGGCGGCCAGCGCAAACACGATATAGACCGGATCATTGTCAGGACTGCCGAAATTTACGCCTTCTGCAATAATCATCAATGAAAGCGCGGTTTTAATTACCCCATCTTCAGGTCGTGAGTGAGGCATGGCGATGCCTTCACCCAATACATAATAAGGACCGATTTCCTCATGCATCGCATAAATAGCATCGAGATAACGTGATTCAACCGCCCCACTCTCAATCATTGGCTGAACGGCTAATGCAACCGCCTGCCGCCAGTCATTAACGCGGGTAAATAGCTGAAGATTATTTTCATTAATCCAGTCAATTAACATAATCATCCTATGCGGAATAAATGGGTTAATTTAATATACTCGGCATACTGCAAGTTACCGGTTCGTCGTTTGCGCTCAGTCACCCGAATTATTTAGAGTCTATATTTTCTGGATAGCCTTAAAAACGTGACCAGGTTTAATTACTTGGTTTCAATCCATTTTTATAAAAATATTACTAAGAGTTAATCTAATAAAAAGAGCAAAGCTGATTATTAAAATTAATCGGTTTATGTGATCCATGATAACTATTTCAGATAATTCCCTTTTTTGAATACATTTTAATTATGTCGATTTTTCAGATAATACCCCCTGCGCCCAGTTGGTTATTTCCCCCATTTCAATCGGACTCGACTGGTCAACAATCAGCAGCGGTCCCAATTCCATCGGTTGCGCCACCTTTGCCAGTGCGATCAGTTCAGGAAGATATTCGGCGCCGGGATGCCCGGCCAGGCGATATGCCAGACGCGCCTCATAACGCGCTGCCGCCAGTTCTCCAGATATCTGACACCACACTTCGGCAAGCCGTGTCACCCCAGAGTCCGCCAGATAAGCCGTAAGACGTTCTCTCGGCTGAAAACCAAACCAGGCGTCAATGATAAAGGTATTTCCCGGCGGCGCACTGGCCACCACAGACCAGATGGCCTGATAACTTGCGATTCCGAGCAGACGGTTAAATTGGCGGTCCACGCCGTCCAGATGCTGCAAAAAAGGATTTTTAATATCATCCAGTGATAGAACAGGCCAGCCCGTGGCGACTGCCAGCGCAGCGGCGACGCGGCTTTTCCCTGACGCCGGAATGCCGTTAACCAGCACGACGCGTTTCCCAGTCAGTGCGATAGCATGTTCAGGCATGATCCATCTGCGCCTTTATGTTGTGCTCACCCGGTTGAGCACCTTGAAAATATTGACCGATCACCGCCTGAATTTCCTTGAGCCGCGGTACCGCCAGCGTTTGCAGCTTTTCACGAGTGACGGCGCGATCGAGCGAAATACAATCTTTCCACAACGCGCGGCCCGCGATAACGCCCGATGCCCCGTTTTGCATTGCATCCGCCACCTGCTGTAAAAACGTACCATGATCGACCCCGGCAGAGAGTACCGCCCACGGCACATCACCGACAAGTTTGGTGATCGCCGCACATGCCTGAGCCGATCCCGGATAAGGAATTTTTAGCACTTTCGCCCCACACGCCAGCGCGATTTTCGTCCCTTCGTAGATCAGCGCCGGAATTTTATTTTTGTATTCCTCCTCCGTTTCACCTTCAAGCTGATAAGTCAGGAACTCGACCACCAGCAGCAGATCCTCACGGGCAAAGTCCGCAATGCACTGACGCAACATCGCAATATTGTGTACATTGGCTTGCTCATGGTCGGCACGTAAATACACCATGATTTTACCGCCATTGCCGCCAAGTTCGCGCACGCGCCGCGCATTGATTCCGTCCACCAGCCGCGAATGACGATAACCCGCCGCGGTGGTATCCCAGCCAGAAGCGTCCAGCCCAATCAATAACGCGGTATCACGCGCAATGACGCCGTCATCCACCAGTTCCGGCACCGCACAGACCGGATCAACCAATACGCAGGAACCCTGGCTGGCGAGATAGCGGGTAATATCCGCTTTGATTTCTCCCAGTTGGCGTTCGGTGATATTAGCTTGTTGATCGGGGTTGGAAGAGAGCAAACTACGCATTGCGCCGCGTTGATCGCAGGCAATAACCAACATGGCGCCGTTGCTGCCACAAATTTGCTGATAACCACGACGTTCGGATGTGGACATATGTGACATTGCATTCTCCTTGGTATGAATTTTCGTCGAGTGGGAAAGCGTCGTAATACCCGGTGTAATCACCCTCAACATCCTGTCCTGTCTGGGTTTTCCACCAAGCGTACCGATTGCAATTTGATGGTTGTTGCGCAATAATTCTCCAATTGACGAATTGAGTGTAATACATTGCAGAAAGGAATTTCAAGCTGAAAGAAAATCTTTTACCCGATATTGCGACGACGCGCGCAATGATGCATATGGTGGCAAAGTTGCATTACCAGTCAGATATGTCTCAGGTTGATATCGCTAAAAAAATGGGTGTCTCCACCGCCACCATTTCGCGCCTGCTGAATAAGGCGCGTGCGGCAGGGATTGTACGTATCGAAGTCATTGAATTAACCTCCCCGGAGGAGATCACCGCCGATCTGATCCAGCATCTGGGGTTGAAAACCGCCGCCGTCGTGGAGTCCCCGCCGACCAACGTTTTGAGCGCACTGGCGACCCCACTTGCTGGTTTATTACAGCAGGCCAATCTGTCTGCGGGCGCGATTATCGGTATTGGCTGGGGCCGCGCGGTCAGAGAGGTGACGCTGGCTGGCATGCCGCGTTTGCCCGGCGTGCTCACCGTGGCGCTGAATGGGGGAATGCAACAGGCCGCCGCGCATTTTCAGATTAATGAATTTGTTCGCCAGGCCGCGGAGCAGATGGGAGGAACGCCCTATTTTCTACACGCGCCCTACATCTCATCCACCGAGTTGCGCGAGGCATTTCTGTGCGATCCCAGCGTTCAACAGATCGCTTCCCTGTGGGATAAGCTGGATGTCGCCATCGTGGGGGTTGGCCTGACGCACGCGCCCAGCCCATCGGAAACCACCACCGCCACACCTGATGAGCGGGCATTGAGTCAGGCTGCGGGTGATGTCATACGTCATTATTTCACTGAATCAGGTGAAATCTTGCACTGGGCAGGCGAAGACTGCATGATCGCGGCGACGCCCGCACAACTTCGCCGGACGCCGCTAAGCATTGGCGTTGCCGCCGCCCCGGAAAAAGCAGCCGGGATTATTGGCGCGGCCAAATCAGGCATGATCAATGCGCTGGTGACCGATATTAAAACGGCACAGGCTATTCTCGACCATTTATTAGTTCATAGCGGTTAAAAGCATAACCAAACCACATAGGTAACGGATAACTTTTTATGTCAGAGCAGACCCTCAGCCATTCGGCCCCCCTCTATCCGCCGTTATTGCTGGGCAGCCAGTTGGTTTTCAATATCGGCTTTTACGCCGTGGTTCCTTTTCTGGCTATCTTTCTGCGTGACGATATGTTGCTGTCTGGTTGGGCGATCGGTCTGGTCATCGGTCTGCGCACCTTTTCGCAGCAAGGCATGTTTTTGGTCGGCGGCGCGCTGGCGGATCGCTTTGGCGCGCGCAGCCTGATTTTATGCGGCTGTGTGGTGCGCATCATCGGCTACCTGCTGCTGGCGCTGGGCAGTTCCCTGTGGCCGATTATTCTCGGCGCCTGTCTGACCGGCGTCGGCGGCGCGCTGTTTTCGCCCGCCATTGAAGCGCTGATGGCGCAAGCCGGCACGCAGAGTGAGAAAGAAGGCAAACGCAGCCGCTCGGAATGGTTCGCCCTGTTCGCCATTTGCGGCGAGTTGGGTGCGGTGCTTGGGCCGTTGCTGGGTTCACTGCTGGCCGGATACGGTTTTCAGCAGGTCGCGCTGGCAGGGGCCGGCGTATTTCTGCTGGCGCTGTTCATCTTGTTCTTCAATCTGCCCGCCACCTCCCGTCAATCCGCTTGCGCGCTACAGATTGCTCCCTGGTGGCAGACATTTCGGCAGCGGCGCTTTGTGGCGTTTATCATTGCCTACAGCGCCTATTTATTCAGCTACAACCAACTCTATCTGGCCCTGCCTGTCGAACTGCGCCGTGCCGGAGGCAATGAACAAGATCTCGGCCCGCTGTTTGTACTGGCGTCCATTCTGGTGATTTGTCTGCAATTGCCGCTGGCGCGTTTTGCCCGCCGTCACGGTGCCGCACGCATGTTACCGTTAGGATTTACGCTGCTGGCGTCCGCTTTCGGCAGCGTGGCCCTGTTCGCGCAGGTTGCCCCGCCGGATGGCTGGCAGCGCCTGTTGCCTGCCATGTCGCTGATTACATTGCTGACGCTGGGACAGATGTTGATTGTTCCCGTCGGCATGGACCTCATTCCCCGCTTCGCCAATAACCACAATCTGGGCGCGCATTACGGCGCGTTGGCGTCAATGGGCGGGCTGGCGGTGCTGGTCGGCAATTTTCTGCTCGGCGGACAGTTGGATCGCGCGCTGACGCCCTCTCCACAGGCCGCAATCCCCTGGCTGCTGCTGGCGGCGGTGCCATTGTGCAGCGCGCTGGCAATGACGCTGATTTGTCGTCCGTTCGCGTCCTCTTCCACGCGGCGCTAACGGGGAAAGTCTGATGGACGGACGCGCTTCATTTATGCTTTTCTTATACTTTTCTTTTATTGAGCATTTACCCCGATCTTCGGTTAGCCTGCTGGGTAACCAAATCAACGGGTTTACGGCAACGCCACGAGAGAATAAATGTACGCAGGAGAGAATATGCATAACAGCGGCCCCGGAGAAAGTCTCACCGTAACGCAGGCGCTTGATAAACTGGAAGCGTTGTACGACCAGGCGGTTTCTTCTCTGCGCGATGCCATTGGGGAGTTCATCCGTGACGGCAAATTGCCCGATGAGCAGGACCGTGCGGCAGGCTTGTTCGCTTACCCTGAACTGCGTGTGAAGTGGGACGGCGGCACCACCACTCACCCGCGGCATCGCGCCTATGGTCGCTTCACCCATGCTGGCTGCTACTCAACGACCATTACCCGCCCGCAGTTCTTCCGCCAGTATCTGACCGAACAGTTAACGCTGCTGGCAAGCGACTACGACACCCATATTGAAGTGCGGCCATCACAACAGGAGATCCCGTTTCCTTATGTACTGGATGGCTCCGATCTGATCCTCGACCGCTCGATGAGCGCCGGTATCGCCAACTATTTTCCGACCACCGAACTGTCGAAAATCGGTGATGAGACGGCTGATGGCCTGTTTCATGCCACCACTACCACCTCGCCGCTCTCGCACTTTGACGCCCTGAGAACCGATTTCTCGCTGGCGCGCCTGCGTCACTATACCGGCACGCCGACAGAACATGTGCAGCCCTTCATCCTTTTCACCAACTACACGCGCTATGTGGATGAGTTTGTACGCTGGGCCTGTGGTCAGATTGCCGACCCGGACAGCCCGTATGAAGCATTGTCCTGCGCTGGCGGCATCTACATCACCGCACAGACATTGAACCCTGAACAGACGGTGTCCGATCTGGCCTGGAAAAATCATCAGATGCCCGCTTACCATCTGATCTCCCGTCATGGTAAGGGCATCACGCTGGTGAATATCGGCGTCGGCCCCTCCAATGCTAAAACCATTTGCGATCACCTCGCGGTGCTGCGTCCTCATGCCTGGCTGATGATTGGGCATTGTGGCGGTCTGCGGGAAAGTCAGTCGATTGGCGATTACGTACTGGCGCACGCTTATCTGCGTGACGATCATGTTCTGGACGCCGTATTGCCGCCCGATATTCCCATTCCCAGCATCGCCGAGGTTCAACGCGCGCTGTATGACGCCACCAAAATGGTGAGTGGTATGCCAGGCGAACAGGTCAAACAGCGATTGCGCACCGGCACGGTGGTGACAACCGATGACCGTAACTGGGAGTTGCGCTATGCCGCTTCCGCCTTGCGTTTTAACCTCAGCCGGGCGGTGGCGGTAGATATGGAAAGCGCCACCATTGCCGCCCAGGGCTATCGCTTCCGGGTGCCGTATGGCACGTTGCTGTGCGTTTCCGATAAGCCGTTGCATGGTGAGATTAAATTACCCGGTCAGGCCAACCGATTCTATGAAGGGGCGATTTCAGAACATCTGCAAATTGGTATTTGCACGATTGACTTGCTGCGTGCGGAAGCGGAGCAACTGCACTCGCGCAAATTACGCACCTTCAACGAACCGCCATTCCGTTAATCAATATATTCCCCCTGATAAGGGGGAGTGATTAATGGCAAAATCGGGAAGCGGTCAGCATGGGTTAATTTATTCTGGGATGCTGATCGATAAGCGCTTTTCTTTTCTGCTCCAGTTGCGCAATCTGCTCGTTAATATTTTCTATTTTCTGTTCAATATTATCGAATTGTTCCTGCAACAGTTCTTTTGCTTCGGCACGATCAGATGCCGCTGGCGTAGCGCCTTTTAATGGCCGGTTCGCGGTTTCCCGCATCGATATACCGGTGATGATGCCAATAATGCCAATAACCATCAAATAATAAGCCGGCATATAAAGATTTTTGGTTGACTCCACCAGCCATGCCGCGATGGTTGGCGTAAACCCGGCAATCAGCACGGAGATATTAAAAGCGGTCGCCAACGCGCTATAACGAATATGGGTCGGGAACATCGCGGGTAAGGTCGAGGCCATCACGCCGGTAAACGCGTTCAGTAATACCGCCAGAATTAACAGGCCACAGAAAATAAGCCCGACCACATCACTGTTGATCAACATGAAACAGGGTACTGACAACAGTAAAAGGCCAATACTGCCGCAGATAATAAATGGTTTACGCCCATATCTGTCGCTCATCAATCCCATTACCGGCTGCACAAACAGCATACCAATCATGACCGCAATAATAATCATGACGCCGTGGTCTTCGGAATAATTCAAGCTATGCGAAAGATAGCTCGGCATATAGGTCAATAACATGTAATAAGTGACGTTGGTGGTGATCACTATCCCGACGCAAACCAGCAGGCTTCGCCACTGTGTGGTGGCAATTTCACGAAAAGAAATTTTCGGCGCTGACTGAAGACTATCTTTTGATTCTTTATCGATTTTATCCACATGTTGCTGAAAGGTCGGCGTTTCCTCCAGCGCATGGCGCAGATAAATACCAATCAATCCTAATGGCCCGGCGATAAAGAAAGGTATACGCCATCCCCAATCCAGGAAATTCGCCTCTCCAACAATCGAGGAGATCAATACCACCACCCCGGCGCCCATGACGAAACCGGCTATCGAACCGAAATCCAGCCAACTGCCTAAAAAACCGCGTTTTCTATCCGGCGAGTACTCCGCCACAAAGACGGCGGCGCCGGTATATTCTCCGCCAACAGAAAAGCCCTGCGCCAGTTTCGCCAATAACAATAATATCGGCGCCCAGATGCCAATAGAGGCATAAGACGGAATAAGACCGATACAAAACGTACTCACCGCCATAATAATAATGGTGATTGAAAGCACTTTCTGACGGCCATATTTATCACCCATCGCGCCAAAAAATATCCCGCCAAGCGGTCTGACCAGAAAGGGAACCGAAAAGGTAGCCAGCGCCGCAATCATTTGCACGCCGGGGTCGGCGCCAGGGAAAAATACCTGACCGAGTGCATAAGCCACAAAGCCATACACACCAAAATCGAACCATTCCATAGCATTGCCAAGCGCCGCCGCCGTGATCGCTTTTTTCAGCCGGGTATCATCAATGATGGTAATATCCTGTATTTTCATCGGCTCGATGCGTTTCTTTGTTAATTTCATTCATCATTTCCTTTTGTTTAAAGAATGACCACATCGGTTTCTGCCCGATAAATTTCAAACACCGGCCACGGCAATCAACAATACGCCAAAATAATCAAATGACTCAGGAACCAAACAGCGCGAAAAATTTAGCGACCTGCGATTGGAAAAATAAGGGGATGAGACAAGATGCATCACTCTTCACAATCGTTATTTTCAAAAGCATTCTGATTATAGAAGATATTAAAAAGACAGTGAGGAAGGCTGACAATAAATTCAGATGCTACGGAAACAAATAAATGGCAAGCAAATAGTTTATCCCCGCGTCATCATCCTTGCGGTAAAGCAACGGTTAGCGCGAACTTTTTGCCGCCATAATCTCGTTCATCACGCTACCGGCATACTCTTGCAGCGTTTCGGCTTCCACTTTCATCACCGGCTCAAGAGTCACCGGATTCGTGCGTTTAACCGCATCGCGGAAGCCGAAAGAAGCCGAAAATAGAACAGGATGCGCTCTGTCTGTGGTGGTGATTTTACCTGCATTGAGATGAGCGGAAATGCCAATATTACGATAGCGTTCTATGGCGTTGTGCGGGCCATACAACATCCTTAATGAATGAAAATCGTGCCTGGCTACTCGATTTGATACCGGCTGACAGCCTGGTAAAATTGTACGAGTATATACGAACAATATATCCAGCTAACTTCTTTCTACAGCATAGTTGTCATATCAAATTAAACCACTTATCCCGCACATTACAGAGCGTGGCTGATAGATAAAAAGCGAACCTGCCAGCATGGTATTACACTATGCAGGGCATTTTTTTCTGGCACCAGAAGGATCAAACATATGCATAAGACACTAACCGCCAGCCTGCTATTATTGATAACCGCCGCCGGCCAATCCGCAACGGCAAACCAGCCACAGGTTACCCTGGACAGCGGCCCTATCGTGGGCGCTTCAGCCCAGGGCGTAGATACCTTTAAAGGTATTCCGTTTGCTGCGCCGCCAATCGGCGAGCTACGTTGGCAGCCGCCGCAACCGGTAAAAAGCTGGACGGAGCCCCTAGCTAGCGTCGCATACGGCAAAGATTGCATGCAGAAGCCATTTCCCGGCGATGCCGCGCCTCCTGGCGTCGGACTTAGCGAAGACTGCCTGACCATCAACGTATGGCGACCAGCAGACGCCAAAGGCCCGCTACCCGTGATGGTGTGGATTTACGGCGGTGGTTTCGTCAATGGCGGCGCATCGCCAGCGATTTATTCAGGTCAGGCCTTTGCCCGTCAGGGTATCGTCTTCGTCAGTTTCAACTATCGGGTTGGCCGTTTTGGTTTTTTTGCCCACCCGTCGCTGGCCGACCAACCGCTACGCGGCAACTATGGATTAATGGACCAAATTGCCGCCCTGAAATGGGTACAGCGAAACATTTCGGCATTTAATGGCGATCCACAGAATGTGACCCTCTTTGGCGAATCCGCGGGCGGTTTCTCCGTCGGCTCGCTGCTTACCACCGATTTAGCCAAGGGGCTATTTCAAAAAGCCATTATTGAATCAGGCTCCGGCCGGTACAACCTGGTGCCGCAACAGAGTTGGCAACATGCTGAGCAAGCCGGTATCGCTTTTGCCAACGCAAATGGCATCAGCGGTAACGATGAAACGGCATTGGCGGCGTTGCGTCAGATCCCGGCTGATAGCGTGGTCAATGGCCTGAATATGGCGACGATGATGTCTGTGGATTACTCCGGCCCGATGACAGACGGCAAACTGATTACCGGCGAACCGCAAGACCTTTACCGTCAGGGCGCATTCCAGCAGGTGCCGCTGATGATTGGCGTCACAGATGACGATATCGGTTTTCCCCCACAAGTCACGACGCTGGATGAGGCCGTGACCGATTTTGCCGACAGCCAGCGTCAAAAAGCGCTTCAGGCTTATCACGGCATGTCGCCTCAGGCGGTCGCCACCGCAATTGCCAGCGATCGTTTTATGGTGGAACCCGCTCGTTTTGTCGCCCGCATCTGGGAGAATGCCGCCATACCGGTCTGGCAATTCCGTTTTGGTTATGTCGCCGAAAGTATGCGTGCGCAATGGCCTGCCGCCGTGCACGCCAGCGAAATCCCTTATGTATTTAATACGCTGACTGCCCGTTATGGCGATAACGTTACCGCAAGCGATCAAGCTGTTGCCCAGCAAATGCATCAGTATTGGGTGAATTTTGCCCGGAGCGGAAATCCCAATGCCGCAGGCTTACCGACCTGGAATCGCTATAACAGCCAGCAGGATAACATTCTGCTTATTCCAGCGGCGGGCGCCGCAAGCACCAAAGAAATCGCCGACCCCTGGAAAACGCGTCTTGACCTGATTGAGACATTGGCGCAGAGCGGCGCCGATTAATCCATCGTTCAGCGCCTGCTGAGAACACTCTAGCGGGTTGAGGTGTGCGTATGGTCTGCACAAAATGAACGCCTTGTTAACGGATATCACGCGATATCCGTTTAATTCACGCACATAACACGCCAATCACCCGCTAAAAACCAATTAAATATTAAAATCCAACATAACTAATAAAATAGGAATAAAAATTAAATAATAGAAAATGATCGGGATGAAAATCTGGTGATACCGGGTATAGCGGAATGGAGAGAACAGGGTAAGAGAGTAATGCTCTTTTTTCGCTCGCATTGGGTCATGCTGGTACTGTGGGTTTTCAAAACGCTTTTCGCTCATCTATCAGGTGATTTCAGTGCTATTTTTCGCGCCAACGAAAGCGGTTTTCATACATATCAGTGACGCCACAGGACAAGGCGCGCCTTGTCCTGTGGCTTCTGAGAGAGAAAAATGTCCTTATCCCATGAATTTCCCTGAGCCGATATAAAATGGAAATGATTTAGGCACTAAATTTTCACTTAATGTCGGATCATAATGTGCCGCACAATCGTGTAATCCTCCAGCCCATAAATCGACATATCTTTTCCGTAACCAGACAACTTCTGCCCGCCATGTGGCATTTCACTGACCAGCATAAAGTGGGTATTGACCCAGGTGCAGCCATATTGCAAGCTCGCGGCAAGGCGATGAGCGCGACCTATATCCCGCGTCCACACGGACGAGGCCAACCCATAATGAGACGCATTGGCCCAACCGACTACCTGTGCCTCATCGTCGAATGGCGTAATGGAAATCACCGGCCCGAACACCTCTTTCTGTACGATCTCATCTTCCTGACGCGCCCCCGCCAGCACCGTCGGCTGGAAATAATATCCCGCGCCTTTGACTCGCTCTCCGCCAGTCACCACCGTTATGTGCGGCAGTGCTTTGGCGCGCTCGACAAATCCCGCCACTCTTTCCAACTGTTGTTCGGTGATCAACGGGCCAAGCTCGGTGGTTTCATCCTGCGGATCGCCCATATTCAGGGTAGCCACAGCTTTGCCCAGAGCATCAACCACATCGTCATAAATGCCCTGCTGCACATACAGACGGCAAGCGGCGGTACAATCCTGTCCGGCATTATAGAAACCAAAGCTGCGAATGCCATCGACCACCTGATCGATATCCGCATCATCAAACACAATCACCGGCGCCTTGCCCCCCAGTTCCATATGGGTGCGTTTCACACTGGACGCGGTATGGGAAAGAATGTGCGCGCCGGTGGCAATTGAGCCGGTCAGCGACACCATCCGCACCTGTTCATGCCCGGTCAGGGCATCACCAATATCCGCCCCGCGTCCGAACAAGATATTAACGACCCCGGCAGGCAGAATATCGGCCAGCAGGTGTGCTAAATAAAAGGTAGTCAGCGGCGTCTGTTCCGCGGGTTTCAACACCACGCAGTTTCCCGCCGCCAGCGCCGGCGCCAGTTTCCACGCCGCCATCATCAGCGGATAATTCCACGGCGCAATCGACGCCACGACGCCGACCGGATCACGCCGGATCATCGACGTATGCCCTTCCAGATACTCGCCTGCCGCCGATCCGTTCAAACAGCGCGCAGCACCGGCAAAAAAACGAAATACATCCGCCACTGCCGGGATCTCATCATTCAGCGCCGCATAATAAGGCTTACCACAGTTGAGTGATTCAAGACGGGCAAACGCCTCGGCATGCGCTTCGATGGCGTCGGCAATTTGCAGCAACAAAACAGAACGCGTTTTGGGCGTGGTTTGTCCCCATTGTGCAAATGCCGCATCCGCCGCTTTTACCGCTGCATCAACCTGGTGCAGATCCGCCTGCGCGATCGAAGCAATCTCTTCGCCATTGGCCGGATTAAACACCGCCAGCGCCTCGCCCTGCCCCGCAACCAGCTTCCCCTCAATGAGCAATTTGTCATGCATAACGCTTTCCTTATCAACAGAAAATGACTGGTATTTGCAGATAGACCAAACTTCTGCAAACTATTTACATGCAAAATATACGCCACTTTTCACCATTAACGTCAGCATTCATCTGGTTTTATGGTGTTTTTCCTGACTCATTTTGCGTTTGTATCACCGCCTGCCGCGCTTCTTCGGCCAGTTCTTCAATCTCCTCATCGGTAAGTTGATTAGAAGCTTCATGCACTTTGGCAAGCCCTTCGCTGACAGTTACGTCTTTCGGATCCTGTTTGGTCATAGCCTTTCCTCACGATTTAATTAATAAGCCTGCAAATATAAGTGTAGTCGAAGAGAAAATTCCGTTTGTTTCTGTTGGCAAAAATGATGTGGACGCCTTGTGGTTTATCCGTCTGGAAGCATGGCAATCCATCACAGGCTAGCGTGGGAGGTTTATCGTCCGTCTGCATTTTTATATGGATTGACGATAAAATATATTCTAAAAAATTTTATAGAAATATTATTTTAATAACTTAAAACACTATAAAACCATATAATTAAAATGTCAGACTAAAAAAATAAAAATAAAGAAAAACGGCAGTTTAAGACAAAAAAGCACGGTGAAAATCGATCACTATGATTGCCGAAGACCACCTTAAAGCGGCAATTATTGACATTCGATGACAAAAGGGATTCAAATTTATAATTTCTTAAAAATATCTTTTAAAAACATAATGATAAAATAACAATGCACATTGAAAAGTAATTTTTAATCCAAAAAACCGGCTTAAAAATCTCATAAATAAAACCTAACCAACCCAAATAGAAAACCAACCTTCAACAAAAATAACACAACAATTCAATGTATGAATAATATCTCACACATCCATTAACCTCATTATTAACCCATTGAATTTAAATTACATTAAATAACTAATTTTACAATTAAATAACTAAATAAATCAATCAACAATAATTATTGCGACCTACTTCCTTTATTTCAAGTAAAAAAAAGAAACCTAAAAATTAATAGATTTAGATCAAGAAAATTAATAACAAACAATTCATATAGTACCCGCGACGACGGTAAGCCAACTTAATTAATTAACTCGTCATTTTGAGCAATGGGGTATCTATGGATTTTATCATTCAGTTAGCTATTGTACTGATCTGCCTTTTCTACGGTGCGCGAAAAGGAGGGATCGCTCTGGGGTTATTAGGCGGTATCGGACTCGTCATTCTGGTATTCGTCTTTAAACTTCAACCAGGCAAGCCACCAGTCGACGTTATGCTGGTAATCATCGCCGTTGTAGCCGCATCAGCGACGCTTCAGGCTTCAGGGGGTCTGGATGTGATGTTGCAAATCGCTGAACGACTGCTGCGCCGTAATCCGAAATATGTATCAATTATTGCGCCGTTCGTTACCTGTATCCTGACCATCCTGTGCGGCACCGGCCACGTGGTGTATACCATTCTGCCGATTATTTATGATGTCGCCATCAAAAATAATATCCGTCCTGAAAGACCGATGGCGGCCAGTTCCATCGGCGCGCAAATGGGGGTTATCGCCAGTCCGGTATCGGTTGCCGTGGTGTCACTGGTCGCTATGCTGGCGAACTTTACCTTCAACGGTAAGCATCTGGGCTTCCTTGATCTGCTATCCATCACCATTCCTTCGACGCTGATCGGGATCCTGGCAATCGGGATTTTCAGTTGGTTCAGAGGTAAGGATCTGGATAAGGATCAGGACTTCCAGAACTTCATCGCCAATCCTGAAAACAGACATTACGTCTATGGCGATACCGCCACGCTGCTGGATAAAAAACTGCCGCGCAGCAACTGGGTGGCAATGTGGATCTTCCTGGCGACAATCGCCGCGGTCGCCATTCTCGGCGCGGTGGATGAATTACGTCCATCCTTCTCCGGCAAACCGCTGTCCATGGTGCTGGTTATCCAGATGTTTATGCTGTTTTCCGGCGCGCTGATTATCATGGTGACCAAGACCAATCCGTCTTCCATCTCCAAGAATGAGGTCTTCCGCTCCGGGATGATTGCCATCGTCGCCGTTTATGGTATTGCATGGATGGCGGAAACCATGTTTGGCGCGCATTTGGAAGAGATCAAGTCGACGCTGGGATCCATGGTCAAAGAGTACCCCTGGGCCTACGCGGTTATTCTGCTGCTGGTATCCAAGTTCGTTAACTCGCAGGCTGCGGCGCTGGCGGCAATTGTACCGGTCGCGTTGGCTATCGGCGTTAACCCGGCTTATATCGTTGCATCGGCCCCGGCCTGCTATGGTTATTATATTCTGCCAACCTACCCAAGCGATCTGGCAGCCATTCAGTTCGACCGTTCAGGTACAACAAAAATTGGTCGTTTCGTTATCAACCACAGCTTTATTCTGCCAGGCCTGATCGGGGTGGGTACATCCTGTGTCTTCGGCTGGATACTTGCTGCAATGTACGGTTTCCTGTAACACTGAAGTGCTTCATGACAAAACCGTTCGGGCAACCGAACGGTTTTTTTGCCTGACTTTATTTACCGTGTACCATGCGCACAAAATATCATTCTTACGAAACTATTTCGATGTGTACGCCCTTCAGGTTGCGTTCATAAGCCTGTGCTTTTTTCTCGTCAAACTGATGTTCCCACTTGGCGATAACCAGTACCGCCAGCGCGTTACCGACGACATTCAGCGCGGTACGCGCCATATCAAGAATTCGATCGACTCCGGCGATAAATGCCAGCCCTTCCAGCGGGATGCCCACACTGCCAAGCGTCGCCAACAGTACGACAAAAGATACTCCCGGCACGCCGGCAATCCCTTTTGACGTCAGCATCAACGTCAACACCAGCACGATTTCCTGCCCAATGGACAATTCAATGCCATATAACTGGGCGATAAAGATCGCGGCGATACTTTGGTAAAGTGTGGAACCATCAAGGTTAAAAGAATAACCGGTCGGCACAACAAAACTGGTGATCGCTTTCGGTGCGCCGTAAGCTTCCATTTTTTCGATAATACGCGGCAATACCGTTTCGGAACTGGCGGTGGAATACGAAAGGATCAGTTCATCTTTCAGGATGCGGATCAGCACGGTAATGCGCAGTTTGCACAACCGCGCCACGCTACCCAATACCACCAGGGCGAAAAATAAAATCGAGGCATAAACCAGGATCACCAGTTTCGCTAACGGCCACAGTGAAGCAAAACCAAAGTTAGCCACCGTCACCGATATCAGGGCGAATACCCCCACCGGCGCATAACGCATGATCATATGCGTTACTTTAAACATGGTTTCGGATACGCCGCGAAATACATTCAGCAGCGGCTCGCGATGTTCTTTGGGTAAAGAAGACAAACCCAGCCCGAACAGCACCGAGAAGAAAATGATCGGCAGCATATCTCCTCTGACCAGCGCCGCAAAGATATTGGGCGGGATTAACGACAACACGGTACTTACCAGACTATGCGAGCCACTTTGCACCTGTTCGGTCGTTTTTTCATACTGCGAGATATCAACGGTGGTCAACAGTGACATATCAATGCCCTGTCCAGGTTGAAATACATTGGCCAGCGTGATGCCAAGAATAATAGCTATCGTGGTGATGACTTCAAAATAAATGATGGTTTTCAGACCGATACGACCGAGCTTTTTTGCATCGCCCACACCTGCGATACCGACGATCAGCGTGGCGATAACAATCGGCACCACAATCATTTTGATCAGACGAATAAAGATATCGCCTGCGGGACTCAGAATATTCGTGATAAGCCATTGGCGGCTCTCTGCCTGTTCGTGCAACACAGCACCAAGCGCAATACCAAGGATCAATGCGATGAGGATTTGCCAGGCAAGGCTGACTTTCTGTTTTTTCATAGTGATTTTCCGTTTTACAACTCCCGCCATGAACGAATGGCGATGCGCAAATTCCGGCTCAAGGTAAGCCGTAAAATGAACATGGAGACAACATGTTAGATGCAATGTCAGCGATATTTTTCCCTACCAGCGCGCAGCAATGAATCACATAATCATTCAATAAAAACGCGCAAGCATTTGTATCTAAAGACAAAACACCAAACATAAGTTATTGTTATGCGGAGGGATGCTACTATTCCCCTACAGTGAGATCAAGAGGATGATGACAGGTGTCGGCGATGTTACCCGGCGTCTCTCGTCTGCCGGGTAACCAGGGGACAAGGGCTATTAATGCTAGGTCATCATAAAGATCACCAGGCCTTCAGTGAAAATCCCAAGCGCGGTGCCAATCAATATTGAGGAAGACGCGGACTCTACATAGGTGTCGCTACGTACCGCAAACATGCCAGCGGCGATGGCGGACGGCGTCGCGCCGATAATCACCACCTGTTGCATCAAGGTTGGACTCAATCCGAATGCCACGCCAGCCGCAGCCATTATTGCCGGTTGTACCAGGTTTTTCAGACTGATATTGGTGAAGGTATGCCGGTTGAATTTCGGACTTTCACCATAAAACAGCAAACCTAGCGCAAACAGTGAAATTCCTCCGGCAGTTTTACCCATGGTATCAATCGATGAATACAGTAGTTCTGGAATTTTCACTCCCATCAAGCTGAGCACCACCCCCAGAATAGGTATCCATACAATCGGATTGCGCGCCGCTTTAAACAGATTTTTCAGGATCATAACGCCCAGGCTCTCCTGATTCGCGGCATCCTTGTCGCTGTCGCCCATACGGATCAGCACAATCGTCAGCGGGATCATGAACACGCTGGTGATCAGGTTGCCGATCAATACCCCCAGGAATCCTTCGGGGCCAATGAGCACAGCAAGAACCGGTGCGCCAAAATAAGCCATATCAGGAAAAGCGCACACCAGCGACTGAATGGCGCCAGTTTTAATATCATGACGAAAAACAAAACGGGAAATGCACAACGTCAACAGATAAGAGCCCATCAGACCGATGAACAGCACCGCCATGAAAGAGAAGTTTTTAATTTTCTCCGGGTCGGTATTTAACGCGCCGATAAACAGATGCAGCGGCAAAGCAAAACGAATAACCACGGTCGCTAACACGCCGGCGTCTTCGCGTTTCATGTAGTTTAATTTTCCACTAAGCCATCCCATGATCATAATAAAAACTAACGGAAACAAAGATGATAATAATAATGAAGACATAAAAACCTTTATTTTATCTATGTATAAGAAAATGTATTTTTTATCTTTTTTAAAAAATCTGTTGTGATTATCATCACATGATTTTTTTATATTTAATTTTCAATAATTAATAAACACAAAACAAACTAAGATAAGGAATTAATAAAAATTAAAACTACCGTATTAGTTAATATATTTATATAAATAATATTTTCTCGAACGTTCTTTATTTAACCAATGAGCATCAATTTCAGTAAATAATTGCACTAAACGCCTTTTTGCTTGATTTTCATACCAAAAAGATATCCGGGTCAGCGCCATCTGCCGTGTCAACCTGCTCAACGTTATTTTCAGTCCGATCTTTCCATTTATTCTATTATTTGTTTTTTCATTTCCCTCACATCCGTATATTAAAAAACCCCATAAAGAAATTAACAAATAAATAAGAACACGCCAGCTAAAGACCAAATTGCAACGCGATCACTTTTATACTCGTCATACTTAAAGTGGCAGGTGCGTTGGCCGCATTCAAGCATCGGCGATCTATCGCGCAGAGGACAAAAAAACGTATTCGCCTGCCTGTTATCCCATCGGGTTGAGCGGGTATACTTCAGGTAAACAGGTAAAGGGTGGATAGCAACGCCAAACCCTACCAACAACGCAATAACTGATGGATGTTACAATGCTGACCGGCATACTGTTCGCCCTCTCCGCAGGGCTAATGTGGGGATTGATTTTTGTAGGCCCGCTCATTGTGCCGGAATATCCGGCGGCCTTGCAATCAACCGGGCGCTATCTGGCTTTCGGATTGATCGCATTGCCGCTGGCCTGGCTGGATCGCCACCGGCTGCGTCAATTAAGTCGTCAGGACTGGATGGAAGCGCTGAAGCTCACGGCTGTCGGCAACGTGCTGTATTACTTCTGCCTGGCCAGCGCCATTCAGCGCACCGGCGCGCCGGTTTCAACCATGATTATCGGCACATTGCCGGTGGTGATTGCAGTGAGCGCCAATCTGCTTTACGGCAAACGCGATGGACGAATCGCCTGGCGGCGGCTTGCGCCGGGTTTGATACTGATTATCATCGGGCTGATTTGCGTCAATCTCGCTGAGTGGCAAGGTTCGCAAGCGCCATTGGATGTTTGGCGTTATTTAAGCGGTATTGCGCTGGCATTTATTTCAGTCGTCTGCTGGACCTGGTATCCGTTGCGTAACGCCCGCTGGTTACGTGAGCACGCGGATAAGCCCCCCACCACCTGGGCTACGGCGCAAGGTTTAGTCACCTTACCGTTAGCGATGCTGGGTTATCTGTTGGTGTGCGTTTATCTCGCGCTGGCCCGCGAAGAATTCGCGCTGCCCTTCGGCCCACGTCCGACGGTATTTATCCCGCTGATGATCGTCATAGGGCTGTTTTGCTCATGGCTGGGGACGCTGTGCTGGAACGAAGCCAGCCAACGTTTGCCAACGGTACTGATAGGGCCGATGATCGTTTTCGAGACGCTAGCCGCTCTGACATATACGTTTATAGTGCGCCAGACCTGGCCGCCGCTACTCACGCTGTGTGGCGCGGGCTTGCTGATCGTCGGCGTGATTTATGCCATACGGATTAAACCACGCCCGGTGATCGTGCCGGTGGTGGTTGCAGGGAAATAAACGCCGGAGAACGGTGGCGCTTCGCACAAGGACAGATACTGACAAAAGCGTGTCTGAAAATCACTTACACGCCGCGCGCCAGTTGTGCAAACAGTGAAGCCAACTGCGCCTCATTTCTCATGCCCTGATGCTGTTGGGTGACTTTGCCGTTGGCGTCGATAACAAACGAGGTTGGCGTCCCGATAACCTTATAGCGCTCTTTGGTGATCCCCAATTGGTCGCGAACCACCGGATAAGTGATACGCTGCTCCGCCAGCAAGCGGGAAATATCCACGCTGTCGGGATCAGTATTCACTGCCACCACCACCACTTTATCGCCATAGTTCTTACTGAGTTTCTCCAGCGTCCCCATCTCCGCCAGACAACCGCCGCAGCCCGAAGACCAGAAGTTCAGATACACGTTTTTCCCCTGCCAGCGGGATAAATCCACCGGCTGTCCGGCTGTATCATAAACCGCCAGCGCCGGCGCTTGAGCGCCCACGCTCACCTGTTCTTCTTTACAACCGCCGAGCAATGCCAGCGCTCCCAACAGGCAAAGCGCCTTAAGGTAATTACGCCATAGCATGATGATTAATCTCCTCACCTAAATACTTGCCGTGCTGTAAACGGATAATACGATCAGCAAACCTCCCAAGTTCCGGGTTATGCGTCACCATCACAATCGTGCGTCCCTGACGGTGCAAATCCTTCAACAGATCCAATACCCGCTGCTCGTTCTCTTCATCCAGATTCCCTGTCGGTTCATCGGCGAAAATAACCGGCGGCTCATTCACCAGCGCACGAGCAATACACACGCGCTGTTGCTCCCCGCCGGAGAGTTGGCTGGGCAGATGATCCACGCGATGTTCCAGCCCAACCTGCTCCAGCACACGCCGCGCCGCCGCTTCATCCACAATGCTATGGTAATGCTGGGCCAGCATGATATTTTCCAACGCCGTCAAAAAAGGGATCAAATGGAACTGCTGAAAAACCAGACCAATTTTGTCCGCCCTGAATTTGCGCCGTCCCTCTTCATCCAGCGCCGCGGCATCAATACCGTCCAACAGCACCTGACCATCACTCACTGTATCCAGACAGGTAAGAATGTTCATCAGCGTCGTCTTGCCTGAACCGGAAGCGCCCATAATGGCGACGAACTCGCCGCGGGCGATGCGAATATTGATATTCTCCAGCGCGGTAACCTGACCAAAACATTTATAAAGCCGGCGCGTTTCAATCACCGCCTCTTCCGCGGCTTGAACCTGTATGTCTGAGGACATCGTACTACTCTCCTTTTAACACTTTGGCTGGTTCGACATGAATCGCCCGTCGGGTAGGCACAATGGCCGCCACCGCCGCCACCAGCAGAGAAAGCACCAGCGTTAATGGGAATACCGGCGCGCGCAATGAAATGGTGGCGTTAAATACCGCCATCCCCAGCACCTGCGCCAGCAGGTAACCCAGCAGTGAACCGCATACCACCGCCGCCAGCGCGATAATGCCGGTTTCCGCCAGCATCTGACGGATAATATCCCGTCCGCTGGCGCCCAGCGCTTTCTGTAACGCGAATTCGCGTGAACGTTCACCCACAATCGCCATCAGCGTCGTGTTGACACACAGCGACGACAACACCAGAATGACCACGGAAACCAGCCCCATCAGCCCTTTGATCTTGTCCAGCACCTGACCTTCCGAAGCGGAGACTTTAAGAATCGGCCGGATTTCCAACTGCGGATATTGCTGCCGCAAGCGGGCGGCGAATTGATCAACCTGCCCCAGATCGTTACTGACGCTAAGCAGCGCGTTACTGATCGTTCCGGCTTTATCCAGCCACTTCTGCGCCAGCGCCAGGCTTACAATCAACATATTGTCGGTGGCGTCGCCGGACTCGACAATGCCTTTAATCTGCAACCGCTGTCTGCCGCCATCGCCCACCAGCGTGATGCTGTCGCCCACTTTAACGTTCAGACGTTCCGCCAGCTTGACGCCGATCATCGCATTGCGATCATCAAAGCTGACGCCGATCCAGTTGCCGGTAACCTGCCAGTAAGGAGCAAGCGGACGTAGCGACTCAAACCACACGCCCATCAGAACCACTTTTTCCAATTCCGTGCGCGCCATCCCGTACAGATAAGGGCTGGCGGCATTGATCAAACCCGCCGGGGCGTTTTCAACAATCGGCTGAAAAGTACTTTGCGGCAGCGAATTTCCCCGCGCCGGGCCGATATAAAAATTGGCCCCGAAGGTGCGCAGTTCCTGACTCATTTTGGCATTGATATCGAAATAGACGGCGGACATGGCCGTCACGATGGCCGCGCCGACGGTCAGCGCGGCAAACACCACGCTGACCCGTTGCATACGCAATCGCAACGCCCGTAGCACCAGCCGCCAGAACATTCCGTTCATCCATGAATTAGCGGCCATACAGCACCTCCACTGGATAAAGCCTGGCGATACGGCGCGCCGGGAACCAGGTGCCGACCACTGCAATCAGCATGGAAATCACCAGCACGCAAGGAATGACGATCCAGGCAAAACTGAGCGGAATACCAAATAACATCAGGCCAATGGCCTTTGCCAGCCCCCATCCCGCCACGCAGCCTGCCAGCCCGCCAACCAGTCCGCTCAATACCGCCTCCAGATAGAACAACAACATAATCTGCCATTGCCGCGCGCCAAGCGCTTTCATCAGGCCAATTTCCGTGGCCCGTTCCATGATGGTGCTGGTCATCAACGAGGCGATCCCCATTGCTGCGGCGATCAGCGCGGCACAGGTGACGACCGCCAGCAAAAGTTGAATTTTGTCGATCACCACCCCTTCGGATGCCGCCACCTGCCAGATAGGACGCACCACCGAACCGGAAATCGCCTCTTCCAGTTGATGCGCAATAGAGGAAACATACGCGGTGCAGTACCAGAGGTCATACTCTTCTGCATTCAATGCATCCAGATTTTCACGCGCCCGACGCGAGAGTTCATTCTCCGGCACGGTCAGCGCCGACACGCGGATCGCCTGTATTTTCCCTTCCAGCCGCAGCAACGCCTGAACCGCCGCCAACGGCATGACCAGACGGCTTTCTTCGTCGCCGCCGCTGGTAAGAATACCGCTGATGCGCACCGTTGTTTCGCCCTTTGGTCCACGCAACCGCACTTCCTTTCCCACCAGCCAGCCATTCTGCTGCGCCAGTTGCTTACCCGCCAGCGCCTCCACCGGCTTGCCTGGCGTAACCGGCTCCAACGGCCACGCGCCCGCCACCTGCCAGTAAGGGCTGACCGTCATCTGTCCGGTGCGGTAATCCTCTTCATCCGGCACCGCGACGGGCTGAGAAAAAAAGGTGCCCAATACCGCGATCGGCTGGCCGTTGATCTCCATATCGCCGCTCAGCAACGGCGCAAACCCGACAATATTGTTACGCCAAAAAATATCCTTGATGTTGGGCAGTTCCGATTCATCCAGAAAATCCTGACCGTCGAGCGGATTGCTGCGCTCGCCAAACAGCGCGGGCAGCGCCGCCTGTCCCGCCGGTTCAATCAGGATATTCGCGCCATACGACTTTAATTCACGCGCCATTTTATCGCCGATATCGATCGAGACCGCCAGCAGTGCCGAAATCAACCCCGCCGCCAGAAATACTGTCAGCACCGCCAGCGATTTACGCCGGATATTTCTGCGCCAGGATTGACGTAACATGCGCCATAACATGGTTATTCCCCTTCCGCGGGATCGTCAGCCGCTGCTCTTGAAGCAACATATTCGCCGGGGCTTGCACGGAATCGGTTGTAGTTCGCTTCCGTCGAGAAGAAATAGGTTTTGCCTGCGTAACGATACTTATATTCCGCTTTCACGTTGGTGAGTTTTGAACCATCCACGGGATCAACAACATCCATAGCAACGATGGTGCTGAAATAGTTCGTCCCCGCCGCCAGCGAAGCCTGACTAATCACCAGTTCCTTCTCATCATTGCTCCAGCCTTCGATCGGCACCGGGTTACAGCCGCCGGCCTTACCGATGGAGGGAATGAAAATATGCACGTCGCAGGCCACGCAAATCACCTGATTGCCGTCCATCACATAACCTTGATCGCCGCACAGCAGACAGGCGTCAAACACCACACCCAGCCGCAGACGATCCGGGTAGCGATTGATGACGAAAAAACGCACGGCCTTGCCGTCATCCGCTATCCAGACGAAACGATGCAGTTTGCCGTCACGCACCTGTTCAAGAGGAATATGCACCTTGCCGTCCGCCGCCATCGTCACCGGCAACGCCTCCGATAATCGCGGCGGCTGTGACGCCACTTTGTCCCAGTAAAGCTGACTCACCAGCACCACCAACAGCGCAGCCAGCATCGCCAGCACGGTACGAAGCGTATTGCGATATGTCGCGGTTGCCTTGCGTTTCTCAATCGGATCGCTCAATTCATCCATCCGCTGGCTGGCATGCCGTAAAGGGATCAGGCAGGCGCCGGCCAATGCCGACATTAATAACGCACTGAGATAATTCAACAGATTGGCATTATTGGTGACGTGCGCGACATAGCTGAGACGCGGCCTGGTCAACCCCAGCACCTGCAATTTCATCAGCAACAGCAACAATGTGCCGCTGATCGGCAACATCAGCAACGCAACCAACAGTAACAGCAACGGCCAGCGCAATACGTTGACGCGCCGGACAATCAGGCCGCACAGCGCCGCGCTGAAAACCAGCCAGGCCAGCGCCACCACTATCGCGCTGAAATTCAGTAGTAAATCGGTGTTGAGGACGTGCGTGGTGGTCAACGCGCTCAGGTTGGGATCGCGGCCCCAATGAACCGCCGCGCCAGCCACCAGAACCGCCTGCCACAGATAACCGGCACGAAGATGAGAAGAGAATTGACTGACAAGAAACAGCAGCAGACCAATAGCCTGAATACCGGCTATCCACAGTTGAATCTGCTGTCCGTTGGGGAGTCTGGCCCCCACCATTAACCCAGCCACCAGCGACAGTATGGTTATCCATCCCAGCGGCCTGATTGCAGGCGTGGCGCGATGGCTCCAGCTTAACCCCAGCAACAATGCTATCGGCAAAAAAGCCTGTAATGTAGTAACAAAGAAATAACTCATATTCCCTTCATCTTTCAAGTTGCAGGTGCGTTGACTGCATTACCCGGCCCTTCCCTGCGCTCACCCTGGCGCACCTTGAAATCTATCGGGCATCACACGACGATATCTCAACGTTCACGCTCCCGCTCAGCCGAAGCGCAAACAAGACCGCGATGAAAAAATCATCATCACGGTCGTTTCCATTACTCTATGCCGACATATTTGAAGTCAAAACTGACATCAAACGGTTTCCACCAACGACCAACCCCGGTTTCACTATCGGTATGACGGTGCATGCCCGCTTTGGATGGCGGTTCGATGAAGTAAGTGACTTTGTAGTTGCCCACGCCCATCATTTTGATGTTGGCGCCATAGTGCGGGCCGTCGCTGGCGACCATCGGCATGAATGTGCCTTCCTGCTTGGAACCGGTATCGGTATTGGTCAGGGTATAGGCGATGGTCAGGTTCGGTACCCACTCGCCCGCGCCAAAACCATTTTTGTTGCCCTCCACCGCATGGATATCCGCTTCCAGATGGATATCGGCTTTTGCCGCGGGCAGCCCCATACCACGTGGCTCCATGTCGATTGGTTGCAGGTAAACCGCGGCAATCTCCATCTCATTGAGTGTGACTGGTTCGCCAGCCGGATATTCTTTAAACGCAAACGCCGCTGGCGCAGTGAAAATGCCCGCAATGACGGCACCCGCAATCAGACTTTTTTGCATATTCATCAAACCCATCCTCATATCATCAATGTTCCTCTGGTCTTCAAAGCCGGCAAGCTGCCTGAACCTGAAAAGCCGTCGGGTAGGTAACGGTCGTTTTTCTGCTTTGCATTACTTCCAATTTCAAATCGTCGCGGCTCTGCGTCGCATCACCCAAAGCGCAACTAATGCGGCCACTAACAGCCCCCCTTGCGGCAACAACGTTTCCACATAAGGGTATATTCCCAACCCGCTGATTTCAGGAACGCCAGTCAGCAGTGTCGGTTCAAACAGTTTTCCTTCAATCAACTCCAATACGCCTTTGCCCGCGAAGACAAACGCCATCAGATACATAAAACAACCGGTAAACATAAAGAAAGGTTTCAGCGGCAATTTGACCACGGTAAAACGCATGATCAGATAAGCGATAAGCAGAATTACACACCCAATGGCGAACCCGGCCAGAATGGAAAGGTGACCCGCCATGTTATTGGCATCCCCCACCAGCGCGTAATAGAACAGCACGGTTTCCGCGCCTTCACGGTATACCGCCAGAAAGCTGGTCAGCCATAACCCCACCAGCGAACCACTGCTCAGCGAATTCGACAGTTTGCCTTCCAGATAGGCTTTCCAGTGCCGGGCCTCCACTTTTGAAAGCAGCCAGTAACTCATAAAGAACAGCATGACAACGGCGATCAGCATGGTGACGCCTTCCAGCAATTCGCGGCTGGCGCCCGAATTAGTGAACAGCAGTTGGAAAATGACGGCGGTGACGACGCTGCACAGCAGCGCGACATAAACGGACTGACGAATCAGCGGCAGCTTATCGTGATGGTTGTTCTTCACCAGATAGGCGACAATGGCCGCCACAATCAACAGCGCCTCCAATCCTTCACGCACGATGATCAGCAAACTGTAAATCAACAGGCTCCAGTGCGTTTCCTGACCGTCCCCCAGCATGGCAACCGCCTTGGCCAAATCCTGTTGCATCGCATCCGCTTGCGCCTGTAGCTGCTCAACCGGCTGTCCGGCGCTCATCTGGCTGACCAGACGGGTGAAATAACCTTCCAGCGTGGATTTGAATGCCGCGTCTCGGGAACCGATTTTGTTCTCCATGCCGGTGGCTTCAAACACGTCAAAATATGCGTCCTGCACCGCCATGATCGCAGGCTTAACCTGTCCCTGACGGTATTTTTCCAGCGCGGCGGCAATCGCCTGATTGATATCGTTGGTAATGTTCGCCCAGTCAGCGTTGGGGATATCATCGGCGTTTGCAGCGTTATCCCCCGTCGGCGCGGCGGTGACAGGCTGGGAATCGCGGGTGGTCGGCAGCCCTGGCAGCACATCTTCGATATCCTGCAATAACGTGGTGACGCGATAAGCCACATCATTGAGGTGATTCGGCTGGCTTGCCAGCGTGATTAGCGCGGAGAATTGCTGATTGATGGACGCGGCCTGTTGCGCGGAACGATTCTGCCGCACCGACATTTCCATTTCACTGTTTTTGAATCCATCATAATGCGCCCTCTGCACGCGCTGACTAGCTTGTTTGTAATCGCCGGCCTGATAGTCGCTCATCGCCTGCGCCAGTTGATCGTCAATAATCTTGAAACTTTGCTGCCAGTACAGCGCGATATTGGCGTTGTCATAAGCGCCGTGCTGTTCCTGCGCCACCAGTTGATGACCGTCCGACAAAATGGGCAGTACAGCGGTCAGTTCGCCTTTCAACCAGTCGATTTTCGCCTCAATTTCAGCCTGCGGTTTGCCTTCGCCGATCATGCGGCGAATGTCTGCGAAGGTGGCTTCCAGTTGATAGCTTTTTTGCGCGGAGATATTAATGCGGATTGGCCCTTCAAGGTTCTCAAACACCTCAAAATAGGCCATCTGTACTTCGATACGGGCCTCGTCGGGCTTTTGCTGCTGGTAGAGTTGCGCGGTCTTATCCAGTCTGGACTGGATATCTTGAATAAAGGTGGCGTAATCCGCGGCAGCGGTTGCCGTAGTGCTGCTAAACAGCCAACACAACAACAGAACGATCTTTTGCCAGTTGAACATAAGCATGGGAATAAAGCACTAATGATAGTTATTCTTATTATCACTTTGCTAAATCAAGAAGTCTTGATATACATCACTAACCGCGCATTATTGACGCAGAAAAATTGTAACATCGTGTTCCACCTCTTCCATTTGCCGTAAAGCATCCAGTGTGGCATGAGCTTCATCCTCATCCAACCGGCTCATGGCAAACCCCACATGAACCAGCACCCACTGTCCGATCAGTTGTTCACCCTCAATGGCGTCCGCCACCAGCGCGATATTCACCTCCCGCCTGACGCCGCATACATCCACCCACGCCAATTGTTGCTCCACGTCGGCGATCGCCACCACTTTCCCAGGAATGCCTAAACACATGATGATTTTCCAGCCGCAAGATAATGAATTATTTCTCTGGCAAGAGCTAAGCAATAATTGAGCCACTTTTATTTTCTAATAGTCAAAACCATCGCTAACAGCGTGTTAATCATGACCTTCTTTACATTTTGCTTTAGGTAATTTACAGAGCATGTTGTCTTTTTTGATGATCCATGCCGCCTTAAAAAGAAACAAACAGACCGTTACCTCGTCAAAAGTGTCGATGCCACTGTCGAATCCCTCAGCGTCACCCTGCCTTTTTAATAATGCTTTCTCGCTCAATCCCTTATCCCCTGCGGCCCCGCGCACGGACTGCGTGACGTGGCACGGAATATGCTTTGACGCAGCCAACCTTAACAGACTCTCCCCGGAGGATAGGGCTATGAACCGCTTCGTCATTGCGGATCCGAAACGCTGTATCGGATGCAACACCTGTATGGCCGCCTGTACCCAGGTACATCGCCGTCAGGGATTACAAACGCATCCGCGGCTGACGGTAGAGCGTGACCTGGCAGGCACCGCCCCGGTGTTATGCCGCCATTGCGAAGATGCGCCCTGCGCCAGAGTGTGTCCGGTCAATGCCATTACGCATCAGGATCAGGCGGTGGTGCTGAACGAAAATACCTGTATCGGCTGTAAACTTTGCGCCATTGCCTGTCCCTTTGGCGCCATCACGCCCTCAGGCAGTAAACCGCTGGCCATACCGACCACCTTCCGCCAGCACATTCCGCTGGCCGAACTTTCCGACGTTCCCGTCAGTGCCGCCGCGATTCATCCTCTTCTGGCCTGGAACGTCGGCGTTCGCAGTGTCGCCGTGAAATGCGACTTGTGCGCTTTTCAGGATCAGGGGCCGGAATGCGTGCGTGTCTGCCCCACCAAGGCGCTGTTCATTATCGACGATCAACAAATCGCAAAAACCAACGCGGCGAAACATCGGCAAGCCATGACATGGCCTGCCGGCAACGCGCCTTTTCCACCCGACGAGCCGATACGGGAGAACAAATTATGATGACCTCTCTGGAATGGCTGGCGCTGGCGCTGACGCTATACTGCGCGGGCGCGATATTGTCGCTGTGTCTGTCTCGCCATGAATCGCTGGCGATCCCGCTCAGCGGCGTCAGTGCGGCGCTCGGCGGATTATGCGGCATCGCCGCGGCGCTGCCCGTTCTGCTTGGCGGGCAAGTCTTGACGACGACCTTCATCGGGCCGTTTGCCGACATCGCCCATTTAACCCTGCGACTGGACGCGCTGGCCGCTTTCATGGTGCTGGTGATTTCCCTGCTGGTGGCGGTCACCGCGCTCTACTCGTTGGCCTATTTGCGTGAGTACCGCGGACGGGCGGGCGCGCTGGGGTTCTTTATGAACCTGTTTATCGCCTCGATGGTGGCGCTGGTGGTGATCGACAATGCCTTCTACTTTATTATCCTGTTTGAAGTGATGTCGCTAAGTTCTTACTTTCTGGTCATTTCCGATCAGGATGACGAAGCCATCAATGCCGGACTGCTGTACTTTCTGATCGCGCATGCCGGTTCCGTGCTGATCATGATTGCATTCTTCCTGCTCTACCGGCACAGCGACAGCCTTGATTTCGCCGACTTCCGGCAAGCGTCGCTCTCCGCGCCTCAGGCTTCGCTCATTTTCCTGCTGGCGTTTTTTGGTTTCGGCGCCAAAGCCGGGATGTTGCCGTTACATGGCTGGCTGCCGCGCGCGCACCCGGCGGCGCCGTCTCATGCATCGGCGCTGATGTCGGGCGTGATGGTGAAAATCGGTATTTTCGGCATCATCAAAGTGGGCATTGACCTGCTGGGCGCGACGGAAATCTGGTGGGGCGTGGTGGTGGTGGCGTTTGGCGCCGTCTCGTCGGTGCTCGGCGTACTGTACGCGCTGGCGGAACACGATATAAAACGGTTGCTGGCTTATCACACCGTGGAAAATATCGGCATCATTCTGATGGGCGTCGGCGTCGGCATGATCGGCATCGCCAGCCATCATCCTCTGCTCGCGGCGCTCGGCCTGCTCGGTGGGTTGTACCACCTGCTCAATCATGCCGTGTTTAAAGGCTTGCTGTTTCTGGGCGCCGGCGCGGTGATTTATCGTCTGCACACCAAAGACATGGAGAAAATGGGCGGACTGGCGCGTTTGATGCCTTATACCTCGCTGGCGTTTCTGGTCGGTTGTATGGCGATCTCCGCGCTGCCGCCGCTAAACGGCTTCGTCAGTGAATGGTTTACCTATCAGTCGCTATTTACGCTCAGTCACGAAGGCAGTATCTCACTGCGCCTGGTCGCGCCAATCGCCATCGTGATGTTGGCGATCACCGGGGCGCTGGCCGCCATGTGTTTTGTCAAAGTGTACGGCATCAGTTTTTCCGGCGCGCCGCGCAGCGAAAAAGCGGCGCAAGCGAAAGAAGCGCCCTGGCCGATGACCGCCGCCATGTTGCTGCTGGCGTTATTGTGTCTGTTGCTCGGCGTCGGCGCCAGCGACATTGCGCCGGTTATTGCACGAGTTGCCGCCAGCCTGACTCACAGCGCCGCGCCCGCGGTAGCGCAAGGTTCGCTGGTTTTCCCCGGCGATCCCGGACAGACCTCGCTCTCCACGCCGCTTATTTTCATACTGTTGCTGGCTTTGCCGCTCCTGCCGTTGCTGCTGTATGTCGGCTGCAAAGGCGCACGGTTGCATTTCCGCCGGCGCGGTACGCCATGGGCCTGCGGCTATGCGTATGAACCCGCGATGGCCGCCTCCGCCGCCGGTTTCACTCAACCGCTGCGGGTAATGTTCTCGCCGCTTTACCGGCTGCGTAAAACGCTTGATCCCGCTCCGATGATGCAAAACGCGCTGGAGCGAACCACCCTGACCGCCGAACGGGTGGAACCATTGTGGGATAACCGCCTGGTGCTGCCGCTAGTGAGCGGGGTACGGAAAATCGGTCGGGCGGTGCAATGGATCCAGAATGGTGATTTTCGGATTTATTGCCTGTATGTCGTCGCCGCACTGGTGATCTTGCTATTGGTGACAATGGTCTGAGGAGAACAAGATGATCACTGGAAGCTCAATCCCCAACGACGCGCCGATGCTGACCACCCTGCTGCTTTGCGCCATGATTCAGGCCGTGTTCCTGCTGGCCATCGCGCCATTGATGACCGGCATGGCGAGAGTTATTCGCGCCAAGATGCACTCACGTCAGGGACCGGGCGTCTGGCAGGATTACCGCGATATTTTCAAGCTGCTGAAACGTCAGGATGTCTCCCCACAGCATGCGGGCGGGGTGTTTCGGCTGATGCCTTATATCCTGATCGGCACGATGCTGCTGGTCGCTATGACCTTGCCTATCGTGACCTGGATCTCCCCGTTCGGTTCAGGGGGCGATGTCATTACCCTGCTTTATCTGTTCGCCCTGTTCCGCTTCTTCTTTGCGCTGGCCGGATTGGATTCAGGCAGTTCATTCGCCGGTATTGGCGCCAGCCGCGAACTGACGCTCGGCATTCTGGTTGAACCAATCCTGATCCTGGCGCTGCTGGTGGTGGCGCTGATCGCCGGTTCCACCAATATCGGCAACATCAGCAGCACACTGGCCGCCCGTCCCTGGCTATCACCGACCGCCACGCTGATGGCGTTACTGGCCTGCGCATTCGCCGCCTTTATCGAAATGGGAAAAATTCCGTTTGATGTGGCGGAAGCCGAACAGGAGTTGCAGGAAGGCCCGTTGACGGAATATTCCGGGGCCGGATTAGCACTGGTGAAATGGGGCATCAGTCTGAAACAGGTGGTGGTGGCGGCGTTGTTTCTATCGATCTTCATTCCGTTCGGCAAAGCGGAAACCTTCACGCTGGCCGCCCTGTGCATCGGAACGATCGCGTTTGTCGTCAAACTGACGGTGGTGTTTTTCGTGGCGGCCATCATTGAGAACAGTCTGGCCCGCGGGCGATTCCTGCTGACAGGACACGTAACATGGCTGGGCTTTGGCGTCGCGGCGCTGGCGTTCGTTTTCTATCTTACTGGTCTATAAGGAGTAAGCATTCATCATGGAGACGGTTATCATAAAGAATGTTGCCCTTGCGACCTTGCTGCTGCCCTTCATTGGCGCCTTGTGGATCGCCGTCGCGCCGCAACGACAGGCCAAATGGTTATGCTGTCTGTTTTCTCTGCTGGCGACGCTTGGCATGGGGTGGCTGGCCGCTAACTATCTCATCGGCGGCAAAACCGATATGGTCTATACCCTGTACCGCTATGGTCAGGCGGAATTATTCGGCTTTCAGTTCGACAGACTCAGCCTGCTGATAGGTTTCGCCGTGGTGTTTCTCGGTTTGCTGGTCAGTATTTATTCAACCGGTTATATGACGCCCGGAAACCGTGAACACCCGCATGAAGGCACCAATCGTTATTATGCGTTTCTGCTGGTGTTTATTGGCGCAATGGCGGGCTTGACGCTCTCTTCAACGCTGCTGGGGCAACTGCTGTTCTTCGAAATTACCGGCGGCTGCTCCTGGGCGTTAATCGGTTATTATCAGCAGCCCAAATCCCTGCGTTCAGCGCTGAAAGCGCTACTGATTACCCACATCGCCTCAATCGGACTCTATCTGGCGGCCGCCTGGTTATTCGTCAGCACCGGCACGTTCGCGCTGAGCGCTCTGACGCAGTTGGATAGCGATGGCAAGATTATCGTGTTCGGCGGCATCCTGTTCGCCGCGTGGGGTAAATCCGCTCAGTTGCCGCTGCACATGTGGCTGCCGGACGCCATGGAAGCGCCAACGCCCGTCAGCGCTTACCTGCATGCGGCATCGATGGTGAAAGTCGGCGTCTATATCTTTGCCCGCGCGATTTTGTCAGCGGAACAAGTGCCGCACATCATTGGTGTTGTCGGCATCGTGATGGCGACCATTACACTGGTGTATGGCTTTATTCTGTATCTGCCGCAGAAAGACATGAAGCGGTTGCTCGCCTACTCCACCATCACCCAACTTTCCTACATTTTCTTTGCCTTGTCGCTGGCGATATTCGGCTCACGTATGGCATTCGACGCCGGCGTAGCCTACATCTTCAACCATGCTTTTGCTAAAAGCCTGTTTTTCCTGATAGCCGGTGCGCTCAGCTACAGTTGCGGCACCCGGATGTTGCCGAAGCTGAAAGGCATTATGCGGAAAAAGCCGTTGCTGGGCATCGGCTTTTGCGTCGCTGCGCTGGCGATTACCGGCGTGCCGCCGTTTAACGGGTTCTTCAGTAAATTCCCGTTGTTTGCCGCTGGTTTCGTCTTGTCCCGCGAATACGTCTGGCTGTTGCCGCTGCTCATTATCACGCTGATTGAATCAGTCGCCAGTTTCGCCTGGTTCCTCTACTGGTTTGGTCGCGTCGTGCCTGGCGAACCGTCCGAAGAAATTGCCGCGGCCTCGCCGGTGCCCTGGGCGATGCAGGGCGTACTAATCGTGCTGATTGTCATGTCGGTCGGCTCAAGCGTTATTGCCGCCGTCTGGCTGAGCTAAGGATGAATGATGACTGGATCCCTGATAGTGAATAACCTGATAGTAAATAATCTGGCCGGATTGCTGATCATTACCTCTCTGTTGGTGATCGCCGCTCGTCGTCCCGCGCTCTCCGCCTGCCTGTACGCGCTGCAATCGCTGGTGCTGGTGCTGATTTTTCTCTCGCTGGCCGATCTGTTGCAGGCGCAGCAACTCTACACCTGGTCGCTGACCGCGTTCATCACCAAAGTCGTGCTGGTTCCGGCCATTATGTACTGGGCTTTTCGCAAACTGGACGACCCGCTGGCCGATGGCGGCGTGGTCAGCCCAGTGATGATTATGTTGCTGGCGGCGGTGATTGTGGTGCTGTGCTACTTCGTGGTGGCGCCGGTTAAATTACCTATGGTGGCCGAACTGAAACCCGCGTTGGCCGTCTCCCTCGGTCACTTTATGATCGGCCTGCTGTGCATCGTCACCCAACGCAATATTCTCAAACAGGTTTTCGGCTACTGCCTGATGGAAAACGGCGCGCATCTGACGCTGGCGTTGCTGGCGAACCGTGCGCCGGAACTGGTGGAAATCGGCATTGCGACCGATGCGATTTTCGCGGTGATCGTGATGGCGCTGATGGCCCGTAAAATCTACCGCACGCTCCACACGCTGGATGTGCGACAACTGACAACGTTGAAAGGGTGAAGGAGATGACCAATATCGATTTGCTGCTCACCCTGCTGGCAACACCGTTCATTACCGCGCTGCTTGCCTTTCTCTGTCGGCTGGCTGGCAGTCATGCCCGCACGCTGGTAACTATGCTCCACCTGCTGGGTCTGACCGTGCTGCTGGTGGCTTCCCTGTCGCTGGTCTGGATGGTGTATCAGTACGGCGAAATACTGGCGCTACACAACTGGCTGCACCTCGACAGCCTGAGCGCACTGTTTCTGGCGATCCTCGGCGTGATTGGCTTCATCACCGGCCTTTATTCCGTCGGCTATATGCGCCACGAAGTGAACAGCGGTGAAATTACCGTCGTCACCCTGTGTTATTACTACGGTTTTTTCCATCTGTTTCTCTTCACTATGCTGTTGGTGATCACCAGCAACAACCTGATCGTGATGTGGGCGGCTATCGAAGCCACCACGCTGAGTTCCGCTTTTCTGGTCGGGCTTTATGGCCAGCGTTCATCGTTGGAAGCGGCCTGGAAATACATCATTATTTGTACCGTCGGCGTAGCGTTCGGTCTATACGGAACGGTGCTGGTATATTCCAACGCGGCCAGCGTCATGAGTGAGCCGGGAAACGCCATTTTCTGGACGGAAGTGTTGCAGCACGCGGGCGAGTTGGACAATACCCTGATGCATCTGGCGTTTATCTTCATCCTGATCGGTTTCGGCACCAAAACCGGGCTATTCCCGATGCACGCCTGGTTGCCGGACGCCCACAGCGAAGCGCCCAGCCCGACCAGCGCGTTACTTTCCGCCGTCCTGCTTAACTGCGCCTTGCTGGTGATTGTGCGTTATTACATCATCGTCAGCGCCGCGCTCGGCCCTGAATATCCGCGCCAACTGCTGCTGGTATTCGGCCTGTTGTCGGTGGCGGTCGCCGCGTTTTTGATGTTGGTGCAGCGTGACATGAAGCGTCTGCTAGCCTATTCGAGCGTCGAGAATATGGGGCTGATTGCCGTCGCGCTGGGCATCGGCGGGCCACTGGGGATCTTCGCCGCGCTGCTGCATACCCTGAATCATAGCCTGGCGAAAACGCTGTTATTTTGCGGTTCCGGCAACGTGCTGTTGAAGTACGGTACGCGCGATATGGATGCGGTGAAAGGCATTATGCGCGTCACCCCGCTCACCGGCGCACTGTTGGCCGGCGGCGCATTAGCGCTCGGCGGCATGCCGCCATTCAATATTTTCCTGAGTGAGTTTATGACCGTCAGCGCCGGTATCAGCGCCGGATACCGTTGGCTGGTCATCATCCTGTTGATCTTGCTGACTATTGTTCTGGCCGGACTGGTGCGCATGGTTGCCGGTACGGTGCTGGGCAGCAGCCCGGAAGCCGTCGGTAAAGGCGAGTTGGGCCTGCTGACCACCGCGCCGATGGTGTTGCTGATGGCGCTCATGCTGATAATGGGCACCCATATTCCTCAGCCGGTACTGCAACTGCTGGAGAATGCCGCCACTGTGGTACAGAACCTCGCCCCGGATAATAACCTTACCCCGCTGGCAGAACACTCGTCGCTAACCCCTTCCCGTCAGGAGATGTACCGTGATTAATGAACAACCGGTTCCCAGCCAGATTTCCTCTGCCGACAAAATCGGCGCGGGCTATATCGCGCAGGTCAGACAGCAATTTCCGGCGGCCATACTGGAAGAAGCGTGGCAAACCCATGATCAACTGACGCTGACGGTAAAACTGAATAGGTTGCCGGAGGTGGTCGAATTCCTTTACTACCAGCAAGGCGGCTGGCTACCCGTGCTGTTCGGCAACGATGAGCGCTCGTTGAACGGCTGTTTTGCGATTTATTACGTGCTATCGATGGAGGCGGGGGAGAAGTGCTGGATCATCGTCAAAGCGTTGGTGGATGCGAATAATCCGGAGTTTCCGTCCGTGACGCCCCGCGTACCCGCCGCCGTCTGGGGCGAGCGCGAGATCCGCGATATGTACGGCCTGATCCCGGTTGGTCTGCCCGATGAGCGCCGTCTGGTATTGCCGGACGACTGGCCGGATGACCTCTATCCGCTGCGTAAAGACGCGATGGACTACCGTCAGCGCCCCGCCCCGACGCAGGATGAAGAGTCCTATCCGTTCGTTAACGAAGGCGGCGGCGCGGCACGCGTGGTGCCGATTGGCCCGTTGCATGTCACTTCTGACGAACCTGGTCATTTTCGGCTGTTTGTCGATGGGGAACAGATTGTCGATGCGGACTATCGGTTGTTTTATGTCCATCGCGGGATGGAAAAGCTGGCGGAAACGCGCATGGGCTACAACGAAGTCACCTTTCTGTCAGACCGGGTGTGCGGCATCTGCGGTTTTACCCACAGCGTGGCTTACGCCTCTTCCATTGAAAACGCGCTGGGGATCGTGGTGCCGCCACGGGCGCACAGCATCCGTAGTATTTTGCTGGAAGTGGAGCGGCTGCACAGTCATCTGCTGAACATCGGGCTGTCCAGCCACTTTGTCGGCTTCGATACCGGTTTCATGCAATTTTTCCGTATTCGCGAGAAGTCGATGACTATCGCCGAGCTTCTGACCGGTGCGCGCAAAACCTACGGGCTCAACCTGATTGGCGGCATTCGCCGCGATATTCTGAAAGACGACCGGTTAAAAACCATTAAGCTGATCCACGAAATGCGGACCGACATCACTCAGCTTTCAGACATGCTGCTCAATACCCCCAACATGCTGCAACGTACCCAGGGCATTGGCATTCTTGATAAAAAAGTGGCCCGCGATTACAGCCCGGTCGGGCCGATGATCCGCGCCAGCGGCTTCAAACGGGATATGCGGATCGATCATCCTTATGCCGGTTATCTTGATCTGCCGATGGAACTGCATCACCTGGATGCGGGTGACGTGTACTCACGTCTGCTGGTGCGGGTACGCGAGGTGTTCACCTCACTGGCGATGATTGAATATGGTCTGGACAACCTGCCGGAAGGCGCGCTGCTGAACGAGCATTTCTCCTATCAGCCGCATAAGTTCGCGCTGGGCTTTGCCGAAGCGCCGCGTGGAGAAGACGTACACTGGAGTATGACCGGCGATAATCAGAAGCTGTTCCGCTGGCGTTGCCGGGCCGCCACTTATGCCAACTGGCCGGTACTGCGTTATATGTTGCGCGGCAACACCATTTCCGACGCGCCGCTGATCATCGGCAGCCTCGATCCCTGTTACTCCTGTACCGATCGGGTCACGCTGATTGATGTAAGAAAACAGAAAGCCACCACCATTCCGTATAAAGAAATGGAACGTTACGGCCTGGAGCGCACCAATTCGCCGCTCAAGTAGAGGGATGAATCATGTTGAAACTGTTTAAAACCATCATCCAGGCGGGCGACAGTACGGTGAAGTACCCGTTCAAGCCGCTGGCGGTGTCGGCGGGGTTTCGCGGCAAGCCAGAGTACGACGCCAGACAGTGCATCGCGTGCGCGGCCTGCACCACGGCCTGTCCCGCCAATGCGCTGACAATGGAAACCGACATCGCCAGCGGCACCCGCTCCTGGCAGTTGTTTCTGGGGCGCTGTATTTTCTGCGGACGCTGTGAGGAAGTCTGCCCGACACGCGCCATCGTGCTGTCGCAGGCGTTTGAGATGGCGGTCATCCGTAAGGCCGATCTCTACCAGCGAGCGACATTTACCCTGCTGGACTGCCATGTCTGCCGCCGCCCTTTCGCCCCGCAAAAAGAGGTGGAATACGTTATGGCGCTGCTGGCGCAATCAGGCCAGTCAGAAGAGAGCGTGGAAGCGCAACGCGCCCACTTTGCCACCTGCCCGGAATGCAAACGTAAACAGAATATGAATCACCGAGGCAATGTCATGCTGAGCCAGCATCTTTCCGCGGCAACCGGCAAACCATCCGCCTCCCGGAAAGGGAGCAACTCATGAGCATCTTGTCCAACTACCGCACCACACCGATCGCGCTGGACGAACAGGCGCAAAAGCTCAAAAAGACGCTGTTGAAAGATATTCAGCGTTCTGCTTACGTGTACCGCGTCGACTGCGGCGGCTGCAATGGTTGCGAAATTGAAATCTTCGCCGCAATCACGCCACTGTTTGATGCCGAACGCTTCGGCATCAAAGTCGTCGCGTCGCCGCGTCACGCCGATATCCTGCTGTTTACCGGCGCCGTAACCCGCGCGATGCGTGCCCCCGCGTTGCGCGCCTACGAATCAGCGCCTGATCCGAAAATCTGTATTTCCTACGGCGCCTGTGGCTGCGGCGGCGGGATCTTTCATGACCTGTATTGCGTCTGGGGAGGCAGCGACACGATTGTACCGATCGATGTCTATATTCCGGGCTGTCCGCCGACGCCCGCGGCAACCATTTACGGGTTTGCCGTCGCGCTGGGATTGCTGGAGCAGAAACTACACGGCAGCGACCATCAGCAAACCGCGGATGAAAAGGTCGCCTTGATTCATCCTGACGTACCGCTGGATCTGCGTATTTTGCTGGAGCGAGAAGCCAGACGCATGGCCGGATATCGTCAGGGGCGGGAAATCAGCGATGCGTTTCTGGCCCGGTTGGAGAATCAACCGCTGGACGGGCTGGATCAGCGTATCGCCCACTGGCTGCAAGAGCGTAATGATCCACGCCTGAATGAAATTGTCGGGCAGTTACAGCAAATCTATCTATCGCTATTGCAGGGAGCACGTTATTGATGAGTACCCAGGTCATTTTTTATGCCTTGAACCAGAAATTTCTTGATGCAAAAGATACGCCCGACATAAAAAGCCGCATACCGGAACAGGCTCAGCAGGTGATGTACTACTCGCTGTCTATCGGCCATCACGTTGGCGTTATCGACTGCCTGAAGAAAATACTGATTTGCCCGCAATCCGACTACCAGCGCTGGATAGCGCAACTTCCACCGGGAGAGGCGCTGCGAAAAATGGCAGGCTTGCTGAAATTCGGCGAGATCACCATTGATGGCAGCCATACTCAACTATTAGGCCGCGCATTTGGCGCGCTGGGCGCAGAACAGGATCGCTATGCGGCATGGACGCAAACATTGCTGACGTACCTGGCCGCCATCGAGCGGGAAAGCGCACTTTATTTAATGGTGAAACGTATTGATGGCTGAAACTGAATGCGGTAGGGAACATATAGTGGATAGTGAAAATATGGTGTTGACCGTGGGCAACACCATGATGGGCGACGATGGCGCCGGGCCGTTGCTGGCCGAACGGATGACACAATATCCGGTGTTCGGCTGGTCGGTGATCGACGGCGGAACCATTCCCGAAAATGCCGCGCACCGGCTGCGTGCGTTGCGCCCCAGGCGGCTGTTAGTGGTCGATGCCACGGACATGGGGCTGACTCCCGGTGAAATCCGCATCGTCGATCCGACCCGCATCGCGCAAGATATGCTGATGAACACCCATAACCTGCCGCTGAATTTCCTGATCGATCAGCTAAAGGAAGACATTCCCGACGTGATTTTTGTGGGTATCCAGCCCGCGCTGGTGGCGTTCTATTTTCCGCTCAGCGCTGCGGTCGAACAGGCGGTGGACAGACTTCACCAGCGCCTGAGCAACTGGCAGGGAAACGGCGGCTTTCAGGTTTTGTAACTGGAAAGCCCTGGTTACGCCGCTTATGTTGCATTGATTATTAAACGTTATTAGCAATTACCCCATTCTGAACACAATTTTGTTACACTACCTGCCGAGCGATTCATGCAATCAGAGGTCAGAAATGAAAATTAAAAGTTATGCGGCAATGCAGGCTGGTCAGGCTTTGGAACTGTATGAGTACGATGCCGGCCCGCTGGATGCCGAAGACGTTGAAGTTGAGGTTGAATATTGTGGTGTCTGCCATTCAGACCTCTCGATGATCGACAATGAATGGGGCATCTCCAGCTATCCGCTGATCGGCGGTCATGAAGTCATTGGCCGTGTTGCGGCACTGGGCGACACCGCCAAAAATAAAGGCTTGTCGCTGGGACAACGTGTCGGTATCGGCTGGACGGCCAAAAGCTGCCAGCACTGCGATGCCTGTATCAACGGCGATCACATCAACTGTCGTCAGGGCGCGACGCCAACCATTTTGAACCACGGCGGATTTGCCGAAAAATTGCGCGCCAACTGGCAATGGGCGATCCCGCTGCCTGATAATCTGGATATCGCCAGCGCCGGTCCGCTGCTATGCGGCGGCATTACGGTATTCAAACCGCTACTGACCCACAATATCACCGCAACCAGCCGCGTCGGTGTCATTGGCATCGGCGGGCTGGGACACATCGCCATCAAAATCCTGCGCGCAATGGGCGCGGAAGTGGTGGCGTTCAGTTCCTCTCCCGCTAAAAAACAGTCGATTCTGGATATGGGCGCCGACGAGGTGGTCAACAGCCGGGATACGGAAGCGCTGAAGCAACTGGCCGGACAATTCGACCTGATTATAAGCACTGTGGCGGTGGATCTCGAATGGCAACCCTATTTTGAAATGCTGGCGCCCAGAGGACATTTCCACACCGTTGGTATCGTGATGAAACCGTTGCCGGTGCCTTCCATTACGCTCATCGGCGGTGATCGCTCGGTGACAGGTTCGTCCACCGGCTCACCGGGACAATTGCGCTCACTGCTCAAGCTGGCCGCGCGTGCGGATGTTTCTCCCAAAGTGGAATTCTTCCCGATGTCGAAAATCAATGAGGCGCTGGATCATGTCCGGGCTGGCAAAGCGAACTTCCGGGTGGTGTTGAAAGCAGATTTCTGATGTGTCGCTAGCGGCATGAGGAATGACGACGGGGACAGCAAAGTCCCCGTCTGTACGTCGGTCAGAATTTTTCCCAGTTATTGTTATGCCCATTCGCGGATAATAGAGACGTATTAACGGGAGAAGGACGACGCGCCAACGCCATACTCGGTGATGGCGAAATTCGTTCGCTGCCTATCGGACAACCATCAGCTTCAAGATGGAAAACATCCACCGTCGCCAAAAGCTGGTCCGTTTTCTCATCCAGACGGGCAGCCGCTTCTGCCGCCTCCACCACCAGCGCCGCATTCTGCTGCGTGACCCCATCCATCTCGTGCACGGCCTGACTAATCTGGCTAATACCACGGGCTTGCTCATCGGTCGCCGCCGCAATTTCGGCAATCAAATCGTTGACATGTGAGATGGCGTCAATAATCTCGGTGGTCGCATCGCCAGACTGTTTTACCTGATCCGCTCCCGCCGCCACCCGGGTTACCGACTCAGAGATCAGATCCTCAATCTCCTTCGCCGCCTGTGCGCTGCGCTGCGCCAGCGTTCGCACTTCGCCCGCGACTACCGCAAACCCCCGCCCTTGTTCACCCGCTCTGGCCGCCTCTACCGCCGCATTGAGCGCCAGAATGTTGGTCTGGAACGCAATCCCATTGATAACGGTGGTGATGTCGGAAATTTTGTGCGAACTGGCGCTGATATTTTCCATGGTTTCCATGACGTTGCTACTGATTTTGCCGCCTTTATGCGCGATATTGGCGGCATTCTGCGCCAGATTGCGCGCCAGATGAACATGCTCCGTAGTCTGCTTTATCGTGGAATTGATCTGCTCCATGCTGGCGGCTGTTTGCTGAAGCGCGGCGGCCTGTTGTTCGGTTCGACCAGACAGATTATCGTTCCCCTCTTTAATATCAGTGGTTCCCTGATCGATTTCCGCCGCGCTCTGACGAATAACCGATACCGTATCCCGCAGGCTTTTTTGCAATCGCTTGATATCCGGTATCAGTCGCCCCGCACAGTTACGGCCAAATTCAGCCAGTTCACACCCCAGTTGTCCGGCAGTCAGTTGCGCCAGATGCGATTTCAATACTCCGATTGGGATCACCAGATAATTTTTCAGGTAGTACTCGGTAAAAAGCAAAATGATAAGACCGACCACCATCGCGGCGATCAGCGCATTTCGATTGCGCTCATTCTGTTCGTTAATACCCGGCAGCATATCGGCCTTGGTAATCTGATCGGTATATTTTTTTATTTCATTGCCAAACGTCATGCTAACAGGGGGATAAACTGAACGGAAAATCTGTCGAAAACTTTCCACATCATTGCGTTGCAACGCTTCGTTCATCGGATCAATCGCAGTTGAAACCAGCGTCGACCAGGTATCACTTATCGATTTGATCGTCACGTCATCAACACCGACATGTTCGGCGGCAGTAAATTTCGCCAGCGAATCCTTGGTATTCCCGATCGCGGTTTGCGCCATCGCCAATGTTTGTTGCGCGTTTTCTGGATTATTGTTCTGCAAATAATCCATTGTTCGCTCCAGTCGGGTCACCGCGCGAAAATATTGATCGGTGCCGTAGACAAGATGCGAATAGGTATTACGCTGAACTTCGGTTTTGTGCAGTTGATTGGTGACGTGATAAAGAGAATAAAGACTGAATCCTGAAGCAATTCCCCATATAATCAATAAGAACGCCACAATCATTAGCACCATACCTCTGATGCTGACATTTCTTAAAAAGCTCATAGCTCAACAACCCCATACCATTAGTCAATAAGCGTCAGAACCGTTGTCTGAATGACGCCTATTATCTATATCTTTATATCCGCTTCCTGCCGGATGAAAAAACCGCAGGTGCACCAAAATCCCCGATTCAGAATTCAAGCAAAGGAAAACCAGATTATTTATAGTAAACGGCGATACCTCATCCCTGTTTTATATATCCCATCGGTTTGTCATCCTTGTCCGCCTTATTTATAGCGGATATAAAATGAGTATAGGCATTAACCCATAAAGTGCGCGTCGCCTCTCGTCAAATCTGCCGAAATCCCCCCTTGCGCCATCGTCATCCTTGACATCATTGCCAGACGACCTTGATCAAAAATGGTTAAATTAAACCTAAAATCAATTAGTTAATTATTGATATTCGCCTTATGGCACAAAGCCTGCTTATTCAGAGCATGGTGTCGCTGCGCCACCGTGTCGACACCCTGATTTTTCATCTGAGTCCAGGTCGGAGACGATGTCATGAACCGGTTCGTTATTGCAGATTCCAATAAATGTATTGGCTGCCGCACTTGCGAGGTTGCCTGTATGCTGGCCCACAGCGACGGAAAAACAGCCTCATTATCTCCAAAAACCTTTTCGCCGCGCCTTAAGGTGATTAAAGGGCTGAACGTCAGCACCACCATCCAATGCCGTCAGTGTGAAGACGCGCCTTGCGCCAACGTTTGTCCGAATGGCGCCATCATTCATGCCGATGACTGCATTCAGGTGCGGCAGGAAAAATGTATTGGCTGCAAAACCTGCGTCGTCGCCTGTCCTTACGGCGCCATGACCGTGATCAGTAAACCGGTTGCCCGTATCAGCCATTATCAGGTGTTGGGCAACTGCATCAAAGCCGAAGCGCAGAAATGCGATCTTTGCGCGGGACGAACCGCAGGCCCGGCCTGTATTGCGGTGTGTCCGACCAAAGCGCTTCATCTGATCAGCCGTGATGATATTGAGGCCATGATCCAACGAAAACAACGACGTGCGGCGCTTGATGAAGCCGCAGGAATGCAGTTCTGAACGGTGCCGTTCAAGGTACGCTGAAGGAGAATAATCATCATGCAGAAAGTGATCACGGTCTGTCCTTATTGCGGTTCAGGCTGCAAAATTAACCTATTGGTTGAAAACGGCAAAGTGGTTGGCGCAGAAGGCGCCAATGGCGTGACAAACGAAGGCGAACTTTGTCTGAAAGGCTATTACGGTTGGGATTTTCTGAACGACACCAAATTACTGACCCCGCGTCTGAAACAACCGCTGATTCGCCGTCAGAAAGGCGCGCCCTTTGAGGCCGTATCCTGGGATGAAGCCATCGAATTCGCCAGTTCCCGCCTGAAAGCGATTAAAGAGAAATACGGCCCCGAAGTCATCATGCATACCGGTTCCTCACGCGGACCCGGCAACGAAACCAACTATGTGATGCAGAAGTTCGCCCGCGCGGTAACCGGCAATAACAATGTTGACTGCTGCGCCCGCGTCTGCCACGGCCCTTCGGTCGCCGGTTTGCAGGTAACGCTGGGTAACGGCGCCATGAGTAACTCCATCTGCGAAATCGAACATACCGAATGTATTCTGGTATTCGGCTATAACGCCGCTGATTCGCATCCTATCGTTGCTCGCCGGATCCTGAAAGCCAGGGAGCGTGGCGCCAACATTATCGTATGCGACCCGCGGCACATTGAAACCGCGCGGATCGCCGATCTGTGGTTGCCGCTAAACAACGGCTCCAACATGGCGCTGGTCAACGCGTTCGCCAATGTGCTGATCAATGAAGGTCTGTACAACAAGGAGTACGTGGCGCGCCATACCGAAGGATTTGAAGAATACAGTCAGATCGTCGCCAAATACACGCCGGAATACGTCGCGGACATCACCGGACTATCACCGCAATTGATTCGCGATGCCATGCGGATGTACGCCGCCGCGCCCTCCGCCACCATTTTGTGGGGCATGGGCGTGACCCAGTGGGGCCAGGGTGTCGATGTGGTGAAAGGCTTGTCCGGTCTGGCATTGTTGACGGGTAATCTGGGGCGCCCGAATGTCGGCGTTGGCCCGGTACGCGGTCAGAATAACGTGCAGGGTGCCTGTGATATGGGCGCGTTGCCTAATGTGTTCCCCGGTTATCAAAACGTCACGGATCCGGCGGTACGGGAGAAATTCGCCAAAGCCTGGGGCGTGTCAAGCCTGTCCGACCAGATCGGCTATTCCCTGACCGATGTACCGCACAAAATCAAAGAGGGCAAAATCAGGGCCAATTACGTGATGGGAGAAGATCCGCTGCAAACCGAGCCGGATCTGTCCATGATGCGGGAAGCGTTTAGTGAACTGGAACTGCTGATTGTGCAGGACATCTTTATGACCAAAACCGCGTCAGTCGCTGACGTGATTTTGCCAGCTACTTCCTGGGGCGAGCACGAAGGCGTCTACTCAGCCGCCGACCGTGGCTTCCAGCGCTTCTATAAAGCGGTTGAACCTCAGGGCGACGTGAAACCGGACTGGGAAATCATCAGCCTGATGGCGACCGCGCTCGGTTATCCGATGCATTATAACAATACCCAGGAAATCTGGGATGAACTGCGCCATCTCTGCCCGCTATATTATGGCGCGACTTACGAAAAAATGGCCGGATTGGGCTACATACCCTGGCCGTGCACCACGGAAGACAGCCCCGGCACGCCATGGTTGTATGCCGGGAACCAGTTCGACCGTCCCGGCGGCAAAGGCCTGTTGTTCGCAACGGAATGGCGACCACCAATGGAACAGGTGGATGAGAACTATCCGCTGGTGCTGTGCACCGTGCGGGAAGTGGGCCACTATTCCTGTCGTTCCATGACCGGCAACTGCACTGCGTTGCAAACGCTGGCGGATGAACCCGGTTATGTGCAGGTCAACCCGGAAGACGCCGAGCGGCTGGGGCTGCGCGATCAAGAACTGGCCTGGGTTTCCTCGCGGCGCGGCAAAGTCATTAGCCGTGTCGCCGTCAGTGAGCGCATCAATAGGGGCGCGGTTTACATGACCTATCAATGGTGGATTGGCGCTTGTAACGAACTGACGCTCGATCACCTCGATCCGATTTCCAAAACGCCGGAATACAAGTATTGCGCCGTCAAACTGGAAGCCATTGAGGATCAACACGCGGCGGAAAATTACGTGCAGCAGGAATACAGCGAGTTGAAGGCGCGTCTGCGCAGGACAGCGGAAGAAGTGAATTAACGTACCGATGCGGCCAGGCTCGCTGGCCGCATCCCGCTCGCCTTTACTCCATATCCTCAATCGCTTTAACCGAAATCCCCATCCGCTGCATACGCGACAACAAGGTTGTGCGTTTCAAGCCGAGTTTGGCGGCAGCGCCTTTTGGCCCGGCGACGATGCCATTGGTTTCTTTTAATACCCGGATAATGCGCTGACGCTCAGACTCTTCCTCGTCATCCTCCCGTCGCGACACCACCGGCGCGTCTTTCAGCGCAACCGGTTTAGGCGTTTCCAGCGGCGAGAGATGCGGTTGCAGTTCAGCCAATTGCAAATTCAACGTCGTTCCCCTGGTGAGGATCACCGCCCTTTCAATCACGTTCTCCAATTCACGCACATTGCCAGGCCAGGGGAGTTTGCTCAATTGGCGCAACATATCTGATGGAATGCTATCAATGTTGCGATTCATTCGGCGTGCGATCTTGCGGGTAAAAAACTTCGCCAGCAACGGAATATCTTCCGGTCGTTCACGCAGCGGCGGGATCACAATCGGGAAAACGTTCAGACGATAATACAGATCGCTGCGATATTCCCGATCAGCAACCATCTGTTTCAGGTCACGATTGGTGGCCGCAATCAGGCGGACATCTACCGGGATAACCCTGCTTCCACCCAGACGCTCAATCTCCCGTTCCTGCAAAACGCGCAGCAGTTTGGGCTGCAACTCTAGCGGGATGTCTCCCACTTCATCCAGAAACAGCGTACTCTTATCCGCCAGTTCAAAACGCCCCTGACGCTGGCTTGAAGCCCCGGTAAAAGCGCCTTTCTCATGGCCGAACAGATCACTTTCCAGTAACCCGGACGGGATCGCCGCACAATTCATCTTCACCATACGGTTCGCCTTACGTGAACTCAGGCTGTGAATGGCGCGAGCGATCAACTCTTTTCCGGTGCCGGTCTCCCCCAGGATCAGAACCGTGCTGTCGCTGTCCGCTACCATTTCCACCTGTTCCAGCACCTGACGGATCGCCGCGCTGCGACCAATAATTTCGCCGAACGCTTCTCCGCCCACACTATGGGTACGTTCGGTGAGTTGCTCCGTCAGATAGAAATTCTCGTGGATTAGCGTGTCTTTCAAACGGGTAATTTGCTCGTAGGCCAGCGCATTGTCCAGCGCGATAGCAATACGCGCCGCAATCTGCCGCAGCAATTTTATTTCCGCTTTACTGACAGATAAATCGCTGTCGTGCGCCAGTTCCAGAACGCCCAGCACGCGATTGCCAAACGTCAGCGGCAGCAGGCAGGCATGCTTCAGGCTATTGTCGAACCATTGCGCCAGATAACGCGGAGGCTCCGCAGGATTAAGGTCATTGTCACGATGGATGAGCAAAACTTCATTGTCGCGCATGACCGCTTCCGCTCGCGTTTCCGATAGCTTGAGCGAGCCTTCGCCGTAATGCGGCGAGCGCCCGGAGAGGTAATGTGTGGCGTAATACTTGAGGGTTTTATCGTCGTCATCGTTATCTCGTAATGCCAGCGCCACGAAATCAATGCCGAAAAAGCGATGAATCTCTTTGGACACTTCCTGCGCCAGCGCCTTCAGTTCCAGCTTGGAAATGACAGTATTTGTCACATCCACCAGAATACGAAAGTGATCGCGTTCATGGCGCAGTCGCTCCTCCTCAAGCAGCGCCTGCTCGCGTTCGCCAATCTGTTCCAGCGTCAGCGTAATGATGTCGGTAAGCGACTGAAAGAAAATAATTTCACTCTCATCAAACCGGCTGCCGTCTGTTTTAATGAACTCGACGCCGCCTAACGAACGCTGCGACGTCAGCAACGGAAACTGGCAGTAATCACTGAGCCCGGCATAAGCCGGCTGGCTCATAAGATGAGGGAATTCACGCTGGAAATGCGCCCGGTCGCAGTGCAGCGGCGTATGGGTATGCCAGACGACACCGCCCGGTCCATCCAATAACAAGACCATTTCTTCATTACAGTGGGTTTTGTTCTCGCTGCGGTCATAGCGGTAAAGCCGAGTTCGATTATGCAGTAGATCGATCAGCAACACGTTGACTCGTCCGAACCGGACAACGGAAAAAGACAAGCTATCCAACACTTGCAACAGAGCTTCTACACTGCGTTGTTGCAGTAGGGTTTGTGACACCTTCAGTAGGGCATCCTGCCATAGAATCGACAACCTTGATGGGGAGTCTGTCAGTCGTATCACCATAACCACCGCAATAAAGTCAACAAAATTACTGGGGATATGTAGTGTAAGGATTAACGACCGGAAATCCTACGTCATCATGCCGATAGCTTGATCTGAATCGCTATTAACCAGAAGAATAATCAGGAAAAAATGCAGAATATTATTGTAATGACAATCATTTTTATCATGTCACGAATAATGGAAAATATCCCGCTTTCCTCCTCTGTCCGCCATTGAGTTTTTGCTCTCCAGCCCCAGTAAAAACTCACAAACCCGAAACAAAATAATTACAAATAAAGTATATATTTTAATCGAAAAATTATTTCAGGAAATATTTACTATTCGTAGATGAATTAAATACCTAAGTAAAGATTAAATAAATTAAGCGGATAAAATCACAACGGCTTGCTTCCATAGAAATGATGGGACTTCAAACAAAAAACATTTTTTAAATTAAAGTAACAAAGCGTAAGGAACAAATAAAATCTGTCTACAATATGTACAATTAAATTCACAAGAAAACATGCTTTTCTTTCTTCTCTCTGCCTTGACTTGCATAAACCTCCATAACCCACTGTTTATATACATGTTTAAATAAGATGGCATACTAACGGGCAGCCGCCATTTCCTATTGAATCACCCATTGATACACACTTTTTTCATGACAAAGATCACATTTGCATTTTAATAAAGAGAAAAAAAATGTAAAAATTCAAAATCGTTGTAATATCGGCGTGCAGACACAACACCCCAATAACAGATCAGGGTGATGGGTTGGGTTTGTTTATTTTATAAACACCCGCTTGTCACACTGCAATAATATTGTGTTGTCTGAATAACATCACCAACATGAGGTTTATATGCAAAGGCAGAAGTTAGTCATACAGATAGCCATCGCTATCTTGTTAGGAATATTGATTGGGTGGGCTTGCCACCAATATCTGGAAGTGGCTCGTGCCAAAGAAATCGCGTCTTACTTCAATATGGTCACAGACATCTTTCTTCGTCTTATCAAGATGATCATTGCACCGCTGGTATTTGCAACGCTGGTTTCCGGCCTGGCGAGTATGGGGAAATCCTCCGCGGTTGGCCGTATCGGTATGAAAGCGATGATTTGGTTCGTTACTGCCTCTGTCCTTTCTCTGCTCATCGGTATGATGCTGGCAAACTTCTTCCAGCCCGGCGCAGGCATGAACCTGGAGATCCCCCCCGTCGCGGCGCCAGTTGCATCCGGCCTGAACACCGATGGTTTTACGCTGAAGAGCTTCATCAGCCACATCTTCCCGAAAAGTATCGTGGAAGCGATGGCAAACAACGAAATTCTACAGATTCTGGTTTTCTCTCTGTTCTTCGGCTCTGCCCTTGCTTACGTCAAACATAGTAACAAACATGCAACAATCATTATTTCGATGATCGAGGAACTGGCGAAAGTGATGTTCCGCGTGACTGACTACGTCATGTCGCTGGCGCCTATCGCCGTATTTGCCGCCATTGCCTCCGCCATCACCACTCAGGGCCTGGGTCTGATTTATGACTTCGGTAAACTGATCGGCGAGTTCTATCTCGGCCTGGTATTGTTGTGGGCGGCGCTGTTCGGCGTCGGCTATGCGTTTCTTGGCAAGGCAATCGTTAAACTGTTCAAACTGATCCGCGAACCCATCATGCTGGCGTTCGCCACCGCGAGCAGTGAATCCGCTTATCCGAAAACCATGGAAGCGTTGACCAAATTCGGCGTGCCGAAGAAAATCACCAGCTTCGTATTGCCATTGGGCTACTCATTCAACCTTGACGGTTCAATGATGTATCAATCCTTTGCGATCCTGTTTATCGCTCAGGCTTACAACATCGATCTGAGCCTGACGCAACAGATTCTGATCCTGTTGACCCTGATGATTACCAGTAAAGGGATGGCCGGCGTAGCGCGTGCTTCTGTGGTGGTGGTGGCGGCGACGCTGCCGATGTTCAGCCTGCCGGAAGCTGGTATTCTGCTGATTATCGGTATCGATCAGTTCCTGGATATGGGCCGTACCGCTACCAACGTGGTGGGCAACAGTATCTCTACCGCGGTTGTTGCCAGTCTGGAAAAAGGCAAATATGACGAGGATGACCAAGAGGAACAGGAAGATCCCGCCGTCGCCTACGAGCAAACCCAAGCCACGCAGAACTCCTGATACGTTGAATGATTATCTGGCGGCCTGAGGGCCGCCAGTGCGATCAACATGTACCGGTATTCAGGTTTTAATATTCGCGCGGCAGCGCTTTTATATACCGCCAGAACTTTTCCGACGCCATATTCAACCTGGCATCAAGGCGATAAAGATAGACGCCCATGCTCATCGCGGCATCCTCCTTATCAAGGATCACCAGTTCCTGACTTTTTAGTTCCTCTTTGATGGAATAGTCCGGCAACCACGCTATACCATAACCGCTTTTGGTCATCCGTTTGAGCAAATCACTCATCGACGAGACGAAATGTACCGTGAACCTGTCGCTGTCAACGGAAGACAAATATCGGCTGACCTGACGCCCCATATAACTGGTATCGGTATAATTCAGAAGCGGCACAGAAGGCGCATGAATATCAAATAACGGATTACCGTTGCTATCGCAGGCGCAGACCGGATAAAGGCGGGATTCCCGTATTTTTTCATGCATAAATGGTTCAGACATCAATTCTTCGTTATAGAATGAGAAAATGAAATCGCTCCGCCCCTCTTTGAGATTTAATACCGCCTCATCAACATCAATTGATTCGACATAAAATATCTTTTCCTGCGGTTCCGGCACGGTTTTTAATAACTCAGGCATAAGAAACACGGACAGCGAATGTGCGGCGGCAATGGTAATTTTATTTTTATAATGGCTGCCGCCATGCAACTTGTTCAACTGATATTCCAGATCGTCCAGGGTATTTCGGATATGGGCATGAAAAACACGGCCCGGCTCGGTTAATTGCAAAGGGGAAGACGCGCGATCAAAAAGATCGAATCCAATGGCGGTTTCTAACGCGCGGATACGTCGACTAAATGAAGACTGTGAAATATTTCGTTTCTCGGCTGCTGTTGTAAAACTACGGTATTCCTCCAGCGCGATAAAATCATAAAGCCACTTTGTCTCTATATTATTCAGCATGATATTTCACCCCCCTCTCCTACCAGCAACGCCAACCCAGGAAAAGCATGAAGATAGCATTCGTTATGCAAAACATACATAGGGGATGGGAATTTAGCAATTCACAAATCCTGGCGATATGCGACCATCCTTGCAGTTTCAACACGCAACGAGGCAAACAGCATGAACAGTCTGGTGGGAATTCTGGGTGGTATGGGGCCGGGTGCAACCGTTGACGCCATGCAAAAACTGATCAGAAACACTCCCGCTTACCGGGATCAGGATCATATTCCGACGATTGCCGTCTCCATCCCGGATATTCCCGACCGCACAAAATGCATTCTTGACCATAGCCCGTCGCCGCTGGAAAAAATGATTGAATATATGAAAATATTGGAAAATGCCGGTGCTGAATGCATTATTATTCCATGCAATACCGCACATTATTGGTTTAAGGAATTAAAACAACATGCACAGGTGGAAATGATCAGTATTATTGATACCGCCTGTCAGGTTATTCAAGAAAGAAAAATCGCTCAAGTCGGATTACTGGCGACCACAGCGACAATCAAGGCGCGTATTTATCAAAATAATCTCGCTGAAAATAGCATTGCCTGCCATATTCCAACCGAAGAAGATCAGATACAGGTGATGGAAAGTATTTATGCTTATAAAGCAGGCGAAGCGGCTACCGCACATGCTCTGCTGTCGCCAATAAAAGATCGGCTGCTGCAAAACGGGGTAGCAAAAATCATCCTTGGCTGTACCGAATTGCCGCTGATTCTGGAAAACGAGATCAAGACGACACCGGACAATTATATTGATGCCACAGAAGAACTGATCAAGAAAACCGTTGAATGGTATTTTTCGCACGTTCATAAAAATGAGATCGCAGCCTGAAAAAGCTTGAGCTCCCATAGATTGCACATTCTCTCACCGAACAGTTTAAAATTGTCGTTTCCGCCTTTGACATGTGCGGCGCGCCCCGTTATGATGCGCCCCGTTCACACGATTCCTCTGTAGTTCAGTCGGTAGAACGGCGGACTGTTAATCCGTATGTCACTGGTTCGAGTCCAGTCAGAGGAGCCAAATTAAAGAAAGCAGACGTTCACTAACGTCTGCTTTTTTGCTTTTAATCAATTGGTTATCCCCTTCTTCAAGTTCGCCCTCGTTCACCAAAAACCACTCGAAGCCATATCCTTTTGCTGGTAAAGATACTGATGAAGCGGGTTTGCCACCAAAACCACATAGCACCAAAAGGAAAGATGATTATTACTGAATTCCATCCTCTCGCACAGATCCGTAGCCATGCAGAGCGGAAAGGTTGGAGACTTGCCGGTCATGAATTTTCTTGTATCCCGCGTTGCAATTGACATCCGCTAATCCCAGCCTTAAATTGCAGCCGCTCAGACACGTACCTTACAAGACCACCGGAACACCCGTCGCCCCTGAAAGAGGTATCAAACGGACTGTCATCGCAACGCTTATTCAGCCTTGCAATCGATATCGCTGACCTTTTCACCGCGTATAATTTTACCGTAAATTTTAGCACTCAGTTTTGGCGTGCGTTTTTGCGTATCGTAATCCACATAAATCATACCAAACCGGCTGTTGTAGCCACTGAGCCATTCCAGGTTATCGTGACTTGACCAGACATGATAACCCTGAATATTTGCTCCTTTGTCCATAGACTGCTTCATCGCTGCGATGTGGTCGACGATATAGAGGCAACGGTTAATATCGTTGATTTTACCGTCAACGAGCTTGTCCTCTCCGGGGAACCCTGCCCCGTTTTCGGTAATAATTACCGGCGGATTGCCATAATTTTTCTGAATTCTTTCGAGCAGTGCGGAGAACTGATCAGGTCTTACCGCCCCGTTAAAAGCAAGCTTCTCTTGCGCGGGGAAATAAATTTCCGGTGAATACGCGTCTTCTGCACCTTGCTGATGACGGACGAAGAATGGCGCGTAATAGTTGACGCCAAGAAAGCCCAGCGCAGAATCGTGGATTCGTTTGGCATCACCGGGTTGCACATCAATGTTGAGATGATGCGCCGCAGCCAACTGGAGGACATCACTTGGGTAGGTTCCCTTGTATATTGCGTCCAGGAACCATCGGTTCAGAATGCCGTCGGCAAGAGTAGCGTCGGACTTGTCCTCTATTGATGCATTCTGGTCTGTCAAGATCGGGAAGAAAGGTAAAGCGATACCCAGGCGGCCCTTATATTGCTTCTCCCTGAAACGCTCCTGAGCGGCGGCAGAGGCAAGGAGGATGTGGTTGTATGCTTTCAGTGAGGTTTCAAGATAAGGCAACGATGGAACAATCGGTGGAAATGTAATCTCTTCACCATTAAGACGTTTTTCCGCCATAATTTTGGTTGCCAATTCCACGGTCGGCTCATTTATCAAAACAAACTGATCAACTTGATCATGGAAGTTCGCAAAAATAACATCGGCATAGCGTTGGAACCATTCCACGGAGTCCCTATTTTCCCATCCTCCGGCTTTTGCCAGCGAATCAGGCATATCCCAGTGATAGAGGGTTACCAGGGGCTGAATACCCGCGGCCTTGAGATCTGCGATAAACTGCCGGTAGTGTGCAATAGCTTTGATATTAACCGGCCCCAGGCCGTCAGGAATGATCCGCGTCCAGGCTATCGAAAAACGATAACTGTTTAATCCTATTTCTTTAAACAGCGTAATATCCTTCAGGTATTGATCGCGATCGTAAAAGTTGATGGCGATTTTACCGGATATACCCGGCCCGGCCAGATGCTTCTCGTCCAGATAGTAATCCCACACTGAGCGCCCTTTATCATCTGCGGTGGCCGCCCCTTCAACTTGATAAGCAGCGGAAGCTGCCCCCCAGAGAAAATCTTTCGGCGCATCCTGAACGGATGCAACGCTAAGTGTTGTTAATAATCCTGACATCAATACACCCTTTTTCATGCTAGTTCCGTTAAACCATCGTTTAATCATAGCGGTTCCTCATTCCTTGCCATCTGAGATTATCCCTCCGCTATCCGCCTACGAAGGTGAAAACCTCAATATATCATCTATTGATGATATATTGGGTAAGTATCGATTGGCTAGCCAAAGACCCATGTGGCGTAACTGAAAATCTGCGGCCTTCCGGCGCTTGTCAATGTCATTGGGGATAACTGCCGTGGAGATGAAGGGAATATCGGGGGAAAAGTATTAAGAGGGCTGATGTCAGCCCTCTGTGGAATGGGTTATAGCGTATGTTCGGTGCGGGAAATAATATCGTCCTGCGTATCGGGTGATAGCGCGGTGAAAAACGCCGAGTACCCCGCCACGCGCACGACCAGATCACGGTATTGGTCCGGGTGTTTTTTCGCTGCTATCAACGTGTCGCGCGAAACAATATTGTACTGAATATGCCAACCTTTATGCGCTTCGAAGAAGGTGCGCAACAACGCCATCAGCTTAAGACGATCGTTACTGTTATCCAGCGTCGAAGGATTCAGTTTCTGATTCAGCAACACGCCGCCCAGGATCGAGCCGGTCGGTAATTTACCAATCGAGCTAATGACCGCCGTCGGCCCCAAATGGTCGGTGCCGGACGCCGGACTTGCGCCCTCGGCCAACGGCGTATGCGCCTTGCGTCCGTCCGGCGTCGCCATGGTCGCGGCGCCAAACGGCACGTTGGCGGAAATTGACGACGTACCCGCATAATAGTTGCCGCCGATCGGCCCGCGGCCATAACGCGGATTGTGGTAATGCCGTAACTCATCGATGTAGGTTTGGTAGGCGCGCACCAGCAGTTCATCAACACTATCATCATCATTGCCGTATTTCGGCGCCTGATTCATCAAACGCTGACGCAACTGCTCATTGGTCATACCGGCAAAGTCGCTTGCCAACGCCTGCGCCAACTGTTGCTGACCGATAATTCCCTGTTCAAAGACCAGATTTTTCACCGCGGCCAGACTGTTGCCCAGATTGGCGATGCCCACCTGCAAGCCGGAAACCCAGTCATATTTCGCCCCCCCTTGCTTAATGCTTTTCGCCCGCTCGATACAATCATCCACCAGCGCCGAACACAGAATATCGTGCGCGTTCTCTTCAAGGACGGTGTCGACCACATACTCGATTTCAATCGATTTACGCGTGTAATAACGGATCTGCGCATCCCACGCCTGCATCACCTGCTCAAAGTTGTCGAAGTTGCCCAGCGACAGCCTCCGGCTATGCGGCAGGAACACATTACCGCTGGTGGCGTCGCGTCCGCCGTCCAGCGCCGCCAGCATCACGCGGGCAAAGTTGATAAAACTCATACCGGTACAGCGATATCCCCACTTGCCGCCGACCGCGGTTTCAATACAGCCAATCGCGGCATACTGATAGGCGTCCTCCGGTTCAATGCCCAGACGGATGAACTCTGGAATGACGATCTCATCATTGTTAAAAGCCGGCATGCCGAAACCACAGCGGATCACCTGCACACAGGCATCGAGGAAATCGTCGCTGATGCCGGCATGGTAACGCACACTCAGGTTTGGCTGAGTGGAGCGCAAACGACCGCAGGACTCCAGAATGGCGTAAGAGAGCGGATTAACGGCGTCAATCGGCTGGCCGTTAATCAGGTTTTGTCCGCCGATGGTGACATTCTGATAAAGCGGGCTGCCGGCGGAGGCTTTCGAATGCGATCCAGAGCGGATCTTGTTGACCTCAAGTAGCTTGAGCCAGCAGCTCTGCAACATTTCGATGGCGCTCTCCCGCGTCAGCGTCTGTTGCAATTCCACATCGCGGCGATAATACGGATACAGATACTGGTCCATCCGCCCGAAAGAAACCGAGTGGCCGTTGGATTCAATCTGCAACGCCAGTTGGATGAAATAGCACAATTGTAGCGCCTGATAGAACGTTTGCGGCGGCCGATGCGCAATCAGATCGCAGTTTTCCGCGATCTGACGCAACTCTTCGCGGCGGGCATCACACGTTTCCGCCGCGACCATGTTTCTTGCTAGTTCGGCGTAGCGTTTAATGTGCCGGCTTAACGCATCCAGGGTGATATCGATAGCTTTCAGAAATTGATCGCCATGCAAATCGTCCAGCACCGTCAGGTTGATGCGCGAACGGCGCTCGACCACTTTCTCGCGTAACCCATCCAGACCTTTTTCCAGCAGCAGCGGGAAATTCACCGCCAGATGCGCGTCGCCGGAGGTCATATTGCCTTCCGCTTTGATGATACCGCTTGCCAGCAGCGCTTTCTGCTCGTCGGTAAACATGCCGTAGCAGCGATCCTGCACGGTCTGTCCCCGCCACCACGGGCAGATCTGATGCAGCGCGCGCTTGTTCTCTTCGCTGACTGAGAAACCCGCGCCGGGGCGGTCGGCCAGATCGTCGATTTCCTTTTCAATCCAGCCGACGGTGTATTCCGGGAAAATCGGCGCGGCGCGCACTTCACTGGCCTGATTGCCGATAATCAGCTCATCGTGTTTAATCCAGATAGTACGATTGGCAAGATGGCTAGCCAGCGCCAGCGCCCGGCGCACCGGTATCGGCTTATCCATGTTTTCCTGATAGGCGCGGGTGTAGTGCTGCGCGCGCTCCGTACATATCGGCGGTTTCACAATATGAATCAACGCGTTTTTATGCGCTTTAATACGTTCGCTCAACATGGTCAAATTCAGGGTGGTCATAGTTCTATCCTCGCAATGTGACTTTCAGCCCCTTTGCCTGCGCATAATGCTTTGCAAAAGCAAGTAATTCGGGATCATTCAACGGCTTATCCGCAGCGAAATAAGCCTGATTTAACAACACATACTTATTCATACCCAACGTGTGGTATGGCAGGAAATGAATATCGGCCACCTTTAACTCATCGGCGGCGAAGTCGGTAATCGCCCTGACCGCCGCTTCATTGGCGTTGAAATTTGGGATCAGCGGCACACGAATAGTGATGTGCTTTCCGGCGCGCGCGACTTTCTTCAGATTTTCCATCACGCGTCGGGCCGAACCGTCCGTCCAGGCGCGAAACACACACTCGTCCACATGCTTGAGATCGGCCAGAAACAGATCGGTATAGGGCAACGACGGTTCAATATAGGACCAGGGTACATGCAGGCAGGTTTCCACCGCGGTATGAATGCCCTCATTACGGCAGCGCTGCAATAGCGCGCTGGCGTTGTCCGGTTGCATGAACGGTTCGCCGCCGGACAATGTCAGACCGCCGCCGCTGCGCTGATAAAACGGGATATCGCGCCGCACGATGGCCATGATGTTGTCGAGATCGACCTCTTCGCCGCACACTGTCAGCGCCTGTGTCGGGCAGCACATTCGTAGGCGGGTGAAATCCGCCTTGGTCAGTCGTTCACGATAAATCGCCAAACCATGCGGCGTGTTTTCAATCGCTTCCGGCACGGCGCGCTGACAGAGATCACAACCGGCCATACAGAGGCGGGCATCAAATAACAGATCTTTCTTTCTGGAACGACTTTCAGGATTCTGACACCAACGGCACCCCAACGAGCAGCCCTTCAGAAATACCACAGTTCTGATACCTGGGCCGTCATGTGTGGAGTAGCGCTGTATGTTGAAAATCATTGCTTTGATCCGCTGAAATTCTTCATATGAAGATTAAACACGCTTCGAAAGAAAGTTAATTTGATTTTTATCAACAATCCTTCGTGTTAATGATTTTATACTTGGCAAAATTAGTGATAACTCACACTTTCCGAGGATAAACCGATGGAACTCTATCTCGATACCGCTGACCTCTCTGCCGTAAAACGCCTGGCGCGCATCTTCCCGCTAGCCGGCGTGACCACCAACCCAAGCATCATCGCCAGCAGCGGCAAATCTGTCGCCGAGGTGCTATTGGCGCTGCATGAAATATTAGGCGGCGAAGGGCGTCTGTTCGCTCAGGTGATGGCGCAGACGGCGGACGGCATGGTCGAGGACGCCAAAAAGCTGCATGCCGTCACCCATAATGTAGTGGTGAAAGTACCGGTCACGGCGGAAGGTTTGGCGGCCATCAAAATATTGAAAACAGAAGGCATTGCGACATTAGGCACCGCAGTGTACGGCGCAGGCCAGGGACTGTTGTCCGCGCTGGCGGGAGCGGAGTACGTCGCGCCCTATGTCAACCGTATGGACGTTCAGGGCGGCGACGGCATTCAGACCGTAACCGATCTGCAAAAGCTGCTGTCGCTGCATGCGCCGCATGCCAAAGTGCTGGCGGCCAGTTTTAAAACTTCGCGTCAGGTAGTGGAATGTCTGCTGGCCGGTTGCGAATCGGTAACAGTGCCGATTGACGTGGCGGAACAGTTTATCTCCGCGCCGGCAGTCAACGCCGCGGTGGAAAAATTTGCGCACGACTGGAAGCAGGCTTTTAATACGAATTCGTTATAGGGCGTTATTTCTGGTTCTTACCCACGGTATAGTATCGATCATTACCTTCATTTCATTTTCATTTGGCCATTATGAACGCACGGCAACAAAATATTATTCAGCTCGTTAATCAACGTAAAAGCGTCAGCGTCAGCGAACTGGCGCAGATATCCGGGGTATCGGAAGTCACTATTCGTCAGGATCTCAACGCGCTGGAGCGCAATAGCTACCTTAAGCGGGCACATGGTTATGCGGTTGCGATAGAAAGTGATGATGTTGATGCTCGCATGCAAACTAACTTTCAATTGAAAAAATCGTTGGCCGATTACGCCGCCACCCTGATTAACGACGGCGACTGCGTTTTCATTGAAGGCGGCAGCACCAACGCCCTGCTCGCCCGTTACGTCGCCAATGCGAAAGATGTCACCATCATTACCGTCAGTCACTACATTGCCCATCTGCTTAAAGATACCGATTGTGACGTGATAACGCTCGGCGGCCTCTATCAGAAAAACAGCCAGTCGGTGGTCGGGCCATTAACCCGCAGCGGGATCCAGCAGGTACACTTCCACAAAGCGTTTATCGGTATTGATGGCTATCATCCTGAGACGGGCTTTACCGGCCGCGACATGATGCGCTGCGACGTCATTGACGCGGTGCTAAGTAAAGGCGTCGAGACGATCGTGCTGACCGATTCAAGCAAATTCGGACTGATACAGCCTTATCCGATCTCAACCGACCATCAGGTCAGCCGAGTGATCACCGACATCCATCTGCCGCCGGCGTATCAGGACAAAATAGCGTCGCTGAGCATAAAACTCGATCTGGTCGCGGAATAGGCGTCAGCCTGACATTCGCCAGCGTGGACGCCCCTCACACAAGAAAGCAGACGTTCACGGACGTCTGCTTTTTGGTTTTTTATCAATGGGTTATCCGTTCCCCATGACTGCACCCGGCTGTTAAAAATCACTCGAAGCTATATCACTTTACTAACAAAGCCGTTTCGATTTTGTTTTTACCAGCAATAGGTGGGAGCAGTCATATCACTTACTGATACCAAAGTAAAAAAGGCTAAGCCATATCACTCACCCTCCGCTTACCTGCAATAGCGTCAAGCAGTTCATTAATATGACTTTCTTTAAGCAATTGGTAATGATCCGCCAGCAATGAAGCGACGTTGGGAGGTGAAACGGAAAACTGCACCCCGCTTTCAATAAACGAATAATCGTCGCCATGAGCTTTAATTACCGATATCGGCGCTTGAAGTCGACGATTTTTCAATTCATTAAAACTATAGTTAAATTCAAACGTTTGGCTGACTATATCGGTTATGCGTGCAATTTGCGTATGCGCCAGCGCATGATGATGTTGCGCGATGAAATCAATAAAGGCATCACGCGTTTTCACCTGCTGCAGACAGCTTTCCAGCAGAGGATGCTGGATGTCTCCCATGAAGACAGAGAACAAAATTGTCAGATAGGCCGGGTTAGTATAGCTGGCCTCGCGTGTATGTAGCATCGCCTGCTGTTGACGTACTTTTGGCGATCCCGGCGCGATCAAAATAAGCGCTTCCACCTGCTCGCCTGCAGATTCAAGCTGCCAGGCAGCTTCAAACGCCACACGCGCGCCAAAAGAGTATCCCCACAGTACATAAGGCCCATGAGGTTGTTTCTGTTTGATAAGCTGAATATCTTGTGCCGCCATCTCTTTTATCGTTGGATAAATAATCTCGCCAGGGTTAATGCCACTGGCTTGAATACCGTAAAAAGGCCGGGAGGATGAAAAAGAGACGGCGAGCGTTCTCAGATTCATACAGTAGCCGCCTAATCCTGGCCAACAAAATACCGGAGTTTGGCGACCTCGCGGCTGCAAAGGGATCAAGCGTGATAGGTCGGCAGCGTTCATTGAACTGTCAGTGATATGCTGCGCCAGTTTTTCAATGGTCGGCGCCGTAAAAATCAGTTGAGCGGGCAGATGATGATTCAACTTTTTATTTAACCGACTCATCAAAGCGACAGCAATGAGGGAGTTGCCGCCGACCTCAAAAAAATTATCATCAATGGATAGCTGCGGTTGTTTCAGACAATCTTGCCAGATTTCAGCAATCTGCTGTTCCAACGCATTCCGCGGTGGAACGATGGTTTTATGAGCAAGCTCTATTTGATGCGCCGCCAGACGTGGAATATCTATTTTTCCATTCGCCATCTGAGGAAGTTTATCCAATACTAAAATCTTATTCGGCAGCATAAAAGTCGGTAAAAAACTCTCCAGATCATCGCGCAGAATCTCAGCCGGCCCTTTCATATGGACGCTATCCTCCTTCATCCCTTCACTCTGTTTTTGCTCTTCGGTAATGCGTCCGCCAATACAAAAATAAGAGGCTTCTGGCTGTTCGGAAAGAATATTTTTAAGCACGATGGCAGCAGGCAAATCATAACCCGTTTCGGAACTGTAGCCTGAGGCCATTAATCCTATCAGCCTGGTATTATTCATCAGATGTTGCATCTGTCTACCAAGCGTGACGTATTTCTGCCAGCCGGTCTGCCCTCGACTCAATAATGCGATCCCAAAAGAGGCATTTTCATATACTTTCTGGTTAATCGCGATAACGTGTTTTTTCTGCACCATTTCACTGCTAATGAATTGAAATTGCTGATTCTTATAACAATAAATTCCAGGTGCCAATCCTCTCACTTTCTTCGGCATCGCCTGCACAAGAATATCTACCGGTGGCCGTGAACTCGTCTGATAGCGGTCTATGCAGCAACTGGTCAGGTAGTAATCCTCGTCGGCTACGCTGAGAAGCGACTTCACTTCAGGACAATACGCTTGCCTGACGATGCTCAATCCAAAGCGGGGAAGCACATAATCCAATACTCCCTGCATATGCCCTGCCTCAAAATTGAGAACTTCCTGAATATTGTTTTTATAGATTGGCTCTATCGCCGCTTTTTTACCAATAAAGTGACAGCGGAAATAAGGGGATTCGTCGGCAAGCACAGCGGCGCAAAGCACTAACTGATGGTTCAATGGGTGATAATAATAAATTCCACTTTCAATGCCCGCGATTCCCGCCAGTTCAACGTAAAGCTGCGTAGCGTATAACGCGCCCGGCGAAGACCAGGTATATTTCGGTAAAATGCGCTCTTCACTGGTAAAGCGTCCGAAGTAACGCAACAGAGCGCCCAGCGACGCTAATGACAGCGCAGAAAGGTCAACGGCATCACCAGATGGCGGCTGTTCAGCCAACATTTCCAGCAGGTCCCGTTCGGTAACGATACCGCCTTCGTAGTGGCGGTATGTCTTGCGGCCAAATGCCATCGCACGCTGCTCAACGCTTTCCTGCGCACCAGGAAGGTTGATGACCTGCTCGCCTTCTTTATCGTCACGGCATCCCATATTCGAAAGCTGCATATAAACCTGAGCTTTGTTAGCTTTTGACTGATGGTGACTTTCAGCATTGCCCTGGTCCATCAATGCCGCTTCTTTATTATTGAGCTCGACGAAGCTGATAAGATTTTGGTAACCGGTATGCGGATCATTTTTGACGATGACAGCAGCATGCCTGACCCAATGGTGTTTTTCGATGGCGGAGCGAATCTCATCAAGTTCAATGCGATAACCGCGTAATTTTATCTGATTATCTGTCCGGCCGACATAAGTGACTGTTCCATGCTCGCTCCAGCGCGCCAAATCGCCCGTTTTGTACATGCGCGCCTGCGAATTTTCAGATTGAAACGGATCCGGTAAAAAACGCTCCTGAGTCATTTCAGGCTGGTGCAAATAGCCGCGCGCCAATCCGATGCCGCCGATATACAGTTCGCCGATGTCTCCCGGCGCGACCGGCCGCATTTCGTTATCCAGGATGTAATAGTGCGTGTTATAAATTGGACGACCTATTGATATTATGTCCAATTCTTTCTCAAGCGTATCCTTGCTGATGGTCCAGGCCGAACTGTTAATCGTACATTCGGTCGGGCCGTAAAGATTTACCAGTTGGCAACCCGGCAACGTTTCCAAACAGAGAGCAGCAAGGCGTTTATGCAATGCCTCACCGCCGCTGAAAACCTGCTTAAGACTGACGCAGTTCAGCACGTCATCATCATCCAGAATCGCCTGTAATAGCGTGGGTACGCATTGCAGTGCGGTAACTTGATAACGACGAATGAACTCGATAAGACGCGGAGGATCCTTATAAATCCCCGAAGCAGCCATAATGACCGTTGATCCGCAAGCTGGGGACAAAATTTCCCATTGAGCGGCATCAAAACTCATGGGCGTCTTTTGCAAAATACGCGTCTGCGTGCTGAGTTGATATTCGCAAGCCAACCAGTGCATCTGGTTAACCAGGCTGCGTTGTTCGATCATCACCCCTTTGGGTTTACCCGTACTGCCCGAAGTGTAAATAACGTAAGCCAAAGTATCAGCAGATACGGTATAGTCTTGCTGTGGCGCCATGCTGATAACGGATTTCGCCATATACTTCTCCACATCTTTCTCAGTGAAAATGTGAACGGAGGAAGGCGCTAATTGCTCAAGCTGTTGGCGCAAATGTTCCTGCGTAAAAACCGCTTCTGTCCGACTATCTTCCAACATGTAGCGCAGGCGCTCCTCAGGGTATTCCGGTGACAGCGGCAAATACCCATTGCCGGATAACATAATCCCCCACGCGCCGCACATTAGCGATATTGAAGGGTCGACAAATAATCCGACGCAGCGATCATAATATCCGAAATTATCCTTCACATATCTCGCGATCGATTCAGCCTGCTGCCAGAGATTTTCTCTGGTCAGTATCTCCTGTTCGAAGATTACCGCCGGGGCCTGTGGCGCAAAATCCTTTTGTTGTTTAAATAAAGTAATAAGACTGGTGTTGGAAGCTAATTGAATTGCCAACTGATTAGAGCAATCAATAACTCCGAAAGAATTCTTTTGATCATTATTAAGAAACATTATTTACTTCCTTATCAAAATATAATGTATTTGCTAGATAATTATTTTTACTGTCTCTGGGTATTTTTATTCTTTATATACCGTCATCGGCTTGCTGTGAAAAACTTGCAGGAAGTTCAGGCGTAGTGGTAAAACAACTGGCCGCTTCCCGATAAATAGCAAGACCGTACGTTCTGTTCCATATTTTTTGCGCGACATAGACCAACTTTGGATTATGCTCTTCGGCTTCAACGATGGCGGCATTGATAATGTGCCGCCACTGCTGCGCCACATCCCGATCCTGTACATCGTCAAAATTATTTTTCCACCGTAAGTCCAGATGAATTAACGTCTGGGGGTCAGGAAAATCGCCGCTGGATAATAGAATTCCCATCATCCCTTGCCAGAAATTACGAGCAACGCTGCGATGTTGTTCCTCTGGTAATTTGCTGGCTATTTGCTCCATTGCATATAATGAGGTAATTAAATGCAAATTGACGAAATCGCCGGGGCGGGCCAGGTAAATGATGGCGACGATATAGTGGATCTGAAGCCACACCTGTTCCATTTTCTCATTTAACAACCAGCCGGGCATCGCATCCATAAGTGGGTGCCCTTCAGCCAGCGACATTGCAATACGATATTGCAATCCAGAACGTTTGAGCTCAGGGTGACACTTTGCCTTCTCTGGCTCGATCTCGCCGTTCTGTATTCGCTGCGCCCAAGCCTGATATTCCGCGCTGTCCAGCTTCAGCATCGTACTGATAGAAATCAGCGATTCGATGGCGGTTGCGTCTTTGGCGAGGGATGACGGAGTCTGACGCTGCGGATGGCAGGAAACCCAGGAGAATGCCATATACGCCAACCCTTCGATAATCATGCGCGGATGATTGTAATCAAGTCCCCATCCCAGATGGATCGTGGCATGCGTAAAGGCCCCCGCCCACCCTGGCAGTAAAATCGGCATCCATTTAGCCAAAATGGTTGGCAGCCCATCACGTTCCGTCGCAGCGGAAAAGTACTCACACCAGTTGGAGAAACTGGTACGCTGTCCCAGCAACGTCAGGCAATTGTTGTCATCAACCGTATAGCGCGAAGGTCGCTTCGGCTCCAGGCCAAAACCATAAGTCGTTTCTTTAACATACTGATAATAATATTCTTCGATCCTCTCTGCTGAGGCTCCCAAACCCGCCAACGCCACTACAGCATGTTTATTGTGATTGGAAAGATGTCCGTTAAATTCAATATGGTGTGAAGAATCAGCCAATAGCGCATCAATTCGCGCCTTACGGGACTGACAGGCGTCAGCCATCCTCTCCTTTGAGGATATTTCAAAAGTCATTGCGTATTAATCCGATCTAATAAGGCAAAATATCTTTTTATAAAAGATATTTTGCTGTGATTACGAATGGGCTATCAGTCAGACAGTAATTGCCTGCTGCGACTGCATCGTTAAAATAGCTTCTACAATCTGGTCAAAAGTTATAGCGATTTGCAGTGGCTTCTGATGTTCTAATTGCTCCCGGCTATGAACACCCCACTCAACCCCCAACCCCGTGATCCCAGCCTGCTGCGCCATAAGCAGGTCGTGAGTGGTATCACCGACCATACAGGTTTGCGCCATCGACGCTTGAAAAGCCGCCATAAGAACTTGCGCCATTTCTGGATGCGGCTTCGGATGTATAACATCATCGGCACCCAGCACTTTGTAGAAAAAAGGCGACAGGCCAGCGGCATCAAGCAGTGCATTCGCGCTTTGAGAGACTTTACTGGTAGCCACCGTCAGAATAACGCCGCGCGCCTTTAGTTTTTTCAATCCGTCAATAACGCCAGGAAAGACCAGCTGCGGCGCCTGGGGCAAAACCTGTTCCCGAAAAGCCTGCTGATACGCGTTAACCAACTGCGGCAGACGCTCATCCTGTGCGGATATATTCATCAAGCGCGTAAAGGCAGTTTCCAGCGGCAGCCCAATAGTCTGACGAATATCCCGTTCATTAACAGCGACGAAATCGTTTGCGTGCAACACGCTGCTAAATGCCTGAACAATGCCCGACGGCGTATCCACTAATGTTCCATCAAGGTCGAAAATAGCCAGCACCGAATTCATTCTCAGCCCTCGCTCTTCAGAAAACGCGCATGTGCAACCGCCAGTCGCGCTCCCACGGCCGCGTTACTGATCAACACCGACATATTGGCTTTGACAGTCTTACCCTCGGTGGCTTTTGCGACCGCCCGCATAAGATAAGGCGTAGCTCCCGGTCCTCGAATGCCTTCTCGCTCCGCCTGTTCCGCCGCCTGACGAATAATGCCTTCCACTTCATCTCGGTCGATTGCGTCTTCCTTATTAACCGGCGCGGTGATGAGCACCGCACTGCGATTACCTAGCCGCCAGTGATGTTCAATAATGCTGGCCACCTGCATATCATCGTCAATGCGGTGCGGACTACGGAACCCGCTGCTTTCACAATAAAACGCTGGGAAATCATCCGACTGCCAGGAAATTATAGGCACACATTGCGTTTCCAAATATTCCAGCGTTAAGCCAAGATCCAAAATACTTTTGGCTCCGGCGCAAACCACCGCCACTTTGGAACGAGTGAGTTGAATGAGATCTGCGGAAATATCCATGCTTTTTTCCGCCCCCCGATGCACACCACCAATACCCGCAGAGGCAAAGAACGCGATACCAGCCAGATCTGTCGCCACCAGAGAGGATGCCACCGTCGTTGCCCCCATCCCCCGCCGCGCCAGAATGACAGGAATATCCCGGCTGGTGGTTTTCGGAATTCCTTTAACCGAAGCGAAGCGGTCAATATCCTGTTCCGTCATACCAATAACGAATTTACCGTTTTCGAGACCGATGGTCGCGGGGACGGCCCCTTCATTCCTGACCGCCTGTTCTATTTTTAGCGCAGTTACGAGATTCTCAGGATAAGGAAGTCCGTGAGAAATCACCGTTGACTCTAACGCCACAACGGGTTTGCCTGTATTTAAAGCATCAAGCACTTCTTCGTTATAAGATAATAAATCAGTATTTTTATACAATTCCATTTCTATAATATCTCATCGTTTGGGTTATAATTGGGGAAAGTATGCGTAAATTGTTTTTTCCCTAATATTTCATTTGGATAAATATCACTCATCCATTTTTCAGGCTCAATAGGTTCGAAAGCAACGGAAATAAAATCTTTCGGACATTTAACGACATAACTTATTGCATTAATGAACATATTTGAAAGTTCATCACGCTGTTCATTTGTTAATGAAGGGAAATGTTTCATATTTACATGCGGCATAAATATAACCCCAAAAATTAATATGCAATCAAGTGTGAAAAGGATGTTATGTTATTTGTGATTTTTTACTAGCTGATGTTGAGGAAAAAAATAGTTTCCTTTATTTCAACAATTAATTTAATTTATAAACCATTAAAAAACTAGGAAAAACTCCAGAGTTTTACCTGGAAATCGAAATAAAAACAAACATTATATTTTAATATGCCACATAGTAAATTGTTCAGCGAGTGATAATTGGTTATTGATGCTTAATAACATGATTATAGCAATAACAACCAAGCGTTAATTAATGCATTGCCGCTAAATTGAGGTAGCTATAGGAGTATAATCATGAAATTAAAGGATTAAATATAAAACGACAGATTCATAGACTGAACTTTCGACGGGTTATAGCTTATATGAGATTAACGGAGAATGTCCTGCGACACCCTCCGTTAATGTTAAAAAACGGCACTGGATGCCGTTCTTAATCACCTAGCCAAAACCTACCGAAATGATTTTTTTCAAATAATGGCTTCAACCGCTCAACTTTTTGATAGTGTTCCTGCTCGAAATATCTTATCGGGATAGATTTATGGTCTGAGCGCTCTTTCTTGCTGCTGATATTTTCGATACCCAAATACCTGCAACTATCAGGACGACAGCGAGTACACTGATCCAGATCGTATCGGATGGATGGCTAATCTGATCAATAACGACACCAGAGATCATCTGACCGCTAATAATTAACATCGCAGCCTGCGTCGAGCCGATTCGTGGAAGAACATAGCTGTTAATCGCCACAAACAGGGCGCCCAGTGCGCCACCTAAGTAGGCATAAAAAGGCGCATTAAAATGGAATGATGAGAAACCATCGCTCTGCACCACTATAATCAAGGTCAAAAAAACAAATCCGACGATATGGTTCCACAAAGACGCATAGAAAGCATTGCGTTCCATGCTCAAACGGCCATTGATTGAACGGCTCAGACTAATGCATACACCATTAAATAAAGCAAGAATAATGAAAGTAATCATAAAATTATCTATAGATTATTAGAAGAGCGCTACCACAGAGTATTAGCATGACAGAGACAAGATCCAGTAAGGAAAAGCGGCATTTAATAACGCCAAACCACCCTCGCAGATCGGATAACAGGCCAAAAATTATCTGCCCGGTAAGCATCAACCCCAGCGTTCCGGCGAGTTCCAACGGGCTATTTACGGCAATTGCGGCCAGAAACACGGTAAGCGCGCCAGGAATCCCACCCAGGTAACTCCAATGCGGCGGCTTGCCTTGCGTAGAATGGGAGTGGGCGGTTTGCACCTTACCAAACCGCATCATCAGTACCCAGGCAACGATAGCGCCAGATCCATGAGCAAACCAAGAGGCTATCAGTGGGGAATTCCATGTTGAGAGGTAGCTGTTGGTCGTGATCATGGTCGTTAATAACACGCCCGCGCCTACAGCCAGCAAAAAAATACTGCCCGTGTTACGCATAACTTAAATACTCCTGAATAATTTAGTGATATCTTAGAAAAAAACGAAATTTGGTATAACCCTGTTCATAAGAAACACATTGTTTACAAGAAGTTGACAAAATAATGGATAATTTCGCAACAATTCCGTTTTTCATTGCCGTAGTTGAAACAGGCAGTTTCTCCGGCGCAGCAAAAAAACTGGCGGTGACTAAGTCAGCGGTTAGCAAACGAATCAGCCAGTTTGAAGACGAGCTCGGCATTAGATTGCTAAATAGAACCACGCGGAAAATCAGCCTGACAGAAGCGGGGTTGAAATATTATGAATATGCCAGGGCCGCCAATTTACTAATGAGAGAAGGACAGGACGCCATATCCAAAATGCAGGGTAAGGCACAGGGGCTCTTAAGGATTTCCGTCCCGATGGCGTTCGGCAGACTGCATATCTCTCCGCTTATTCCCGAATTTCTACGACAAAATCCTCAAATTGAACTGCACATGTCAATGGATGACAATATGGTGGATTTAGTCGGTGAGGGATTTGATATGGGGATCCGCATCGGACAGCTTAATGACTCTTCTCTTATCGCCCGTCAATTATCCCCATGCACCAGTGTTCTTTGTGCCTCTCCCCTTTATCTTGAAAAGCACGGCACGCCTCATACTCTGGATGATTTAAATCAGCACAATTGTATTCTTTACTCGTATTACCGTGGCGGTGCGACCTGGACTTTTAATAGCTCGTATGGACAGGAACGCTTTTTTCCCCGAGGAAACTATAAGGTGAACAACAGTGAGGTTTTATATGAGGCGCTTCTGGCTGGCATCGGTATTTGTCAAATGCCGAAATTCATCATCGGCCCGGCGTTGGACGATGGCCGGCTTGTTCCCTTGCTACCCGATTACCAACTCCCGCAACATAATATTTTCGCGGTTTATCCGCAGAGGCGCTTTATGCCGGAAAAAATGCGTCTATTACTCACATTTTTTTTAAAATGTTTCAATGAGAACTCGGAATACAGGAAACGTTATGAAAACTAACTTGTTCCGCAGAAAAAATTAAATCACTGCGGGTCTAGTCAATATTTCCGTATCCTTTATGCACACGCCCCTAACAATACCAAAATCCACAACGTCAAGCCTTCCAATAAACCCTTTAAATTAACAGATTGTCATGCGGGTTAAACCCAGCATCATCATTTAAAGCCCAGTAAACGCCTCAATGGGCGACTTACCGTGAGACGCGAGGAAATCCAGCATGGTAAATTCATGCACAATGGCGTCATTCGTCGCGGTGGCATAAAATGGCGCAAGGTCGCCAGCAAGCAAATTCTGATATTGTTGTCTTAATGCTGTATTCTACTGCATAGCCACCCAGCCCTGAACAGGCGCCTTACCTTCACCTGGGTTATCGGATTGCGCGACTAAACCACCATGATATTGTGGCTCCTGCTGCAAGTAGAGTGGAATATTCCTGGCATCAGGGTCAAAAAATCGATCCTGGATCTGGATGAATAGTTTCTTGTTCATTGTATTGAGTATTGAAAGATCTTTTTCTATTACGGAAAAGTCATACTCTCCTTTGGATTTTTCCAATTTTTTCCACGTATAAACAATCTGTACGCCGTCAATATCTGGTCGCATAAGCAATGAATGCAAGGTTTCCAGTTGGCCGTAAGAGGTGTAAAGATAATTTTGGGGCGTAGTTGCCTGCACGTCGCTGAAACCAGATAAAAGAAACCAAATCGACATCATAATAATCCGCATAGCCGCACCTGTAATCGTCATGAAAATCAGTATGATTAACAGTATCAGACAACAATGTCTGTTCTTAAAGCGTAGCAGCGCCGGGCACCATTACCGGCAAAATATCTCAGCGACTAAATTTGGCAGGACAAGCATTTACCTGAAATAACGAAAAGATCAGCACCGTTACGGTTGGTCAGGCATCAGTAATACCTGACCAATAACAATAGAAAGAAAAGGATCAGTCTGGCGGGCGCGACACATGCCCCGCGGCGACCTGATTAGCCTTGGCAACTGCCTGCGCCATAAGCAAATAATCAATTTGAGAAGCTATTCACGAAATTGTCCAAACAGACGGATGAAGATCGGGAAAGAGATGGAGATAGGGATGGTGATTAGTGATGGTGGAACGTTGAGCAATATGACGCCGTTGCCGTTTTAGCGGCCTCGCCCGGCATCATGAAACCGATAAGGGAGAGGCCGATGAACCAATATGGCTATAACCTGAGATCAGCGGGATGCTTTATTAAGCACGCTATTGATAGCGGTCGCCAGTTCATTAATCTCGAATTTTGCCACATAAGCATCTGCGCCCACATTACGCACATGATCCTCGTTGGCGCTGCCGGACAGCGAAGAATGAATGATCACCGGGATATTTTTCAGAAATTCATCGCGTTTAATATTACGCGTCAGCGTAAAACCATCCATTTCCGGCATTTCCAAATCGGTTAACACAAACCCGATTTTATCCGAAATCGGTCGACCTTCCGCTTGTGCGGCCTGTGCTATCGCCTTGATTTTATTCCAGGCCTCCTGTCCGGTCACATGCATACTGTAGGGAAGCGACATCATATTCAGCCCCTGTTCAAGGAGCGAACGGGCAACTTTTGAATCTTCCGCCACAATAGCGATCGCCCCCGGTTTCATCGGGTATGTTTTCTCTTGTGCGTTCTCGATCCGAATATCACGATCAACCGGTATGATGTCATGCAGAATTTGTTCAACGTCCAGAACCAGCGCCAGACGATTACTCGCTTTATCGTTGTCAAGCCGCGCAATACTCGTGATATAACTGCTGCTCACGCCCGCCTCCGCAGCAAGCACCTGACTCCAGTCAAGGCGAACGATATCGTCCACGGATTCCACCGCAAAAGCCTGAGTGCTGCGCGCATATTCCGTCACAAGGAGAATGTTGAGCCCGGTGGCCGGTACACAGCCCGCCGCCGCCGGAAGATCGATGACAGGGATGATTTGTCCACGGATATTCACCATACCAAGCATAGGAGATTTCATCCCTGCCGCCTTAGTTAACGCTGGCATAGGCACAATTTCGCGAAGCTTAAACACATTGATACCGAACAACTCAGATTGTTCATCATTTGACGCGGATGGTGCAGAACCCAATCGGAACAATAAGAGTTCAAACTTATTAGCAGAGGTGAGGTTGGTTCTCTCCTCAATATCTTTTTGAAAATTATCCATGCTTTCCTCAATGCGAATAATTATTAATGTACGGTAACAGGCGACATTCGCGATGCGAGCAGAATACGGGCTGGCATCGGCTCCCTCACTGTTCGCGATCAGTAGTTCCCTTCAAATCTTATCCACCGCCAAACAGCGTTGCTATGCTCAGCCAAGCGATCACATAAACGTGATCATCGTGTATCTCAACGTTGATCATTTTTTGTTATCGGCAGCATGTGATGATTTCATGACATCAAAAATCACCAATAAATCAGCTTTAGCATAGATAACAGTATAAGACGCATAGCAGGTAATGCAGAGAAAACCTGTGATTCTCCTTCCACGATGGGTAAGCGAACATCAGGTCATAAGGAAGAGATTTCTCACTGATATGCCAAAACCGCCAGAAAATCAGGGCAAGCGCGATTTTTTATTCTATCACGGCGGGTATTTCGCCGACAGAATGCGCGAGGTATGTAACATCCGCAGAATATGCATTTCGTTTATCTTTCGTTTCAGCGCATAGATAATGTCGTTACCGCTGAGGCTGTCCGTTTCACCGCGTTGCAGCGCATTCCATGCCGGCACAACCTGTTCCTGCAACCATTTCTCCACCGCATTATCACGTGCCAGTAGCGCCAGCACCCACATTCCCACCGGCACCACCCGGTCTTTTCGTCTCTTTCCCTGTCTTACAACCAGCCCGCCGCGCCCCATGTCCACGTCAACTAACAGCAGATTCGCCAGTTCCGAACGCCTCAGCCCGATGCTCCACAGAATTTCCAGCACCGCTGCGGTTTCCTCCACGCCCGCCATTACCCTGAGCGGCAAGTGACTCACTTCAGCGGGATTTACCGCCGGGACGTTTTTCGGGGGGGATTGCCCCCCGTCTGGATGAGGATACCGATATCGCCACGCTGATGGCAGAACTCGACGGCCACGACAGCGAGGGTGCGGACTGGATACGCGATAACGGCGAACTGACTCTGGCGGGCGACTGGCTGACCCGCTGCGGCTTGCTCGGCCAGTCGTTAAATATTGAACTGCTGCCCGGTAAGATGATTATTTAGGCGGAGCGAAGAATTATGCTGGCGTAATAATAAAATAGCCGGAAGGATCATTAGATCACTTCCGGCTTTTTTAGTTAGCTAATAAAAAAAACAACCGACTTTCCTTCACTCTCAAAATAAGAAAAGTTATCAGAAAGTACATCCAGTAAAATATGATAGCTCTTACTGTCATTTCTGAGAGCTTTATTAAGATCCACTAAAAATACACATGCCTTATCACTTTCAAGTAAGTCCAGACCACCAAAAATAGAATCAGAAAAAGCATCAAAATTGCATCTACTATACAATGGTGGATCTAGAGGTAGAGATTTTTTTATTTCATCAAAGACATCATATATATTTTTCGCTTGACTGAAATAGGCATTAATTATCACATACCCATTTCCTTCATACTCATCAACTAGTGCATCCAGTTCATTTGTTTGGAAAAAATTCAAAGACATATCATCTAATCCTTACAAAGGATGGGTTTCCTGAATCACCGTAATGCGTCCATGTATAATATGTTTCACCCGTATTGCTATTAACAACAACTCGCCGTGCACCTGCTCCGCTTACACCGGGACCAGGATCTACTCGATACTCTCTATACGGAGAATTTGCACCACTTCCACCGGGTAGTTCACCTTGATGATTTTTAAACGTAGTTCCCCATTTTCTTCCAAGAGCTCCAGCAGGTTTATCTCCATTATCAATATGTCCTAGCGTTCTATTTACAGCGGCTTCTTCCGCAGCAGGTAGAGAGCCTGGAGTGATCGTCGCAGGATTAGCTCCTTTGGATAATTTTGCAGCCTCTTCAGCCGAATACCCTTGTGAGCGATAGTCTTTATACCTTTCATACCTAGCTTGACAAACGGATCTTGCCAACCCCAGTGGATCACAGAACTCTAAAGGATTTGTGACATATGATTGAGGCCTTATCCCGCCGTGTAACCCTATCGGGTCCGGCGATATATACTGCTGAATACCCTCCGCATCATAATAACGATGCCGGTTATAGTAAAGCCCTGTTTCCGTATCGTATATCTGCCCCTGATAGCGCAGGTCGCAGTACACCTCCTCGTTCGCCGCATCGCCCAGATAACGCCTCAGCGGAAGGGGGATTTTGTCCTCGCGATGCGCGCCCCATAACCCCTGCTCGCCCCGCCAGTGAACCTGGCCGGATTCACTGCATAACTCCCGCGCCGTCCCCGTCAGGTCCGTCACGATATAGTGCAGCCGCGTCGTCCCCTCCTTTGACTCCACCTGCGCCAGCGGACGAAAACTTCCCGGCTCGTACACCCACTGCACTTCCCGTGCCGCTGAACCGTCTGCCCGGTACTGCTGCTGACCTATCAGCTGGTCACCGTCCCAGCGGTAACTCACCCGTGCTACCGCCTGCGCCGACGGCACCTGGCCCTCCCGCACCTTACTGACTCTGCGACCAAACGCATCGTAACGATAGCGCCAGCGCTCGCCGCCCGGCAACAAGACCCGCACCAGCCGGTCCTGCACGTCCCACTCGTATCGCGTTTCCTTCACCCGGAAACCCGCCCGCAATGTCCGTTTCTCCACCAGACGCCCACACTCGTCATACCGGTATTGCGTATCGCCGCGCTCGACCACCCGGCCCGCCGCATCATACCGCGCCGACCACTGCACCGCCGCCTCCGCAACCGACAGCGTCTCGCCTTTCCCCGGCGCTATCCCGGCGATTTCACACAGGTTCTACTCGCTGTCGTAACCAAACAGCCGCGCCTGACGCCGCTTCCCTTGCGCCCGTCGCTCCGCCGTCACCTGACCCGTGCCGTTCAGCCTGAATGCCTGCTCGCCCCAGTGACTGTCGCTGATGCCCGTCAGCCGGTCCAGCACATCATACTGATAGCGGCGCTCCAGCACGTCGTTCACGCCCTCCAGCGCCTGATGCCGCAGCAACCCGTTCGGACTCCACGCCTGACGCAGGGAAAATCCAGCCTCGTTGCTTCTGCGCTGCTCCTGACCCGATGCCGTGTGGCTGAACTTCAGCGGCTGATGCGCGCCGATGCCCAGCGCCGACAACCGTCCCGACGACCACGACAGCCGCAGCGGAGCCAGCACGCCCTCCACCACCGACCGCTGCCCGCCCGCGTCGTAGCCGCTGTGGACGGCTTCACCGTTGACCCGCTCCGCCGTCACCTGACCAGCCCGGTTATAGGCGTACTCCACCACCGCATCCGGGCTGGCCGCCCTGACCAGCCGACCGGCCATATCATACGCCAGCGTCGTGACGCCCTCGGTTGTCCCGTCCGCTTTCAATGTCGTGAGCGTCGTCACTCGCCCTGCCGCATCATGCGCGTACCGTATCGTGCTGCCGTCCGGAGCGACACGCTGCGTCATCCGACCCGCCGCATCATACACGTAGCGATACAACCGACCGTCGTAATGCCGCTCTTCACTCAGACGCCCGCAGTGGTCAAAGCGATACTGCCACTCCCGCCCCTGACTGTTTGTCACACCGGCAAACTCGGCTTCCGCATTATAGTGGTAGCGCACCGTCGCACCCAGCGGGTCCGTGGCCGTCAGCAGGTTATCGAACGCTCCGTAACGGAACTGATAACGCTGGCCCAGCGCGTCGGTTACCGTCGTCAGATTACCTTCCACGTCGTAACCAAACCGGGTTTCGCTGCCGTCTGTCAACGCCATTGAGTAGCGGAACAGGTGACACGCCCCGCATAATGGTAAATCCAACCCGCCCTCTGCCATCAACCTCAAAGGCCGCTGGCTGGAAGAGTGTGGCTTTATCACCGGGATGCCCGTCACCGTTACAGTGGAGCGGGGCAGGATTATTATTGAGACGCAGATTAATTTTTAGCGGTTGACCAACAGTTAAAAATAAAAAGCCGGAAGGATCGTTAGATCGCTTCCGGCTTTTATTCTTAATAGGAGCTAATAATATCTCTTATATTGGATATAAATTCCCTATTATTTAAAACATCATCATCAAAGACCAAAGATAGATTACCCAGTAGGTCTTCAAATTCAAAAAATTTATCTTCTAAAAAATAATCCATCGTCGCTATAAAGTCGCTTCTTTCTTTATCAGAAAAAGAAAGATACTCATCTTTAAGTAAGAGATCACAAGCTTTTCTTAAATCATGTTTACTATTGACATCTAGACCCGACAACAAAGAGACATCAGAATCAACAACATAATTCGCATCAAAAACCTTAAGTAAACTTTCCAATATAAAAACATTTCTTTTCATACTTAAGAACCCCAAACAGGAAAGGCAGTAATAACCTCTCCAGATCGATTAAACCATACTTTAGCACCATGAGAAACGGAGTATTTTAAATCTCCACGTCTTACACCATCACCAATCCATCTTCCATAATCAATTGGTTGTTCCGCAGCAGTTTTTCCTGCTTGCCGATAAATTGTTTGGGCTCTTTGAATTGCATTTAATTGATCTCTATGACTAGAAAAACGAGTTGCCGCAGTTGGTATTTTCTCAATAGCCCCCGTAGCAGGGTTTCTACCAGTAGAAGCTCTAGCAACCTGATCACTTATGCTTGTTTGCGCACCATGTTTATCTAAAAAATGCGCGCCAGGTGTTGCGTCTTGCATCTCTTTCAATCGACGATGGGCATTGGCCTCAGCAAGCTCATTAATCCTTGCCTGTCGCTCAGCTCTCGACATTTTCTTCGGATCAGGCGGACACCCAGCTAACCCCAGCGGATCAACCCACTCCAATGGATTATGCACATAACCCTGCGGCCTTATCCCCCCCGCCAGCCCTATCGGATCCGGCGATATATACTGCTGAATACCCTCCGCATCATAATAACGATGCCGGTTATAGTAAAGCCCTGTTTCCGTATCGTATATCTGCCCCTGATAACGCAGGTCGCAGTACACCTCCTCGTTCGCCGCATCACCCAGGTAGCGCCTCAGCGGAAGGGGGATTTTTTCCTCACGATGCGCGCCCCACAGACCCTGCTCGCCCCGCCAGTGTACCTGGCCGGATTCACTGCATAACTCCCGCGCCGTCCCCGTCAGGTCCGTCACGATATAGTGCAGCCGCGTCGTCCCCTCCTTTGACTCCACCTGCGCCAGCGGACGAAAACTTCCCGGCTCATACACCCACTGCACTTCCCGCGCCGCTGAACCGTCTGCCCGGTACTGCCGCTGCCCCACCAACTGGTCGCCGTCCCAGCGGTAACTCACCCGCGCTACCGCCTGCGCCGACGGCACCTGGCCCTCCCGCACCTTACTGACTCTGCGACCAAACGCATCGTAACGATAGCGCCAGCGTGCCCCGTCCGGCAACAAGACCCGCACCAGCCGGTCCTGCACGTCCCACTCGTATCGCGTTTCCTTCACCCGGAAACCCGCACGCAATGTCCGTTTATCCACCAGACGCCCGCAGTCGTCATACCGGTATTGCGTATCGCCACGCTCGACCACCCGGCCCGCCGCATCATACCGCGCCGACCACTGCACCGCCGCCTCCGCAACCGACAGCGTCTCGCCTTTCCCCGGCGCTATCCCAGCGATTTCACACAGGTTCTGCTCGCTGTCGTAACCAAACAGCCGCGCCTGACGCCGCCGCCCCTCATCACGGCGCTCCGCCGTCACCTGACCTGCCCCGTTCAGCCTGAATGCCTGCTCGCCCCAGTGACTGTCGCTGATGCCCGTCAGCCGGTCCAGCACATCATACTGGTAGCGACGCTCCAGCACGTCGTTCACGCCCTCCAGCGCCTGATGCCGCAGCAACCCGTTCGGGCTCCACGCCTGGCGCAGGGAAAATCCGGCCTCGTTGCTTCTGCGCTGCTCCTGACCCGATGCCGTGTGGCTGAACCTCAGCGCCTGATGCGCGCCGATGCCCAGCGCCGACAATTGTCCCGACGACCACGACAGCCGCAGCGGAGCCAGCACGCCCTCCACCACCGACCGCTGCCCGCCCGCGTCGTAATCGCTGGTCACCGCCTCCCCATTCACGGTTTCGCTCACCACCTGACCGGCCCGGTTATAGACATACGCCACCACCGCATCCGGGCTGACCGCCCTGACCAGCCGACCGGCCATATCATACGCCAGCGTCGTGACGCCCTCGGTTGTCCCGTCCGCTTTCAATGTCGTGAGCGTCGTCACTCGCCCTGCCGCATCATGCGCGTACCGTATCGTGCTGCCGTCCGGGGCGACACGCTGCGTCATCCGACCCGCCGCATCATACACGTAGCGATACAACCGACCGTCGTAATGCCGCTCTTCACTCAGACGCCCGCAGTGGTCAAAGCGATACTGCCACTCCCGTCCCTGGCTGTTGGTCACGCCGGCAAACTCAGCTTCCGCATTATAGTGGTAGCGCACCGTCGCACCCAGCGGGTCCGTGGCCGTCAGCAGGTTATCGAACGCTCCGTAACGGAACTGATAACGCTGGCCCAGCGCGTCGGTTACCGTGGTCAGATTACCTTCCACGTCGTAACCAAACCGGGTTTCGCTGCCGTCTTCATAAATCACTTTTGACGGCGACTCGCGTCCCCCCTCGTATTCCCAGCGACGCACCTGCATACCCTGCTCATGGGCGATGTGCCGCTCCGTCAGACGGTCATAGTCGTCATAGATAAACGTAACTGCGGGCGCGTTGTCGCGCTCAAGCCCGCTCAGTAAGCCGCGCGGATTATAGTGATAACGTTGCAGCACCCCATCCGGCCCGATAAGCGTCGCCAACTCGCCATTATCATGATAATGATGCAACCACTCGCGGCCTTCCGGGTCATTCACTTCCACCAGTTGGCCGGCGGCATTACGCTGGTAACGCCATACGCTGCCCATCGGGTCGGTATAAGCGGTTAACTGACCATCGTCGTCATAGTCATAGCGGTGTATCGCGCCATCCGGCAACGTCACCGTCGTCGCCTGCCCCCACGCATTACGCTGGTATTCCGTGCGATTGCCCAGCGGATCTATTTCTGCCGCCAGTTGGTTGTTTACCCACTCAAACCGGGTTTCACCGCCGTCTGGCTCGCGGCGCAGCAAGATATTATTGCGCTCATCACGCACATAGCTGATCACCCCGCCAAAACCGCTGTGATAATGGCTGGTCAGATTGTTATCGTCGTATTCGAAATGGCCCGGCCAGTATCCCCCAGCGGTTCTGTCACGTACCGCCCGGCCTTTTTCATCGTAATCATGCTCAACCCAGGTAGAACCCAAATCGGACCAACGCAACAGCCAGCCTTCCGGCGAGTAACGGTAGTCAAAATTACGCCCTTCGCCCGCGCGAACGCTTAACAAATGTCCGTGCGCATCATAGGTATAACTGACCAACGTTTTCAGCGGCTGACGATGCGCGTCGCATAATGTCAGTTTGACAATCCGGCGATGCGCGGTTTCCACATGCACCAGACGACCATCAGGTAAGGCAACCCAGCACAGGGTCGCCCGATCCCATAGCAGCGATATACGGTTTCCTGACCGGTCCTCGATCGCCGTCAGACACAGTTGCAGACCGAGCGCATGCTCAAACCGGTAGCGCAAGCCATCAACATGCTGCAACACCAACTGCCCCTGCCGACGGGTCAGTCGCCACGCCGGGTTGGACGGCGCACGGCTCGATTCGCCTTCGGCGGGCAGAGCGAATACCGCCTGATCGAACTCGCCGTCGGTCAGCGTGATCACGCCTTTGTTCAACGTCAGACTCATATCCCAGTTGCAACGCCACAGCGTACCCAGCAACCCAGGCTGTCGTTCGCCGCCTGAACGGTAATAGCGTTTCATCAACAGCGCCAGCACACCCGCCAGTTGGAAATCGGTGCGCCAGTCCACCACATAGCCCGTCGCCATATCCACGGGCTCGCCCTCACGCTGGCATGTGCCGTTGGTGGCGCAGGTTTTCTTATCCTGCGTGTCGGCACTATTCTGCTGTTCCGCGTCAGCCTTGCGATCATCCCGGTTACGCCCCGCATTGACGCTGCTCGCCTTTTCCGGCACGGAGGCGGTTTCTGCCGACTTGCCGCCAGACCGATGCTCAGCGGTAGCGGATGATGATGACGTGGCGGCGCCCGTCTCTGTTTTCGCCGGGCGTTTGGCCGCGGCGGTCGATTTCGCAAACGCCCCTTTGGAAAGCGGACTCCCGGAAGCACGCGTCACGATTAGCGGAATAAAACTGTCGAATTTGCTCTTAAGGATCGTAATGGCCTGGTCGTACTGATCTATCAACGCCTTCACATAATCGATCATTTTGCTGAAGCGCGCTTTCATCAAACCGGCGATCCAGCCATCCTTGTCTGACGCTTTCAGCGCGTTGATCAACGCCGTATGGATCGTCGCCAGCATCGCCTTGCCTTTCTCCGCATATTCCTTCAGTAAGCCGCGCAGTTGGGTTACGCCTTTAACCAGATTGCCGTCTGACAAGCTGCGGATGGTTTTGATGGCAAACTGCACCGCTTCTGGTGAACCCTTATCCACTGCTTTAAGGATCGCCCGCCCTGACACCTTTATCGCGTCGCCCATCCCCGGTACGACGCCGATCACACAGAGCGCGCCATCGACCAGATGCAAAGAGTCATCCATCAGCGCGGGCTTTTTATAGGTTCTCCAGCACCAGTCGCCAATGGAATAGACATCCAGCGCCTGCCCCACCACCGGAATACAGCCGAGGATAATTTGACAAAGCATAATCAACGCCGCGTTGTCATCATCTCCTTTATCCGCCACTTCCGCCGCCAGACTGTGGTGAGTTTTGTTAATCGCCTCCTTTAGCTGACGGCTGCCGCGGTTGACCTGTTCATCCAGTTCCCAGAAACGGTTATAGGCTTTCCGGTATTCGTCGGGGATGAGCGTAAACAGTCCCGCCCCTTCCACATCCACATGGCTATTGCTGCTGTCGTCCGCGTCATAGGAGAGCAGACCTTGCTTACGTAAGAGGATATACAGCGTGAAATACTCGCCGGCCAGCGCCGCATAAGCCGGATTGGACTGCAAGACGGGGTTATTTTGCACGGTTTGCTCAGGTTTGAACTCATCCGAGCCTTCATCCAGCATCAGTTCATACGTGCTGCACCCCATGTCATAAATAAAACAGAGGCCATTGGCATCGGTTTGCCCGCGGATCTCGGTTTTATTACTGTCAATCAGGACAAATGGCGCATTCGGCACGGGTTTTCCCGAATCGTAATGGTAGTAAATTAAGGCCTCGCAACCACATGTTACGCAACCGCCAGAGATTTTATTATCAGTGCTGAAGTTCTGGTTGGCCGCGGCTTCACTGGAGAGCAGCGTGACTTTTTTTTCCTGGCTCATCGTGACTCCTTGTTATGCTTGTTCATTGTCCTGATGTTCAAGGGCCGCGCTATACAGGCGATCCATACGGTTTTGCGTACCGATATTTTCTGCTTGCGCCAGAATCTGCTGCGCCCAGGGCTGAAGAATAAAATCCGGTTCAAGTTCGGTCGCCAGCGCCAGCCAGCGCACAATGTCGCGGTCATTGTTAAAACCATTGAGACGGGCCTGCTCGGACTGCTGACGGATAAACGCAAGCAAAGACGCATCATCGGTATCGCGCCAGCGTGGATGGTATGACTTCAGATGCGTCATATAACGCTCGAACACCTGTTGTTCTGATGGCGACATGATGGCTTGCCATTGCGCATCGCTCAGTTGGCGCGGCAATGTATCTGATATGGCATGTGGCTCGCGGGCAATAAGATTTAAGGTCTGTACCGTACCGTCAGGTGAGAGATCGCAGAAACTGTCGATAGGACCATAGAGCGCACAGGCTTCTTGCGCATTGCTGGCTGACAGTAACTGGCTGACCACCTGCCAGTCACTGATGCGTAAGATGGCATTTTCGCCTGACGGCAAAGTCACCAGGCTCCAATTTCTCAGATGCTTCATGACTTCAATTAGTTGATCAAGGGGGGAATAGGCCTGCATAAACCACGCCAGTTGCATCCCCATACCCCAGCCATCCTGTGTCACGATGTATTCCCGCACCTGCGGCCAGTTAGCGGCATGAACCGGGATACAGTAAGGCGATGCCGATGCATGTATTCGTCCGGCGTCACCCCAATACAATCGAGTCTGCTCCAGGCTGCCGCCCCAGCGCTCCGCCAGCCACGGCACGGCGTCATTCAACGCGGCATCCGCGACAATAAAACAGCCGCCCTGCGCGATGCGCGTCCGCCAGGCGGCTTCGTCTTCCGATTTCCGCGCCAGAAAAGGTTGAGACACACTCACTGCATGACCTCCGTAATGTCAGGTAATTCTCCCCGCATCCAACCAGGGCGATGATAATGAAGACGCACGCTCTCTACGCGTTCTGATTCGGCTTTAAAGATCCGAATGCTATCGCCAAGCGTGTAATGTTCGCTAAGATGAATAAACGCCGGATGTTGAAAAAATTCGCTGCCTAGTACCCAGCGGTGTGCCGACCATGCTTCGCATTCCGTTTCTGTTGCTCTGGGGTAGCGGGCTTTTGCCAGTTTTATACCGCTGATAAAGCGGCTTTTCACCACCTCAATATCCAGCGGCAAAAAATATAATGTACTGACAAACAAAAATAATTCGTTCGCCAGCCGATGTAATCGATTTTCATCGGCGAGCAGATAAAACTGGTCACGCGTCAGTTGAATCTGATAATCCGGGTTAACCTCACCACCCTTTTCGCGCTCAATCAGTAACCGGTACTGACCGTGTTCGCTATCAGCTATCGGCAAGTACAGGCTGGTCAACGGTCCAAGAAAGTTTGTTTTGGCGTTATCGTCAAGCGTCTGCCACCAGGACGACAAGACCTCCGGCGCATAGCTACGCAGCAACGCACGGGTGCCGTCAGGCCAGAGACATGTGATACGTTTCTGCCAATAAGCGGCCATTGCCTTGAGCGATAATTCAGCGTTCATCAGTATCACGCCATGATGTTTTGCGGGTTGGGTATCAATCAGCCAGTGCAGCAATGTTTCCCCCGGCCCGCCCTCCGTGACCTTTACCACCATCGGCGCCCAGACTTGCCAGTCCGCAGCCTGCTTATCAAAACGCAGCGGCTGCCATAACTCAGCCGCGACAGGTTGAAAAGCGCACCAGAATTCAGGTAACGCCGGGTAATTCAGCGGATCAATAATGGCGTACAAAGGAAAAGCATGCTGCTGGCTGATTTCAAACAAGTTATAACCGTTTGTCGTCATCGATATTTATCTGTGTATTATTCAGGATGAAATAAACAAGCACGTTAGAATATGCACATAAATACAATCAAAATAACCTGATAAATAAACTCATTATTAAATTATCTCAGTTAATTTTTATTTATTAAAAAATTCACGGTAATGTAGTAAAATAAATCTCCACCGATTATCGAATACCTACTTATAATTTTTACTAGAAAACCTTCCCTGACATAAAAATATCATATTCAGGCAGATGCCTGATGACTTTATTGAAATTGTGCCAGTAGTCCGTTGGTGACTTATAGCAACTTGCGTCAACGCATTAAAGCGGCTCACCTTTTGCCCGGCGCTCTCTTACCTCTTCGGGTGAACGCGGAGGAAACTTAACACCTTGTTGCAGTAACACCTGTTTGACTTTTAGCGCCCATTTATAGTGCGGAGAATCAGTTGACATAATGGATAGGCTTTCTTCTACCGTCCAGGACAGACTTGCACCTGTTGCTGAATACGTATTTACATTAGCACCATGCTCTATCAACCAGTAGGCAATTTCATATTGATTAAGATAAGCTGCATAATGAGCACTGGTAGTTTTCTGCCCATCCGTTAAATTTACATCGGCTCCGCGTTCTACCAATAACTTAATATCCGCCCAACGTTCTTCGTTAATCGCGCTAAATAGCGCTGGCTGCTCAAGATGACCTATAGCATTAGGATCGCCTCCTGAATCCAGGATCATACGCAACCAGTCAGGATCTTTAGCACCAGATACAGAATTAACCGCACTATCACCAAAACCATCTTTATAGTTTGGATTGGCTCCCAGCTTTAACGCCAGTTTTACCGCTTCTTTGTCCTGCGTTTCATAAATCAACCACAAGAGTGGGGTTACGCCTTCTTTTCCCTGTATATTCAGATCCAACCCCTGCGACAGTTGCTGCCGGGCAGCGGCTTCATCACCATTACGGATACTTTGCAACAATGCCGCCATCGGCGGCTCAAATAATTCACTGGCCTGCATACTGCGTCCTCCCGCCTGACAGGCGGTTAACAACGGCAAACAAGCTAATAGCAGTTTGAACCAACGCCTCAAAGCGGCTCACCCTTTGCCCGGCGCTCTCTTACCTCTTCGGGTGATAACGGCGGAAACTTAACACCACGCTGCTGTAATCGCTGTTTTACTTTTAGCGCCCAAGAATATTGAGGAGATTGGGGAGACATAATTGATAAGCTATCTTCAATAGAAAAAGCAAGGTTACTACCAGTATCATCATAAATATTTATATCCGCGCCTTGTTCAATCAACCAGTAAGTGACCTCATATTCATTCAGATAAGCTGCATAGAGTGCGCTGTTTCGTCCTGGGGCATCTTTTAAATTTACATCGGCCCCACGTTCTATCAATAATTTAATATCCGCCCAGCGTTCTTCGTTAATCGCATTAAAAAGGGCTGGTGTCTTATTATGATCTAATGCATTGGGGTCTCCCCCCGCATCCAGCATCATCTTTAACCATTCTGGTGACTTAGCGCCTGAAACCATATTCACTGCGGTATTACCATGACCAGTTCTAAAATTGGGATTAGCCCCCAGCTTTAATGCCAGTTTTGCACCAGCCTGATCTTTCTCCATAACCAGCCACAATAAGGGCGTAATCCCCTCTTTTCCCTGCACATTCAGATCCAGCCTTGTCTGCGCTATCTGACGTTGAGCCGCTGTTTCATCCCCTTTTTGAATAGTTCTTAATAATTCCACCATTGGTGGTGTAAAAAATTCACTGGCCTGCATACTGCGTCCTCCGGCTTGACAGGCGGTTAAACATCCCAACATAACTATTCCTATCCATTTTAAATGCGTCAACCATTGCATTATGCCCCCTTGAGTACACTAGTAATTTTACCAATATCGTCCTTTTTCTGGCTTTCAATACCGGCAATCACCTGGTCCATCCCATGACGAGCCAGCGGTGACCCGCCGGAAGCTGGCAACGACTGCATGATTCCAGCTGCTTTTGGCAGAGCACCGCCCAGTAGCGTCGCCACGCCTACCACGCCACCAATTGCCGCCCCGGTTGAACCACCGATTAGCGCCCCGGCGCCTGACAATAACCCCGGCACCACCGCCTTACCAACACCTTGCACCATCGTTAAAATTTCACCATCCACAGCCTGAGTGGTAATCAACGAGTTAATTTTAGCAAGATCAGCGCCCCCAGCCCGACTCGTAGTATTCGCATGCAGACCAGCCGCATTAAAGGTATAACCGGTTAAACCACTCATTCCGACGCCCGCCGATGCCAGACCACCACCTAACGAATGCCCAACAATAACAGGATCAGGAGAAATAGACCTTTTTACCATTTTCGCTAAATCCATAGACTGCTTATATTGTGCCGTTTCTCTGCCCACACCTTGTGAAAGATTAGTCATCCAATCCTTTGCACCCGTGACCGCATTATTTGTACCCCGATAAGTCAACATGGTTTCACTATTGATAGCGGACTTAAATAGCGCAGCACCAAACCCAGTGTCTTTATCCATTAACTTGGCATTTCCAAGCCCCGGAATTGTACTGGTATCCATCAATTCCAACCCCACCGGCGCCTTTGGCAACGACGACAGCACGCCCCGCCGAAACTCATCCACCGGATAAACATACTGCGCCGCTTCCGCGCGCAAAATGCTGTCGTTATTAAACGCCAGCCGTTTTGCCGCTTCCGCCAGCCCCGGCAGCGTGGCCGCTTCAGTCGCGAGTTTGGCGCGCGCCAGATAGCGATCCTTACGCTGGGCGATAGAGAGTAATTCATCCAGAACGGGCAACTCGGCAGTTTCCGCCCATTCCATCAGCGTCGGCAACAGCATCGGCGTTAATGCCAGCAGCGGAGCGCGACTTCTGGCGGACTGTTTGGCACAGGCTTGCACCGGGGACTGATAAGGTATATCGCCAATCAAGACATCCCCGCTGCCTGCGGCTACTGAACCACCGCAACCAATGGCATCACCGATGCGTGCCGCCGGTTTTCCATTAATGCTCACCGTGCTGGAACCAGCGGAAATCGCTCGATTATGTACCCCATGCGGCATATTCGGGCAAGGGCAGGCATGAAGCAATACCGCATCGCCCTTACGGGCGGCGGGTTTGCCATTGATAGTGACATCACTGCTGCCTTCAATAATCGGGGTTGCCGGGAAACAACCGTGTCCCGCGCAACTGTCCCCTAGACGTGCGGCGCCTGGCATAATCTCTCCTTAACGCCTGTCAGGGGCATCGGGTAATGTCGGTTTGCCGGGCTCATCCGGCGTAACGGAAACCGGCGCAATACCGGTTCCCGGCGCACCGCCTTCATTAACTTTCACCCGTGCGCCGGAAATGGTGACGCCGGCGCTATCAATTTTGATAAAGCCGCCGGGCGCTTTGATCGTCAGCGCCTGGCCCGCTTCCAGCACAATATCCGCCGCTTTCAGGTAGCTGTCGGTATTCACCAGAATGCGTTGATGCGCGCCGATCAACGTCTCTTCCGATCCCGTCAACGTGGTCTGGCGGCTGCCTTCAATATGAGAGATCTCGCCGCCACCGATAAAACGTTTTAGTGACTCGGCAATCTTCTGGATAAAATTACGCCCGATATGCTGATGATGATCCTGACCGATCTGTTCAAAATCATCCTGCCCGACAGTACGGTGACGATGACGCTCAACCCGCTGGAATTGATCCTGCGCAACGCTAAGATGCTGATCCAGTCCAACGCTTTGCCGGTGAATGTTATTGATCACCGCATCCATATCTTTTTGGGCATGCAGGTAAATCTGTTCGCGGGTAGCTTCATCCTCAAAGCGCAACTCGTTAAATCCGCTGCCTTTGTGGGTATCCGTTCGCAACGTAGTGCGTGTTTTATGCTCAGGCAAGATATAGGGCGTCGGATTAGTGGCATGAAACGTCCGCCCGGTCACTATCGGCTGGTCCGGGTCGCCCTCCAGAAAACTCACTATCACCTCATGCCCGATGCGCGGGATGGCGATTAGACCGTACTGTCCGCCCGCCCAGCCCTGACTCACCCGCACCCAGCATGAGCTCTGGTCGTCGCTTGCGCCGTAGCGGTCCCACGGAAATTGCAGCTTCACCCGCCCGTACACGTCGCAGTAGATTTCTTCTCCCGCCGGGCCGACCACCGTCGCGATTTGCGGGCCGTCCACCATCGGCTTGTGCGGCATCAACGCCCGCCACGTCGTTTTGCCTTTCACCACGCTGAAACTGTTGCTCAGCGTCGTCGGCTCGCCCCCGCTTTCCTCTTCCAGCGCCTGCGGCTGTTGCCCCACGTGCGTTACCCCGACTATCTGCCACGCGATATTCAGTGCCGCGTTCGGGTGCTCCGTCAGCGAGAACGCGCTGCCCGGCATCAGCCCCGCGCAGTTCGATTCCCCTTCGCCCGTCACCGCCCCGGCGCGCAGCGCATCCAGACGGTAGCCGCTGAACGCTTTTCCGCTCGGGTCCTGTTTGAAACGCCCCGGATAGTCATAGTGCTGGTAGCTCTCTCGCTGATGCTCAAGCTCGCTGCCCGTCTTCTGATGCGACAAGCCGTAGGCCGGGGTCTTGAAGCTGTAGTCCTTCAGTTCCACTTCCGCCGTGCTCACCCGCTCCGCATAGTGGAAACGCCTGACATACGCCCCTTCCGACAGCCCCTGCGTCGCCAGGTTGAAGAACAGGTCCGGCCCTTTTCCCTGCGCCCCCGCGTCATCCGCGAACACCAGCCGGTGCTTGCCTTCCTCGTATTCGTGGAAGTAGTACAACCCTTCTTCCGCCGCCAGACGGTTGATAAACGCCAGGTCGCTTTCCCGGTACTGCACGCAGTATTCCCGCTGCGCATGCTCGTGACGCAGCGCGAACGCGTAATCCGTGATACCCGCTTCGTCCAGCAGCGTGGCGATAATCTCTTCCGGCTTCTGTGCCTGAAAGATACGCGCGTTGCTGCGCAGCCCCAGCCGCCACAGCGCCGGACGCACTTCCGCCTGATAACGCGTGCGGCGAAAGCCGGTATCGCCCTGAGTGAAACCGCTGACGATGCCGCTCACCCGGCGTTGCAGTTCGCCTTCGTACCACACCAGCAGTTCGCACGGCTGGTCCAGCACCGCGCCGAAATCAATATCCGGCTGCGCGCTCGCCAGACTCAGCGACAAACTGAATGGCCGGTTCAGCCCCTCGTCCAGCCTGAAATCCACCACCGCGAACGTGCCCGCCGGCAACGCGCCGAGCGTCACGGTGAACTGTAATCCTGTGCTGTTTGCCACCTTGTTCCTCCTCCCTCTGCCACGGCTACCGCACGCCCCGTTACCGCCCGGTGCGACATGCAATTATCTGATGAAAAAATGAAACCGCTGTGTTGTGGTCTGAGTCCGCCCACACCGCAGCACAGCAAAAAACCCGGCACGCTGGCCGGGTTGAACAGGGATTACGCTTCGACCGGCGCACGCCAGTCGTCGGAGCCGGACGTCCCGGCGACGGTGTGTTCCCAGTCGATTTTGCGGTAGGACAGAGACACCTGAATCAGCTGGGTGTAGTCCAGTTTGGACGGGTCCTGGCAGTGCGGCATCTGGCAGTCGATGTCCACGATGGTGGCGTCGGTCAGGATGGTGGAGAAGAAGTGCTCCTGCTTGCCTTCAACGGAGGTGCGATACCACTTCAGGGTGACGGTCGGCAGCATTTCGCCGGAGGCCAGGGCGTTGTACATCAACGGCACCGCCTTGTTCAGCGCCACGGTGAATTTGAAAGGTTTGTGCACGCGCTGACCGGAAGGCTGACCGGACTGCGGGTCAGTCGGGACGGTGACGACGTGTTTGAATTCCTGCACCAGCATTTCATCTTCGTGGCCCTGCACGTAGATGTTGCCGACAGAGTCGGACGTGAAGGCGCCGGCAGTGATATTGCCCTGAGTTTTTCCTTCGATGCTGATATAGCATGGGGTTGGCATGGTCTTGCTCCTTGTTGATGAAAACAGTTGATTGAAAACAGTTAATTAAAGCCTTTAAATGAACATGTTTTTGACTTCACTTGCTTGTTTAGCAATGACCATGCCAATTTTTATGTTGTTGTTTTTAAAGGAAATTAACTTAAGTCAAATTTTCCCTAAGTAAAATTTGAGCAAAAAGTTGCGCAGACTTCCCGAATCGTTTGCAAACATTGCGCAAAAAGTGATTTATGCTGGAAAACGAGCAAGAAGTTGCGCAGATTTTGCATTTATTCTGAAAGTTTTACTTAGGGATAAACCCCTGTGACGACCAATGCAGGGCTAATCGCTGCCCGGCTTTGATCTCATCAGGCTGCATGGTCGCTTCAAGATCATTACGGGCATGGATCGCTTCCGGCATGCCTTCCGTCGCCGCCATCGAGTACCAGGCATAAGCATGAATACGGTTGCGAGACGCGCCAAGCCCCTCCTGACGCATGATGCCCATTCGATACTGAGCCATCCGATTGCCCTTATGAGCAGCCAGCTGATACTGCTTCAACGCTTCCCCATAATCGGCTTTCCCCCCCTGGCCCCATCTGAGCATTTCGCCATACGCCAGCCGCGAATCAGTATCGCCGGCCAATGCCGCCTTCGCGAACGCTTCACGCGCCCGAGCCCACTCATTACGTCTGAGCAGCCATTCGCCTAATTCGCGTTGGGCGCGGACATACCCGACAGATGACGCCTGTAGCAGATAGCGCTCACGTTTTTCATCGTCCGTTTGCAACAGGCTGAGTAAATAGTTCGCTTCGCCCGACCCGCTGGCGGCAGCGCGCTCCAGCCAGTTAAGCGCCAGTTGTTCGTCCTGCGGCAAGTAGTTGCCTTCCCGATATGCCTTGGCCAGCCACAGTTGCGCCTCAGCATCCCCCGATGAAGCCGCTTTCTGATACCAGTTCAGCGCGTTCCTGCCTTCTTCATGACGCGCCATCCATAACTGCGCCTGTGTCTGCCCCAATGCTGCCGCACGGTAATACCAGCGTTCAGCCAGGTCGCGGCGTATCACCACGCCTTTGCCTTGTTCATAGCGCTGCGCCAATTGGTATTGCGCATCCCGGTTGCCCAGATGCGCCGCTTTCTCCAGCCACCTCACAGCATCCGCTTCACCGCCGGCACGCGCTGCGTGCCACTGCGCCACCAGCAGTTGCGCCGGGGCATAATCGTTCGACGCCGCCGTTTCAAAGATCTCCAGACATTGCGCGACCAGTTCATCCTGATGCTGCGCCTGACAATCCCTTCCCAGTCGATAGCCAGCCTCGCCGTTCCCCAACCGTGAGGCCTGAGTCCACCAGCGACGAGCTTGCGGGCTGTTCTTCGGCTCGCCTAATCCGGCCTGATACCAATCCCCGACCTGCAAGGCGGCTGCCGCGCGCATTTCCTGATTGCCGGATAGCGCCGATCGTTCCGTCGCTTTCCGCATCCATTGCATGGCATCGGTATACTGCGAGCGCGCCGCCAATGTTTTAGCCAATTGATACTGCGCCTCGCCATTACCCCGGTTGGCCGCGTTCAGTAATTCCGTTTCAGACATCGAGGAAACGGGGGACTGACACGACGCCAGCCAACATACCGATAGTGCTATGAATAATTTTTTATATTTCATCATGTTATTGCTGTTAGCCATTATGTATCGCAACCATTGCGGGAATATCAGGTATCGCCCCGAACTCAACGAGTCGTGCCATCCTGTTGCAACCGGTACAGGCGTATATTGAATGAACGCAGTTCCTCTTCCATGCTGCGCAATTCTGTCGGCGTCAGTGGTTGACTGGCGCCGTCACGTTCCTCCAGCGCACGCAAACGAACACTGAATGGCACATCCGACATCAGATCTTTTTGTATGTCGTAGAGTTTTGACTTCAGGTACGAAAGGGTGACAGTACGGCGCTGGCGTTCAAGTTCAAGCAGTTGCCGCAAGGTGTCATTGACGCCAGAGCGCGCCTGTTCATAGCCTTCCGCACGCGGCGGATCGATCTGCTGACTATCAAGGGAGAGCCGCCACTGACGATCCATCTCTTTCACCGCCAGCGAGTCCGGGTACAACTGTTGCATTACGCCTTTCAATCCCTCCCCGTATTGATAGAGGTAGAATGGCGAGGCGTTTTTTATCTGCGTCAACTGGGTCTGATAGCGATTGATCAACTCACCTTCCATACCCTGCAATGTCTGCTCGCCCAATACGATACGCACCTGACGAATATCGTTATGATCCGGGGCGGTCGGCAATACGTAAGCCGATGGTTGCAGCAGCGCCAACGCTTGCATTTTCTGTTTCTGCCAATGCAGCCAGCCGGCGACGGCGACTACCGGCAACGCACAACTCAGCAAACCGGCGACAAACCAGAACCAGGCGGGTTTTTGCTTACGATGCGCTTCAATCTTCAGTACCGTTGGTTTCATCTGCCCTTTCTCCCGTCCGACCAGAATACTGCCCGACGGCAACGCAGGCTGACCTGCCGCTGATGCGCCGGCCCCTTGCGATACGACGCCCGGTTCCATATCCGAATGAAAGAACACCATTGGCGGAATTTGCATGTCCTGCTTCTGCAACGCCTGATCGTCCGACACAATCACAATTTCGGTTTCATCAAACAGATGGGTATAGCCTTCGATGAAATGCAGCAGATTTTCCACACGGGGAATACGGCTCAGCCCCGCGTTATGCAGCTTTTCACTCATCAATTGCAGCGCCCGCTCGCAACGATAAACCAGCCGTTTATCTTCATGGCTGATGGCGTACTGGCGGATGACGTCGCTGATTCTGGCGATGAACCAGTCCAGCATTTCGATACGCGCCCGTTCCTGATGAACCGGCGGCCAAAAATTATCCCATTGGGTTACGATCAGGTTTGCCAGAAATTCACAGCTTTCGGTAAAGCCATTCAGTCCCGCCAGACGTGAACGCGCCAGGGTAAAATAGATCGCCGTCTGTAAATCCACCCCCTGTTTTTCAAAGATGGTGGTCGCCATGTCATGAACCAGCCGCCAGTCCACATCAGGACGGGAGGCGTGACTCAGTTTGTTAATTTCCGCCCGTAATGCTTCGTACTCAGGCAGCATCCGTGGATCACGGCCCACTTTCAGGGCCTGTTGCGCATCTTGCATATCACTTATCCGGCAATGGGGCGATTACGCCCCCTCAGGGTTAATAAAGCGAATCAGGCAGTCTGAACTGGCTGAACAAACCACCAGCGAACGGGTTATGGCTCGCATCGGTATAAACGCGGTAGGTCATTGCTCCCTGCTCCAGCGAAAAACGCACATCGAAAGTGTTGTCGTTAACCTGCGTCAGTTGGTCGCTGTTGATAAGACGGAACATCGCCCACGGGCCGTTAAAGCTCAGACTGCGCGGCGATCGCTCCCGATTGTCCGGCACCAGCGTCAACTTGCTTTCAGCGCCGTCGCGCATGCTGTTCGGCCATACCAGCGGTGTCTTCTGGCGACGACCATGGCTGTATTCCAGCAACTGTCCGTCCAGATTCAATACGCTGCGGCGTTTATTGGCTGTCAATTCCAACGGTTCAACCACGAAATGCACTTCCAGACTGCCTTCGGCGTTAAACAGGGTTTGGCGGATACGATCCGCCCGCTCCAGTTGTTTCACCAACTCGGCCTGCAACGGCGACGCGTTTCCGCCTTCCAGCATGCCGCTGTCTATCATCGATTTGAGGTTGGTCTGATAAAAACTATCCAGCGTACCGCCCGTCATAAAGAACAGTTCCATTTCTGACAACGGCACATCCTTGTCGGACGCAGGATTGAATGGATAGCGATCCGCTAGTTTCTCGTTGAAAGGGGTCACCACTTTGTCCAGCCATTCCTGATTCAGCGACGACATCGCCAGACCGGTTACCAGCGTGGCGCTTTCCTCCGCCAGTTGACCAACCCAGCGATCCAACGGCGCGGGAAGACCGCGGGCGTACTGCTGTAACGCGAATACCGGATCGGCGAATTTATTCCCCTGACGAACCTGTACCGCTTTCAACGCCGCCTGACCAGGATCGGTGGCGTTCACGATCTGATCCAGATAATGATAGAGATCAGTCAGCTTTTGATTAACCTCCTGCACCAGCGGGCCTTGTTCACCGCGACCGCTCAGCGCCGCGTTGATCGTCATGAACGGGCGACCGATGCGGGTATTCATTCCTTGCGCCGTATCATTTTCACCATCCGCCAGCTTACGAATGCGCGTGTTGTCGCTCACAGTTGTCAATACCCGCTGGAACGGCTGATCGTTGCCGGTAATGTCGGTCAGGACATCTAGCGCCTGCTCTGGACTATCGAGGGTTTGCACATCCAGATTAGCCAGCACTTTCTGCCACTGGTTGATGTAATCCGTAATGTAGCGGTCATTCACCTGGCGCAAGATCTCCCGGCGATCGGCCTCGCTGAACTGCGCGCGTTCACGCTGGCCCAGCACCCAGGCATCCAGCGCAGTCAGTTCCAACAATGCCTTATCCTGTTTGAGATAATAATCGCTGAAGCCCGGATAGGTCAGCAGACGGGGCACCGTTCCGGCCTTGTCGCTGCGTAGGGAAAACACCGGATCAAACGTTGGCCCGACTTCGTCACGGATCGCCAAGTCCGGCGGCAGCACTTGCGTCGCCTTCATGACCAGACTCTGGTAAACGCGCTGGTACATCGGCAGCTTGCTCAGTTCGCGCTGAGCACTGGCGATCGGTTCGCTAAACGGAGCAAAGGCAGCGATCGCCACGGCGTCCTTCTGCTCACGCGAGCGATGCCAGTCGGTGCGTTCAAGGGCATAATCCAGATGCCGCATCAGTTGCTCCTGCACATTCCCTTGTCCGGGAAACGCCCGTTGCCAACGCTGCGCCATAAACTGTTCCACCAGAGTCTTGTTGCGACCAGACGCATCATCCAGCATCCGCATTACCCGCAAAATCGTCAGCTTTTGCTCGCTATTGGCCGGCGACTGATTCAGGTCTTCCAACAACCCTTGCATCACCGCGGGCAGGAAACGCTGACTGAGCATTTGCAGATAGGAACCTTCCACATAAGGCCCGATCTTATCGCCCTGATAAAGACCGAGATCGGCCAGCACCGGGGTACGTTCATGGTAATTACCGAACGATAAGGTGGCATCACGGATCAGGTTCAGACGCGGCAGTTGCTGATAGCCCAACCCCGGTTGCCCTTCCAGTTCATTGGTGCCGATAAAGGCCTGTGCTTTGGTCAGCACGTTACGTCCCGCCTCTTCATTAACGCGGTAAAAGTGATGCCAACCGCCAATCAACGCCAGGCTCGCCGCCGCCATGCAACCGATGCCGATACTCAGCCGACGCCGCCGATAGAGGCTGTGCAACCGGTTTTCGCCCGCCAGCCCCGCTTCCGGGAAAATGACGTCGGGAAACAGACGCTGTACGAAAAAGGTATTGGATTCGCCCCGCATGGCGGCATTAACTGGTTCCGGCAATTGATAACGCCGGGATGCCGATTGAGCGAACGCATCAAAGGGAACGCCCTGCTGATACACTGAACTGGCATAAACGCCGCGCACCATAAACGAACGGTCCTCGCCCGTGACCAGCGTTTCGGTCAACACGTCCACCACGTAATCCTTCAGTCCGGCCAACTGTCGCACAAAGGCAAACAGGGTGTTGCGCACACTGCGGTCGGACTGGGTCAGCAACATGTCGGGCAGGTTATCGTTCAACTGGGCGACCCATTGATCCCAGAAATTTTCCAACTCCGTCAGCCAGCTTTTGTCCTGACTGGCTTGCGGGGTAAACGTTACTCCCAGTACGGCCTGACGCGCCTCGCGGTTCAACTGGCGATACACTTTGTCGAATCCGCTCAGCATATCCAGCCGGGTCAGCGCGATATACAACGGCAGGCGGGTGTTGAGGTTCACCGCGATTTCCTGTAACCGGCTGCGCATCACCTGGGCATAAGCTTTACGCTCGGCGACGCCCGCCTGCGCCAGCCACGCCATATCCAGCGTCAGCACCAGACCGTTGAGCGGCTGACGACGGCGATTAAGACTCAGCCACTGCAACAGATGTTGCCACTGTCGGGCATAGCGACGGCCTGAAGAATCGACGTCCAGTTCAGGCTGGGAGAGCAGTTGACCGTTGGGATCCCAGATCACCGCCGATTCCCCCACCCAGCAACTGACCTGCTGACCACTGGCGAGTTCACGCAATTCCGCCGTCAGCTTTGGATTGAGTTTATTGGCGGGATTGGCGCGATGAATCAGGCTGCTTTTGCCGCTGCCCGTCAAACCAATAGTGAGATACCACGGCATGGCGTAGAGCGCCTTTCTACCGAACTGGGTTTGAAATGCCGCCAGCCAGCGATCCAGAAACGTCTGCTGACTATCGACATACACTTGTAGCGGGTCCTGTTCGATGATTTGCTGTTCATTACGCTCCGCACGTAACTGCTGGACGCGGCGCCACACTTGCCAGGCGCTATAACAAAAAGCCAGCCACAACCAAATCAGGGTGAACACCACCCGCGCCCAGAAGCTCTGTAACGGACGCATATCGCCAAGCGTCAGTCGCGGCCCCAGCCACCAGGCCAGTACCAGCGCCACCACCCACAGTATCGCGCCCAGCCATAGCCAGGAGGGTTTCAGTTTCGGCAGTTGTTGCCGCAGAAAGGTAACGATTGTTTTAAACATAAGCGACCATTCACTCCGAATGTCTTATTTTTTGCGGGAAGCGACCAACCGTTCCAGACGGCTGACCATTCCCGGTTCCCACTGCATCAGGCCCAGTTGCTGGCTTTCCTGCCACAGATGCTGATAATGCTGTGCCGCCAGCGCTTTCATGCCTTCCTCGGCCAGCAAATCCGCCAGCACCAGTTCGGCATAAAAACGATCGCGCGGCGCTTTCAGACGACGTATTCGCTCATCCAACAACGACAACGCCGCCGCCATGCCGTGTTCGGCCCGACACGCTGAAGCCTCCGTCGCCAGATCGTCCTGTCGTTCACTTCCCGCCCGTCCCGCCAGCGTCGCATGCAACCACTGATTGCATTTATCGGTCAGAAACGGCGATCCATCGCTGAAGGTCAGTTCGCGCAACGTCGGCAAGCGATGGAGAAAAGCCGCCAGTTCTTCGGCGATGGCGTTGGCGACCAGCGCATACCCAAGTCGGGCGGCGACGGTCGCCGATAACATGTGACCGTCAAACCAATAGGGAGCCAGTGTCAGACTTTGCTCAATGCGTTGCCACAGACTCAAATCCGCCTGTCCCAACGCGCTGTGATATTCATCCATGCGATCGGCGGAAAACGGCGCCAGTTGGGTCCGATTACCTTGCGACGCCATAGGCGCGGTGGCGATCCCCGACCAGATGGCATGACGGCGTAACCGATACCCCACCGGCGCATCCGGTTGACGTTCGACCAACACCGTCGCCACCGTCAACTGAGTCTGACGCCAGCCGCGTTCATCGGCGGTATTGATCGCCACCGCGCTGGCTGACGGTGCGGCGGTTTCCTGGCTGACGCCCGCGCTTTCCGTCGTCTCGCCGCCACTGGCGGAAAAGGGGTTGGCGGCCTGATTCGTCTGCTGCCGCGCCTGATGCCGCTGTCGGGCGCGGTTGAGTCCTTGCCGCAATTCATCCGTCAGATCCGCCTTGTCGCTCGCCAGATCGCGCCAACGGTTCGCCAACTGTTCCGCCAGTTGATGCAGTTGGTTTAGCTCCGCGCCGGAAGCGCTTTCCGCCATACGCGGCATGACGCTTTCGAAACGCCGGACGATTTGGGTCATCAACCGCTGTTTCTGCGCCGGACTGGTTGGCCAGGCTTGCTGCCAGTAGTTCGCCAGCCAGCTATCCAGCAGCATCAGCGCGGTGGCAAAAGGCGTGGCCTTAGCCGGATGCTGTAAACAGCGCAATAGTTGCACCAGAACGCGCATATCTTTGGTTCGGCTTTCCAGCAGCGTCAGACAGTGGTCGGCCACCACATTGAGATCCACCTGACTGTGGGCCAGCGAACCGAGCTTCACCAGTTCGGTTTCCACCTTCTCCCACAGCGGGTCATCCGCCAACACCGCGGCACACAAGCTCTCATCAGGCAGCGGGGTCAGCAGACGTTTACACCACGGGTGTGAATGCATGTTCATTCCCCCTACCATCGGCACTGCTGACGCAGCGGTGTCAACGCCTCGCCCAACCCGGCGAGATCAATACGCAATTGCTGACCGTCCGTGCCGTTCAGCACCAGTTCGCGATGACCGATCCAACGTTTCAAGGCGTCGATGGCCGGCAGTCCGCGGCTAAACTCCAGCAGCAAGCCACGGTTGCGCACAAACCAGTTGTCCGGCGCCATCACGCCATCCAACTGCGACGCGACGGTTTCTCCTGCCCAGGGCTGGCTGAGCGTCAGCCTTAAATGCGTAATATTGCTGGCGCAACCGATCACCAGCGTATTGCCGTCCGCCAGAGAACGCGTCAGCGTCAGATCGCCGCTGCCCGCTTCCCGTCCAAGTTGGAAAGCGCCACCGGTCTTCGTCTGACCATCCGTTGGCGAAATGACGCCGGAACGTCCGGCCTCCCGACTCAGCGCGTCATAACACGCCAGCCGCACCTCGGCGGCGCTTTCATTGCGGCACTGTTCCCACAGTTGCTGCCAGGCGGGATCGGGCGATCCCGTCGCCGCAAGCAGCAGAGGAACCATCGTCAGAAACATCAGTTCACCTCCAGCTTTTGGCACTTGTGATCGAGTGTACGTTTGGGGATATTGAGACTCTCCGCCACCAGCAGACGGTTGCCCTGAAACTGGCGCATTCGCGCCGCAATAACCGCGGCTTCATACTGTTGCGTGGCGGTACGCAAATCGTGAATATGCTGAAAATCATCAGTGGCGACCACCGTCGCGCCGCTGATGCGCTCACGCAACTCCGGCGGTAATGAGGAAAGACATAAAGATTCTCCCGCCGGCGTATGCGCACAGGCGACTTCCAGCAAATTCTTAAGCTCCCGCACGTTGCCGGGAAAGTCATACCCCACCAGTTGTTTAAGGAAAGTGCGGTGCAAAGGCCCGACGACTTTCCGCTGCTGGCTGGCAAACTGACCGATAAAGTGCTCACACAACAGGCGGATATCATCCGGGCGTTCACGCAGCGGCGCCACCAGCAGCAGGCACTGACAGAGGCGGTGATAGAGATCCTGACGAAAAACGCCTTCTGCAACCTGTTGTTCCAGCGGCTGATGGGTTGCGGCGATGACCCTGAAATCGGAATGGCTTTCCCTGTCTGCCCCCAATGGCCGGAAACTATGGGTTTCCAGTACCCGCAATAGCTTGGCCTGCATGGACTGCGGCATATCGCCGACTTCATCCAGAAACAGCGTGCCGCCGTTGGCTTGCGCCACCAGACCAATCTTGTTGCTCTGCGCCCCGGAAAACGCGCCTTTCTGATAGCCGAACAACTCGCTTTCGATCAGGTTATCTGGAATAGCCGCGCAATTAATGGCGACAAACGGTTGCGCTGAACGCGCTGAGCACTGATGTAACAGACGCGCCACCACCTCTTTGCCGCAACCAGTTTCCCCTTGGATCAGGACGGCAAGCCGGTGGCTGGCCGCCTGATAGATCTGTTGATGCAATGCTTTAACAACCGCGGATTGGCCGATCAACGTTTCCTCTACCCGTTTCTCCCGCTCGCGCCGATGTTCGTCTTCATCTTTTATCTGACGCAGCGAATCCCGCAGCGCGCTCTGCTCGCGTTGGCTGCGCCCCAACGCGCGCAGCAACGTCAACTGGCGGCAAAATACCTGCGCCAGACGCGGGCCGTTGCCGCCCTGGTGCAACTGGCGCAACCGGTCCGGCGTATCCAGCAGCGCCAGCACCGCCAACGGCTTACCGCTGTCCGACAATAAAGGCAACGCGTGCAGCCCGCAGGCGTTGCCCGCCGCCAGGATCTGACGAAACTCCCGATGTTCAATCCGGGCGCCGCCGTACAGCGAATCCCAGGTGCGCGCCTGATTTTTATGCAGCACATAAGCCAGCGGATGACTGAAATCATCCGCCGCCAGCACCAGCGATACCGGCGTGCGCCGCATCTGACCACGACACGTCAATTGACGACCGCTGACATCCACCATGCCCAGCAATACGCCTTGCGGCTGCCAGGCCGTTTGCAACGTATTGAGCAACCAGTCGCATAAACCAGCCTCATCACGCTGGCGAGTGAGTGCGAGCGCCAGTTCAAGGGCTTCTTGCATACTCAGCCCTCTACCTCGGAACGGAACTGGCCTTCCTCGACGCGGAAATGAATACGACTGACAGCTTGCCCTGCTGACATACGCTGAAGTAATTGCAGCGATACCGGCGGCAGCAACGCGCCGTCAATGACGGATTCCAGCATTCGCGCACCGTTTTCACTGCGATTCGCCAAGCGCAGAATTTCTTCCGGCACCGCATCGTCAATTATGACTTCCGCGCCGAAACGCTGTTGCAGCAGATCCACCAGTCGAGAAAGTTTGCCCTGAACAATGGCGACCAAAGTGTGGTGATCCAGCGGCAGATAAGGAATGACCTCCATGCGCGCCAACAATGCCGGTTTGAAAAACGCCGCCAATTCAGGGTAGAGCGCATCCAGCAACACGTCCGGTTGGTGGGCATGGTTGACGATGGTCTGGAAGCCGAGATTGGACGTCAGGAAAAAGACGACATTGCGGCAGTCGATTACCCGCCCTTCGCCATCCGCCAGTTCGCCTTTATCAAAAGCCTGATAAAACAGGTTGAGGACATCTGGATGCGCTTTTTCCACTTCATCAAGCAATACGACCGAATAAGGTTTTTGACGGATGGCTTCTGTCAGTACGCCGCCTTCGCCAAAACCAACGTAGCCCGGCGGCGAACCAATCAACCGCGATACCGTATGTTTTTCCTGATATTCGGACATATTGATGGTGGTCAGATAGTTGCGACCGCCAAACATCAGGTCGGCGATCTGCACCACGGTTTCGGTTTTGCCGACGCCGCTCGGCCCCACCAGCAGGAAAGCCCCCAACGGGCGACCAGGGCGACGCAGATCGGCGCGCGCGGTCAGCAAGTGTTTGTGCAGTTGGGCAATCGCCAACTGTTGGCCCTTTATACCCTCGCCCAGAAAATCCGGCAGGCGCGTTACTACTTCCAGTTCCCCTTGCGAGATCCGGTTGAGCGGAACGCCCGTCCACTCGGCAATCACCGCCGCGATCTGGGTTTTATCCACATGCGGCGACACCAACACGGACGATTGCTGGCGCGCCGCCAGTTCGCGCTCACAGGTCATTAATTCCGATGCCGCGGCCTGTTCATCAAAATCATCAGGCCGAGGGTTATCAAGCAATGCGCTACGCAGATCAATCACCTGCTGTACCTGCGCTTTCTGTTGTCGCCAATCCGCTGTCAACTGCGTCAGCGCCGCGGCTTCCGCCTCACGGGTGGCGCGCAGTTCGGCCAGACGCGGCGCGGTGTCGCCCAGACCGATACGTTCCTGACGCTCAAGCTGCGCAATCTCCATGTCCTGCTGATGCAGGCGGGTTTGCAACTGACTGACCGCCCGCGGCGGCGTAGTGAGATTAATCGCTACCCTGGCGCAAGCGGTATCCAGTACGTCAATCGCCTTGTCAGGCAATTGACGCCCGGAAATATAGCGAGCGGACAATTGCGCCGCCGCCTGAAGCGCTTCTTCGTCAATCAGCACGCCGTGAGCTTTTTCATAAATGCCGCGCAACCCGCGCAGAATGACGATCGCTTGTTGCGCATCCGGTTCGCCGACCTTGACCAACTGGAAACGACGCGACAGCGCCGCGTCTTTCTCCACATATTTTTTATATTCGCTCCAGGTGGTCGCCGCGATCGTCCGCAACTCGCCACGCGCCAGCGCGGGCTTGAGCAGATTGGAAACATCCAGCCCGCCGGCCTGATTACCGGCGCCGATCAAGGTATGCGCTTCGTCAATAAACAGGATCACCGGGCGCGGCGCGGTTTTCACTTCCTGCATCACCCCTTTGAACCGTTTTTCAAACTCGCCCTTGACCGATGCCCCCGCCTGCATCGCGCCCAAATCGAGTGTCAGTAATTCCACATCGCGTAGTCTTTCCGGCACCTCTCCCGCGACAATACGCAGTGCCAACCCCTCAATCAGCGCGCTTTTCCCGACGCCAGCCTCACCCACCACGATCGGGTTGTTTTTACGACGGCGGGAGAGAATATCGATCATCAGATCGATTTCATGATCGCGGCACAACACCGGATCGAGTTGCCCTTGTCGGGCGGCCTCGGTCACATTCTGGGTATAGCGGGAAAGCTGGGTGCTGGCCGCAGCGGTTTGCTCCGCTGTGGATGACTGAGCCGCCGCGACCTCGGTTTCCACCGACTCTTTCACCCATTCATCAAACTGCTGACGCAACAGTTCACGGTTGATTTGCGCCAATGGCCGCGAGGCCGCCGCCGACAAGTAACGGTTCGGCGTCATCAGTAATACCAGCAGCAACACGCCGCTGCGCAGGTGGGCATGTTGAAACTCAGCGGAAGCCAGTAACCAACTGTCCTGTAACCATTCCACCAGCAACGGAGAAAACGAGGGATAGCCGGCGTCAAAGCCTTTATCCACCGAGGACGGCGACAGCAGCGCGACAAGTTCCTCAACATCCACCCCGGCGCGTTTCAGGATCTGCCGCACATCGCTCAGCGGCGTTTCCAGCATTTTCATCAACAGGTGTTCAATGCGTATTTCGGCGCCCTGATGTTGAATACACAGTACCGCCGCCTCTTCCAGCATATGGCGGCACACCGGGTTGAGCCGTTCAACCAGCGTTGGCAATTCAATTCGGATCATGAGAAACGCTCCTGTTATTGTAATAATTCTCCCAGTTGACGCAGTACGTCCTGGGTCTGTTGAGAAAGCTGGTAACGGTACAGGCCGAATGCGGCGGCTAACGCCACGCACATGCAGATAAACAGGGTACGCAGCGAAACCTGTCTGCGCAGTTGGTAGCGGGAAGCCTGCTGCCCCGGATTGAGGTGAAACACCGTCGGCGGATTGGCGGGTTCAGGGCGCAGCGTGTCATGCAGGCCGCGCACCACGCGATCCAGTTCCTCGCGCCCTTGCGGCATCACCCGGTAACGGCCTTCAAAACCGAGACAAAGACACAAATAGATGAACTCCAGAATGTCGCGGTAGCGCACCGGGTCATCCCGCAGCTTCTCCAACAGCACAAAAACCTTTTCCCCGCCCCAGGTTTCGTTATGGAAACGCGTTAACAGCGAATGCGCCGACCACATGCTTTGCCCGCCCCACTCGCGCCCCATTACCGCCTCGTCAATGAAGGTGCAGAGGATGTAGCGGAATGACAGGATCACGCCATTTTCATATCCATGAGAATGCAGTTCCTGTTCGATCGCCTGTATTTCAGACACCACCCGCTGGTAGAGATCCGCGACGCCGTCATAAGCGGCGAGTTGGCGAACCCGATCCACCATGCCCAACAGCGGCGTCACCGCGTCTATCATCGGGTTGATGCTTTGTCCGCGCAGACGAAACCAGTAGTCGGAATCCATATCCAGTTGTCGGGCATGGTCGTAAAGCAGGTCGCCCAGTTGTTCGTTTTTAATGACCTCAATGCTCATCTCATCCTCTCCTTACGACTGGCTGCGGATAGCCCAAAGCTGCATATCCAGTTCGGGGAATTCGCCAGCGATGTGGAATGCCAGCGTGTTGCCGGACACCAGCGTTTTCCAGGCCGGGCTTTGTCTGTCGAGTTGGAAATAGCTGTAACCGGCGTGATAAGGCAATTGACGCGGCGCCACCGGCAGCGGCAACAACGGCACGCCGGGTAATTGCAGGCTGATCAGTTCGCGGATCTTGTCGCTGGAGGCAATCTTGGTTTGTTGCAGCAACTGTTTACGCAGGTGCTCCTGCGGCATGCGCGCTCGCACCGCCAGCACGAATTCGGCGCTGGTCATTAATTCCGCATCGCCGACCATCGCCACCATCACGCCATAAGGCTGTTTCTTCAGTTGGATGGAAACCGCGCGCGGCGACAGTACGGTGCTCAGCGCCTGACGTAATGCCATCATCAGCGGCTCGAAACTGGCCTGCTGGTGTTCATGGCGGTAAGCCGGAAACTCCGGCGGCAAGCGTGATTCATCGGTAAATGTCATCAGTTCGCCGCACAGTTCCACCAACGCTTCGTGCAGCCGCTCAGGATGCAAGGTGCCGAGGCGCGCCAGATGAGAGAGCTTGGGTTGGGCGCGGTTGAGCAATTGCAGCATCATGAACTCCGCCACATCCGCCACTCCTTGCTGTCCCGGCGTCGCAATGCGCTGCGCCAGACTGCGGGCGCGTTCGGCGACCAGCCCGGCGGATTCCCCCAGAAAGCGCTTCAGGGACGGGATCGCCGTCACGCTGATACTGCACGGCATAAAGTTCGGATCCAGCACCAGCCCGCCGTCCGGCCGTTTATCCAGAATGTTGGCGATCGCCAGCGACGCGTAAGCGCTGCGATCTTCACGATCGAGCATCAGCCGCAGGCTGACCTTGCCGACCTCCATCGACACCACATCGCCGCCTTCACTGTGCAGATCACGCACGTCATGACGCTGCGATTGCAGGCGGCTGGCGATGCCTTGTCCCGGTTGCCCGACTTCGCTTACGCCGTTCACCGCCAATGGCAGCGCCAGATAGACTTTCTGATTCGCCAGCGCCACATCGGTGATTTCCAATGGCTGCGGCAAAGCATCGTCCCCCGGAATATTGAAAACCGTACCGTCCGGCATTACTCCGCTGGCGTTGACCAGCGCAATACGGCCAAAATTGAGGTACTCCTCATTGATTGCCAGCGATTGCAAGCCGTAGAAATAGTCGCTAAGCGCACTGAGACGGGCATGAAGCGCATAGTCTGTGTGTCTTTGCTGCTGCTGGAAGTGTTGCGGTTTGATAAACAGCCCTTCCCGCCAGATAACCCGATTTCGGCTCGACATGATTATTCTTCTTCTTGGTCTTTTTTGATTTCGACTTCATCCCGGCGCAGATGCACCAGAATCTGGTAAGTACGCCCGGTATTTTTCAGCTTGATGACCTTGCGCCATTCGGCGCTCTCCGGGTCGGCATAACGGGCGATCACCCCGACGTAATGGACTTGTTCATCCAACGCCTCCGGCGGCAGATACTTGAACTGCCCCGGCAGCAAGGTGTAGTCCTGATGATTGACATAGTTTTTGGCCAACGCCTTTTCGATGTCTGTGGTCACCTGGTCATAATCGGTCGCCAGCAGGCGGGAATCCTCCGCCAGCATCACCAATTGAAATTCGATGGGCGCAGCCTCGCCGCTCTCATTCGGATTGACATCCGGTTCCGCCAGCAGGCTAAACGCCGCAGTGGAAGGCTGGCTGTCGTTACTGCCCACCTGGATATCCGGGTTCGCCGCAACCTTGGCCATCTTGCCGAGCGTGGCGCATCCCGGCAGCAGCGACATCAGGACGCACAGCCACAGGACGCGCAGCATTATTGCCGCTCCTGTTGCTGACGCACGGCACGGTCATATGCCTGGGCGTATACCTGATGGAACAGCTTCTGAAACCCCTGCTGACGCGGTGAGGTCAGTTCGCGGTAATAGTGCTGATACATCTGCCATGCCCAGCCGTCATCGGCAATTTGTTGTTCGCCGCTACGTCGATAATGTTCAAAACGGTTTAGCAATGCGGCCGGAGAAAACGCCTGTAGAATGCTTTCCAGCGCCACGGCTATCGCCTGTTGATTCGCCAGATGATGAACGCGCACGTTATTCAACACCTCTTCCACCGCCGCAGGCGCGGAGAGATGTACCGGGCTTTTGCCTTCGGCGAATAACAGCGACAGGGTATCCGTATAATCCAGCCCCAGACGCAAGGGGTTATCTTCAATCGGACGCAGATGGGTTTCCGCCAATGCTGTCTGCCCGGTTTGCAACGCCAGCAGCCCCTCCACCATCATGCGCAGGCTTTTGCCCATTTCTTCCAGCATCTCCCGTAACCGCGGTTCGTCCTCCACCGGCAGCGAGATCCCCAGCCCGCGCATCAACGGGGACAATAGCGTACTGTCGATATGTGCGCCTTCCAGCGCTGTCAGTGGGTTATTGATGGTCGGTAATTCCACAAATTTCTGATCCATGGTGTCCTCTACAACAGAAAAAGAAGAAAGAGACGTCGATAGCGATTCATTGGTCTGTTCATCGTCGGACGTCAGCAGCGCACGACTCTGCTCCTGCTGTAGCGCCCACAGGGGATCGTTGAATACCGCCGTCGTGTCGGCATCCGCGACAGGTTGGCTTTTTTTCTCTTCGCTCAACCACCCGCCCAGCACATCATCGGAATGTTGTCCCAGTACCTGATCGATGTCCGCCTCAGTGGTGGGAGCACCGAAGTACACCCCTAACCGAAACGGACCGATCACCAGTTCATCGCCATGAGAAAGAACGACTTTGCGCTCCCGTCCAATTGGCGATAAGGCGCCGTTGATGAATGACTGACCGCTCAGATCGCACAGACAGAAACGGCCATCCTGCATTTCAATGCGCGCATGGTTCGGCAGCACCGCGCCAAGCCGATCCCGTAATTGCCACTGATCGTCGTCAGATGCGCCCAGCGTGCCGCCGCTGAGATCAAACTGATGTTGCACCTGCGAATTGATATCCAGTTGTTCGCTGTTAAGCACAACCAGCGTGAGTGAGTTGGTTTCGTTCACAATTACTCCTGCACACAAATCGTCACATAGGGGTCGGCTGGTGGCTGTCCCAGGAAACTGCTCCATCCCAGACGGCTGCTCTGTTCGCTACCCAGACGCAATCCTTTGGCCTCCCCCTCGGCAAAACCGAGGCGTAAATCCCAGGCCAACTGGTCACGCAGGATGAACGAAACAAAACGCACCAGCGGCTGAAAGTGTTCGCCGTTGGGCAAAAAACTGAGAAAGCGGCTAAAACTGAGGTTCCCGATTTTAAGCAGGAATTTACCCGCGCAGTCGCTCACGTTGTCGCCGATGACAAAATCCCCGCCCAGCATCATGTTGGCGCGCCCCAGACGGTTCTGTTGTCCTTCATGAATCGGCACCCGGCGGCGCTGCCAGGCAACGACCTCGACATCGTCCAGATCAAAACAGTGGATCACCAACCCCGCCACGACTTCCGGGGAACGGCTGGGGCTGGCGAGCAAACCGGCATAGGACAGCATCTTGGCGCGGTTGACCGGCAGGCTGTCACGCACCGCGTCGTTGCCTAACCCCACCAGAGCGAACATCAACCGGGAAAAACCATCCTCGCCGTCATTCTGAAAGCGAACGTGGTAGCGATATTTGCGCCAGGCGCGATGGAGCAGCGTCAATAGCCGGTGATGAAAGAAATCGAGAAACACGCCCAGTTTTTGTTCGCCCTGTGCGTACTCCCAGGCCAATTCCTCCAGGTAATAACCCGGCATCGGCGACTGGCTGCCGTGCAGCCCCAGAAACGCCACCTCCAGTTCCTGCCGCCCTTGGTTATCCTGTCCCACCCGCAGAACATCCGCGGGATGGAAACCGATTGATGCCGTCGAACGGAAACGCAACCGCTCCTGATCGGGCCGGAAGTCCAGTTCCTGTTCCAGATCAACCTCTTCCAGCTGATTAAGCAGTTCCACCAGTTGGAAAAAATTGAAATGCGAGGCATCCTGGCGAAACATCACATCATCGAGTGCTGACCTATCTGTACCGGCCATCGGTAGCGCTCCTTGTTATCGATGTTGACCACTTCCAGCAGGTGGAAAGCGTTGACGCTGGCATACAGCGAGAAGAAATGCGCCAGCACCGTACTGAACAGATACAGTTCTCCTTCGCTGGAGAAGGCGGACTGTCGTATCGACAGCACCGACTTCAGACCGCGAACCGGCATCCCCCGCACCAGTCGATCAATGGGCGAGGTTTCGATGGACTCGATCCCAGCCAGCCGTTTACGCGATGCCTGCTCCGCTTGTTTGTCATGCAGGGCGGGGAAATCGTAGGTGCGCAAAATTTGCACCAACGCATCGCGGCGCAGCAACGAAACATAGTTCAACGACAGGTTGGAAATCAGCGTCCAGTGCAGGCTGCCGTCCATTGCCGGTCTTAGCGGACGGGTTGGCCGGGTCAGATTGCGAAATGTGGCGAAGGAGGGAGAATTGCCGGTCGGCACACAGATCGCGCCAACCGGCAATTGCGCCGCCCGCGAACGATTGGTGCAGGTCAGGCTGACGGAAATGGATTCATCCAGATCAATTACTTCACGTTCATCCCCACGGACAAAGGAAAGCAAATGCTCAAAACCGTCGCCGCTAACAGCTTCCCGTACCCGAATACGGTAATACAGCGCCAGCCGCCCTTTGGCGCGCTCGATCTGATGCTGGAAGCTTTCAAATGGCTGGTAGACGCGCGGCACGCCGCGTGAACGACCGGCATTGCCTTCCACCCAGCCTTCCACCTTATCGACGGAGAAAATTTCAAATCCTTCGGCATGACGGTAACTGGCTTTCAGCGGATATTCCGTCTGACGTCCGCTGAGATTGATCGGTTCGCTGTCATGCTGGAACAGATTGATGGCCGGGACGCAGTTGAGCATGAATGAGTCGGGCCGGATTTTCAGTTCCGCGGGCAAAGGGCGGTCGAAACAGAAATGCAGGCGGAACGCCGTTACCGTCAGCGGCAAGTCGGGCCATGTCGCACCGGATAGTTGGAAGAACAGAAAGCTTTCGGGGAAACAGAAATACTCTTGCAGAATACGATAGCCGGAATAAACGTTGCCCGGATACGGCAGCAGCGCATCTTCACGCTCAAATCCCACCGTTTTCAGTACGCCGGCTTCCTGACGGAAGCGCTGGCCGTCGACTTCCAACTCAATGTGTGATAACTGGCTGGCTATCCAGAAATAAAGTTCATAGGCGGTGTAAGTATCGCCGCCCAGATAAAAGCGCAGTTTATCGAGTTGCAGAGAGCCTAATGACAGCGGGCCGTGCAGACCGATATCCAGCGTAATGGTCGATAGATCGTTACCGCTTTGTACATTGATCTGCCGGATATCCGCCGGGTAGATCCAGGCGTCGTGACAGGTCTGAAAATGACAAACCACCTCGTCAACCGGCAGGCTGTCAAGCTCACAGCCGCGTGCGACAAAAGCAGGCTGCGCGATGGCGCCGGGGAGTACCGAAAACTGCATAATCGTCATACTCGGTACGGGGCGCAGATAGTTGGGCCACAGCATGCCCAGCAAACCATGCGTCAGTTCAGGAAACTCGTCCTCGATCTTCGCCCGTAGACTGCCGGTCAAAAAAGCGAACCCTTCCAGAAGTCGCTCGACATCCGGGTCGGTGGTCTGTTCTGACAAAAATCGGGTGAGTTCAGGGTGTGCCTTGGCGAATTCGCGCCCTTGCAGGCGCAAGTAGGTCAATTCATCCCTGAAAAAATGTTCCAGTGACATAATCAGATCATTCTGTAATGGCGATGACTATCCATATGAATATTGAAGGAGGCGACCTGTTCCAGTTCATCCAGCCTGACATGGGCGGTGACCTGAAACGACATCTCCAGCGGATTAGACAGATAGTCCGACGCACTGACGTCCACATGGACGATTCGAGGTTCAAAGCGACAGATGCACTGCCGGATCGCCTCCCGGATTTTTCCCCGAATATCGGCGCCGCTTTGCGTGGCGTCATTGAAATCAATCACGCCAAGCTCAGGTGCGCTGCGACAACTTCCGGGCCGGGTATTGAGCACCTGATCCAATTGACGCTTCACGGACGCAATCAGTGCTTCAATATCCATTTCAGGGGAAGCGCGCGCCGCTTCCCCCCGGATACGATCGAACAGGCTGGCCGCGGTTCCCCTTTCCCAGGCAGAAAGCGACGGCATCAGCTTTATTCCTTATCCAAACGACCTACCAGCGACAGTTCAAAGTTTGCCCCCATGTACTTGAAGTGAGGACGAACCGCCATAGTGACCTGATACCAGCCGGGTTCGCCTTCCACATCCAGCACGTTGATTTGGGCGGCGCGCAGAGGACGGCGGCTGCGAACGTCTGCCGGCGGATTTTCCTGATCGGCGACGTACTGTTTGATCCAGCTATTAAGCTCACGCTCAAGATCCTGACGTTCTTTCCATGCGCCAATCTGCTCACGCTGCAACACTTTGATGTAGTGCGCCAAACGATTGATGATGAACATGTACGGCAGTTGCGTACCCAGCTTGTAGTTGGTTTCCGCCTCTTTCCCTTCTTTGGTGTTCGGGAACACCTTAGGTTTCTGCACCGAGTTGGCGGAGAAAAACGCGGCATTGTCGCTGTCTTTACGCATCGTCAGCGTGATAAAGCCCTCTTCGGCCATCTCGTATTCACGACGATCGGTAATCAGCACTTCCGTTGGGATCTTGGCCTGAAGCTGTCCCATCGCTTCATAAACATGCACCGGCAGATCGGTGATCGCGCCGCCGCTCTGCGGGCCGATGATGTTCGGACACCAGCGGTACTTGGCGAAACTGTCCGTCAGGGCGGTTCCCATCAGGTAGGCGGTGTTGCCCCACAGATAGTGGTTATGATCGGAACTGATGTCTTCCTTGTAGTTGAAGCCCTTAATCGGGTTCTCAACCGGATCGTAAGGCAGACGCGCCAAAAAGCGCGGCGCCGTCAGGCCCAGATAACGCGCGTCTTCCGATTCGCGCAGCGAGCGCCATTTGGTGTAGGCGGGGCCTTCAAATACCGATTTCAGATCTTTGATGGAAGGCAAATCGGTAAAATCGTCCACGCCAAAGAAGGTCGGCGCTACGGATGAGATAAACGGCGCATGGGCCATCGCGCCCACCGCGCTGACATACTGCATCAGTTTGATATCAGGAGAACTCTGGGTCATGGCGTAGTCGCCGATCACGCCGCCGATAGGCTGACCGCCGAACTGTCCGTATCCACTGGAATATACGTGTTTGTAGAAACCGGACTGCGTGATTTCAGGCGCGAACTCGAAATCTTCCAGCAATTCTTCCTTGGTCGCGTGCAACACCAGAATTTTAATGTTTTCACGAAAATCGGTGCGATCCACCATCAGCTTCAAAGAGCGCCAGGATGATTCCAGTTCCTGAAGCGCCTGAGCATGCAGGATAACGTCGATCTGCTTGCTGAGCTTTTTGTCCAGTTCGACGATCATACTGTCGACCAACGCTTTATTCACTGGCTCCGCTGCGTTGCCGTTATCAAGAATATTGGCGACCAGTGCGGCGATCCCTTGTTTGGCGACGCTGTACCCTTCATCCACCGGGGTGATGCGCGCTTGCGCCATGATTTCGTCAAGCAGTGATCCAGAGGCACTGGCGGCCCCGGACTGCGCTTGTTCTTCAACGATTGACATAATTGTTTCCCTATCTCGTCAGTAAACGTCAATTATTCTGCGGGTTTTACCAGATCCAATTCTTTGAGTAGCTGCTCTCTGGCCTCTTCGCTGGACAAAAGATCCTGCAAACGATTACGGAAGGAAGGAATATTGCCGAGAGGTCCTTTCAATGCCACCAGCGCCTCACGTAACTCCAATAACTTACGTAATTCAGGCACTTGTTGAGCAATGCGATCAGGCGAGAAATCATTCAGAGAGCCAATACTCAGTTTGACCGGCAGATCATCCTGACTCTCCTCTTCGAGACGATTGGGCACGCTGAAATTCAGTTCCAGCTTGGCCTCTTTCATCACCGAGGCGAAATTGTTTTTGTCGATCGCTACCGTTTGACGTTCCTCGATAGGCGTTTCCTCTGTACGTCCTTTCATATTTCCTACTACCATCAGCGTCAACGGCAGTTCTATTTCCGCCTGCTGACCACCAGTGGCCGGGACATATTTAATATTAATACGTTCCTTTGGTGCGACAGATGCACCGTCAGTTCCTTTAGCCATATGTCTATACCAACGTAAGGGCGCTCTGGCCCGGAGAAATAAGGTCGATTTCCATCGAAATCCCTGCCGATTTCAGCAATAGCAGACCATCCGAATCACAAATAAATAAATTATTTGTTTTTTCGACCAACGAGATAAAAGAAATAAAATCCGCATCATTATACGGCGTTACTAAACGCATTATTAAATCGTATGAACCACGATTCAAAAGGAGAAAACAAGCGTCAAATAAAGGAAAAAACCTAAATACGCTTATAATTTTCGTTTGGATCATACACACAACACCAACAGATGGTCAATGCCTATATAATTAGATGAACCACTAAAGTTAATTAAAAAATAAAAACAATAAAAACAATGAATTAAGAAAATTAAACACATCAAAAACAGCGTCAAAAAACCCATCACGCCCTTATTCTCCGGCAGTCTCAATTAAACAAAAAAAGCACTATTTTTTGTCTTCTAATTTAATTTGCGAGCTAAATAGTTAGCATGATAATAATGAGTGCTTCTGGTAACTGATAAGCAATTTTATTTTAACTTATTTTTAATTCTATTATTTTTGGTTTTTTCAGGATAAATAACCATAGCAAGAATCCAGGCCAGGACTCATGAAAAAATCTGGTGGTTTTTATAAATAATATACTCTTAATAAAAACCATCAGAATTTTAATTTATAAATATCACTTAATTTAAAACAATAAACTAAAGCTTATAGCATTAAAGATAAATGAGAATGTTGATGTCGATTAATAAACAAACAATCAATTTAATGTTAGTAAAGTAGCCAGAGAGCAAGATCCATTCTGAAATATGACAGATAGATTAGAAATATTTAGAACATCGGGCAGGACTGGATGATTTACATTCCATTTGAATAGCGCGGGGTACTGCGCCTGCAATCCATTGCAGGCTCTACAGGGGAAGATAACGAGGCTTATCCCCTACACCCGATGACAACGCGTCGCCGTGCCGGAAGACGTCATACTCAGCGTTTGCGGAAGCTGGCAGCCATCTCCGGCGTAGGGACAGCGCTCGCGGAAAAAGCAGCCTGATGGCAGATTACGGTTACTGGGAAGCTCGCCTTTACGATCCGCCTGTCCGTCATCCAGCAGCCGTCCGGCCTGCGGTACGGAATCCAGCAACAAACGGGTATAAGGATGCTGCGGTTGCGTCAGCACCTGTTGCGCTGGACCAAGTTCGACAATCTGTCCCAGATACATCACCGCCACCCGGTCGCTCATATGCCTGACGACCGATACATTGTGCGAAATCAGCACAAACGTCAGATTTCTCTGCCGCTGTAACGTCACCAGCAGATTAAGGATTTGCGCCTGTACCGAAATATCCAGCGCGGATGTCGGTTCGTCCAGGACGATAATATCCGGTTCGGAGGAGAGCGCCCTGGCAATGGAGATTCGCTGGCGCTGACCACCGGAAAATTCATGCGGCAGGCGGTCAAGATAGGCCCGGCGGATACCCACCTGTTCGGCAAGTTGCGCGGCCAGTTCACGGCGCTCCGTCACGCTGTTGTGTTTTTGCACATAAACAGGCTCGGTGATAATACGCCAGACCGGTAAGCGCGGATCAAGCGATGATTGCGGGTCCTGAAACACCATCTGCATACCCGAACCAAACCAGGAACCGCCCTGACGCGCCCGGTTCAGTTCGCCGCCGCTTGGCTGCTGCAATCCCATCAGCAGTTGGGCTAGCGTACTTTTGCCGCAACCGGATTCCCCAACGATGCCCAACGTTTCGCCGCGCATAATTTTCAGATCAAGCCCATTCAATGCGTGGACATAGCTTTTCGGTTTACCCAACCAGTTATAGCTGGCGGGAAAACGCACTCGCACATCCTGCAATTCCATTAATGCTTCTTTCATCATCTCACCTGCTCCTGTTCAGCCGGTTGCGGATGCCAGCAGGCAACCTGCTGATGCCTGCGCGTTACGAGCGGCATTAACGATGGCGACCGTGCGCACTGGGTATCAGCATGCGCACAACGCTCACGGAAGGCACATCCCGGCGGCAGTTGCGCCAGATTGGGTACCGTGCCGGGAATAGCGTGCAGCAAACTGCGCGGTTCGGCATGCTCCGGCGCAGCCTGCAACAGACCAATGGAATAGGGATGCGCCGGATGCGCCATCACCTCATCGGTGGTTCCGCTTTCAATCACCTGCCCCGCGTACATCACATAAACCCGATCGCACAATTGCGACACTACGGCCATATCATGTGTGATGAACAGTACCGCGGCGCCGCTGGCGCGCGCCTTCTGTTGCAGCAGACGCAACACCTGGCGCTGTACGGTGACATCCAGCGCGGTGGTCGGTTCATCGGCAATAATCAACTCCGGCTCGCAGGAGAAAGCCATAGCAATCAGCACCCGCTGACGCATGCCGCCCGACAGTTCAAAGGGATAGCGATTCATCACCTGTTCCGCATCCGCTATCTGCATGTCATTGAGCAGACTTATCGCTTTCCTGCGCGCCTGTTTAGCGTTCAGCGACTGATGCAGACGGAGGATCTCGCTCATCTGCCGCCCGATTTTACGTGTCGGGTTGAGGGCGTTCATCGGCTCCTGAAAGATCATCGCCACGCGCGAACCGCGCACGGAGCGCATCGCCTGTTCGCTGGCCTTGACCACATCCAGGCCGAGCATGTTCAGGCGTCCGCCGGTAATAATAAAACTATCCGGCGGCAACAACCGCATCGCCATCATCGCGGTAACGGATTTACCTGAACCGGACTCCCCCACTACGCCCACGATCTCCCCGGCATTAACGCTAAGCGACACCTGATTCAGCGCTTTTATTTCTCCGCCATAAACCGGAAACACCAGTTGCAGATTGTCGATATCCAGTACCGGTGGCGGTAACGAAACATCAGCCAGAATACGTTCAGTCTGCATATCAACGCCCTCTTCCTTTCGGGTCCAGCAGGTCGCGCAGACCGTCGCCGAACAGATTAAAACCGGTTGCGGTAATCAGGATCGCCATACCCGGAAACGCCGAGTACCACCACTGATCAAGAATATAGTTACGTCCGTTGGCCACCATTGCCCCCCATTCGGCGGTCGGCTGCTGCGCGCCAAGACCGATAAAGCCAAGCGTGGCCGCCATCAGAATCGAAGTGCCGATATCCAGCGAAGCCTGCACAACCAGCGGCGGCAAGACATTGCGCAATACATGCCAGCTAATCAAATGCCAGCGCGACGCGCCAAAGGTGCGGCTTGCCTGCATGTAGGCCTGGTGACGCAACATCAATGTTTGCCCGCGCGCCAGGCGGACATAGAAAGGAATGCGCACCACCGCTATCGCCAGCATCGCATTGAACAGGCTGGGGCCGAGCGCCGCCGCCAGCGCCATGGTCAGCACCAGCGAAGGCACCGATAACATGATGTCCATACAACGCATAATCAGCCCATCCATCACCCCGCCCATCACCCCGGAAAAACAGCCGAGCAGCGAACCGATAATCCCCGCCACCACCACGACCGCTACCCCAGCGGTTACCGACTGTTGGCTGCCAATTAGCACGCGGCTGAAAATATCGCGTCCGACTTCGTCAGTGCCAAACCAGTGCAACGCGGAAGGCGCCTGTAAGCGGGCGGTCAAATCGATAGCGTTCGGGTCATACGGCACCAGCCACGGCGAAAACAGCATCAGCAACGTCACAATCAGTATGATGAGCGCCCCAACCAACGTCAGCGGGCTGCGGCTAAGCAGATAAGCGGTACGCCGCCAGTTGGCGAAACGCGAGGTGGTTTCCGGCGGCGGTAGATTTACGTCGCCGTTCTCCACGCCATTTTCAATCAAAGACATCGCGGTTACCCCTCACGGCCAATACGCGGGTCAACCCACACGTAAAGTAGATCCACCAACAAATTGACGATCACATAAGCGAACGACACTACCACCGCAAAACCCATTACCGCCGGGAAATCCAGCGCCTGAATCGAGTTCACCACATAAGCGCCCATACCCGGCCAGGCAAACACCGTTTCCGTCAGCACCGCGCCATAGAGCAAGTCTCCCAGCGCCAGACCAAGGACGGTAATGGATGGGATCAGCGCGTTGGGCAGCGCATGACACAGGATCACCCGCCAGCGCGACAGGCCATTGGCCCGTGCGGTGCGGATATAGTCTTCCCCCAGTTGTTCCAGCATCGCCGAACGGATTTGCCGGGCGACAATGCCCATGTGCACGAACGCCAGCGTCAGCGCAGGCATCACCAGATGCTGAAAACTATTCCAGAACGCCTCGCTGTTGCCCGTCAGCAGTGAATCGAGCAGATAAAAACCAGTGATGTGCGTCGGCGGTTCCAGCCAGTCATCCAGCCGTCCGCCCCCCGGCAGCACATTCATCTGACCGTAAAACAGAATAATCACCCCTAACCCCAGCCAGAATGCCGGCGTGGAGATCCCCACCACCGAGAGCAGTCGCACCAGATGATCGGGAAATTTATTGCGATAAACCGCAGACAATACGCCCAGCGGCACCCCCAGCACGATGGCCAGCAGCAACGCGCTCAGCGCCAATTCCAGCGTCGCCGGGAAAAACGCTTTCAAATCTTCAAGCACCGGGCGGCCAGTACGAATCGAGGTGCCTAAATCGCCGTGCAGCAGATCGGTCACATAGCGGTAAAACTGTACGTACAGCGGCTGATCCAGCCCCAGTTGCTGGCGGATGCGCTGCACGATCTCGTCACTCGCGCGATTGCCCGCCAGCATGCTCGCCGGATCGCCGGGGATCAGGTGCGAGATGATGAACGTAATCACACATACGCCGATCATCACCAGCGCCAATCCCCAGCAACGCTGGCGGATAATGGTCCAGAAAGTCATACACGTCCCCTGACCAGCTGACAGCGATCAACCGCCGTCAGCCGGAAAAAACAGTCATCGGATGGCGTTCGCAGACGCCGCCAGCGTCTTTACCGGTTATTGCTTGCTCATCTGTCCTACGTTGAACACCTGCTCCAGCATCGGGTTAAACACAAATCCCTGAACCGCTTTGTTCATCGCCACCTGATAGTTTTTCTGGAACAGATAGACGTAAGCCGCTTCGTCGATCACTACCTTTTGCGCCTGTTGGTAGTAATCGGTACGTTGCTTTTGATCGGAAACCGCGATGGCTTTTTGCAGCAGCGCGTCGACAGCCGGGTTGTCATAGAAAGAACGGTTGCCCGGCAGCCCTTTCTTGTTGGATTCAAACCAGTAGTTCATATACATATAGGGATCGGCGAAATCGGGGCTCCAGTTGCCAATGGCGATATCGTAATCCCCCTTGCCGATACGATCGCGCATGGTGGCGTTAGCCAGTTTTTCCAGCTTCACGTTGATCCCCACGGAGGCCAGACTCGCCTGCATGGAAAGCGCGACCGGCTCCCAGTTCGGATCATTATCCGAATAGAGAAAGCTCAGCGTCTGACCGCGATCCGTCACCTTCGCCAGCGCCGCTTTCGCTTTTTCCAGATCCAGACCATATTGCATCGCCGTCGCATCATAACCCCACATGCCTTCCGGGATCGGGCCGCGCATCTGTTTGCCGTTTCCGCCCAGAATGCCTTTCACCATGCCCTGATAATCGGTTGCCCAGGAGATGGCGCGCCGGAAATCGACATTATTCAACGGTGCTTTACCATTATTGAGATACAGATAGGTCACGCGCAGCGCCGGGTAATCTTCCACCGCGACCACGCCGCCTTTTTTCAGCGCCGCCAGTTGATCCATCGGCAATGAGTCGGCGATATCGATATCGCCACGGGACAGTTGCAGACGACGGCTGGAACTTTCACCAATGATTTTCACCGTCACGCGCTTAAATGCAGGCTTCGGGCCGTTGTAGTGCGGGTTCGGCACCAGCACCAGTTGCTGCCCTTTCTGCCAGCGCTCCAGCTTATACGGCCCCGATCCGGCGGTGTTGGCGGCCAGCCAGCTTTTGCCCTGATCGTCAGGATGCGCGTCGGCGATAGCCGGGTTGACAATGCCTGCGCCGTCATTCGCCAGCGTATAAAGGAATGGCGCGAACAGGGTTTTTAGCGTAAAACGCACAGTCATCGGATCGATAACCGTTACCTGCATATCTTTGGGAAATGCTTCCGATGGCCCTTGTCCAATCTGCATCAGGCGATCGAACGACCACTTCACCGCGTCGGCATTGACGTCCGAGCCATCATCAAACTTTGCGCCCGGTTTCAGTTTGAACGTCCATACCAGTTGGTCATCGGATGTCGTCCAGCTTTCCGCCAGTTCGCCTTCAACATCGGTCGAACCTTTTCCGCCTGCCGTTTTGTACTGCACCAAACGCTGATAAGCCGGATAAGTGACCGTCCAGTCGTTATTATCAATGGTCACCGCCGGATCCAGCGTCTGTGGATCGGCTGCTTTGCCGATCACCAGCATATCCTTCGGCACGGCGGCCTGGGCCTGAAATGTGGCGCCTGCCACGGCAAATAATACGACGCCCGCCACCAGACCAGAGGCAAACAGGCGGTGAAGCGAGACAGGGACTTTGGCGCTAATAGTGCTCATGGGTAATCTCCTGGTATCAATAAAAATTCGGATAACGTCGTTTTTTGTGTCATGGTTTGCGCAAGGTTTGTGACTCGTTGGTCATCAACCGACGTTGATCGGCGGATAGCAACCGAAACGATCGGTTAACAACGGATATTCCCTGGCGCTGGGTAATTCAAAATGCCACCACTCGCTGGCAATGCCGCAATACCCGCCCGCCTGCATCACTGCGTTCAATAACAGGCGATTACGCTGTATCGACGCCGGTAAATCGGGATAGAAGGGATGCGAGCGTTCATTCATTTCATCAAACGCCGCGCCCATGTCGAGAGCATTGCCATGTTCATCCAACAACGTGAGATCAATAGCGACGCCACGGCTGTGATGCGAGCCAAGACGAATGTCCATCACGTATTCAGGATTGGGAAACGCCGTCCACAAACAGACTTGCGCCTGTTGCGGGCGATAAGCGTCAAAAATCTTCAGATTGAAACCGGCCAGTCTCGCAACGTTGGCACAGCGCACCAGCGCTTGCGCAGCATCCGGGTGTAACAGGCAGCGGTATTCACGGTAAATCGGTTGTCCGGTCAGGTTATCGTCGGTGGCGTATTTCAGATCGATAACCACCTCCGGCAACAACGCCGCGACATCCACCAGTTCCACCTTGTCACTTTTCTTCATCAGACTGTTTTGCGTCACCGTGCATTCCTTATTCATCACATCAGTTTTATTCGGGTTACGTCTTATTTGGGTTAGCAAGATTGCCCCCTTGTCGTTTTTGGCTGGCGCCGCGGTTACGATTCAAATTGGCCGAACTGTTTTTGCAGCGTTCGATTTTCCGCCAGCCGCTGTTCGGCCTCGCTGCCGCGCAATTCCAATACCGCCGAAGTCAACAGGTTGAACAGGCAACTGAGCGGCGCCAGCGAATCCCAGAACTGACCGGTATCGGTTTTCACCTGAAGCAGATCCACCGGATAGTCCCGCGCCCACGGACAATAGACGTCGGTAATCAATGCCAGCGACAGACCGCGCTCACAGGCGGCGTGACAATATTTCTGCGCCACCACCGAGTAAGCGCGCGTATCCGTCACCACCAGATACGGGTTGGCGAATTCCGAATTCAGCGATTCAACATAGGTTCCCGATAACCCATCGGCGAAATAAACCTTGGGACGCAGGTATTCAAGATGGCTGTAAAAAGCATTGGCGATGCCACGGGTGGATTGAATGCCCAGAATGAATACCGCATCGGCGTCGGCCAGCCGGCCACTGATGCGGGTAAACATCTCTCCCTGGGTCAGTTGGTAGACGTGATTGATCGCATCCAGTTCCAGCGCCAGCGCCTGTTGTAATTTCTCCTGCTGCGGTTGTTGTCGGCGCTGCTGATACACGCCCAGCCGGTCCGTCACCAGCCACGGCTGATAAAACCCGCCGCCGTTCTGCTGGCGCAATGTGCGTTTAAAATCATCCAGATTGCGGTATCCAAGACTGCGCAGATAGCGGCCAACCGAAATGCCGCTGGTAGCGGCGCTGCGGCCAATACTGTCTGCGGTTTCAAATGGAACCTGCGCCAGATTAGCCAGCAGATATCCGGCAATACGTTTGCCGGTTGGCGTTTGTCCGGCAAACGATGCTTCAATCTGTGCAATTACATCGTGATTATCAGCCATGCCTCATCCCTTGTTGTTTTGCTATCAAAATCAACCAGATTGTTATTTAGCTAACAAAGCATGAAGCGTGCCAATTATCTTTTTAGAATTAATTCATTTAGTAAACAGAATGTTATGGAAAGATGGGTGTCATTACATCGGGTAAGATCGGAGGATAAGAAGGGAAAAGCGAGCAAGACTGCACAATAACAAGGCAGTTGCCCCAGAAGTTAACAATCCACAACATCACGATAACGCCCCTGGGGAAACCGTTTTTATCTTAACCTTTCAGGCGGCGGGATGCTTTTGCGCGTACTCGGCGCTGTTAATCCATTGATGCGCGCCTTCCCAGCTAAAGCGCCACTCCCGGACGGGACCGGCCATCACGTTCAGATAATAGCTGTCATAGCCCGCGATGGTCGCCACCGGATGATAGCCTTTAGGCACCATCACCACATCCCGGTCATAGACCGCCATGCTTTCATCCAGTGAACGATCGTCGGTATAGACGCGCTGCATGCAAAATCCCTGTGGTGGATTAAGCCGGTGGTAGTACGTTTCCTCCAGATAGGTTTCATGCGGCGGATTATCCTGATCGTGCTTGTGGCTGGGATAGGAACTGGTGCAGCCTTCATCGGTATACACCTCGACCACCAGCAGACTGTCCGCCGCATTATTTTCCGGCAGGATATTGTGTACATAGCGCCGGTTGTTGCCGTACCCGCGTTGCTCGGCATCAATGTCCGTCGGTGCAATCAGGCGGGTTGGATAGGTTCCACGACCCGGCGCGCAACAGACCGCCAATTCCAGCGCCGTGTGCGCGGTTACCGTGATGCTTTCTCCTGCGGTGACGTAGACCGCGTATGGTTTTCGGCGTTCAAACGGGTTCATGCGGTCACCAATATTTTCAAAACATTCGCCCGGCGTGACGACCGTCGCCTTTCCCCCCAGCAGCACCAGACAACGTTCATTGTCTGTTGCAGGCAGTAACAGCGTTTGCTCCGCCGCCAATTGAAACACTTCAAACCCAACGTATTGCCAACCTGCGCGTTGCGGCGTAATTCGTTGGATACAACCCTGTTTATCCGGGGCGTGATGACGGGATAATAGTTGAGACATCGTGGGCTCCTTAACTGATGACGCCTGCAAGGTGAAGATCGACGGGCTCATACCTTGCAGAGCAGCCTGATACCGGGATGAAGCCGATATCAGGCGGAAAATCTTGTGATCAAATCAACCCGGCCTGCTGAGCGAAGCGTTGCAGATTATTGTAGCCCAACGTGGCATACGTCAGCGGGTGCGCTACAGAAGGATCCTGCTCCGCTTCCACCACCAGCCAACCTTGATAATGATGTTGTTTCAGAATATTGAACACTGCGGGATAATCGACGCAACCGTCGCCGGGTACAGTGAATACGCCGCTGAGCACCGCATCCAGGAAGCTGGTTTTGCGATTTTTGACATCCTTCAGCACATCCGCGCGAATATCTTTGCAGTGCACATGATTGATGCGTTTAATCCAACGTTCAGCGACCGCCACCGGATCGGCGCCGGCAAAGGTCAGGTGACCGGTATCCAGCAGCAAGCCGACTTCCGGCCCGGTATGCTCCATCAGATTATCCACATCTTGCGCGCTTTCGATAACGGTTCCCATGTGATGATGATAGGCGATTTGCACGCCCTGACTCTGGGTGTAACGCGCAAACTCGGTCAATTTCTCCCCGTATTCGCGCCAACGTTCGGCGGGAAAACGGGGACGCAGATGAACCGGCTGTTGCTGGTCGCCATGAATGGCGCCGGTGACTTCCGCAAATACCATCACCGTCGCGCCCAGTTCACGCAATAACGTCAAGTGATCCTGCACTGCCGCGATCTCTTCTTCCACCGAGCGAGTCAGCAACTCGCCGGAATACCAGCCGGAAACCAGCTTGAGGTGATGCGCCTGCAAAATCGGCCCCAGCACGTCAGGTTTTCGGGGAAATTTATTCCCCAGTTCAAATCCGGTAAAGCCTGCCTGACAGCCTTCGTTCAGGCAGGTTTCCAGGGGAGTTTCCGCCCCCAGCGAGGGTAGATCGTCATTCGTCCAGGTGAGTGGATTAATACCAAGTTGAACGGCCATAGTCATTTCCCTTAATCATACTGGTGAGGATGTCCAGCTACCCGCGCTGACGCCATAAGGCAATCAGTTGCAGGTAGTTATGTTTAATTTGTTCAATCAGTTGTTTATCGTCGATCGCGCCTTTCAGCCACTGTTGCGCGGGTTGGGCAAACAGCGTGCGTCCGACGGCAAAGCCTTTCACAATCGGGAAGCCGACGGCGGCGTTGAACCCCTGACGCAAACTTTCCAGCGGGGCGTCCAGCCCCAAAATCACCACGCCGCGGCAGTATGGATCGCGCTGCGCCAGAATCGGCGTCAATTGCGCCCATCCGCTGGCCGACAGCGGCGGCAACTTCCACCAATCAGGGCGGATGCCAAGGTTGTAGAACCGCTGGATCGCCCGCAGATAGAGTTCGTCGCTGTGCGGCATCCCGGTCGGCAGAATGACTTCCAGCAACAGTTCGTGACCGGATTTACAGCAGGCCTGATACACCTCCATCACTTGCATTTCCTGCTCGCGCCGCAGCGCGTGATTGTCTTCCGGGTGGAAAAACACCAGACATTTCACTACGTGCTCCAGCGGCCAGTTGATCAACTGTGAACCGATATTGCCGCATTCCATCGCCAGCGGACGCGATCCCGGCAGTTCAATCGGTCGTCCAATCCACCAACCCTGGCCAGTAATGTCGTTCAGCGCATCCTGCCCGAACGTGCCGTCGCACAGCAGCCCGGATTTGCCTTCCAGCCCGGCTTGCCGAGAGGTTTCGTAACTGGCCTGAAGGATCAATTTTTTAAGCGCCGGGAGGCGACTCATCGGCGCGCCGCAGTTCAGCGCCATATCTTCAAGCTGGCTGCGATGGTCAAAGGCCATCACACACAGTTCATGCCACTGTTTACGGCGCGTCGTGACGCGATGCAGATGGTTCAGTTCGCTATCCAGGTCGGGACGTGGAACCTCGGACGCTCGCGCCAGATAGTTATCCAGTTCAATCCGGCTTGGCATGGCGGGCGCGCAACCATGGCGAGACACCACCAGCGCTCCGCACGCATTGGCGTAAACACAGGCTTTCTCCCAGCCTTCGCCGCTGAGATAACCGCGCAGCAGACCGGACATAAAGGCATCGCCTGCGCCCAGCACATTCAGGACGTCCACCCGCACGCCCTTGATGGTGATGCCTTTATCCAGATGATCCGGGATAATGTCGGTAAACACCGAACAGCCCAGCGCGCCGCGCTTACAAACCAGTTCCGCCTGTGTGTGCGCCCGTACCGCGCGCAGTGCCTGTAACGTATCGGTACTGCCGCCCGCGATATGAAACTCCTCTTCGGTGCCGACAATGACATCAAACAACGTCAGCACCTGCTGCAATTGCTCGGTCACCTGTTCGGCGGCGATAAAGCGCGTTTCGCCATCCCCCAGCGAGGTCAGCCCCCACAATACCGGACGATAGTCGATGTCCAGCACCGTCTTGACGCCGTTGCGCCGCGCATAGCCCAGCGCGGTCAATACCGCTTTACGCGTGTAGGGATGCGACAGATGCGTGCCGGTGATCGCCAGACAGCGGGAAGAAGCGATGTAGTCTTCCGTAAAATCCTCTGGCGCAATGGCCATATCAGCGCAGTTATCGCGATAGAAAATCAGCGGGAAGGTTTCACGATCTTTAATGCCCAGCAGCACTAGCGCCGTTAGCCGCTCTTTGTCGGTAATCAGATGACTGGTATCGCACCCCACCTGATTTAGCTCCTCACGCAGAAACCGGCCCATATGTTCATCGCCGACCCGCGCCAGCATCGAAGAACGCAAACCTTGCCGGGCGGTGCCGTAAGCCACGTTACCAGACGATCCGCCAAGATATTTGGCGAAGCTGCCCATATCTTCCAGACGCGAACCAATCTGCTGCCCGTAGAGATCGACAGCCACCCGTCCCATGCAGATCACATCAAATGTCTTTTCCTTACTCATACGTCAACACCCTGTAAATAAAAAAGAAATTAAATTAGATTGCTGACAGGCCCATCAAACGATGGTGGACATTGATCCCATCAGCCAATTTCGTCTACCGTCACCCAACGTGACATCTGGTGTGACAGAACAATGGCGTCCAGAATGCGTGAGACTTTCCACCCCTCTTCAAAATCCGGCCACAGCGGTAGATCGGCGGCAATACCGTCAATCAGATCACGGACTTCCACCGTCTTTTGATCGTTAAACCCGATACCATGTCCAGCGCCGCTACAAAACGCCGCATAATCCGGGTGCAACGGGCCGATCAGCAGGGTACGGAATCCCTGGCGATGCGCGGGATCATCCTGGAGAAACAGTTTCAATTCCGCCATCCGCTCCTGAGTGAAACTCAGCGCGCCTTTGCTGCCGGTGACCACATAGGTCAGCCCCATTTTGCGTCCGCAGGCAATGCGCGAGGTTTCAATGACGCCGCGCGCGCCGTTGGCAAAGCGCACCAGGGCGTGCGCCTGATCTTCATTTTCCACCTGCACCCATCGCGTCGACCCCGCGTGGGAAGGCCGCTGTGTGATCACGGTTTGCAAATCGCCACATACGCTATCGATGTCGCCCACCAGATACTGCGCCATGTTGACGATATGCGCTCCCAGATCCCCCAGCGCGCCCAGACCGGCGGTTTCCTTGCAACAGTGCCAATCAGCAGGTTTGAACGGTTCGCACAGATAATCCTCGTTATGGGCGCCGTAGAAATGCACAACGTCGCCGATCTCGCCGTTGGCGATGATCTCTTTCGCCAGACTCGCGGTCGGGTTCTTCATGTAATTGAACCCCACCAGCGTTTTCACCCCGGCCAGTCGCGCCGCGTCCACCATTTCCCTGGCATCCGCCGCATTCAGCGCCAGCGGTTTTTCGGCGTAGACGTGTTTACCGTGGCGGATCGCCGCCATCGCCATCGCCTTATGCAGGAAGTTAGGCGCGCAGATGTCCACCACATCAATCTCGGGATCAGATACCAACTCACGCCAGTCGCCGGTAGAACGCAGAAAACCCAACTCCCGCGCACGTTCGTCCGCCCGCTCCGGCGACACGTCGGCGAGCATGGCCTTGACCAGCGCTCCATTCAGGGGAAACACCGTCGGCGCCTGTGAATAAGCAATGGCATGCGCCCGTCCGATATAGCCTGAACCAATCATCCCAATACGAACCGTTTTCATATCAGTCTCTGTCTGTCAGATGGCGCCGCGACGACTCTTGGCGTAGGTATCAAACGCCACCGCCAGAACAATAATCAGACCGGTGATAATCTGCTGGTAGTAGGCCGAAACATTCATCAGCACCAGACCGTTAATCAGAATCCCCATGATGATCGAACCGATAATCGTGCCGCTGATACGACCATACCCGCCCATCAACGAAGTGCCGCCGATCACCACTGACGCGATGACGCGCAGTTCAAATGTAATGCCGGCGACCGCTTCCGCGCTGCCCAAACGGGCGCTGAGAATAAAGCCCGCTAGCCCAGCCAGACAACCGATCACCACATATACGCTCACCAGCACCCGTTGCACATTGACTCCCGCCAAACGTGCGGCTTCCGTATTGCCGCCGATGGCGTAGACGAAACGCCCCCAGCGGGTTTTATGCAGCGCCAGATAACCCGCCAGCGCCACCAGCGCAAAAATCCAGATGGGTACGGAGATGCCCAATATTTCGCCACGTCCCCACCAGCGGTATCCAGCATCAAATCCGGCGATTGGCGCGCCATCGTTTATGACCAGCGTCAAGCCGCGCCAGATGGTCATCCCGCCCAGGGTGACGATGAACGGCGGCAGGCGCAGGCGGGTAACGCCCAACCCATGTAAAAAACCAATCAGCGTCCCCACCGCCAGACAAACGCCCAGTCCAACCAGCCAACTCATGCCGTACCAGGCATCGGGATCGACGGTGGTGAAGTTATCGCCTTTGATGATTGAGGCGGCTGTTATCGCGCAAACCGCCAAAATGGAACCCACAGACAGGTCGATGCCTGCCGTCAGAATGACGAAGGTCATCCCCACCGCCATAATGCCGTAGATGGAAACCTCGGTGAGAATGTTGGTGATATTACGTTCGGTCAGAAAATTGCTGTTCTGAGACTGAAAGAAAATCAGCAATAAAATCATAAAAATAAACACACCAAAACGCTCAAAAAACGCAATGGGATCGAAACGTCCAGGATTGCTGGACGGTACGCTGATCTTAGAAAGCGGCTGCTGCGACATGCGTCACCTCCGTTATGCTGCCTGTTGTGCATCGTGACAGATGGCCATCATGGTCATCAGTTTCTCTTCGGTGGCGTCATCGCCATGAATCTCTCCACTAAGACGCCCTTCGCTGAGCGTGATAATGCGATCGGAAATCGCCAGGATTTCCGGCAAGTCGGAAGAAATAACAATCACGGCCACGCCTTGCCTGGCCATATCGAACAACACCTGATGCACTTCGGATTTGGTGCCGACGTCAATCCCGCGCGTCGGCTCATCAACGATCAAGACTTTCGGATTGAGGGCCATACAACGAGCCAGAATCACTTTTTGCTGGTTGCCGCCGGACAGTTTGCGCACCTCTTGCTGGCTATCCACCATTTTGATGCGCAGCGCCTGACGGTAGGATTCAATCAGTTGATCTTCCTTGCGGGTATTCACGAACCAGCGCCAGCGCAGCAATGAAGACAAGCTGGACAACGTGATGTTGTCGCGGATGGGTAATCCCAGCACCGCGCCCTCTTTCTTACGATCCTCAGGAACCAGCGCGATGCCCTGCGACAACGCATGCATGGGATTAGTGGGGTGATAGGGCTGACCGTCCAGCAAAAACTCACCAGTGGTGAATTTGTCGGCCCCGAACAGACAACGAGCAATTTCGGTTCGTCCTGCGCCCACCAGCCCGGCGATCCCCAGCACTTCCCCTGTATGAACCTGAAAACTGATATCGTTCAGCGCAATACCGTGCGTATCCAACGGCGGTTTTTCCCGGCTGAGCCCGTTGACCGCCAGCCGCACCGGTTTATCCAGATGATGCGTTTCACTGGCGGGACGACGGTTGAATACCACATCACGCCCCACCATCAGGCGGATAATCTCTTTGACGTTAGTCTGCGCCACCTCCCCTGAACCGCTATAGCGACCATCCTGAAAGACGGTGAAGCGATCACACAGTTGGAAGACCTCATGCAAACGGTGCGTCACGTAGATTACGCTGACGCCTCGGCCCTTCAACTCGCGTACCACGCGATGCAGACTTTCTACTTCGCTGTCGCTGAGCGCGGCAGACGGTTCATCCATCACGATCAGACGGGCGTTAAGGGTTAATGCTCTGGCGATTTCCACCATCTGTTGCTGCGCAACGCTCAGACGCGCGACTTGTGTGGTCGGCGCGATGTTCAGTTGCAGATAATCCAATACCGCTTTGGCTTCCTGATTGACTAAGGACGTTTCCACAAACAGCTTGCCGCGACAGGGTTCGCGCCCCAGAAACATATTCTCGGCCACCGTCATATTCGGCAGCAGATTAAATTCCTGATAAATGGTGACAATGCCTTGCTTTTGCCGTTCGACGGGAGAATCCTGCACCGACAGCACTTTCCCGCCGAACCATATATCGCCGCTGGTCTGCGGCTGCGCGCCGGCCAGCGCTTTCAGCAATGTTGATTTACCAGCGCCATTTTCTCCCAACAGAGCATGAATTTCCCCCGGCATAACAACCAATTGGGCTTTGCTCAAGGCCCAGACGCCGGAAAAGCTTTTGGTCAGGTCGGTAATTTTCAGTAAGGGTTGCATGATGCTTACTCTCCTCAATTACAGGCTTTCTTCCAATACAGGCTTTCCTGATCAATCGTTCCGGCCCGCTCGGTTTTTCCTGCCCGCTCCCTCATTTCCGCCGCTAGTTGATCATTCCCGCGCAGGCAAGGATCGGCGCTCGGCGCATCAGCGCTCCGCCTGAGCGGGAATAACGGAAAGGGGCCGGTAAGCTATTTACCTGCTTTGTTTGTGTTGCCCGCTTCGCTAATGCGCTCAGCGTCATTCAGGTTATCTTTGGTAATCATGTTCGGTGGATAGTCGGCGCCGGTGATGGGCGTCTGGTTGCGGATATTATTGGTCAATTGCGTCAATGCGGTTGTCACGGCGTAGCCTGGACGCTGATCGGCGGTCACCGTCAACCAGCCTTCCCGTACACGAGCCAGCGCTTCCGGCACGGCATCAAAGCCGGTTACCATTATGTCGCCGGGTTTCAGTCCCTGCCCCTGCAACGCTTCAATCGCGCCCAATGCCATGTCGTCATTGGCGGAAAGAATCACCTGCGGACGCTTCGGCAACGATGGCAGAACGCTTTCCACAATGCGCATGCCTTCGGAACGCATCCAGTTACCGGTTTGATCGGCGACAATGCGGTATTTGGCGCCGCCTTCCTTCAGGCTGTCACGAATTCCCTGAGTACGTTCGATATTGGAAGAAGAGCCAGGTTGCCCGGTCAGCAGAATGATTTCGGCACCGTCCGGGAATTGGGTTTTGACATAATCTGCAATTGCCTGACCGCCTTTGTAGTTATTGGCGCCAAAATGTGGCACGACTTTTTCCGTTTTCACGGAGCGATCCAGTGTGACTACCGGCAAATTGGCTTCCTGAATTTCGGTGACGGCGCTGGATACCGCATTCACATCATTCGGCGACACCACAAAGCCTTTCGCGCCACTTGTGATCGCGTTTTCCAGATCGGCAGCCTGTTTCGGCGAACTGCCCTGACTATCAAGCACTTGTAAATTCACGCCCAGTTCTTTGGCGGTTTTCACGGCAGTGCGCTGCATGTGAACTTCGAACGGCAAGGCTAGGTTGGGCGTACTGAATACGATCGGCTCATTCTGCGCCTGAGCAAAACCGGAAAGACCAAACGCGAGGGAGATAGCGGTCATGTTGATTATCTTTTTCATGCGTCTTTTCTCTGCATTAATGGTAGGTGTAGGGTATGAATCGCCGGTCGGATTACAGCGTGATCGCTTTGCCCTGAACCAACGATTCCAACGCTTTATCCGCCAGATAAAGCGCGCGTTCGCCGTCCAGCCCGGTGCATTCCGGCTGAACACGGCCATTGAGAACCTCGACAAAATGGTTCCATTCAGCGACATAAGCCGATTGATAGCGTTGCAGGAAGAAATGCTCAGGTTTCGCCGCCAGACAGCCGTCGTCCGTCCACTGCTCCACCACGTTTTCACGAATATTGCCGGCGCTCAGTACGCCTCTGGCGCCGTGCAGTTCCAGACGCTGGTCATAGCCATAGCCGGAACGACGGCTATTGACGATGGTCGCCATCGCGCCGGACGCAAATTTCAGCACCACAAAGGCGGTATCAATATCCCCCGCCTGTCCGATCGCCGGATCGACCAGATTACTGCCCTGAGCGAATACCGAAACCGGCTCTTCCCCCATGATGAATCGGGCCATATCGAAATCATGAATGGTCATGTCGCGGAACATGCCGCCGGAAACACGAACATATTCAGCCGGCGGCGGCGACGGATCGCGGGAAACAATCAGCAGAGATTCCGCTTTGCCGATATTTCCCGCTTCAGACAGGGTTTTCACCCGCCGGAACTGCGGATCGTAGCGGCGGTTAAAGCCGACAAATAACGGCACCTGCTGTTGCTCCACCACTGTCAGACAATCCCGCACGCGGGCGATATCCAGATGTACGGGTTTCTCACAAAAAATGGCTTTGCCGTTTTTCGCCGCCAGTTCAATCAGATCGGCGTGGGTATCCGTTGCGGATGCTATCAGCACAGCGTGAACAGCGGGATCGCCCATCACTTCATTGATGGTGCGCACCTGGGCGTGATAGCGCTCGGATAAGGCCTGGGCATTGGCTGGATTGGGATCAACCACGGCATAAAGATTGGTTTCTTTGTGTTCAGTGATGTTCACGGCATGGACCTGACCAATACGACCCGCGCCCAATAAAGCGATGTTAAACATAAAGGCTCCCTTGATAGCTGAGTTACTCATGCAATTTGTTGTACCCGCTATCTTTCAAGTTGCTGATTTCACATCGTCGATTGCCAGTGTGCCGACCGGCTGCAATTTAAAATCGATGGGGTACAAATACCGTAAGATGGAAAACGGAACCACGATTGACAACAGGCTTGACTACACGTTTCCCTACCTTGTTCTTTAGCAAAATGCCTGACAGTCAAAATAAAACATTTATTTCAGTTTTAGTTAATTTGAAAGTTATGTTTTTGCGTGTCAGTTAACATTTCCGTGACAGATTCAATAGTTTTTGTAATCAAAATCACACATTAGATGAAATACAGAAACAAAAAGGGCAAAAAATGAAGGAATCATAGGAGAAGTGGATAAATCATGGAAATTGCTATCGACAAGCAAAAATGAAACATACGTTCCATTTTTACTTGTCATCCCGCCAGTGGCGAGCGGGAAGGCAGACTATACTCCCGTAGACTACGCTCCTGTAGACCATGCTCCTTAGAAAACCATGCTCCCCGGCAAACAGGGATCAATACTGCCGGGCATCTGACAATTTATCTCTGACCTGGCGCGCTGCGGCTTCTATCTCAGGGTTATCCGCCACCTGCGCCGTACCGGTGCGCCACCATGATTCATAACCGTGAGTCATGGTCTTAGGCAGAACTTTAATATCCAGCAAGACCGGGCCGGGATGCCGCCGGGACATCGTCAACGCTTCTAACAATGACGCCTCATCATGCACCCGCCATGCTTTACAGCCGTAACTCTCGGCATTGCTGGCAAAATCAACGGGTATCAGCGGCCCGCGCAGTTGTCCGGTGTCCGGGCAACGGTGGCGATTCTCGGTACAGAAACTCCCCATTCCCTGACTCATTTGCAAGTTGTTGATACAGCCAAATCCCGCATTATCAAACAGTAAAACGGTGATTTTTATTCCTTCCTGCACGGCGGTTTGCAGTTCCGTGTGCAACATCAGATACGAGCCGTCCCCCACCATCGCATAAACCGGCTGTTCCGGCGCGGCCAGACGCGCCCCGACCGCGGCGGCGATTTCATACCCCATGCAGGAGTAGCCGTACTCCAGATGATAACTATCCGGCGTGCGAACCTGCCAGAGACGCTGTAAATCCCCTGGCAACGACCCCGCTGCGCCGACGATAATGGCATCGTCTTCCAGCTTTTCGTTCAGTAGCCCCAATACGCGCGTTTGCGTCAGGTGAGTATCCAACATCCGGCGGTACTCATCGAGCTTATCCGCCAGCCCATCTGCCACTTCTGGAACCAGTTCGCCCGAATCTTGCAAGGTAAACAACCGTTGTAGTTCGGTTTGCCACACCGATCGCGCCTGCGCGATCTCATCCTGCCAGCGACTGCGATAGTTCGCAGCAGTCAGACGCAGGGACAACGCGTCCAGCCCGACGCGCGCATCGGCAATCAGCGGCAGCGCATCCAGTTTCAGCGCATCAAACTCGGCGACGTTCAACAGCAGAAACTCAACATCCGGGTGCTGAAACAGGGATTTCGAACCGGTGGTGAAATCGGTTAACCGTGTGCCGACGCCAATCACCAGATCCGCGTCCCGCGCCAGTCGGTTAGCGGCCAGCCCGCCGGTTACCCCAATACCGCCGCAATTAAGCGGATGTGACGATACCACCGCCCCTTTGCCTGCCTGCGTTTCAGCGAAAGGAATCGCGAACTGCTCCGCAAATTGCCGTAACGACGTATGCGCGCCGGCATAACGCACGCCGCCTCCGCAAATCAACATCGGCCGCTGCTTGCGCCGGATCAGCGCAACAGCCTCTTCCAGTCGGGCGACATCAGGAGGACGGCGTTCAATGTGATGCACGCGTTTACGGAAGAACGCGGCGGGATAATCCCAGACCTCCGCCTGGACATCCTGCGGTAGACACAGCGTCACCGCGCCGGTATCCGCCGGATCGGTCAATACCCGCATGGCATTGATCAGCGCACTCATCAATTGTTCCGGTCGGTTGATGCGATCCCAATAACGGGAGACGGGTTTAAAACAGTCGTTGGTGCTGATAGAAACATCGTGATACTGCTCAACCTGCTGCAATACCGGATCCGGTTGCCGGCAGGCAAACAGATCGCCGGGTAGCAGCAGCAGCGGAATACGATTGGCGGTGGCGGTCGCGGCAGCCGTCACCATATTCGCAGCCCCCGGCCCGACTGATGAAGTCACGGCATATATTTTCCGGCGCAGATGTTGCTTGGCGAAACCGATGGCGATGTGAGCCATCCCTTGCTCATTACATCCCTGATGTACCCTAAGATGACCGGCCTCCTGTTCCAGCGCCTGACCGATGCCAAGTACATTGCCATGCCCGAAAATCGTCATCACCCCATGCACAAACGGGGTTTCCTCACCATCCACACTGACGTACTGCTGGTTAAGAAACCTGACCAGCGCTTGCGCCATGGTCATTCGTAGCGTATCCATTGTGTGCTCCTTCGTATGAGCGCTTTTTTGAAGATGCCCGAAACGATCAATCACTCCATTGTCGGCATCACGAAGCTGCTGTTGTGTTGTTCAAGACGCACGCTGGCTGGCCAGCGACTGGTGACGGTTTTCATTCGGGTATAGAAACGCACGCCGTCATTACCATGAACATTCAGCGGCCCGAAAATAGAGCGTTTCCAACCGCCAAAGCTGTGGAATGCCATCGGCACGGGGATCGGTACGTTGACCCCCACCATCCCGGCCTGTACTTCTTCACAGAACTGCCGCGCCGTTTCACCATCGCGGGTGAAAATCGCCGTACCGTTGCCGTACTCGTGATTGTTGATCAGCGTTACCGCCGTCTGATAATCCGGCACGCGCATCACTGCCAGCACCGGTCCAAAAATCTCTTCACGGTAAATTTTCATTTCCGGCGTCACGCCGTCAAATAATGTCGGGCCGATAAAATAACCCTGCGGATGGCCGTTTACCGACAGCTTGCGGCCATCAATGCGCAATGTGGCGCCCTGATCTACTCCACTTTGGATATAGTCGGCAATCTTGCTCTTATGCTGAGCCGAGATAACCGGCCCCATTTCATTCTCCTGCCCTTCGACCAGGCCGGGGCCGACACGCATGGCGCGGATCTGCTGCTCCAAACGCTGACACAGCGTCTCCGCCGTTTCATCGCCTACCGCAACCACGACGGACAACGCCATACAACGTTCGCCCGCCGCCCCAAACGCGGCGCCCATGATAGCGCTGGTCGCCATCCTCATGTCCGCATCCGGCATCAGGATACAGTGGTTTTTAGCGCCGCCCAGCGCCTGACAGCGTTTACCATGCGCCGACGCCGTTTGATAGATGTACTCCGCTACCGGCGTTGAGCCGACAAAACTCACCGCTTGAACCCGCGGATCGCTCAGCAGCACATCAACCGCCTCTTTGTCGCCTTGCACCACATTGAATACGCCATCCGGCAACCCCGCTTCCTGCAACAGTTCCGCCAGCATCACGGACAGCGACGGATCTTTTTCCGACGGTTTGAGCACAAACGTATTCCCGGTCGCCAGCGCAATCGGGAACATCCACATCGGCACCATCGCCGGGAAATTGAACGGCGTGATCCCCACGCATACGCCAAGCGGCTGCATCAGCGAGTAGCTGTCTACGCCCGTTCCCACGTTGGCCGAATGCTCGCCTTTTTGCAGATGCGGGATGCCGCAGGCAAACTCCACCACCTCCAGTCCACGCGTCAATTCCCCTACCGCATCGGAATAGACCTTGCCGTGCTCCTGCGAGATCAGCCGGGCCAGCGTATCCATCCTTTCTTCCAGCAGCGCTTTGAAACGAAACAGAATACGCGCGCGCCGTAACGGGGAATATTTCGACCAGGCGGGGAAAGCGGCCGCCGCCGCCCCAATAGCCTGTTCCACCTCGTCGGCGCGACACATGACAACCTGACGAATCTGCTCGCCCGTCGCCGGGTTATAAACCGCTGCATAGCGTTGACTGCGGCTGGCGACGACAGCACCCTGAATAAAGTTAGATACGGTTTCCATGTTTACACCTCTGTGGGTTCTAAAGGAGGACAAAGGGCTGATAACGGATTACAGTATATGAAATGAACGTTTCATTTTATAAAAAAATAAAATAAATGTTGATTATTGTGATCTGCTACGAATTTTTATGTAAACTGAGTTCAGCGCTTAGGGATGCGACAATCCGGCGATTATCACCACTTCATCTGTCGAGCCGCACTGAACCATATGTTCTGTTTCCAGCCCCCAGAATGAAAAAAACAGTTGAGATAACCAGCTATCAGGCACTGCCAACCCACCTGATATTGAAAAATAACGGGCTGAGATAAATTCTTTTGGGAGAGTACAAATTATGGCAATGGCGACCAGCCTGAGAGAGTTGCAGGAACAAATCCGCGATCGTTACGATACGCTGAGCAAACGGCTACAGCAGGTCGCTCACTATGTGCTTGATAACACCAACAGTATTGCGTTTGATACCGTGGCCGTGATCGCTGAACGGGCCGACGTGCCGCCCTCAACCCTGATCCGCTTTGCCAATGCGTTTGAATTCAGTGGGTTCAACGAGATGAAACAGCTATTCCGTATGAATCTGGTGGAAGAAACCGCCAGCTATACCGATCGGGCGCGGTTGTTTCGGGCGATGGAGTCCGACGCAATACCGGAAACCCCGCTCGATATCCTGCATGAGTTCGCCCGGTCGAACTCACAGGCGATGCAGCAATTGGCCGCCCGGACGCCACAGGGCGATCTGCAAAAGGCCGTCGATTTGCTGGCCAGGGCGGACACGATTTATGTCGTGGGCCTGCGTCGTTCATTCAGCGTCGCCACCTACCTGACTTATGCTCTCAGTCATCTGGAAAGCAACCCGGTGCTGGTCAACGGGCTGGGCGGCATGTTCCGCGAGCAACTCAACCGCGTGGGTGAAAAGGATATTGTGGTTTCCATCAGCTTTTCGCCCTACTCCGAGGAAACCCTGATGGTCAGCGAGATCGCGGCGAAAGCCGGTGCACGGCAAATTGTGATCACTGATAGTCAGATCAGTCCGCTGGCAACGCTCAGCGATGTCTGCTTTGTGGTCAAAGAAGCGCAGGTAGACGCCTTTCGTTCACAATCGGCCACGCTGTGTCTGGTGCAATCGCTGATGGTTTCGCTGGCCTATCAACAGGGAAACGGCACAAAAAGCGGGGAAGAAAAACAGCATCGCGCCTGAACGGATTTAGCGGTCTGCGATAAACAACTGGCGCGGCGCTTGCGTCAACCGCTGATGTCCTTGCTCGGTAATGGCGATCGTTTCGCTGAATGCCAATCCTTGCGCATAAATATACATATGGAACACCATACCGGATTTCAGACGCCATTCCGCGTTCGGTAGGAAGACACGGCTGAAATCGCTGGTTCTTGGTGAGAAGCGCGGGTAATAGCCCAGTGCATAACCGGTAATACTGGCATAATCCTTCCGAAATCCAGAGGTTATAACAGCATCACGAGCCAGGCTATCGATATCTTTGGCGACTACTCCGGGTTTCATCGCCGCAAATTGTTTATCCTGAATAGTAATTAACTGTTCGGCCAGTGCCTTCTGCTGCGGGGAAGCTTTGCCAATTACGATAGGCCGCATCAACCGGGCGCTATACCCATGTTTAAATGCCACAAGCTCCGTATGTAAAATATCGCCTGAAACTAATGGATGATTATATAAGTTTCCATGCAAGAAACTGTTTCCCTCGCCCAGAGTAATAATGCCGCAGCGGTTGGAGTCAACCCCGTTGCGCATAAAGACCTGATGAACGACACTTGCAACGTCACGCCCCGTTTTGCCCTCTCTAACCTCAGATACAGCAGAAGATAACGCCAGATCACAGGCTTTTGAGGCATCAGAAAGATATCTGATCTCCTGTTCGGTTTTACATTCCCGCAATAGCTCCAGCACACCAGAGAAATCCCGAAAGGATTGTTCTGGGAAACGGTTTTGTAAACGATTAAAACGTTTTACCGTCATGTTGTATGAATCAAAGTCCATCCCGACATTCAGCCGATCCCAGCCACGATGCATAATCGTATCAATAAGAATATCAACCGGGTCCTGCCAATCAGAGAAGGTCACCGTATCAGTAACCCAACTATTTTCCTGAAAGGTATGCGCATCCATCGCGCGGAATATCATCACCGGCGCATCCTGCAATGTGAGTAAACATGCCCGATACAGATTCTCTGAAATGCCAAATCCGGTGAGATAATATAAAAACTCAGCTTGATCGACGATCAATAACTCAATGTTTTTCTGTCGCATGTAGGCACGAACAATTTCAACCCGTTGATGATACTCTTCTGGCGTAAATATTATTTCGTTACAACTATTCATCTTATCCCCATTAATTTACCGGAACATAATTATCGTTTGGTCATGAGATTCGCTGTTAGCAACATGACCATCGTAATCATAATTAACAATACGCTCACCGCGGCTATAGTCGGTTCTAATTCAAATTGAATGTTATTCCATATTCTCACCGACAACGTCTGTGCATTATTACCCGCCATAAACATGGCAATAAGCAATTCATCAAAAGAACTGAGAAAAGAAAATATCGCGGCGGATATCATGCCCGGCGCTGCAAGCGGAAAGGTAATGCGTCTGAGCACGGTAAAGTTGCCGGCCCCCAGACTCATGGCGGCGTATTCAAGCTGACTGTCGATCCCCTGTAAGGTTGACGAGATAATGATCGTCGCAATAGGGAGAGAGATAATGGTATGCCCGATAATAATAGCGCCAACGTTGTCAATCACATCAATGGCGGAAAAGAAAAAGAATAACGATAGCGCTGAAATAATATTGGGAACAATCAATGGAAGCAATATTAGCGCATAAATAATGCGCTTCCCTGCGAAATGAAAACGCACCAATGCGATTGCCATCAACAGGCTTAAAAACATTGCCAATATGGTCGAGATAAACGCAATACGAAAACTCAACCATAAAGAGTCCAGCCATTCGGCATTGCTCAATACTTTCTCCATCCAACGCAGGGAAAATCCGCTTGGGGGAAAAGCCAGATAGTTCGCCTCGTTAAACGCCAAAGGAAAAATAATGATAATGGGCAAGGCAAGAAATAACAGCACCAGCATTGAGAGTATTAACGATAAAAAGCCAGGCTTATTTCGATTCATCGTTTCGCCTCAAATAAACGTTCCAGTCCGACAAGTCGCTGGTATAACCAGAATAACAACAGCGTAAACACCAATAATAACGATGACAGCGCCGAACCAAAGCCCCAGTCAAAATAGATTTCAATCTGGCTTTCAATCACCATAGCGATCATGGTCTGCTGCGGCCCGCCCATCAACGCCGGCGTAATGAAAAACCCCAACGCCATAATAAATACCAGTAATCCGCCTGCGGCGGCCCCCGGCAACGAAAGCGGGATCACCACCCGCCAAAAAGCCCTGAGACGTGAAGCGCCAAGGCTTTCCGCCGCACGGAGCAACGTAGGATCAATGCCGCGCATCACGCTGTAAAGCGCCAACACCATGTAGGGCAACAGAATGTACGTCATACCGATCAGCACCCCGGTCGTGGTATACATCAGCTTTAACGGCTCATTCACCAGACCAAGCGCGATCAGCGCGCGGTTTATCATGCCTTCGGTGCCAAGCAGCACCATCCAAGCATAAGTTCGCACCAATACGCTGGTGAAATAAGGAATGATGACAATAATCAGAAAGATATTAGCCCGCCGGGGCGTTAATCTTGCCAAAAACCAGGCAAGCGGATACCCCAGCAGCAATGTACTGAGCGTGACCCATAACGCAGTGCGCAGCGTAATCCACAGCACATTAAGCCAGATCGGTTCATGAATAATCCTCAGATAATATTGCCAGGTGAATTCTGGACTGTAGACGCTAAAACTCAGCATTTTTATCAATGGATAGACAAAGAACGCTGACAAAGCCAGAAGTGATGGCGCCAATAGCAACCAGAGCGTCCGGTTTTTGCGCGACAACGATAACCTCACGACGAGGGTTCCCCGGCAATAAACCATAAATCTTGCGGTTGCCAGCCAAGAGAAACCGTCATTCCAGGCGTCAGGGCTTTTTCCAGATGGATATTCTGAGCCTGAACCAGTAGTTCCGTTGCATCATTGAGTCGCAGCGTCACTTTTACCGTATGCCCCAGATAGAGCACATCGGTGACGATAGCTTTCACCGGTAGTATACCCAATGCCGTCAGACGAATTTTCTCAGGCCGTAATACCGCAAGCACCCGCTGACCAGCAGCAAGGCCCGCTACGCCTCTGCCGCTTATCGCTTCGCCGCTATCCAGCACCACCTGATAGCCATTCGCCTGAACCGACAGAATGCGACCGCCAATGAAATTAGACTGTCCGATAAATTCAGCAACCCGGCGATTAGCCGGTTGTTCATATAACAATTGGGGAGCGTCAATCTGCGCCATCCGCCCATCTTGCATCACCGCCACGCGATCGGAAAGCGTGAGCGCTTCTTCCTGATCGTGGGTGACAAACAATACAGTAGAGCCGGATGAGGTATGTAAACGCTTGATTTCCAGTTGCATATGTTCACGCAATTTTTTATCCAGCGCGCCCAGCGGTTCATCCATCAACAGGGCTTGAGGTTCATAAATCAGCGCGCGCGCCAACGCAATTCGCTGCTGTTGACCGCCGGACAATTCACGCGGCAACCGATGACCTTTATCGGCCAACTGCACTATCTCCAATGCATCGGCAACTTTTTTTCGGATCGCCCCCGACGACTCTCCGCGCATTTCAAGCGGGAATGCCAGATTGCGGGCAACCGAAAGATGAGGGAAAAGTGAGTAGTTCTGAAACACCACGCCCAGATCCCGTTTAGCAGGCGGCATATCGGTGACATCTTTTCCGCCTAATAAAATTCGTCCGGCGCTGGGAGCGGTAAATCCGCCCACCATCATTAACGTTGTGGTCTTGCCCGATCCACTGGCGCCCAGCAACGTAACAAATTCACCCGGCGCAATCGTCAGATTTAGATTATCAACCGCAACGGTCTGACCAAAACGGCGGGTAATACCCTGTAACCGGATTTCCGTTCCCACCTTGCGGGAACGGAATGACAGATTGGCAATACCCATTAAGCCCGGCCCAGAAACCACTGTTGCCAGACTTTACTCACTTGTTCCATATTATCCGCCCACCACTGTGCATCTCTCACAAATGTGTTGGAATAATAAGCTGGGTTAGAGGGTAACTTCACCAAATCTTCAGGGCGCACAAAATCGAAGGCTTTTTTATTGGTCGGACCATAGGCAATATGTTGAGTGAGTTTCGCCTGTACTTTGGGTTGCAGGGCAAAATCAATAAATAACTGGGCATTCTCCGGGTTCGGCGCGCCTTTAACCACACTCCAATACTGCACTTGCTGTTTCGCCTGATTCCATTCAATCGCCAACGGCGCACCTTGATCGATAAGAGTCTGAACGCGTCCATTCCACACAGCGCCAAGCACCGCATCTTTACGTTCCAATAGCTGAGCGGAGAGCGCTCCGGTATCCCACCATTTTGAAATATGTGGTTTGATTTTACTGAGCGAGGAAAAAGCACGTTCGATATTAATCGGATAAAGCTGATCTTTGTCCACACCATCAGCTAATAAAGCAAACTCTAATTCTGTCGAACTTGTGCGCATATCCGCTAAGGTGCGCGAACCAGGAAATTGCTTAACATCCCAGAACTCAGCCCAATTTTTAGGGTGTGATTTCTCACTGAATACCTCGGTGTTATAAACCATCACTGAGGCATAAAGAAGATTGCCAATCATGTTGGGGTGACGCAACTCCGGCATAATATCATTAGGATCGCTGAACTTCATGGCTGAATAATCAATCGGCGCTAATACCCCCGCTTGATCTAGATTAAATTGGGTAATATCGCTTAGATCCAAAACATCAATACTCACTTTACCGGTTTTTGACATTGCCAATATCTGTGAGCCCGTTGATGGTATGACTCTAACATTAATTCCGGTCGCCGCAGTAAAAGGCTTATGTACGGCAGCATCCATCGCATCCTGATAAGCGCCACCCAATCCTCTCACAATGACTTCCTTCTCACCTTTGGCAAACGCAATAGGCATAGAGAAAGCGCCAAGCGCCATACCAGCACTAAGAATTGAACTTTTCTTTATTAAATCACGCCTGGAGGTATTTACATTCTCCTCTATTAAATGCTGTGCACTGGAAAGTTGGCTTTCGTTTTTATTACTCATACTCATTGTCCTTTGATGTATATAACTGAAAACAGCCCTTTCCTGGTGTTAATAACTATATATTATTAATAATTACATTTAATCAAATTCTTATTAATTATTTTATTATCAGTATTTCCCTGGTGTTGACATTTTCCAATGACCGAGCAATTCCCATATTTTATCGGATTCTTGTACTCGTTTTTTTACATTCTCCTTATCTATTACAACCATTTGCGACATTAACCAATCAGCGACAATCATTGTGCCTATCTGAGACCAACGCCCAATGTGTGACATATTGCGAGCAATATAAAGCGTTTCCACCGCCTCTTTTGCTAAAGGAGAAGAAGGGCGATCGGTAAATGCAACAATATAAGCGCCCCGAATACGAGCAAGTTGCATCATTTCAATGGTATATGGAATATAGCGTTCATAGCCTATACCAATAAAAACATCCTCTTCATTGACATGCCTCATGCGATCGGCAACATCGCCCGCTCCAATTTCAAAGACTTCCGCATCCTTCAACACATTGAGTTGCATTGCCAGATAAGAGGCCATGGCATGTGTCGTACCATGTGCGGTTACCCATATACGTCTGGCGGAAACCATTTTTTGGGCAATACGGACAACAGTTTGAGGCTGATTCAACGCTGATGTTTGACTCATTAAAGAACTGCCATTCGCAAAAACATGTTCTTTTAATTCGATATCACTTGATGTGGTTAGAACCTGTTGATATATACCGCTTAATCCGATGTTTTCAATCAAGGCTTCGCCCAAATCCTCACGCAGATGCGCATAACCACGATAACCCAAAGCGCGGGAAAATCTTACTACCGCCGCATCACTGATATCAATGGCATTCGCCAACTGTCTGGCTGTCATAAACGCCACCCGCTCTTTATTGCGTTCAATGTAACGTGCAATAATTTTTTGTGATGGCGTCAGACTCGAAAAACGTTCACCAACCAGCTTTGAGAAATCCATACCGTCCTCATATGACTCATCAACTACAGTAAATTACAAACATGTTGTGTTTGCAACACTAAACTTTTTGTTTTTTTATAAAACAAACCATCAATCACAAAATCCTATTGATTTCCGGCCTTAGAAAGCATATTCCATTGGTAGTAAGCACAAATAATAAATAGCACACTACGACATAAGCCATACATAAAACTGATACTTACCCCACTGAATTAAATAAGCCACAAAAACTTATCATCTATTAAAAAATTAAATAAATCATCTTGTTATCGCCATCCCACTAATAGTGAGAATATACAGGATACGCTCAGGGTCATATGTGTTGTCACATCACACAATAAACGAAAAAACATAATTTCTTTCGCCATTGAATAGAGAGTAATCGGGTTACGCAGGCAATACGATATCGCTGTCCGTCAACCTTCCCATATTGTTGTACATAGCGCAGGCGGCATCAATCACATGCATGGCGATAGCCGCGCCACTGCCTTCGCCAAGCCGCATCCCCAATTGCAGATAAGGCTCCAGTTGTAAATGCCGCAAGGCAATAATGGCGCCTTTTTCCGCCGAGACATGAGAAGGAATAAGATAATCACGCACGGTCGGCGCAATCAGGCAGGCCACCAGTGCTGAGGCATAAGAGAGAAATCCGTCCAGCACCACGGGGCGGCCCGCCGCCGCCGCTCCCAGCATCACACCCGCCATGCCGACCAGATCGAAACCGCCTATCCTGGATAGCACATCAAGGCCGTCACGGGCGTCAGGTTGATTGAATGCAATCGCTTCCCGTACCACCGCCACCTTATGATACAGACGATCACTGGGGAAATTGGCTCCGATCCCCACCACCTGATGCGGATCGCGATTGGTGATAACACTGATGATTGCAGCGGCAGGCGTGGTGTTCGCCATGCCCAACTCTCCCACGCCAAACACCTTGACGCCGCTGGTTGCCTGTTCAATGGTCAATCGCGCACTGGCGCAGAGTAAATCCTCCGCTTGTTGACGCGTCATTGCGGCTTCACGAACGATATTGCCGCTTCCGCGCCGCACCCGCATGTTCACCACACCGGACAGCGGTTCACTGTCAATCCCGACATCCACAACCTTGACTTCAGTATTCGCGCTGGCCGCCAGTACGCAAACACCCGTAATGCCCTTGACCATATTGGCCGCCTGAATAGCCGTTACCGCCTGCGGTGTAATCGTCACCTCTTCGGCATATACGCCATGATCGGCAGCCATGACGATAATCTGTTTACGCTCGACCTGATGACCGGACAAACCACGCATACCCGCCAGTTGGATCGCCAGGGTTTCCAGTCGCCCCAAACTGCCCAGTGGCTTCAGTAAGCCATCAATGCTGGCAGCAGCCTGCCGCATGGCTTGGTTATCCAGCGGAACGATAGATTCAACCAGTTGGGGAAGCGTCAGTTTCGATTGTGTGTGCATAGATTATTCTCGTTATTCCTGTTGCCAGTACGTCCGTTGATTAAAAGCCCGCTGGATGACAAATCCATCCTGAATATCCAGCACGCTGTATGAATCTTGTGCAAAATGAAAATGCCACATGCCCGCGGCGGGCATACCTAATAACCTTGCCAGTAATAAACTCAGTACGCCCTGATGCGCCACCCAAAGATGGTTCCCCTGAATATCTTGCGTCATCAATGTCTGGACAAGGCTTTCTATCCGCGTTGAAAACTCAGGAAAAGACTCCCCCGCTGTCGGGCGAGCATGTTGCCAATCCTTCACCCAGACCGCCCAGTTTTGCGCATCTTGCTGTTGTAACTCGCTATGGTGCCGCATTTCCCAATCGCCAAAGTGCATCTCGTTCAGCGCCGTATCCGATGTCGCCGTCAATGGATGCGGCTGAAGGACTATTTCCGCCGTCTGCCGCGCCCGCGCCAAGCCGCTACTGGTCGCGGAAGTGAAATCGATGTCCTTCAACCACTCAGCAATCTGTCGGGCCTGTGCTACGCCGATATCCGTCAGGCGGACATCCGTGGTTCCGCAAAAAACACCGCTGAGATTGGCCTCAGTCTGACCGTGTCTGACAAGAAAAAGACGCATACTTTCCCTTATTATTTATAGGGTTATATAGTTTGCCGTTCTCGGCTCATTACAATGAGTTCATGACATTTGATTCATTACAACAGCGCCAGTAAGAACACCAGTTCACCGACTTCGATTGCCGCCCCCAGCGTATCGCCGGTTTGCCCGCCCAGCCGACGACGCAAATACCGGCCCATCAGCCAGATAACCACCAGGGTTATCGCCAATGCCAGTAATGCCCGCGTCTGGCCTGACAACCCGGTCAGTATCGCGCCGACCAGCAGCGTAATCCCTGTCGCGCCCGCGCTAACCTGACCGATATACAGATTCCCCAGCCCTTGCCCTTCGCGCGCATAGCGCTGCCGATACATCAGCAGTACAACCGCGGTCCGTCCGACCACCGATGCCAACGTCAGCAACGCCAACATGGCGGTATCGCGCAACGCTAATTCACTGATCGCCAGGACTTTCGCCGCTACGATGAAAATCAGCGCCAGCCCGCCGTTAGTGCCGAGTCGACTGTCGCGCATAATCTCCAGCATTCGCTCTCGCCGGCGGGCTGAGAAGACGCCGTCACAGGTATCCGCCAACCCATCCAGATGAAACGAGCCGGTAATCAACGCCTGCGCCAGCACAAAGCCCAACGCCGCCAGGGGAAATCCACTCCACGGCGCGAGCAGCGTGAACACGCTCCCCGCAATAGCGCCGACAAGCAGTCCGATAAGCGGAAAATAGACAATGCCACGCACGTACTGCTGCGCCGCCCCCCCCTGCATCCAACGTTCAGGCACCGGGATACGCGTCAGGAATTGCAGGGTGGCAAGAAACAACCGCAGACTCATTTGATTTTTACCTCAATGCCCGACACCACCAGATAAACAGACTCCGCCACCGCCGCCAGCCGTTGATTGACCCGTCCGGCGATATCGCGAAAATGCCGCGCCAACCTATTTTCCGGCACAATGCCCATCCCTAACTCGTTGGTCACCAGAAAGATCGGCGATGAGCGTTGTAAGCAGGCGGCGATCAATGCATCGATCTGTTGCTGGATCTCCGCCTCTATCGCCGGGAAATCCATCTGCTCTGGCGGCGTATCCCCCGCCTGATCAAATAATAGATTGGTGATCAGGGTCGTGATGCATTCCACGATCACGGCTTCATCCGCCGCAACCTGCTGCGCAATCAGCGTACCGACATCGCGGTAACCTTCCCAGGTCCGCCAGTGTGCCGGACGGCTGGCGCGATGTGTTCGCACACGTTCGGCCATTTCGTCATCAGTCGCCAGCGAGGTGGCGATATACAGCACCTGTTCACGCCCCGCCGCCAACTTTTCCGCCAGCGCGCTCTTGCCGCTACGAGCCCCACCAGTAATCAAAATCACCGAATACACTCCTGTTCAGATATTAAAGCTATGCAAATCCCGTTCAACTTCCTGTGAGACGCGCCTCATAAACACGGGACAAAAGGGGGGGTTTCCTGGCGTAAAAGGGGCTGAGCGCTCCTTGTCGAGCGCGTGCTACGACATTGCAAGGAAATACCATGATTTTCGCGCACGAAATAGCACTGAATCTGCATAAAACAGTTACCGTAAGTTTACAACTAAAAGGCCGCCTGCCAAGGGGATCGAGGTCGCCAACTATTCCGCCATAAACTGATATATCGCAGCAATATCAATATGTTCCCGCATGGCGGCAGCCAAAATATCGAACTGTTGTTGTTTGTGGCGGGCGTAATCAATCACCTCGCCCTCGAATGCTGGCAGCCCTTTGCGCTGACGCAGACTATTGAGCAACGCGCGTGTGAACTCAGCGTTATCGAACAGACCGTGGAGATAACTGCCCATAACGCTGCCGTCTGCATTGATCGCGCCGTCTTCATGTCTTGTCGCCTGCCCGTTACGACCGGTCAGAGAGATAAACGGTTCGACCTGCGATCCAGGGCGCGCCTGACCCATATGTATTTCATAGCCATTCACCGGCAGACCGGCGCAACTGGCCAACAGACCCGGTAATCGCGGCGCGCAGCGTCCCGTCACCCGCGTCGTCACTTTCTCTGGCGCAAACACAGTTTCCACATCCAGCAGCCCCAGCCCGTCCATGCGGGCGATCCCCGACTCCACGCCATCGATAATTCGCTTTCCCAGCATCTGATAACCGCCACAGATACCGATGACCGGTACGCCCGCCTGATACCGGGTTTGCAGCGTGTGGGCCAAACCGCTTTGTTGCAGCCACTGCAAATCATCCAATGTATTTTTACTACCGGGTAAGATGATCAAATCCGCCCTGGCCAGCGCTGACGCCGTGGCGACGTAATGCAAACTCACATCGGGCTGCGCCGCCAGCGCATTAAAATCAGTAAAGTTGGCGATATGCGGCAAACGGATGACGGCGATATCCAGATCCTTGAGTTGCGCCGCGGCGTATTTCCCGCTTTGCAGCGCTACGCCGTCTTCATCTTCCAGGTCGATATTCAGCCACGGCATGACACCAATCACCGGCACGCCTGTCAGCGCTTCGATCTGCGCCAATCCCGGCGTTAGCAGCGCCACATCGCCACGGAATTTATTGATGATCACCCCTTTCACCCGCGCTTTCTCTTCCGGCCGCAATAGCGCCAGCGTGCCATAAATCGCCGCGAACACCCCGCCGCGATCGATATCCGCCACCAGCAATACCGGCGCGTCAGCCATCGCCGCCATGCCCATGTTGACGATATCCCGATCGCGCAGATTGATTTCAGCCGGACTGCCCGCACCTTCCAGCACCATCAGTTCATATTCGCTGGCAAGGCGGTGGTAGATCTGATTAATTTGCTGCCGCAACCGCGGCTTATACTGGTGATACGTCGCCGCATCCATATTGCACAGCGCCTTGCCCATCAGCACCACCTGCGATTGACGATCGCCAGTGGGTTTGAGCAACACCGGATTCATGCGCACATCCGGTTCGATACCCGCCGCCTCAGCCTGGAAAATCTGCGCCCGTCCCATCTCTTCGCCGTTCGGCGTAATACCGGAATTCAGCGCCATGTTCTGCGCTTTAAACGGCGCACAGCGGTAACCATCTTGCGCAAAAATACGACAAAGTCCGGCAACCAGAGCACTTTTGCCGACATCCGATGCCGTCCCCTGAATCATGATGGCCTTGCTCATGGCATCCCCCCGGCACGCCATTGCCTGTTCACCAGAATAGTGGAGAAGTACGGTAACGCCTGATCGTCATCAACCTGATCCAGACGCCGCCAGCACTGTTCTCCCGGCAACGAGGCATCGGACATCAACAACGCGTGATCAAACAGATTGAGCCGCGCCAGTAGCGAGCGCACGGTGGCAAAACGGCCATAAACTTTCATCAGCACCACACAATCATGGGTAAGCAAAGCCTGTTCCACCTCAGCTTGCGGCGCGGTGCAGGACATCACGGCCAGCGATTGTTTCTCCATCGCCAGCGGAAACGCGGCCCGTGAAGCAATCGCGGCGAAAGACGTCACGCCCGGCACAATTTCCAGCCAGGGCTGCGGCCCAATCCGCGCCAGCAGAAACACCCAGGTACTGAACAACATTGCGTCGCCCAGCGTGATAAACCCCACCCGTTTGCCGTTGGCGACATCCGCGGTCAACTGCTGCGCCATCTCATCCCAGACGGCTTCTTTCTCATCGTTTTCGGCGCGCATGGGGAAATGACGGGTGCGGATCGCGGTCGCTGGCGACAAATATTCGCGCACGATGGATAACGCCAGACTGTCTCCGCCTTTGCGCCCCGCCGGCGCATACAGAACATCAAGCGTAGCCAGCAGGCGCGCCGCGCGCACGGTGATCAAATCGCTGGCGCCAGGCCCCACGCCTAGCGCATACAGTCTGCCGATCATCACACCTCCTCCCGTTCGTCATGATGCAGAACCGCATGCAGATGCCGGGCAAACATATCGCGGATCAGCGGATTTTCGCCCAACCCTTGCAACCAGCTTTGCGTGGTGATGCCAGCGGCTTCGAGTCGGGATTTCCATGAATCGGCGTCATCGGATGCCATATCGTTAATGGCGTGATCCCCCGCCACCAGCATCAGCGGCATCAGATGCGCTTTGCGCACCCCAAACCGCGATAGCCGCCCGATGATATGGTCGATCTCCGGGTAACTTTCAACGGCGCCTACCACCGCCGGAAAGTTCTGACTGGTCATCAGGTGATCGAGACAGGCATACGCCGAAAACGCGTGATGGCTGGCGCCGTGGCCCATAAAGACCACGCGTTCATCCGCCGCCAGCGGCGGCATCTGGGATTTCAGCGCCGTCATCAGTTGCTGATAATCCTCAAAACTGCTCAATAATGGCGCGCCCAGCGCCAAACGCTGAAACCAACTGCTGCACGCCCGTACTTCACTGACCACTTTTTCGTACTCGTCGCCATTAATGACATGCAAAGACTGGATCGCCACATCCTGATACCCGGCGTCCGCCAGTCGCTGAAGCGCCTGACGAGGGGTGTCAATCAATAAACCGTCGCGGCGGTACAGCTTACGGATAATCATTTCGGAGGTGAAAGCGCGAAACAGATCACGATCGCGACAGGTCGCCGCCAGATGTTGCTCGCAGGCATCGATATTCTTTTGTCGGGTATGCGGATAGCTGGTGCCAAAGCTGATGATTAACAGTGCTTTTTTCATATTTTATCCTTGTTGCGCCTGCCAGCGGGACAGTCGATGCGTAAACGCCGCCAGGGAAACCACCTGCTCCCACTCGTCGTGCTCCGCCGATACCACCGGGCGACGCACCACAATGCAGGGAATATTCAGCGCCAGACAGGGCGCCACCTTTTGCTGATAGCCGCCCTCGGCGCCGGATTCCTTGGTGATCACCACATCAGGCCGGCAAAACTCATACAGCGCCTGATTGAAGGCGGCGCTGAATGGCCCACACTGGGCAATGATCTGCTCCACACCCAGCCCCAGCATTTCGCACTGCGCCAGCACCGCGGACGTGGGCAACACTCGCGCCAGCAAATGTTTACCCGGCAGTTTGCGTTGGTATTGCGCCAGATCTTTACTGCCGGTGGTGAGCAACACGCGGGGGCCTAGCCCCTCGGCTACCGCACAAGCGGCATCCAGATTCGATACTTTGTGCAACAACGGGTGTTCGATGGCGTCAATGTCGCTTGGCCGCTGATAGCGGGTAAGCGGTATATGCAGACCACGGCAAGCAGCAACCACATTACGGTGTAGTGTCTCAGCATACGGATGAGAAGCATCAATCACCCAACGCACTTGCCGGGTCGCCAGATAATTCGCCATTTCCCGCGCGTCCATCCGCCCCACCACCACTTCACCGGCGATCGCGCCAGCCAGTTGCCTGCCGGTTTCCGTCGCGACCGACAGCCGGTAACCTTCGCCTGCCGCCTCCAGCGCCTGACAAATCAGGCGGGCGTCGCTGGTGCCGCCAAAGACATGGATAGCCGGACGGTTCACAGTTCATAACCTCGCGGCGTGATCATCAAACCATTGCGGCAGTAGGTGGTTTTATTGCCCACAATCACCAGACTGGTCATATCCACCGGGGAGAAATCCATTTCGCCAAAGGTGGTGATCCACTTCTCTTCTTTCTTGCGGCCCGCCGCTTTCACCACGCCCACCGGCGTTGCCGGCGACGTCCAGGGTTTCATCAGTTCGAACGCGCGAGCCAGATGACCTTCCCGCCCCCGGCTGCGCGGATTATAAAAGCACGCCACGAAATCAGCCTGCGCCGCGGCAATGATACGCTTTTCGATCACCGGCCACGGCGTCAGCAAATCACTCAGGCTGATATGACAGAAATCATGCATCAGCGGCGCCCCCAGCAAAGACGCGGCGGCAATACTGGCGGTGATCCCCGCCACCAGCCGGACGTCCAGATCCCGCTGTTGCTGACCGACCAGTTCCAGCACCAGGCCGGCCATGCCATAAATACCGGCGTCGCCGCTACTGATCAGCGCCACCTTGCGGCCTGTCAGCGCCAGGTCGATGGCCGTCTGACAGCGTTCAATCTCTTTGCACATCCCGGTTTTGATCACCTGCTTATCACCGGTCAACGCTTTTACCAGATGGGTATAGGTTTTGTAGCCCACCACGATTTCCGCTTCACGAATGGCGTTAACCGCCTCCTGCGTCATCATGGCTTCACTGCCCGGCCCAATGCCGATCACGGTTAACATCAATATGAAACTCCCAGGGTAATGGTGACGCCCTGCCGACGCAGGGTATGACCAACCAGTCGGCCTTTACTCATCAGCCAGGCGACAGGTTGCGATACGCTGCCGATGCCGATGGTTTGGCGGACAAAGTCAGAAGAGGGGAAACGCGCTTCATGGCGGCGAAGCGCCTCGATGCCGAACAGTTCAAACGGTACGCGCCAGCGTTGCGCCAGCAGATGTAACGCGGGTTCGTCCTTCTTGAGTTCGACGCTGCCGATCGCACGCAACGCCAGCGGATCGAAGTGGTTGTCAGCCATTTGCTGCGACAACAGCGCGTCCAGCGTTGCCAATGACGTTCCGCGCCGACAGCCGAATCCGGCCACCACACGACGCGGCACCAACTGATATACCGGCAGCGACAATTCAGGCAAGTTGGCGCGCAGGCTGACGCAAACCAGTGCGTCCAGTGGCGGCAGGGCTTCCAGACTGGCAACCGGGATGAAGCCGCGCATATCGCAACGCTCGCGTTCGTGCTGTAGCGGCGCATCCCACCATAAGCCGACGCGTTGCTCGCTGACCAGCATCTGGTTGACGATTTTTACCGCCTGACGAAAATCCCGTATCCCGGCATCCAGTTGGGTCGCCAGCATATCCAGCGCCGCCATCTGGTTGACATCTGTGGCGGAGGTGATCACCGGGTCGGCGCCCAGCAATCCGGCCAGATGACACGTCAACGCGTTGGCGCCGCCAACATGCCCGGACAGCAGGCTGATGACGTGTTGGCCTCGTTCATCAATCACAACCACCGCCGGATCAGTGAGTTTGTCCTGCACTAATGGCGCGATGGTCCGCACCGTGATGCCCACCGCCCCAATCACCACCAGCGCGGCATACTGGTTAAACACCTGACGCAAGGTGTCGCCGAAACCGCCATTAAACGCGACAAATCCCGGTTGCAGCAGCTTTTCACTGGTGAAACAGGTCAGCGGCAACTGCGCGCGTAACTGTTGGGCCAGCCGAACGCCGCCGGGCGTCAGACAAAACACCGCTATCGATTCAGGCTTGGCGATATTCATGGCTAAATCCTGCGTCATACAGTCGGGAATAATGATATTCCTCGCCCAGAAAGGCGCCGACCAGAATCAGCGCCGTCTTGCGGATCGCCGCCGCGTTAACCTGTTCGGCAATGTTCGCCAGCGTCCCGCGTATCGTCCGGCTTTCCGGCCAGGTCGCTTTGTACACCACCGCAACCGGGGTCGATAGCGGATAGCCCCCCGCCGTCAGCCGCGCGACCACGCCGTGAATGTGCTGTACCGACAGGAAGATCGCCATGGAAGTCTGATGCGCGGCAAAGGCTTCCAGTTGTTCCCGCGGCGGCATCGGCGTGCGGCCTTCAATGCGGGTAATAATCAGACTCTGCGCCACTTCCGGGACGGTGTACTCCACCCCAAGCTGCGCCGCCGCGCCGAGAAACGCGCTGACACCCGGCACCGACACAAACCCGATCCCTTGTTCCGCCAACATTTCGCCCTGTTCGCGGATGGAGCCGTACAGCGAGAGATCGCCGGTTTGCAAGCGAACTACCAGTTTGTCGTCGCCGACGCCATTTACCATCAGCGCGATAATTTGCTCCAGCGTCAACCCGGCGCTGTCATGGCACGCCGCCCCCGGCGGGCAATAGTCGAGCAGTGCGGGATTGATCAGCGAACCGGCGTAAATCACTACATCCGCTTGTTGCAGCAGGCGATAGCCCTTCAGCGTAATCAGTTCGCTATCTCCCGGCCCCGCGCCGACAAACCAGACTTTTCGCGTATCAAAATCCTTGCGGGCCGTGCTCTCATGTCGTACTTCAAGCTGTTCGGACATGTTCTCCCTCCTTGCGACAAGAAATAAGATAGGTTGGATTACCGGGTTTAAAATAATGACCGCTGCCAAGCGGCGTCAGCGTGCAAGCCTGTAATTGGCTGCATTCCAGTGCGCTCACATTGCGTGACGGCAGGTGCGCCAGCGCCGTTTGCAGGTTGTCGAGCAGAATAAACGTCAACACCAGACGACCGCCGGGATGCAGATGCGCCAGCGACCAGTCGATCAGCGCGGTCAGTTGACCGCCGCTGCCGCCGATAAAAATAGCATCGGCGCATATGTCCAGCGGGAGCGGCGCGTCTGCGCCTATCATCTCCACGTTGCGGCACCCCAAGCGCTGGCAATTCCCGGCAATCAACGCCAACGCCGCCGGATTGCGTTCAATGGCGGTCACCTGTAATTGGGGAAAACGCAACGCGGCTTCCAGCGCCACGCTGCCCGTTCCGGCCCCGACATCAATCAGGCGCTGCGCGTCGGTCAGTTCCAGCCGCTCCAACGCCAGCAAGCGGATCGGTTCTTTGGTCATCGGCACTCGGCGACCACGTAAAAATTCGTCATCTCTCATTGAGGATCACCACCACATTCATGTCATAGCGCTGCGCCACGTCATCCGCGTGCAGGCGATGGATACGTTCATTCGGCGAAGAAAGGTTTTCGCCAATAATCAGTGTGCGGGTGAGTCGGCGTTGCAAAATGGCATCCGCAATCGCCCGTGGGCCGATTCGTTCGTCCGTCACCATCGCGACTTTGTCGTGTTGCAGAAGCCAGTCGAAATCCGGTTCGCGCCCATGGCTGCTGGTGAGATAGATATCGTTCATATCCAGCGCAACCCTAGCGCACAGATACTGGATGGCGCTGATGCCGGGAATAATCCGCAACGTCCCGGCGCCAAAATGGGATGCCAGCCGCTTGCCGATGCCATACAGCAGCGGATCGCCCGATGCCAGTACCACAATATTCCGTGGCTGCTGCCCGGCCAGCCAGAGCATCAACGCGGAAAGATCGGCGTCCAGTCGGCGAGTTTGCCCGCGGAAACCGGGAAACATCGCCAGATGACGCCCCCCGCCGACCAGAATATCCGCCGCGTCGATGTGGCGCCGCGCTTCCGGCGTAAGATGAGCGCACGCACCGGGGCCGATGCCGACGACCGTAATCATCGCAGCGCCGCCACAATGTCGGCGAGCGCCCGGTTCGTCCCCAGCACCTGATGATCGAACGAGAACAAGACGGTATCGATCGCGGGCGGTTCGCCGCAAAAACGCCACATTTCGTTTATCCGCTCACAAATCCGCTGGGCAATACGTTGATACACGCGCTGAAAACCGTGATCCGCAATCAACGTCATCGCCCCTTCGGTGGTGTCGCACTGATTGACCGCCAGCAGTAAATCCTGCGGCGCGCCAAGCAACGCCAGATGCGCAATCAGGGTTTCCATTCGACCATCCGCGATATGACTGTGGGTATGAAAGATCCCGGCGGCAACCTTGACCAGTTTGCCGGGATGCCCAATCACCACCACATGACGAAAGTTGAGCCGTACCGTCTCCTGCAACATGTAGCCGACAAAGTTGCTCATGGTTGCCACCCGTTGGCTATCCAGCCCCAGTTGTTCGCGCACAAAGCGCTCGCCGTGGTTGCCCGGCACCAGAATCACCTTGTCCAGTCCCGCTGCGCGCTTCATTTCCAGTTCCAGCGCCAGTGAGCGTTTCCAACTCTCTTCCGACATCGGCGTGACGATGCCGGTGGTGCCGAGAATGGAAATGCCGCCGACGATCCCCAATCGTCCGTTGTAGGTTTTTTCGGCCCGCGCCTCGCCTTCCGGGGCAAAAATCGTGATTTCCGCCCCACGCGTCGGGCCAATCACCTCACGCACCGCCGATTCAATGGTGTGCAGCGGGGTACGGTTGATCGCTGGACTGCCGACAGGCAAACCGATGCCGTTACGCGTGACCGTACCGATCCCCGCCCCGCCCGTAATGTGAATATCGGCGTGATCGCACAAGGCGACTCGCGCAAAAATCAGCATTCCGTGCGTGGCGTCCACATCGTCCCCGCCGTCCTTACGAATGGCCGCCGTCGCTTGCCGACCTTCAATCAGCGGTTGCTCCACATTGAGATACAGGGTTACGCCTGACGGAGTGACAATCGAAACCTGATCGATCACCTGCTGGCGCAGCGCCATCAACGCCGCCACTTTCGCCGCCGCTGTCGCACATGAACCGGTGGTGTAGCCTTTGCGATATTGTTTGCCGTGATGCCAGACGCTATCCATCTGTGTAGCCATACTCATTCTGTCTCTCCCATCCGATACAGAATGGCGTTCACAATGGCCGCGGCGACATTGCTGCCCCCCTTGCGGCCCGTCGCCGCAATACAGGGGATGGCGCTGTGGATCAGTGCGTCCTTTGATTCCGCCGCCCCGACAAAACCGACCGGCACGCCAATTACCGCCAGCGGCGTCGCCTGCTGTTCCAGTAAACGAAACAAAGCCGTCGGCGCATTGCCAAAGACAAACAGCTTGTCGCCCTGCTCTTGCAGCGCGATATCCACCGCGGCCATCGAACGCGTGATATTTTCCGCTTTTGCCCGCGCCACCACGCGCGGATCGCTGATAAAGCAGCGACACTCGCATCCCAGTTGCGCCAGCCGGGTTTTATTGATCCCGGACAGCGCCATCGTGGTATCGGTATAGAGAATGCAACCGGCGCGCAGCCCGGCGCTGATCCGCGTCAGCACGTCGGTTGAGAACCACAACAGATCCAGCCAATCGAAATCCGCCGTGGTATGGATAACCCGCTTGATGACCGCTTCCTGAGCCGGATCGACAAAACGATAGTCAGGGCGCTCGCGAGCGATAATCGCGCTGATCATCTCAAAACTTTGCTGCTCGATTTGTTGCGGTTGCTGGAGATAATTCATTGTTTTTCCTTGTTCTATACGGCGAGCAAAAGCCGGATCAGGGCGAACAGCAGCAACGCCAGCAGCGAGGCCGTCATCATCAGATGAATGCTGCGGGGAATGTCGCTCAATGCGATTTCCCGACGTTCGTCCCCGATCCACGGTTTCTCTACCCGCTCACCAAAATAGTAGTTCGGCCCGCCAAGCCGCACACCGAGCGCACCGGCTACCGTGGCTTCCGGCCAGCCACAGTTGGGGCTGGCATGCTGGTAACGATCACGCCAGCCAATACGCAGCGCCTGCCGGTAATCCTCTTTCAGCAACCAGGCGGCGGCGCTCAGCAACAGCCAGCTTAGTCGGGCAGGGATAAGATTGGCCGCATCGTCCATCCGGGCGGAGACATAGCCAATCGCCCGATATTGCGGGTTCTTGTAACCGACCATCGAATCCAGTGTGTTGACGGTTTTGTAAGCCATCGCCAGCGGCGCGCCGCCGATCAACAGGAAAAACAGCGGCGCAATCACGCCATCTACGCTGTTTTCCGCGACGGTTTCCACCACGGCGCGGGTAATCTGCGGTTTTTCAAGCTGCGCGGTGTCCCGCCCCACAATCCCCGCCAGTTGCCGGCGGCTCTCTTCCAGCGCCCCTTGTTGTAATGCCTGATGAACCATCATCGCGGCATCACTCAGACAACGGCCCGCCAGCAGGGTATAAATCATCCACACCTCCGCCAGCCAGCCCAGCCACGGATGAAGCATGTTCATCAGAGCAAGCAATCCCCAACTCAGCAGCCAGGTCACCCCGACCGCCGCCAGCCACAATACCGCTCCGCCCCGTCGCAGCGCGCGCTCGCCGTGACAAGCGGCGCGAATTCGGGTTTGCAGCCAGGTGATGAGTTTGCCTATCCAGCGCACCGGATGCGGCCAGTGCGCTGGATCGCCCAGCCAATAGTCAAGCAGGAAAGCGATAAACCAGGCCGACAGGATCATGCCGTTCCCCTTGCGTCGGCAAGTCTGGCGCTGGCGAACCAACGCTCAAGCAACCCCGTACGCTGGGCAAAATGGAGATGAAGGTAGCTGGCGCAGGTTTGCTCAAGCTGGTAACCCCCTTGCCAACGCTTGATGACAGTGCCGTCACGGGATTTGGCGCAGGCAAAACGGGGAGGCAGCGAAGTGGAGAAATCGGAATAATGAAACTCATGACCGCGCAGCACTTCGCCCCGCGCCGCCAGCAGCGTGTCGGTCAGCGCCTGCGCCTGACAGTAACCAAAGCGGGTCAGTCGTTTTCCCATCCGGCTTTCACCGGGCAGAATGCCGCTCATGCGGTGACGCTGGCCGTCCGTATCCGTCAGTCCGTCGCCCAGATACATCAGCCCGCCACATTCGGCATAGATTGGGACATTGCGCCGATGCGCATCCTGTAAAGCATCACGCATCGCGCTATTGGCGGCGAGCGGAGCGGCGTAAATTTCCGGGTAGCCGCCGCCGATATACACCATCTGACAGTTGGGAAGCTGGTGGTCATAAATCGGGCTAAAGCGGTGAATGCGCACGCCCGCCTGCTCCAGCAAATCGAGATTATCCTGATAATAGAAATTGAAAGCGTCGTCATCCGCCAGCGCCAACGTCAATCCTTCGGCCTGTTCGGGCGAGAGCAGTGTGGACGATGCGCCATCAGGCAAGCGGACGTCACGGCACAACGCCAGCAGACGATCCACATCGATGGTTTCTTCAATTTGCAGCGCCAGTTTGCGCCAGCGGCTATCATCACCGTGCGGCTGCTCCTGGGCGGGGATTAAACCAAGATGGCGGGAAGGCAGCGCGATATCCGCCATGACGGGCAAGCGCCCCAGCACCGGGATACCGCAATAGTGCTCAATGGCATGATGGAGCAGTTGGTAATGTTCCGCCGAATTCACCCGATTCACGATCACACCGACGATGTTCACGGCGGGATCAAACTGGCGAAACCCCATCACGGTAGCCGCCACGGAGGTGGATACCGCTTTGCCATCCACCAGCAACACTACCGGACAACCAAGCTGTTTGGCCATCGCCGCCGTACTGCAATCGTTCGGATTCGTGCCGTAGCCATCGTACAGCCCCATCACGCCTTCAATCACCGCGACATCGGCATGGCGCATCCGCTGGTTATACAGACCGTTAAGCGTCGCCGTGGGCAACATGAACGCATCCAGATTGCGCGACACGACGCCGCACACCGCGCTGTGCCAGCCGCTGTCCAGATAGTCGGGCCCCACTTTAAAGGGCTGTACGCTCAACCCGCGCCGCATCAACGCCCGCAATATCCCAAGCGTCACGGTGGTTTTGCCGCAACCGCTGCCAGTGCCGGCGATAACCAACGCGGTTTTATTTCGCCCCTGGTTCGCTGTCGCGTTTTTCTGTTGTTGTGCACTCGGCATAAAAAATCCCGACATCATCGGTCGGGACAGGTTATGTCACAAGGTGCGCAAAAGCGGCATTGCCGTTGCACGCATCGGATGACAACCCGCTTCCCACCGAAGGAGTTGAAACTGTCATTGTCAGGTCGGTCTTCTGGCTTAGCGTCATTCTTCCCCGCGCCTTCCCAATCGTAGCGATCAGTGGTTTTACGGGGTCGTCGGCATTACAGCAGCGGGGGCTGCGGGGGATTCTCACCCCCTTCCCTGTTATCATACAGTATGACAACATGCGGAATTGAGCATCGTTTTCGATGCTCGCATCTCTCCTGACAACACTATCTTGATTAATTCGCTATATGGTTTATCTCTTGGTTTAAAGCTCGCGTGGCATCGGCCCGGCGTTTGTTATAAGAAGTTAGCCATAAATCGTTAAAGCATAATTGTTAATCTGAATCATACTGAATTCTGGCATTGATCTTTTGATGTTATACATAAAATGAAGAGGAAAATCGCAATGCAAAATATACGTGGCTTTGCCGCCCTTGATTCAACAAGCCCGTTGGTTCCACACCAGTTTGTCCGCCGGGACCCACGGGAAAACGATGTGGTTATCGATATCCTCTATTGCGGCGTCTGCCATTCAGACATTCATATGGCGCGAAACGAGTGGAAGAACAGCGTGTATCCGATAGTGCCAGGACATGAAATTATCGGGAAAGTCGTCAGCGCTGGCAACGCGGTCAAGCGTTTTAAAGCGGGCGACTGGGTCGGCGTCGGCTGTATGGTGGATTCCTGTCAACATTGCGATGCTTGCGACGAAGGGCTGGAACAGTACTGTCAGGAAGGACTTACGCCTACCTACGGCGGTTTTGATCGTCATGATAGCCAGCCGACTTTCGGCGGCTACTCGGAGCGCATCGTGGTTTCCGAAAACTTTGTGCTTAGCGTGCCGGAAGCGCTGGACGTGAAAGCCGCCGCGCCGCTGCTGTGCGCCGGCATCACCACTTATTCGCCGCTGAAACACTGGAATGTCGGCCCCGGCGATAATGTCGCCATTGTCGGATTGGGTGGTCTGGGACACATGGGGTTGAAATTTGCCAAAGCGATGGGCGCGAATGTCACTCTGTTTACCCGCTCGCCAGGCAAAGAGCAGGAAGCCCGTCGATTGGGCGCTGAACGTGTGGTTATCTCTACCGATCAGGCGCAAATGGAGGCCGTCGTCAACCACTTTGACATTATTCTTGATACCGTTCCGATGCAACACGACCTTAATCCCTATCTGACTACCTTAAAACGCGATGGCACCCTGATCCTGGTGGGATTGATTGAACCGATCGAACCCACCGTGCATAGCGGTCCGCTGGTTATGGGCCGTAAATCCATCGCCGGTTCGCTGATTGGCGGTATCAAGGAAACCCAGGAAATGCTGGATTTCTGCGCCGAGCATGGCATTAGCTGTGATGTTGAGATGATTAACATGCAGGATATCAACACGGCCTATGAGCGTATGTTGAAAAGCGATGTACACTATCGGTTTGTGATCGATATGGCGTCATTAACCTCCAGCTTTACCGAGTAACAAAAGCCAGCGCCGCGGCGTTGATGGTTGTTTCTTCACGTATGATATGCTGACCCTATCGCAATCAGGGAAATAATCAAAACATCATGAGCGAACATGGCGGCAATGTGCTGGAAATGGCGCTGAAAATCGGGGTGAACGCCGCTGATATCATCGATTTCAGCGCCAACATTAATCCGCTGGGCATGCCGGCATCATTAAAAACGACGCTTATCAACCAACTCGAACGCGCCGAGCATTATCCTGATGTGGAGTACCGTGAACTTCATGCCGCCCTTGCTCAGGTTCATGATTGCTCACCTGACCATATCCTGGCCGGCAACGGGGCGACGGAACTGATCTATGCAGTGGTTCACACGCTGCAACCTCGCCGGGCGCTGCTGTTGACGCCGGGATTCGCGGAATATCGTCGGGCTTTACAGCGTATTGATTGCATCATTGATGATTATGTCATGTCGGCGGAGGACGGTTTCCAACCTGATACCCGACTGCTGGCCGTGCTGGATAAGGTTCACTACGATTGTCTGTTTATCGCCACCCCGAATAATCCCACCGGGCTGATGCCCGATAGCTCGCTGTTGCAGGACATTGTCGAGCGCTGTCATCAGTGTCATACCGCATTGATTGTTGATGAAGCCTTTATCGACTTCCTGCCCGACGCGCCGGGGTTAATCCCACAGATCACCGCCTTTCCCCATCTGTATATCCTGCGCTCTCTGACCAAGTTTTTCGCCATCCCCGGTCTGCGACTCGGTTATCTGGTCAGCGCCAATCGGCATGCCATCCAGACCATGAAACAATCAAGAGAACCCTGGACTATCAACGCGTTTGCTGCGCTGGCCGGGGAAATCATAACGAAGGATTCGGCGTATATCGCGGCGACCCGCCGCTGGCTGACGCAGGCTCAGCCGTGGCTTTATCGGGAACTGAGCGCCATGCCGGAACTGCAAGTATGGCAACCGTGCGCCAACTATATTTTCCTGCGTTGTCTGCGCCCGGAAATCCCGCTTCAACAGGCCTTGTTGCAACATCGCTTGTTGATCCGCGCCTGTGCCAACTATCCCGGTTTGTCAGCCGGTTATTACCGCGTTGCCGTCAAAAGCGCCGCAGATAACCAGCGGCTTATCAGTGCGCTACATCAGGTGTTTGGGCATGGCTGACGCATGTTGTCCCGCCTCCTGCGGCGAATTGATTCAGGGATGGATCCTCGGCGGTGAAAAACTGATTTCCTGCCCGGTGGATTGGTTCAGCTATGTCGCGGTTACAGACGGACGCCCGGGCGATATCGAGCGTCCGGGCATGCGGCGCATGTTGAATCGCGTCATCACCTATCTTGGCCTGCCTGTCGATATCGGGCGCGGCCTGCGTATTGAATTTGACTCCACCATTCCCGTCGCCAAAGGCATGGCCAGCAGCACGGCCGATATCGCCGCCACCGCACAAGCGACCGCACGTCATCTCGGCGTTACGCTGGATGAGAGCACGCTCGCTACGTTGTGTGTTCAACTGGAACCCACTGACAGCACGGTGTTTCGCCAGTTGACGCTGTTCGATCATCAAACTGCGGCGACGCAAATTACCTGCGGCTGGCAGCCCGCGTTGGATATTCTGTTACTGGAAAGCCCGCACACGCTGGCGACAGCGGATTACCATCGGCTTGATCGTCGCTCGTCGTTACTGGGCAATGCCGATGCATTGAACAAGGCCTGGCGTCTGTTCGGTTCAGCGATGGAGAAACAGGATCATGCGCGGCTCGGTGAAGCCTGTACGCTGAGCGCGATAGCCAGCCAACAAACGCTGACTAAACCCGCTTTCAGCGATTTAATGGCCGTGGTTGAGGACAGCGGGATCCATGGTTTGAACGTCGCACACAGCGGCAGCGTGGTGGGCTTGCTACTCGACAGGCATAAACACGATGTGGAAAAACTCATCTGGCGGCTGCAACAGCGTGACGTTCTCCGCCATTATCCCCATCACTATCTGCTGCCGCTGGTGGCTGGCGGCGTGCGATGATATTCGTCACCGCTGAGTTTGATGACAAATGTTCACATCACCGAATGATTCTCTACTATGCAAAGAACGGAGACGGTTTCGTGCGTGATAAATAGCAGCCTCTCTCTATGGCATTCGCGTCACGCACGACTCAGGGCGCTCGCCCGCCATTTTGCAACCGGTTGATATGAATGGTCAGAAACATGATCTCATCCGTAGTCAACTGATACTGATAATGTCTTTCAACATATTCATAAACTTTCATTGCACAAGAAAACGCTTGCGGCATAAGCGCCTTAATCCCCTGATAAATACTGTCATCACCGTGGCTAACCGTTGTCCGGTTCAGCAATCGCAGGGCGAAAAATTTGAGATGCGTAATCAACCGCTGGTAATTCAATGAATTTTCATCAATTTTGATGCGTAAATCATATTTCAGGATGGTCAGAATATCTTTAATGATGCTGGCGCTTTGCATCGTGCTCTGCATATCGCTGTGATTACTGGCATTGGCTAAATGCAACGCAATAAAACCTGCTTCATCTTCCGGCAAATCAATATCAAACCGGGCGCGAATGAATGACAGCGCCTCCAGCCCGACGATAAATTCGCGGTGGTAAAACTGTCGGATATCCCACAGCAAGGCATTTTTTATGGTCTGCCCTTTGTTATGGCGCTGAATGGCAAAATTGATGTGATCGCTTAACGCCAGAAACAGCGTGTCCTGCACGTCCAGCTTCAGTGTTTTTTGCGCCAGCGTAATAATCTGTTGCGTTACCGCAAGACAACCAGGCGGGATCTCAGCCAGCAATTGGGATAAAACTTCAGTCAGACCATCGGTTTTTTTGACAAACTGGCTTTCGATTCTCTCGGCATCAACCGCATCACCACTCTTTTTACCAAAGCCTACGCCTTTGCCGATCGCAACAATCTCCTTATTATCATCAACCAGCAAGACTGCGTTGTTGCTCAATATTTTTTCAATTTTCATCACAGTCAATCCCAGTCAGCGGCGTGGTGCAACCTATCGGGAAATGGGCGAAAAAAAACCTGACACCAACCATATCAACAATAACATGGTTGGTGTCAGGTTTCGCTCAGGTCGCCCTAATCACGTCCGACCGTGACGTTATATCCGCTATCTTAAAGCGACTCAAACGCCGCCGGAGCAATCTGTGATGGATATCACCGATAATCCACTGCCTGATGATAAAAGATACGCCGTTACCGACACTGAATAAATGTCTCTGCTTTCTCAGAGACAAAGGGGATGCGGAACCCGCATTCCCCTTTCAATGAGATCAATGATCCGTCACGCCGTACAACGAGGTGCGACGTTGCAGCATCTGCCCGCCATCACGCGTCAACGGCACCCAACCAACGGAACCGCGCTTCACGGTTGGTTCGGTAAACAGTAAGTCAAACGGCACCGAGATATAGAAGCCTTTGGTAAAGCTGCCCTCCCCGTATTCGCTTGAACTGACATCCGTTTTAGTCGCAAATGCACCGGCGATAATGCCGCTGTCAAAGCGGCGGGACAGATCAAGCGTAACCCCTTTATCCCCAGCCAGATAACGTCCGACGCTCACCTTCGCCAGCGCCCCTTCCACAAACGGCAACTCCCAGTATGCGGTCAGGTGGCCTGTCACGACATCGTAGTCAGTTGTTTTCATGATGTCGTTCCAGTCACGTTGTTTCACGTAATTGACATCCAATCCCAGCGCCCAGCTTTGACCAAACGGTCGATACAAGACTTCGGAACCGACACCGGCATACATCATTTCCAAATAACCGCCGTAGACCTGGGTGTACCAATCACGGGACGGGTTATCCATACGCGTTAGTTGCAGGTTGGTCAGCAGTAAATCAGAAGAAGTGACATATTCCCTGATCCAGGTTCTGACGCGCGGCAACGCGGCGCCGTCGGCAGGCGGCGTTTTATAATTGAACTTATCGTAATTATTGAACAGGTTCAGCGAGGCGGTTGCGCCAATTGACCAGTGATCCGTCAGACGATAATCCACATTCCCTTTCAAAGCCACCTGATACATATAGAAGGATTCAGAACCGCCAATAGATTGGGTCAACGCCGGATCCAATGAATAGGAGAAACGCTTCGGTTCAGTACGCAGTACCTGCTGACCTCGCGCCTCAGACAGCGGCTCCGCGCGATGCGTTTCCGGTTCAGGCTGGCCCAACGGCGTCGCTGATTGCTGCACCTGATGGAACGCTTTGGCATCCACCTGAGTGCTGGCTATCGGCAGGCGTTGGTTGCGCTGCACGATGTGGTATTCACTGACGCCTTCCGGCACATGGTTCGCCAGTACCGTGGCCGCACGCAGCGAGGCTTCGTCGTTATCGCGATATTTATCCTGCTGCGCCACTATCGTCACCTGACGCGGGTCGGCATAAATATCCGCTTCACGATACCCGGCCTTGTCATCCAGTTCTTTTGCCACCTGTTGCCAGTTGGTGCCTTTGCCATCACGCACCGGCGCATACACTGGCGGCGCATCGTCAACATGGGAAGGCTTCAGACTGTCAAAGTTGGTGCGCAGGGTAAAGCCCCACATCAGGGTATTACCACGTTGCCAGGAAAGGGTGGTGTCCAGCACATTGCCTACGCGATACACCATCCCCACATTAAGAGGGGAATCCTGAGTAATTTTCTCTCTACGACCACGATCGGCGGCTTCATTGCTGTAGTCGTTCGCATCATATTCCAATTTCAAACGCAGCGGATCCCACGGCGTTTGGTATTCGATCCCGGCGAACAACGCCGCCGGACCGTGGAAGAAGTTCTTCACTTCAAACTTACCGGTTCCCGTATTATCAGTACGAGTACAGAAGCCGTCAGACAGCGAACAAGCCGGGTTTCTGATATTGCCGCTTTCCGCCATATTTCCCCAGCCCATGCCGAGGGTAAAGTCAAACGGCCCCATGCGCTTGCTGGCCACCAGGTATTCACTGTCAAATAATCCTGTCCCGGCGATATCACGAAATCCGACCGACACATCGGGTAACCAGTAACTTTCCTGCCACAACCGGGCTTTGAGATCGAAGGCTTTGTCTTTATAGGTTTGATCACCACTGAAAGCGGGATCGTTGCTATAGAGACGAGTACGAATATCCGTGTAGCGCACCGTGGTTTCCAGCCAGTCGAACAACTGTAACGATACCGAATAACGGCGATATTCATCGTTATCACGGTAGCTCAGGCTGAACTCGCCGGTTTCCGCCATACGCGCTGTCGGCATTTGTAATAAACCGGTGCCGCCAAAATCGGACTGTGAGACGCCGGCGGGTTGATAACGGGTATTCAGGTTGGTTTCGCTGCTGTTTGGCGTATCAGCGGCCATCGCCTGCGCACTCAAAATGCTGCCGATTGCCAACGACAGACAGCCAAGTTTAAAATTTCTGTTTTTTGTCATCAGAATGGGATCCGGTTAGCAAGATAGTCAGCAAGCTGATCGTTCAGCGCGGCCATGTCACTGGGCAACGTTGACGGATCAAAACCAATAAACAGCGTTTCTCCCGCGGCAGGCTCAATATGTTTACGGTTCCAGAGCGCCAGCGGCACTTTCCGCCATGTACCGTTACCGCCTATCAGATAGCCAACGCTTTTATCCGCCCCCGCCAGCAGTCGTCTACCGGCGATATAACGCTCGATTGACCATCCAGACTGAAGCGCGACGTGTCCTGATGTTTCCAGTTCACCCACATCGGCTGAGGTATTCACTAACCCTATCAGCGAAATATTGGCGGTATGCTGGGGAACATACAGCGCATACTCCCCTACCAGCGGACGATTATTCTTCAGGTAAATCCGCACGAGATCAGGGTCGAGATCGGTGTGAATTCGACCAGCGACATTAATCGGCTCCAGCGTTTTACGCAGCAACCACGCCGATATCGCCAGATCGCCGTCACCAGAATTACGCCAACGCGTTTCCAGTTCCGCCAGTTTTGATCTTAATGCATCGCCCTGCTCATATATTTTTTGCGTAGTGGCGAAATCTGAAATCAATGCCGCTTGCCAGTTTGCATTTTGCGGAAAGACCACCTGCTCATAAAATTTTTCTAGACGCGTACCATCATCCAGCTTTACTACCGCAATAGTCTGCTGCGGATCCTTAACCGTTAACTGAGCGGCGGTCGCCGCCCCGGAAACCAGCAGCAACAAGGTAGCCATACGAGTGAGTGCCAACATGTAAGCCCCTTATTGTACGTATGGTTTTAATACGGTGAACTTCACCAGCGCCATATCCGGCCCCATATATTGATAGCTCTGCACCACCTGTCCATTAGACGGTTCAATCCAGTAGCTATTGGTATAGCTTGCGTTCAATGCCGGAACAGTAACCTGTTCATCAAAACGCACCAATTCACGTGATTTATCCAGAATCGTTAACGTTTCCTTACCACGGGAACGAAATATCGACGTTACCTCATAGCCGCCCCGGAACACCTGCGCCCATTCAAAACGACTTTGCCACGTCATCGGCGTGGTTGATTTCAGCAATCCCAATGCCAGTGGATCCCGGTCAAGATTATTGACATTCGTAATGTCTTCACCAAATCCCTGGGTTTTAACCAAACGACCATGCTGCGTCACGATCATATTTTTATCCGCAGCGATCCATTTCAGTTGTTCCTGCTCGGCGAACGCCAGAACCACAAACGCCTGCGGCGCATCGCCAACTTTCAGATAAGCGGAAGCATAAGGCGTATTTTCAACCTGTCTGGCGGTGACATAAGTATCATCCTGTCCCAGAAAGGCCAGCTTAGCGGTTCTGCTAAAGGCATCCATTTTTTGGGAACAACCGGTCAGGATAATTGAGGCGAGAGGTATGGCAATCAGCACATTCATTTTTGCCATGCGTTTTATTTTGGTCATTGAATGAAATTCCCGCTGAACAGCTTGACCCGGAAAAAGAAAGGCCACCGAAGTGGCCTTGTAATAGAAACAATATTAACCAGCAGTGCTGGTAGTCGTGCTTGTGCTTGTACCAGTGCTGCCATTGTCATCGTCATTGGCAACGGCAACAGCGACACCCGCAGCCACAGCCGCAGCGACACCCACAGTAATCAGACCAGTGGTGCCTGCCGCAGAACCTGCGCCAGCGGCGCCGGCAGCGCCAGCGGTGGTGGTAACTGTCGTGGAGGAACCAGCAGCGGTTTCACTGGAAACACCATCAACAGCAAACGCATTTGACGACATGGCTAATACCGCAGCCAGTGTAATTAACGTTTTCTTCATACGATTTCCTTTTTTGAACATGAAGTACTTCAGCAGGGTGGAGTATCGCCGATTCGACCATACCCCGTCCTTCATTTCGGTCAGACCAGGAACAGGAGAACATCTTTCTACCCTTAGCCGGACCGAGACTGGGGTCCACCCAGTCGTGCATGGCAGTAAAAACCACCTCAAACCAAGAACTGAGACATATGCCCCAGAACAATTTGCGCAACACCGTTAAAAATAGCAAGATTCTGACACAATAGACAATGAAGATATCAGTATAAAAAGAAGTTTACTTAATTATATTTACAAAAATGAGAGAAAAAAAACGATAAAAATCTGAGCGATAACAACATAAAGCGCATTCTCAGCAAAATACCAGATATTTCCTAATCTGATATTTCAGGCTATTAATAAATTTATCATTTATTTTATGCTTGCCAGATTAGCTATTTCCGTCGTCCTTTCCCGTGATTTTTCGCCCCTTCCGCCCTGTTCGAACCTGCGCAGGAACGAATGGGGCGGAAGCGGAGCGGTCTACCTTATTCCAACCACTCGGTGTGGAATACGCCTTCTTTATCAGTGCGTTTATAAGTGTGCGCGCCAAAGTAGTCACGCTGGGCCTGAATCAGGTTAGCGGGCAATACCGCAGAGCGGTAGCTATCATAATATGCAATGGCCGCGGAGAATGTCGGCGTCGGGATGCCTTGCTGAACCGCATAAGACACCACATCACGCAATGCCTGCTGATATTCATCAGCCACTTGCTTGAAGTAAGGCGCCAGCAGCAGATTGGCGATATCAGCCTTCTGCTCATACGCATCGGTAATCTTTTGCAGAAATTGGGCGCGAATGATGCAGCCAGCACGGAAAATGCTGGCAATCTCACCGTAGTTGAGGTCCCAGTTGTTCTCTTCAGATGCCGCTTTCAACTGCGAGAATCCCTGCGCATAAGAGACAATCTTACCCAGATACAACGCGCGACGCACTTTCTCAACGAACTCAGCTTGATCGCCGCTGAACGGCTGCGCGGTTGGGCCGGTCAGCACATTGGACGCCGCAACACGTTGATCTTTCAGGGAGGACAGATAGCGTGCAAAGACAGATTCAGTGATCAACGACAGCGGTTCACCCAAATCCAGAGAACTTTGGCTGGTCCACTTGCCCGTACCTTTATTTGCCGCTTCATCCAGGATCACGTCAACCAGATATTTTCCGTCTTCATCTTTTTTGGTGAAAATATCCGCGGTGATTTCAATCAAATAGCTGCTCAGTTCACCTTTATTCCATTCGGAGAAAGTCGCGGCCAGTTCGTCATTCCCCAGATTCAGCGCCTGCTTCAACAAGGCATAGGCTTCGGCAATTAGCTGCATATCGCCGTATTCAATGCCGTTATGAACCATTTTCACATAATGACCGGCACCATCCGCACCAATATAGGCGACACAGGCTTCGCCTTCGGCGCGAGCAGCGATTTTTTCCAGGATCGGCGCAACCAGTTCGTATGCTTCTTTCTGACCGCCAGGCATGATGGAAGGCCCCTTCAATGCGCCCTCCTCACCGCCGGAAACGCCAGTGCCGATAAAGTTAAAGCCTTCGGCGGACAATTCACGATTACGACGGATGGTATCTTTATAGAAGGTGTTGCCGCCATCGATAAGGATATCGCCCTTATCCAGATACGGTTTCAGAGATTCAATGGTTTTATCGGTCGCTTCTCCGGCTTTAACCATCAACAGAATGCGACGCGGTTTTTCCAGGGATTCAACGAACTCTTCAACGGTGTAACACGGCACCAGTTTTTTACCTGGATTTTCTGCAATCACTTCGTCAGTTTTATCTGAAGAGCGGTTAAAAACGGAAACGGTATAGCCACGGCTTTCGATGTTCAACGCCAGATTGCGCCCCATCACCGCCATACCCACAACGCCAATTTGCTGTTTGGACATTAAAGCAACTCCTGTCTGAAGGATAACCTGCCCGTGGCCGTTGCAAACACAATAAGTTGCAAACCCGCAGGCAATTAAAAACAGGCCCACATGGTAACTCAGCTTACGGCAGGTGAATAGTGATTGGTTTAATAGCCATAATTCGTGATGTCATCTCGCTTTATAGCCACTTTTCTTATCGGGACATTTGCCTTTATTGCGGCGTTCGATAATAAGCGGGAAGCGATGCATTATCCTTGCTACGGTTTTTTCCGTCACGCCAGCTAACAGACTCAAGGATACGTTATGCCTGCTCAGGCATAACGTAGACAGTAACTATCAACCCTGCTTTTTCAGCAGCGCCTTAATGCTTTCCCGGAATTCCGCCCCCAACTCAGGATTGCGCAATCCATAAGAAACAAAAGCCTGCGCATAACCCAACTTACGGCCACAGTTAAAGTTTTTACCCGCCATTTGCACGGCATCAACCTGCTGAGTTGAAATCAAATCAGCAATTACATCCGTAAGCTGGATGCGTCCCCAGGCGCCGGGAACCGCTTTAGCCAGCAGCGGCCAGGCATCCGCCGTCAACACATAGCGGCCAACTGCGGAAAGATCCGAACCGGTGGCCGAAGGCGCTTCAGGTTTTTCAATCATTGAGGTAATCGCAGACGCATCCCCAGCTTTGGTCAACCTGTCCGCAGTTTCTATCACCGAATATTCCGGCAAAACTTCATAAGGCCGGTGTTTAACCAGAACCTGGCTACGCCCGGTTTCTTCAAAACGGGAGATCAGCAACGCCAGATTCTCTTTCGACTGATCGGCAGTGTATTCATCCAGCACCACATCAGGCAGCACCACAACGAACGGCGAATCGCCGATAATAGGTCTGGCGCAAGATACCGCATGCCCTAATCCCAGCGTTTCTCCCTGACGGACGTTCATGATAGTCACACCTTTCGGACAGATGGACTGCACCTCGGCCAGCAACTGACGCTTGGCGCGCTCTTCCAACAGAGATTCAAGTTCAAAGGAAGTGTCGAAATGGTTTTCGATAGCATTTTTGGATGCATGCGTCACCAATACAATCTCGGTAATACCGGCGTTAACACACTCGTTGACGATTTTTTCAATCACCGGGCGATCGACTATCGGTAACATCTCTTTAGGAATCGCTTTGGTCACCGGTAACAAATTCATCCCTAAACCCGCGACAGGGATAACTGCTTTCAATGATGTCATGAATTGACTCTCTTTAATCTGATTGTTTCACCTGGCAGCGTAATCCCTCTACGCCACGCATGACTTTAAGATTACACCTAATCTGAGCCAAACAGATCTCCAGAATCGCCTTTTTCTAAGATATCAGTGATATTCCGGCATGATGCCGACAATAAAAATCAATCATTGGGTGTTCCATCAAACAGAGAAATCACTCCACTGACGGCGCAACAACAGAATGATGAGAATAATCAGTACCACAAAAAAGAGGCTAGCGAGCTTTTTATCGACATCGCCAATGATGTTTTCAATCACCTGACCGCCGAAATAGCCGGACATAACAAATATCAAAGCCCAAAGAACGACGCTAAGAAGATTGAGCGGCACAAAGCGTCTAAGGGAAAGTCGGGCTGCGCCGATCAACGTCGGGCCGATGAGACGAACGCCATACATAAAGCGCACGCCGATAACAAACGGCATCGGATGACGGGCAATCAAACGCTGAGCATAGGCGATGCGTTTTTGCTGGCCCTGTAAACGGAAGATAATCCGTTCGCCATAGCGACGTCCAGCGAAATACAGCACCTAATCGCCCAGTGAACAGCCAACCGCGACCACAGCAATCCCCCACGGCCAATGCAGCAGTCCGTTTTGCGCCGCCCTCCCATCAAGGTGATGGTTACAAAATAGCAGCCAGTAAGCGTATTGCGTGATGTAGTGGGACAGATTGATGCCTTATTTTTCTGTTAACGTAAGGGTGAGTAGAGGCTTGTTTGATTTTTTCCTGTCACATCAGACAATTCTTGTGCCATCAGATATACTGTTGCTCTTATAACACCGCGGTTGATTAGACATTTTATAGGTATGATGATGAAAGGGATCGTATTAGCGGGAGGAACAGGCACACGCCTGTACCCCATTACTCGCGGAATTTCCAAACAGTTACTGCCAATCTATGATAAACCGATGGTTTATTACCCTATTTCTGTATTAATGCTTGCTGGTATCCGCGAAATCTTAATCATCACCACGCCAGAAGACATGCCTTCCTTCCAGCGTTTACTGGGCGACGGTAGTCGTTTCGGCATTCAATTAAGCTACGCAATCCAGCCCAAGCCAGAGGGACTTGCTCAGGCATTTCTTATTGGCGAAGAGTTTATTGATGGCGATCGTTGTGTATTAGTTCTTGGTGACAACATCTATTTTGGACAAAGCTTCGGTAAAAAACTGGAAGCCGCGGTCGCTCAGAATAAAGGGGCTACTATCTTCGGTTATCAGGTCACTGATGCGAAACGATTCGGTGTCGTTGAATTTGATGAAAATTTTAAGGCGTTATCCATAGAAGAAAAACCGGAAAAACCAAAATCAAACTGGGCTGTAACCGGACTCTATTTCTATGATAAAAATGTGGTCGATATGGCACGTCAGGTAAAACCCTCTCACCGTGGTGAACTGGAAATTACTACCCTTAATCAAATGTATCTTGAACAAGGCTTACTAAACGTTGAGTTACTGGGGCGCGGATTTGCCTGGTTAGATACTGGTACTCATGACAGCCTGATTGAAGCATCCCAATTTATTCATACCATAGAGAAACGTCAGGGGCTGAAGGTTGCCTGCATTGAGGAAATCGCTTATCGCAAAGGTTGGGTTACCCGCGAACAGGTTGCTGAAGAAGCCAGATTGTTGGGTAAAACTCCTTACGGACAATATTTAATACGACTAATCGCAGAAAGTTAATATGCAAGTTATAGAAACTAAAATATATGGCGCCAAAATCATTGAGCCGAAAGTATTCGGTGATGCTCGAGGATTCTTCCTGGAAACATTCGAAAAAAGACGTTATCAGCAGATGCTGAATATCGATCTTGATTTTGTCCAGGACAATCATTCCCGTTCAAGTAAAGGCGTGTTGAGGGGATTGCATTTCCAGCGCACCAACCCACAAGGGAAATTGGTTCGAGTTGTGTGTGGCGAAGTTTTTGATGTCGCCGTTGATATCCGTCCTGAGTCACCAACTTACGGTAAATGGCACGGCGTTATTCTTTCAGAAGAAAACAAAACTCAGTTCTGGCTACCCCCAGGGCTTGCCCATGGCTTTGCTGTTTTATCTGATACTGCTGATTTTGAATATAAATGCACGGATTACTATAACCCACAGGATGAAGATTGCCTGCTGTGGAACGATCCGGAAATTGGTATTGAATGGCCGGAGTTCAACCCAATATTGTCTGAAAAGGATAAACAGGGAAAACTGTTCAGAGATTTAAGATAATGAAGATATTACTTACCGGTGCAAAAGGCCAACTAGGTCGCTGTTTTCAGGATCGCCTTCCACCAGAATGGGAAATCCAGGCAACGGATGCGGATGAGTTAGATATCACGGATATCGAACAAGTCAGACAAGCGGTAGAGCAATTCCAGCCGGATACTATTGTAAACGCGGCCGCATATACTGCTGTTGATAAAGCAGAATCAGAACCCTTGCTAGCAGAATTAATCAATGTCACCGGCCCGGCAAATTTAGCAACTGTTGCACACGAAAACAAAATACGTCTGGTACATGTTTCAACCGATTATGTTTTTGATGGCAAAGCTACACACCCGTACACCGAAAACAGTCCTACAAACCCATTAAGTGTATATGGCAGAACCAAGCTAGCCGGTGAGCAAGCGGTAATGAAAGCGGCATCGGATTCGATTATTGTTCGCACTGCATGGGTGTTTAGTGAGTATGGCAATAATTTCGTAAAAACGATGATCCGACTGGCGAAAGAGCGAGACAAACTTAGTATTGTCAGCGATCAACGTGGGTGTCCTAGCTACGCCGGTGATATTGCATTGGCTATTATTACACTATTACAACAGCAGGCCGAAAAAGGCATTTATCATTATTGTGGTGATGAAGAAGTAAGCTGGTATGAGTTTACTAAAGTAATTTTCAATATTGCCAAAAAGAAAGGCGTTATTAAATCTATACCAAGTCTAGCACCTATAACGACACAACAATACCCTACACCGGCTAACCGCCCCAGCTATTCAAGCCTGAATTGCTCAAAAATTAGAAAACTTAATATTGTTCTGTCTGATTGGGAAAACCGGCTTAAAGATATTATTACCGAGTAGACATTAGCCTGCTTTATTCAGAATAAATAAAGCAGGCTAATTTTATTAATCCGAACCAAAGAGATCTCGGGTATAAACCTTTTCACAAACATCAGATAATTCTTGCGACATTCGATTAGAAAGAATTACATCTGATAATTGCTTAAACTCAGCTAAACTCTGAATTACTCGAGAACGGAAAAAAGAATCTTCTTTCAATTCTGGTTCATAGACAACCACTTCAATTCCCTTTGCCTTTATACGTTTCATTACTCCTTGAATAGCTGAAGCACGGAAATTGTCTGAGTTAGACTTCATAACTAAACGATAAACACCAACAACTTTTGGATTACGACTAATGACTGAATCAGCAATAAAATCCTTACGTGTCCTATTCGCCTCAACAATTGCATTAATTAAATTATTAGGAACACGGGCATAATTGGCTAACAACTGTTTTGTATCTTTCGGCAGGCAATAGCCACCATAACCAAAAGATGGATTGTTATAGTGACTGCCAATACGCGGATCTAGGCCGACACCTTCAATGATCTGCTTAGTATCTAAGCCATTAGTTTGAGCGTAAGTATCCAATTCATTAAAATAAGCTACACGCATTGCCAGATAGGTATTGGAAAATAATTTTATGGCCTCAGCTTCTGTTGAGTCTGTAAACAATACTGGCACATTTTTCTTGATTGCACCTTGCAGTAATAAATTAGCAAATTTATTCGCCCGCTCAGAACGTTCTCCCACTACAATACGGGATGGATAAAGATTGTCATAAAGCGCTTTACCTTCTCGTAAAAACTCAGGAGAGAAAATAATATTTTCAGTATTAAATCTCTGACGTAATTTTTTTGTATACCCGACAGGAATCGTTGATTTTATTACTATTACAGTCTCAGAAGAGATTGATAGTACATCCTGAATCACAGATTCTACAGATTTTGTATTAAAATAATTCGTTGTAGCATCATAGTCAGTTGGGGTTGCAACAATAACAAACTCTGCATTTTTATATGCCAAAGTCTTATTCGTTGTTGCTTTAAAATCAAGTTTCTTATTCTTAATAAAATCGTCTATTTCATTATCATCAATCGGCGAAACACCTTTATTAAGCATCTCTACTTTTTTATCAACGATATCTAGCGCAATAACTTCATTATTCTGCGCTAACAACATAGCATTCGATAAACCGACGTATCCGGTACCTACAATCGCAATTTTCATTTTCAAATCACATTAATCCAACATGAAATAGTAAGTAAAAACCATAGCAGAAAATAATAGAAGATATTTCTAGCATAATACTATATTCTCAGAAGACGAGATTTAGGATTGATAAAAATCGCGATACCAATCGACAAATGCCTGAACACCTTCAACAACTTTCACCTGTGGACGATAATCTGTTACTGCAAACAATCCATTTGTATCAGCATAAGTCTGATATACATCTCCCGCCTGCATAGGCATAAAATTCTTTTTCGCTTCAATTCCAAGCGCATTTTCCAGTGCAGTGATAAAATCCGTTAGTTTTACTGGGCTTCCGTGTCCAATGTTGTACACATTATACGGTGCCGAACTAGTAGCTGGAGAACCCGTCTCAACTCTCCATGACGAGTTAGCCTGAGGCACAACATCAGCGACACGCACCACTCCCTCCACTATATCACTGATATAAGTAAAGTCGCGTCGCATGTCTCCATGATTGTAAATATCAATAGGCTTACCACTAAGGATATTTTTCGTAAATTTGAATAGAGCCATATCTGGACGCCCCCAAGGACCATACACAGTAAAGAAACGTAGGCCTGTTGTGGGTAAACCATACAAATGCGAATAGGCATGGGCCATAAGTTCATTAGATTTCTTGGTAGCAGCATACAACGACACTGGATGATCTACACTATCTTCGGTAGAGAATGGAGTCTTGTTGTTAAGCCCATATACTGAACTGGACGAAGCGTAGACAAGATGCTCTACCTTATGATGGCGACACCCTTCAAGTACATTCACATATCCCATAAGATTACTCTGGGCATAGGCCATCGGGTTCTCTAGCGAGTAACGAACTCCAGCCTGTGCTGCCAGATGGATTACTCGGTCAAAATTTTCAGAAGCAAACAACTCATTCATCGCAGATGTATCAGAAATGTCCAACTTCTTAAAATGGAAATTGCTCAGAGCAACCAGTTGAGCCAAACGCGCTTCTTTAAGCGATACGGTGTAATAGTCATTAAGGTTATCCACACCTACAACATCATGGCCACTTGAGCATAATGACTGGCAAACATAAAAACCGATAAAACCGGCCGCACCGGTAACAAGATATTTCATTAGATAGCTCTCATACTTAATATTAGACAGAAAACATTGTCATTTCTCAAACACGACACATATCATAGAGATGTTAAATAGTATGGAAGTGGAAAATTAATTTAATACACTATCATTTTTCTATCATTAAATTCGTTCCACTTCCCATCAATATAATCACACATCTCTTTACAAAATCGCTCAGAAGAAAATCGCAATGCATTCTCTCGACAATGATTTGGGTTTATTTGTAAATGTATACTTTCAAATTTCTCAACCGCAGATATAATTGATGCGACATCTTGCTTCTCAAAAAAAATTCCCGTTGCTTTATCTACCCCAAAAGGTCTAACTGTCTCCAAGGCACCTCCTTTACCAAAAGCAATCACTGGCGTTCCACATGCTTGAGCTTCTACGGGAGTAATACCAAAATCTTCTTCAGCAGCAAAAACAAATGCTTTAGCTTTTTGCATATATTCCAGCATAATACTATTAGGTTGATAGCCTAATATTTCTATATTCTTTGATGCTTTTGATTTCACTTTTTTCATTTCTGAGCCATCGCCAATAACCACTAATTTTCTATCAGGCATATAGCTAAAGGCTTCAACAATCAAATCCATTCTTTTATAAGGAACCAATCTTGATGCGGTAAAATAAAAATCATCTTTTTTATCTTGAAATGTAAATCTATCTATATCAACAGGTGGATATATTGTATCCGCATCCCGTCCATATACTTTTTTTATTCTACGCGCAATAAAATTAGAATTAGCAATGAAATGGTCTACTCCATGTGCAGTACGGTAATCCCAGATTCTGATTTTATGCAATAGTAATCGTGCTAATTTCCCTTTTATTCCTTTATCTAGCCCTGTTTCTCTTAAGTATTGATGCTGTAAATCCCAAGCATAACGAATTGGAGAGTGAATATAGCTAATATGTAACTGATCTGGTCCTGTCAAGACTCCCTTAGCGACAGCATGACTACTAGAAATAATAATATCATGTTGTGAAACATCAAGCTGTTCAATAGCTAATGGCATTAGAGGTAAATATTTTTGATAATGCGCTTTAGCACCAGGCAGACGTTGAATAAAAGTTGTTATTGCCCTTTTGTCATGGAATAAACCTCTTGCATCATCAGAAAGATAGTCTACTACTGCGTAAAGCTCTGACTCTGGATATATATTCAATAAATCTTTTATAACTCTCTCAGCACCTGCATAAGTTACCAGCCAATCAGCAACAATACCGATATTAACGTTTTTCACCATGATATTCTCTTGGACGACACCTGTTATTAATTTAAGTATAAAATCATAAACACTAATAATCAACAATCTAAAATATTGATAATATATTTATAAGGCTTATAATACTTAATAAGCAGTTTCGCTCACAAAGCCTTTAAAAACAGTTAAAAAAATTATTTTAATATCAAACCAAATACTCCACTCTCTAATATATTCAAGATCATATTCAACTCTTTTTTGCATTTTTTCCAGTGTATCTGTTTCTCCGCGCCAACCATTAATCTGAGCCCAACCAGTAATTCCCGGTTTCATTTTGTGACGCAACATATACCCTTCAATCAAATCTCTATACTGCTCATTATGTGCAACAGCATGTGGTCGAGGCCCAACAATTGACATATGACCAAATAACACATTAAAGAATTGAGGTAGCTCATCAAGAGAAGTGCGCCGTAGAAAGCGGCCAACACGAGTAATGCGCACATCATTTTTCGTAGCCTGTTTAACAAACCCATCATTCTCCATCACCGTCATAGAACGAAACTTCCAGACTTGGATTGGTTTCCCATCCATTCCATAACGTGTTTGTCGAAAAATCACGGGTCCAGGAGAACTAAACTTTATAACACAGCTAATCAAAAGTAATAATGGTGAAATCAAGATAAGTATAAGAGTGGAAAAAACTATATCTTCTAAACGCTTAAAGAGCATATTAATACCACTCATAGGCGTATCAAATAAAGGCACGACTGGGACACCGTTAACTTCTTCGGTACGAGATTGAAGAATATTAAATGTAAAAACATCTGGAATTAGCATTACCGAGCAGGTTGTATTTGTAAGATTTTTTACTACATATTTTATCTTTTCTTCATCCCCCATACTCATAGCAATGTATATACGATCTAATTTCCCCTGACGGGCATCATCAATCAAGTCATTAAAATTTCCGACATAGCGAATTCCACTATCTATTGATAAGGGACGATCATCGTAGACCCCCTCAACAACGAATCCTAGCCAAGGCTCCTCGTTAAAACTACGAGCCAAATTTAACCCTGCAGGCAAGGATCCTACTATAGCAACTTTTCTGGGGTTATACCCCATTCGTCTGAGGACACCGGCACTGAATCGGATAGCCAATCGACAAAGGATTATTCCAACACATACCACTATATACCACTGAATAAAAAGGGTAAAACTAACTTTTAAAGTTGGTAAAAATGAAACAATCCCTGCAGTAAAGACTATACTCAATGTCCAATTTCGAAAAATAAGATTAAACTCTGTTGAGAGTTTAACTCCTCGCCAAGATCTATAAAAATCCGTTATTCCACCAATCATTTGAAAAACAACCAGAGAAACCAATGCTACTAGCATATAATTATAAATAAATTGCTGTTCATTAATCAGGCATAAAAAATACAGGCCTGAAAACATAATAAAAATATCTGAAAAACGCTGCGCTATAGAAATCAACGATGCGTTAGTTTTAGAGCGAACCCTATTATTTCGAGGTGTCATAGCTAAACCATCTATGTAGTATTAGGCCGTTGAGTATACGAGACATTATAAATGTTAGATAAATTGCGCAGTAAATACTGCGCAATTCTTTTATTGATTTAACAACTTTAATATTTCTTTAGTTTTTTCTTGCATCAAAACTATATTATTTCTCGATTCAACATTCAAGCGAACTACTGGCTCAGTATTTGAGCTACGAAGATTAAAGCGCCATTCGGGATACTCAATACTAATTCCATCTGTATAATCGATAAATAAAGCATCTTCTTGGTATGCAGATAATACCCTTGCAATCGCCTCATTAGGATTGTCTAGCACGCTATTTATTTCCCCTGAGGACGGATAAATCTCAACACGGTCATTGACTAGTTCTCCCAAAGACTTACCTTTAATGCAAAGTAACTCGGCAACAAGCAGCCAGGGAATCATACCACTATCACAGTAAGCAAAATCCCGAAAATAGTGATGAGCGCTCATTTCACCACCATAAATAGCATCTTCCTTACGCATTCTTTCCTTGATAAATGCATGCCCGGTTTTAGACATAATTGGGATACCACCCGAATGTGTGACAATATCAACCGTATTCCAACTCAAACGAGGATCATGAATAATCTTAGAACCGGGATACTTCTCAAGGAAAGCTTCCGCTAATAGACCAACAATGTAATATCCTTCGATGAAGCTTCCTTTTTCATCAAATAAAAAACAGCGATCGAAATCGCCATCAAATGCGATCCCCATATCTGCTTTATGAGCAATTACAGCATCCGTAGTATCTTGACGACATTCCGGTAGTAAAGGATTAGGTATTCCATTAGGGAAATTTCCATCAGGATTATGATGCACTTTTATCAGTTCAATAGGTACACCGGCACTTAACATGCGTTGCTCTATTTCATCGATTACATGTCCACCTGCGCCATTACCAGAATTTATAACTAATCTAAGTGGCCGATTAAAATTATTGATATCGATAAAACTCATTAGTTTATCTACATAAGGCTCAATCACAGAAACTTTCTTATAAGTCCCTCGTATTTCAGTATTTGTAACCGGAGGAAATTTATTTTTCTCAGCTAAACACTGGATATCTCTCAATCCTGTATCGCCACTAATTGGTTTAGATTCCTCTCGAACAAGTTTCATTCCGTTATAATCCATAGGATTATGGCTAGCAGTTACCTCAATCCCACCATCAACTTGCAGGTAAGAAGTAGCAAAATAGATTTCTTCTGTACCAGATAATCCAATATCAAGTACATCTGTACCTGCATCTTGTAAGCCCTTTGCTAATGATAACTTAAGTGATTCACTTGTCAGACGAACATCGCTCCCCAAAACCATTTTTTTAGGTTTAAGGTATTCGCCATATGCACGACCAATTCGATAAGCGATATCATCATTTAACTCTTCACTAAGTCTGCCGCGAATATCATAAGCTTTAAAACAAGTTAATTTCACAGATATATCCTATTCGATAAAATTAAACACGACCATAATGATCTTTGATACGAATAATATCATCCTCACCAAGATAAGAACCCGACTGAATCTCAAGTAGTTCCAAAGGAATTTTTCCTGGATTCTCCAGCATATGTGACATACCTATTGGAATAAATGTCGATTGATTTTCTGTGAGTAGGTAAGTTTTTTCATCTAATATAACTTGAGCTGTACCTGACAAAACAACCCAATGCTCAGCACGATGATGATGCATCTGCAAAGAAAATTTCCCACCAGGCTTTACAGTAATGTGATTAACATTATAGTGAGGTGTATTGACAACAGTATCGCTACGTCCCCATGGTCGGTAAGATTCACGGTGACACTTGTATTCACTTCGTTTATTTTTTTTCAAAAACTCGACGACAGACTTCACATCCTGTACATGGGACTTATCAATAACAAGAACAGCATCTTTGGTATTCACTATTACTAGATTTTTTACACCAATAGCAGCAATAAGTTTCTCATCTGTATTGATATAACTGTTATTGACATTAAGTAAAAAGACGTCACCATTAACGGCATTACCATCCTGATCTTTATCCGATACTTCCCAAAGAGCAGACCATGATCCAACATCATTCCATCCAGCATCTAGAGGAACAACCATCGTATTGCAGGTCTTCTCCATTACTGCATAATCTATAGACTCACTGGGACACATTTTAAAACATTCTTTATTAACACGAATAAAATCTTGTTGTTCATCTTTTATTGGCTGCTCAATAGATCTCTGACAGGCTTCAAAAATATCAGGTCGATATGTATTTAGCTCAGATAAAAAACTCTTTGCTCTAAATAAAAACATACCGCTATTCCAATAATACTCTCCACTTTCAACATATTGCCGAGCAGTTGATAAATTGGGTTTTTCTACAAAGCGTTGCACACGAAATGCAGATGAATTTCCATTTTCTTCTTGAATTCCTCTTTGAATATACCCATAACCAGTCTCGGGACTTGTTGGCACAATGCCAAATGTTACTAATTTTCCTTGTTCAGCAAAGGGAATTGATGATTGAATTGCCTGATGAAATATAGAAATATCTTCGATAACATGGTCAGCGGCTAATACCAATAATAAAGGATCATCATCATTTGATGTTGCATTCAATGCAGCTAATGCAACTGCTGGGGCTGTATTGCGTCCTACTGGCTCAAGAATAATATTATTGGAAAGATGTCCAATTTGACGTAGCTGTTCAGCTACAATAAAACGATGCTCTTCATTGCAGATGATTAATGGGTTCAAAATATCCAGTCCATTGAGACGTAAGATCGTGTCTTGTAACATGGACCGCTCACTACTCAATCTCAAAAATTGTTTAGGATATAACTCACGTGACATAGGCCATAATCGACTACCGGTACCGCCAGCCATGATTACAGGAAGTATCATAATTACCCTCAATATATAATAACAATCACATTGAACATATTATTCCCATTAATGGGGATAACATTCCAAAATCAACTCTCATATTTTTTTGGTAGTAATGTATTTAATTTTTCAGCAGAACTCATCCAAGAAAACCGAAGAATATTATTACAACCTAATATCTTTAGTGTATTCCTCAAATCATCATCATTATTAGCCATATTTAGAGCTGAGATTATATCTTCCTTAGAATCTGGTTCAAAATAAAGAACACTATCACCTAAAACTTCCGGTAATGAAGCGCGATTTGAAGATATAACGGGACATCCACATGCTTGTGCCTCAAGAGGAGGAATTCCAAACCCTTCATAAAAAGAAGGGAAAACAAAAAACTTAGCATTTTTATATAAGTTAACTAACGTCGTATCATCCACACGACCTAGAAACTCTATACGTTCATCGCCATCACCGCCTGTTAGAATCTTAGCAAAATTACCCGAATTACTGCCTATTATTTTTAGTTTCAGATTTAAATTAGCACTCAAAAAAGACTCAATTAAGCCATGAAAATTTTTATGATAGTTCGGTGATGATACAGTGAGCGCATACTCTTCGGTCAATAAATTAGACTGCACAGATTTTTCTTGGTTAAATAAATTACTTACTGCATTATTTATAACATGAATTTTGTTAGGATCACATTTATAATAAGACGAAATCTCTTTCTTTGAAAATTCACTAACAGTGATTAAATCTCTACTATTTTTAATCATTATTGGTGATAGAATACGATAGAAGAGTCTAAATGAAAAAGAAAAACTCTCAGGATATCTAACATAGGTTATATCATGATGTGTTGCTATTTGATTTTTGTAAAAGGCTGGCGCTGTATTACATAAATTTATAAGAAGAGGTTTCCCCTTCCTTTTCAGATATAAAGGTAAAGAAATTTGTTCCCAAAGATGACCTTTCAAACCGGGAACAACTTCAATATTAAAACCTTTATTATATTTACGTTTATTTAAAAAGTCATTCTCTGGGACCAAAAAAATAAGGTCATCCCTAAGTTCAACCAGCTGGGAACTTATCTCTTCAGCAAAACGTTGCACCCCAGTGACATGTTGCGTCATAAAACGACCATTAATATATATCACTATAAAAACCTTCCCATGTTATCCATTATAATTAACAACAAATAATAATAAACATCTAAAGTATATTTATCATAATTAGCAGATTAATCTTCTAATAACGCTTATATAACAAAGATAAATCTTATATTATTTTTCTATAATTCTTGCCGGATTTCCTATTACAACACTATTAGCCGGAATATCTTTTATCACTAGAGTCGAAGCGCCAATAATTACATTATCTCCAATTTTCACATTTCCAACAATAACGCTATTAGCATAAATAGTGACATTATTCCCGATTATAGGATAACTTAGGCCATCTTTAAACTTAGAGCCTATTGTGACCCCCTGATAAACACGACAATCATATCCGAGGACAACGCCTTTCCCGATAACGATACCAAATGGATGAGGTAATGTAGTTCTACACTTACATAACGTTCTTAAACCTATAGTCAGTTCATTATATAATGCAATTCGTCCATCATTAAAATAAACCATACAGTAAATGATTTTAAAAAACTTCACAAACAATAAATAAACCCCTCTTATTAAATTGCGCATTTTTCCTCCTATTATCATTCACCATTACCAATTGATCGTACATTATCGGGGGTATTTACTTTTTGGTACCATTCATCAAATGAATAATTCTTACCCATATTCCACTTAATTTTTATTAATTCATTATTATCATTAATGCCGATGTGATATTCTTTATCAGAAGTGTCTTTAACAATTACGTTTTTATTTTTTATTAACGATAATAGCTTTTTTAATAGTATCGCAGATTCTTTCGGTTCAGCATGTTGAGTAAATAAACCAAACCAATGCTCTCTGTTAAATAAATCATTCCCATCATCAATCAGATCATACCACCAAATCCCTTTAATAAAGTCTCTTGACTTTACCAATAGAGTATATTTTATGACATCTTGAGCAGCCTGACTTTGTTTAACGCCTCCAGCTAATACACTGGTTGGATAGCCCATCTCTGTAATATATAAGTTTACATTTTTTCCTGTGATAGATTTTATTTTACTCTCAAAATCATCAATATATTTAATGTTATTTTCTGGATTATGAAAACTTCTATTTGGATGATTAAATGAATAAGGATGGATGGATATCCCATCTACGTACTCAAGTAATCCTTTCTTTATAAGTTCAAGTATCCAGTCAACCTCCGCAGGTTTCAATGGATTTATAGAACCTGTCATTAAGATAGCATCAGGATCATTTTTTCTTATTTCCTCAGAGGTGCGTTTAACTAAATACATAAAAATATCATTAGATGGGATTGATCTTTTTTTTTCTACATCCACACCTGTACCCAGAAGCCATTCATTCCAGATTTCATAATATTTTATTTTGCCTTTATATTTTTTAGAAACCCATGAAACATATTTCAAGAATTCATCTACCTCTTTTTGGTTTCTTGGATATCCGTTACTTGTATAAAATTTGTTACCATACCCTAATACAAACAGGACATTAATTTTTTCCCTTCCATTGGAAAATATACTATCTAATCCTGCAATTTTTTCAGAAATAGATAGATTTCCCTTCTCCCTCTCAACAGCATTCCATGAAAAACCATCACGAAATGAAGAAAAGCCATAATTTTCCATTAGCTTGATATATTTTTCTGGATTTTCTGGATAGTTAGCAATGTGAGTACCAACTCCAATTTCAAATTCGGTGGCGTTGGCAATCATAGGGTTAATTATTAATGTGGATAAATAAAAAAAAATAACAGATAAATAGCGCATTTGCTTTTCACCTATAAATTAATAACTTCAAGGATAATATAAACTCGATACAATCCACTTTCTATCAATAATATTTAAAACACACATGACTTTTATTACATTGGTCATCAGCATTAATAAAATTTCATTTAATATAATGACTCATACTCTCTATATATATCTAATATTTTATTTTTATCAAAATTAACATTTTTTATTTCTTTTATCTTTTCTAATCCGTCAAAAAGTTCATCAGTTAAAGAGCATATTACGCCGTTAGTGCCATCTATTATTTCATTAATACCACCAGGATAATTATTAGCAAGTACAGGTGTTCCACAAGCTAAAGACTCTATGACAACATTTGGATAGCCTTCCCATCGTGAACTAGAAATAAAAACATCAGCTTGCTTCATTATTGCGTATGGATTATCTGTTGATGGTATGAAAGTTACCTTGTCGGATAACTGCAAATCATTTGTCATCTTTAACAAATCAGATTTATCTTCGCCTGTACCTATAATAGTTAAATGGTAATTATCGTTCTTTATATTTGAGAATGAAGTTAAAAGTAAATCATACCCCTTCTGATATGTTAAACGTCCGATAGTCAATAAATTTATTTTATCCTTAGGAAAAGAGAAATCAGCTTGCTGCAAAGACATTTTTTGAATTTTAAGATAATCAAGTGGATTATTAATTTTTACAATTTTGTCTTTTGGTACTTTCATTTTCAAAACGAGGTCTGACATCATATCATTACTTTGTACTATTATAGAGTCATAATTTTTATAAAAATAACCATATAATAGTCTAGCAATAGAATTTCTCTCATATAGACTAGGTAAATTTGATTCTCGTGCTATTTTTTTTACTTTTCTTCCCATTAAAAACAAAAATGGAGAAAGAAAAGCATTCGCAGTGCCATCACTAATTAGCAAGGTATCTATGTTATTTTCAAAACAGCATTTTCTGATGCCGTATATTATCCTGTGTAAATTATATCTAGCTCTACCTTTCACATTTAAATAAAAAACAGGAACATTAGAATTTAGCTGTGATATTAAAGAGTTTCTTTCCTCAATATCAGAATATAATAATAGGTGTGGCTTGTATTTAACTCTGTCAATATTATTTATCAAATTTAGAATAACTCTTTCCGCACCTGTTCGACCCAAAAAAGGAATAATAAAAAGAACATTTTTCATATTTATAACCAAAAAAATAGTTGAAAACCTTGAGATTGAACTGACTAGTTGCCCGCTTCACCTTTCATCGTTTTAAATACCCCCTTAAGACATGGCATACCAAAAGTGACGATCGAAAAAAACTGAAAATAAAAACAATCTCTTGTCTTCTTAGAGAATAAATTACTTATCCACGCAGCAACAATTTGACTGATTAATGATGAATATGCTGCACCGATAATTCCATACTTAGGTATAAATATAATGTTCAAAATCACATTAATACCAAGTCCATAAAGTGCACGATATACTCTTAAGTATGCTATATTTCTGATAATCAGTATATTACTACTTACGGTCCCTAGAGAAGAAATCACATTTGCAATTACAATAATATAAATAACATGAATAGCATCGTAATATCGTTCTCCGAAGAAATAACTAATCATCCATGGTGTCAAACAAACCACAAAAGCACCCGAAAAAAAAGTAAAAAAATGAGTCACGTGAAAATATTGCTGTATATTCTTTTTATCACAATTATTGGCAACCATCGGGAAGAATGATGCAGCAATTGCCATAGGTATAAACATATAAGCATCAGAAATTCGTACTGCAACATTAAATTTGGCGACTTCTTCAACTCCTAACATTTTTGCTATCATAAACTGATCTATACGCGTATAGATCATAACAATCAATGTTGAAATAAAAATAGGGAATGATTGCTTTAGCAAATTTTTTAGAATTAAAATATCAAAAAATTTTATTTTTAATAAAATGCCTTCTTTTTTAGAAACTATATATATCAACAAAAATGAGAAAAGATAGTCCAAAAAGAATGACAATGCATAGTAGAAAATACCCAATTCATAATAAATAAAGCTTATTTTTATAATTGATGATATTAAAAGTGCTATTATACTAGTTTTAGTTATTACAGATGATTTTGATATAGCCTGATAATAAGAATAATAAATAGTTTGAACCTGGAATATTATACTTAATGAAGATATAATAAATACATATTTATATATAGCTTGATATTCACTGTATATTAAAAAAACTGAAAAGCCGGAAATCACTAATAATGATAAAGCAAATCTAAAAAAGATAGATGTGGAAAAGATTTCATTTGTTTTTTTAGATATTGAAAACTCTTTAATAAGAACGTTATCAAATCCAAAAGATACAACACCAATCAGAAGCGACATTATTGTTTGAGATAGAGAAAACATCCCAAAATCATATATAGTGAGTTTTTGGGAAACAAGAGAGAAAAACAAGAAGACAACTGACAATCTTATTATTTTTTCAGCAAGCACCCAACATGTATTTATGACGTACTTCTTCATAAAAATATTCCCATGCTGAATATTCAGCATAAAAAACTTCATTCGATACAAGATTGCAATCAATATATTTTTATATACAGTTAAAGCTCTTAATTTATATATATAAAAACATTCTATAATAAGCCTCAAGGAATATGCATTTATGGCTTGCTATTTAGAGTTTATATCTTGTTTGTATTTAGAAAAAAATGGGGATACGCTTAGTGATTTTCGACATATATATTTTCTATAAAAATATAATCCAATAACTGATACTACAATCCTCTTAATTATTGTCTTAATTTTTCCATTTGATTTCCAACTCTGAGTAAAATGATGGATAGTATAATTCTTAGACTTAAATAATGATGGATGCTCAAATACATTTTTTTCAAAAATTTTAATGCGCTCGTCTAAAACTTGTTCTTTACCATTTAATTTAAAATCATCAAATTTATCCAAAAAATATCGTGTCAGTAAATCATTATTAGGTGAATTAAAAGATATCTCACCTTGCAGGTAAAAATTCTTCATCGCCTTAATATGTTCATTTCCCTTTGATGCTCCTATAACAGCAGTTCCCAAGTTACAATCCCACATAAATCCAATAAACAGATCCAAATAAAGTAAGCTATCAAAGTTTTTAACTATTTCCACATCTGTATCAAGATAGATTCCACCATAATTTTCAAGAACATCTAACCTGACGAAATCTGATACATGGGCCCATTTTTTATTATTATATGCTTTCGATAAATAGCTATTTCTGTATACATCAAAATTATTCTCATTCCATTCAATAATTTGATAACCATCCTTCTTTAATTTATCAAAAGATTTAACGAAATTAGCTATTTTTTGTGGTTTTTCTTTACCACCAAACCAGCAATAATGGATTATTTTAGGAATCATCAAATAAAACGTCCTACTTTATGTGCAAGAAATAATGTCTAACAAGACTTAGTTAATTGTCTTTCTTTAAAAAACAAAGAAATAAAAATAAATATTGAAAAATAAACATTTAATGGGAAATTCATTAAAAGATTATTAGCAAAAAACTCTACTCCTAAATGAAAAAATAGGATAAAGGATGTAAGCAGGCCACCTAATCCATCGTACATGACAATTTTCATAAAAATGACAACGAATATAAGAATATAAACAATTAACCCCAAGATACCATAATTACTTAATATATTAACATAAGTGCTATCTAATGCTTTGCTATTATATTTTAATTGTGGTGGCCCTTGCGTTCCATGAACACCGACACCAACCCCGGTTAACGGCGAATGATTATAAACATCATTTAATATATCATCATGTTGTAACACTCTAATATAGACTGAGCTATAGACTGCATCACGTAATGATGTATCTTTTAATCGATCATATAAATAGTTACTGTTAAATAAAAAGGCCATTACAGTAAAGCAAATAATAGTATAGATAAATATAATTATTTTTTTCAAAAATTGTGAGCGAATAAAAACCAATAGCAACTTTAAAGGAATATAAAGTAATAAAGTGATTATTGCTGTTTTATATGTGGTAGCTATAGCCCCAAAGATAAAAATTGGCGCTAGTATGATTTTCGTCTTTTTACGAAAAACACCTGACTCCATCAAAATAAACAAACTCAATATCATTAATGTACCGGAATTAATAAAACTAGTCATCGTCCCCATCGCTCGAAGACCATCACTCGTATTATCTAATCGTAATCCGGATTTTCCCGACTGATTATTTAAATCATCTATTTGCAATGCAATCAAAAACCATGAAGTAAATATTCTTTGAATAATAATTGCAATAAAATTAATACTTCCTAATACAATAAATATTTTGCATATTCTTTCATAAAATACTTCTGAGGCAGATTGAGTATAGATAAAACAAAAAACCCCAAAAATAAATAAAAAAGGAATTATATCATTTTTTAGTTGATACAAAACTAAAACAAAATTATCGTCAAGAGAAGTAATGAGATATAAAAAAACGACCCCGAATGGTAAAAAAACTGCTATGAATAACTGTTTTTTTAAAAAAAACCGTCTTTTAAGCAAGAAAAAAATACTAATTCCATAAAAAATGATTATTAGTATTTCCTTCCATAACTTCATTAATTGATTATCTGTTTTGACAGATATCAAACTAAAAATACTTGTAAATGCAAAGAGAATGATTGATAGATATATTATTCTAATCATTCCTCTATGTTCTATTTCTTTCATTTTCCACCGCTAAATATATACTGAGTTAGCTGGGTTGCTAATGAATTAATAATTAATTTTAGAAAATCAATATACCATTTATTTCCGACAGAATTACTCAAAACCTACTCCATTCAAATTCTTTCTTCAAAAATGATAGTGCCAACGGATAACTCAGTTGGCACAAATATAGTATCAAGAATTGTTCTTATCTGAATAAGAATAGCCATAGTAATGATAGCCATATGTATAATAGCTAGCTGCTCTTTTTACAACCGCATTCAATATAATACCTTTAATCTTCGCGCCATTTTGCTCAAAGCGCCGAATACTGACCTCAATCTCTTTTAAGGTATTCATCTCAAAACGAGCTACCAGCAGTGAGGTTCCTGCATGTCTGCTGATTATCGCCGCATCGGTTACAGCTAGAATCGGCGGGGTATCCAGCAGCACAATCTCATAATGCTGTGAGGCCCAATCAATAAATTCAGAGAAATGACTATGCATTAATAGTTCTGAAGGATTGGGGGGAATCTGCCCTCTGGGAATAAAGTCCATATTCTCCACTGCAGTTTTTCTTATTGCTTTTCCCGCTACGATTTGCCCTGATAAAACATCGGATAATCCGTTGCTGCTATCGGTTCCCATCAACTCATGGGCATAACCTTTACGCATATCGCAGTCAACGATAAGCACTTTTTTCCCTGATTGGGCAATCACCGCCCCCAGGTTGGCACTGACAAAAGTTTTACCAATTGCTGGACTGGCACCGGAGATCATCAGCACATTATTTTTAGCTTCCATCATGGCGAAATGCAAACTAGTGCGTAAGCTTCTGATAGCTTCAATAGCTAAATCGGTTGGGTTACCGGTAGCAAGTAATTCATTAGATCGAGTATTACTATTCTTATTACGCGTGAATAATTCCCGATCTTTTTTCTGCTGCCATTCCGAAAGCGGTACGCTGGCATATACATTGATACCCAGTTCTTCCAGTTGTTCCGGACTTTCAATACCTTTATGGAGCATAGTTTTAATAACTACGAACGCAGTAGAAAGTAGACCACCAACAATCAAAGCCAATAATACGATTAATGTTTTCTTCGGCTTAACAGGTTCCAACTGAGTTGCCGCAGGGTCAATAATGCGAACATTACCCACGGTACTGGCTTTATTAATGCTTAGTTCCTGCTGCTTATTCAGCAACTGCATATAAACTTCTTGTCCGGCCTGTACATCACGCGTAAGGCGCAGTATTTCCTGCTGAGTTTTAGGCATACCACCGACGCGCTTATTCAGCTTATTTCGTTCTTGTTCCAACGTTACGCGTTTCTCCATAAGCGCACGATAAGCAGGGTGTTCTTTGGTATACAGTTTGGATATTTCCGCCTCTTTAAAGGTCAGCTCATTTAATTGAGACTCAACCGAAACCATAGTATCCAGCACTGATTTCGCTTCCAGAGAAAGATCGACCGATTCATTCTGCTGGCGATACTGATTGAGCTTGTTTTCCGCCTCATTCAAGGAATCACGCACATTGGGTAATTGCTCTTTTAAAAACTCCAGACTCTTACCAGCTTCTTCTGATTTCCGCTCAACATTTTGTTGTAAATAATTTTGACTGATACTATTTAAAATTTTACTAATACTTCCCGGGTTTTCTCCTTCCAGACTTAACTGCAAAACCCCGGTATCTTTACCAGTATCAGCAACCGTGAAATCACTTAATAGCTCATTAATCGCAGTTAACTCATTAAGTTTTTTTAAGCGAAAAATGGTTCCTTCAGGGGCAACAATATCACTTACTAATAGTGTCAAGCCATTATTACTTTCTAACTTACCTACTGTACCGGTAAAATTAACAATATCGCCGGCCACAATTCGATAATTTGTAGGACTTAATACCGTTAGCTCAATTTTTTCATCCTGCCAGGAATCCGGTACATCAAGACGAGAAACGGCAATTTCTCCTGGTTCTTGCTTCAAAACTCTGGCTAAGCCTTTGCCAAACACCGGGAAATATTTTTGCTCAACCACCGTGTCCAATGATAGATCACGAATGGTCTTACCAATCACCATTCGGGATTTTATCAGCTCAATTTCCGCCGCCGATTGCGGTTTGGCGTCCGGCAACATGCTGGAGATATCGCTTAATAACTTATTGCCGGTATTCTGTTCAACCTGAATTAACGCATCAGCCTTATAAACTGGCGTAGCTAATGTGGCATATAAGACACCAATAATGGCAAATACGGCAGTAACACCAATAATCAACCATCTATTATCCAGCAACGTTCCTAACAAACGTCCCAAATCAATCTCATCTGACGCTGTTTCAGATGCTTTCACTGAAATTTTCTCTGCCATGGGTTTCCCTGACTGGTTAACGGCTCAATGCATGCACCCATTTCTGGGCCGATTGCTCGAGTTGTGAGTAAACGAATTCAAACGCTTCGCGGCTTTTGCGGTAAGGATCGGCAATTTCCTGCTGATTCAACCAGTGCCCGAACAGCATAGTTTTCCCACGTACTTCCGGGGCAATTTTGCCCACCGCATCAATATGCCCTTTTTCCATCACTAAAATCAGATCGTACTGACGGCATAAAGAAGAGGTCAACTGCTGCGCGCTGTGTCCTTCCAGAGAAAGACCATGTTCACCCGCCACCTCAGCGGCGGTACTATCGGCGGGTTTGCCCACCAACGCGCCCAGCCCCGCCGAAGCAATCCGTTTAGCAGGCAATACCTGCTTTAACAATCGCTCCCCGGTTGGGGAGCGGCAAATATTGCCTACGCAAACAACTAAAATAGAATCAAACATCGTTATCTCTACGGCCAGTTACGAACACGCAATGAGCCTTCGGTCAAATCATTAAAGCCGGAAATGGTCGGCACCAGTTGGCTGATAACCCGGTTCCAGCGAACAATCGGCGCAGTAGTCACATAGACGATATCGTAAGGCTGGAGCTGGAACTCGGTACCCATCACCATTGCGGTCGCATCCTGGGCATTAAGCTGGTAGATATTAGCCAATTTCGGCCCTTGCGTTCCCCTTAATGACCGAATGACAAAAACACCAGTGGCATCAGAATAGCTCTGGTCGATACCTTCAGCATTGCCTAGCGCTTCAGTCAGCGTCATGCCGCTGCGGTCCATTTTCAGGGTGCTTTGTTTCTTCACTTCGCCCATCACGAATACTTTCAGGTCATCGTTGCGGGGGATATAGAGGATATCGCCAGGGTAGAGCAGGCGGTTCTGCGACAGGTCGCCATTTTGCATCAGCGCCTGTAGGGAGATGCGCTGTTCTTTGCCATCATGGGTTAACACTACGTTGCGCCAGTCGGCATTTTCAGTCAGGCCGCCCGCTTTGTTGATCGCATCCAGGATAGTCAGCGGCACGTTAGTTATCGCCTGCTGCCCGGAGGTCGCGACTTCGCCTGTCACATAGGCTTTCTGCGAACGGAAAGCGGCGATACTGACATCAACCTGTGGCGATTCAATGTATTGAGCCAGGCGGCCCATAATCTCATCACGAACCTCGGTCACCGTTTTATCGGCCACTTTAACCTTACCGATATAGGGGTAGAAGATGGTGCCGTCGGAATGTACCCAGTTGCCAGTATCCGCCGCGGTACGATACGTCCCTGCTGGCGTGGTTAGTTCCGGGTGATCCCACACGGTAACCATGATGACATCGCCAATACCGATGCGATATTCGTAGCCTTGCAGCTCGCTTTCCAGCGCCGGATTATTTTGCGCCACCAACGGCCTGGAACGCATTTTTTCCACCAGATAAGGCGTCATCGGGTAAATATTGACCAGCTTATTAATATCAAAATCAGCATCTTGCTGTTCGATAACTTCTTTGCCACTGCTGGAAAGATGACTGCCGGGAACGATGGTACAACCACTAAGCAGAACGGTTGAAACCACCAACGGTAACAATTTTAACTTGTGCTTTATCATCCTGTGTATGCCATCGCTCTTAATTGAAAATTGCGCAAATCCCTACAAAATAGTCAATGATTATAGAGAAGAACTATTCAGATGAAGTCAAGATATAACATATAAAACAAGGGTAATTCCCCTTCTCATGGCACTCCGCCAAGCGATGCTAGTGTCTGTTTACGATGATAGGCCGACGAAACCATGCCGACATTCGAACCATCAGGGTTATCGTCCCCAGATAACCAACAAACGCCATCAAAAATACGCCTAACATAATAGACTCACTTACGCTATTACGCTCGCAAATGATCCCTGTTGCGGCAAATAAAACCGCGATAAAAATAATTGCCGCAAGGGTCTGACGCGATGTGAGTCCGGCACGAATCAACAGGTGGTGCAGATGCTCGCGATCAGCTTTGAATGGGTTACTCCCTCTTGAGAGACGGCGTATCATTACTGCCACCATATCCATTAACGGGACAGCAATAAGCCACAGTGCCGTAACAGGGCGCATCACACTGTTTTCCCCTTGCGTGGCAAGAATTAATAACCAGATCACCGAGAAACCGATCAGCGTGCTCCCCGCATCGCCCATAAAGACTTTGAATTTTTTCCCCAGAAAAATACCGGTGTTCAACAGCGTATAAGGTAGCGTTGCCGCCAGCAAGCACAAACTCCAACGGGCCAGGTCACTGTTGCCGCCAAGGTGGAAAACGACAACCAGTGCGCCAAGGGTTACAAAAGACAGTCCACCTAGCAGGCCATCAATGCCATCGATCATATTAAAGGCATTGATAGCGCCCCATACCGCAAACAATGTGACGATATAGCACAAACTACCTAAAAATAGTTCGTAGCCGAAGAGTACATTCCCTAATGTGGTCAGATAAAAGCCCGCATACATCATTAATCCCGCGACAAGTGTCTGAAATCCAATGCGGGGTAAGACGGGAAGGTCAAAACGGTCGTCCAATACGCCGATGATCAGTAACGTAGTGGCACAAATCATATAGAAGGAGAAACCAGGTAACCAGTCTGGCTGTAGCACATAAAGTACCCACAGCGCCATGTATATGGATACGCCGCCAACCAGTGGAATATGGCCTTGATGATTTTTACGTATGTTGGGCTTATCTACCAAGCCCACTTTGGCTGCCGCGGTTCTTGCCACGAATAACGCGACGAACGCGCTTAAAAATATTACCGTGGATTCCTGCATGTTTGCACCATCATCAACCGTTATGAATTGTGACATCAGGCACGCTACCGCCCTTGGCTTGTAGCTACCAATGTACTGTCAAAGTACGGAGCACCATCCTGTGGTTTAGACTTTGGATCCGTAAGTTACAATTTTCTTTGTCTGATTTTTGTCGGTGTATGACCCAATGGGCCATAGTTAATCAATTGTTGCCGGTAAAAATGTTAAAATACACTTTTGGCAAAATCGATTTTGCCCGGCTTTCATAGTATTGGTGACTTGATGAAGATCACAAGAATTAAGATGTCGGAGGGTTTTTTTTCGGAATAGGACTACGCGTATCCATAACATTCGATCCTCCATTAGGACAAAAAATCAACTTAAAGAATAAAAACAGTACATTTTTATGAAAATCTAGCAAAGCATGCCAGCTTTAACGCAGTCGAGCAATGCTGATCTCGCATGACGAGCGGGCGCGCTACTCTATGTGCTACTCACTGCTGTACTCAAATGCTGCCACTGGTGTCTTGCCAATTTAGTAGCAAATTTTACTTATAGCCGTTTTCTGATTTTTTAACCCCTGTTAACTAAAATCCGGCACAACGCCGACAAAACACTGACAATGTAGCGCAGCCTTTTATGTATCCTCATGTTGTTCGCCGCTACAGAATGTCCTTATAAACTCTGGTTCATGTTCGTTGTCCCTGATACGCTGGTAAATGTTCTCGCTAAGAAAGGTGAAATAATAAGTATGGAGTGGATCGCCGATCCAACGATATGGGCAGGTCTGGCAACACTGGTTGTGCTGGAACTGGTATTAGGCATTGATAATCTGATCTTTATCGCCATCCTTGCTGAAAAACTACCTAAAGAACAACGAGATAAAGCAAGGATTGTGGGTCTGTTGCTGGCACTGGTGATGCGACTGCTTTTATTGTCGTCGATTTCCTGGCTTGTATCCCTGACGACTCCCCTCTTCACGCTGCTAGGACATTCATTCAGTGCGCGTGATGTCATCATGTTGATTGGCGGCGTATTCCTGTTATTCAAAGCAACCATGGAACTTAACGAGCGGTTGGAAGGCAAGGATCAGGAGCAGCACACGCAACGTAAGGGAGCGCGTTTCTGGCCTGTCGTTGCGCAAATCGTCGTTCTGGATGCGATTTTCTCGCTCGATTCAGTCATCACCGCTGTTGGCATGACCGATCACTTATTAGTAATGATGTCTGCGGTAACCATCGCTATCTTCCTGATGCTGCTGGCGAGCAAACCATTGACCCGTTTTGTCGGCGAGCATCCAACCATTGTTATCTTGTGCCTGAGCTTTCTGCTGATGATTGGTTTCAGCCTGGTCGCGGATGCGTTTGGCTACCATATCCCCAAAGGCTATCTCTACGCCGCTATTGGTTTCTCAGTGCTTATCGAGTTGTTGAATCAGGTTTCGCAATTTAACCGTCGGCGCTTTCTTTCCTCTTCCATTCCCCTGCGCCAACGCACCGCCGAGGTCGTTCTGCGGATTTTGCGGGGAAATCATGATGAAGCAGAACTGGACAACCAAACGTCATCAATGATTGCGGATAATGCGCATGCCGGTCAGGAAATTTTTAACCGGCAGGAGCGCCGCATGATCGAACGTGTTCTTGGTATGGCGCAGCGAACCATCAGCAGTATTATGACGTCCCGCCATGATATTGACCCGATTGAGCTCAATACCTCTCAACAGGAATTAGCGCAGATATTAAAAACCAGCCAGCATACCCGACTGGTTATTGTCGATAGCAGCACATCGGATGAGTTGCTGGGGATAGTCAATGTCACAGACCTGTTACAGCAGCAACTAAGTCATGAACCGTTTGATCTGCATATTTTGCTGCGTCAGCCGCTGGTTTTTCCCGAACAGCTTTCTCTGTTACTGGCTCTTGATCAATTCAGGGAAGCACAAACTCATTTTGCATTTGTCGCTGACGAGTTTGGTTCGGTCGAAGGGATTGTGACGCTAAGCGATGTGATGGAAACCATTGCCGGTAACCTGCCGCTGAAAGGTGAGGAAGTGGATGCCCGTCATGATATTCAGCAAAATGAGGATGGCAGTTGGATCGCGAACGGCTATCTACCTTTGGAAGATCTGACCATGTACATTCCGCTCCCCCTGGATGGAAAGCGAGAATATTATACGCTGGCCGGACTATTGATGGAGCACTCTCAGCGTATCCTGCAAGCTGGTGACAAACTGTTAATTGATGGCTATCAATTCACCATTCTCACCGTAGAAAGTCATCGTATTGTGAAAGTGCTGATTACGCCTTTCAGCGAGCCTCCATCTGACTTTGAAGTTTGATGATGGACGGATTTTTGATGCGGCTTCGCGAACTTTCGCCACCCGCTGCAACCGCATGCGATTGACCTGAGTTTTTACCTGAACGCCATGCAGTTGCAGCTGGCGCAAGGTAATAAAAGCCTGCCGCTGGTCGTACCCCTGCTGTTTTACCATCACAGCCCAACACCCGCCATTCCAGTCCGCACTGGTTTGATCACATTGACTATCCGCCGCTGGCTGAAAATGCCATTAACCAAAGAATAATCAGTGCAACAACTGCTTACAGCCGATCGAGCAGTTGTTTCAGATCCTTACCTTTCTGACTTTGCTGGTTTTTATCCGCCCACTCGTTTAAACGTTTTTTCATTTCGCTTTGCAAGCGTTTACGCAATAGCTGATCCACCTGCAACTGATAATTCAGGTTGTTCCAGGGGCCATAGAGCCGCAGAGGAATCGCCGTGTTTTGCAGCACCTTGACTAATTGCTCATCGCCCTGCCAACCTTGTGTTATCAATACGCCGAGGTTGATATCGCAGGTTTGCGCCGGGAGGTCAAACAGCCCCGCGCCGGTTACGGTTAACAACTCAGAAATACCGTTCAGATCGCTGATCCGTAGCTTGCCTGCATTAAGCTGGGCATTGCCCGTCAACTGTCGCACCTCGGTATAACGTTCATAACGTTCCTGGCCTCGCACATTCACGTTATTACGCGCGACGGCCATCTGCACCATTTGCTGGATATTCAATCCATGCATACGCATGTTGTTAACTTTAAACGTCGTTGCGCCTTGCCATTGACGGGTAACCGCAGGCAGCGTCAGGGCATTGCCGCTAAGCTGGCCATTAAGAGACAAACTGCCGCTTACGGTCTCAGGCAAGTCAAATGCCGCCATCAAGGACGATAGCGCCACATTCTTGATCTCCGGTTGCAGCGTGATGGCGGGCGTGGCATTGCTATCCATTTTACCGGGCACAGAGAAGTGTCCTTCCCCCAGCTTTCCGTCAAGTGCGGCAATCGTGAGCACGCCCTGCCGGTTAGTCGCCTGAAGATTGAACTGGCTGATGTCAAGCCCACGGTAAACCAATGTGTCAGCTTGCAGCGACAGGCGCGCGCTAAATTCCTGTAAACTCTTTTGCGCATCAGGCGGCGCATCGCTGGAAATCACCGGCTTGCCCGCTTTAATCTGAACCGCTGGCGTGCTTTTATCCGCTGTCGCTTTCAAGCCAAGCAGTGCATCTAAATCCAGCTTGCCAGACTTCAGATCCAGAACATAATCGGGGCGCTCTCCCAACGTGGCGCTGCCGCTTCCCGTTAGCTGGCTTTCATTGGCGCTCAGCGCCAATTGGCTGACAGTAATTTTTTCAGGATCTTGCTGATAGCTGGCCTGCAAACTGCCGCTGCCGCTAATTCCGCCTTCGGGAATGCCCGCGCCCTGAATTTGATAGTCCAGCGAGCGTATAGCGGCGTTAACCTGCTGCGGGAAGTGCTGCATATCCATATCCGCAGACAGAGAGAGCGCCACATCGCGTTGATCGCGGTTGATCCGGCTCGACAGAGTAATACTGACCTGACGATTACCATCCTGCTCCATCAGCAAATTGATGTCGCGTACATTGACCTGTTCGCCGTTACTGCGCTGCAACACCAACAGACTATCCGCGATTTTCAGTTGATCAATGTCGAATCGCCAGCCTTGCCCTTCGGTGGGAGCGGGTGATCCCGCAGGCGCAATAGGCGCGTTACCGGGCTTTCTGGCCTCGCTTTCGGGCGTCAAGCGGATGACCGCCCCTTTCAGCATGATCTGCTTAATCGCCAGCTTGTGAGACAGCAACGGCCAGAGTTGCACATCCAACCGCATATTTTCCGCGCTGACCACCGGCGCCGTCGAACCAGGCGCACTTAGCGACATGCCGCCGGACAGAATGCTCAACTGCGGCCAGACATGCCAACGCAGATCGCCATCCAATTGCAGGCGATAACCGCTGCGCTCCTCGACCTGTTTTATCATATAAGCGCGAAAATCATTGGGATTTACCAGCACCACCAGCGCTGTCATTCCTGCCACCAACACGACAAGCAGAATTGCCAGTGTCGTCAGAAATCTTCTCATGCCATCCTCATTGTAATCCGCATAGTCAACAGGCCTGCCGGCAATTTAGTCTTTATCAATCCGGCTTGCGACAGCGCCCTGCTGATCTTTATATTTGGCGTCCTGCCGACGATTGTAAGGACGCGCAGCCGGGCCTGATAACGGTTCGAAGCTCAACGCGCCGATCATCATTCCAGGGCGCAACGCCAACGGCAACTTACCTGAATTATAGAACTCCAGCACAATTCTTCCTTGCCAACCGGGATCAATACGATGTGCGGTCACATGGACCATCAATCCCAGACGCGCCAGCGAGGAGCGACCATCCAGCCATCCCACCAGATTATCCGGCAAGGTAACCGACTCAAACGTCACCGCCAGCGCCAACTCTCCCGGATGAAGAAAAAACGCTTCGCCTTCCGGTAAATTAATCTCATCGCTCATCACGCGATCCAATGCCGCGCTGACCTCATCCTTCGGGCCGCTTAGATCAATATAGGCCGCGGTATGGCCTCTGAATACCCGAAACTGATTTCCCAAACGGACATCCACTGTTGCGCCATTAATTCTTTCCGTCGGCGGGCGGGGCGTAATCACCAACCGGCCATCATCCAGCCAGGCTTCAATGTCACGATCACACAGTCTCATTTTCTTCTCCATTCGACATCGGCATTGGGGAAAATCCCCCTCACTTATTCAACCCACCGGTTTACTCAAAGAACTGACTTAACTTGGCTTTCAGAATATCGATCGCGATACGGTTTTTTCCGCCGCGCGGGACAATGATATCGGCGTACTGTTTGGATGGTTCGATGAATTGCAGAAACATGGGACGCACCGTTTTCTGGTACTGCTCCATCACGGAATCCATCGAACGTCCACGCTCATTCACATCGCGGCGCATCCGGCGCAACAGGCAGATATCCAGCGGGGTATCGACAAAAATGGAAAAATTCATCTCATCGCGCAGACGGGCATCCGTCAACAGCAAAATACCTTCAAGAATAATGACTTTCTTCGGTTCCAGATGAATCGTTTCCTGCTTGCGGGTATGTTCAACATAACTATAGAGAGGAAGCTCTATCGCCTGCCCCGCTTTCAGCATTTGCAGATGCGTCAGCAACAGGCTGTGATCCATCGAACTTGGGTGGTCATAATTGGTTTTTACCCGCTCTTCCATCGTCAGATGACTTTGATCTTTGTAGTAGCTGTCTTCAGGTATCACACCAATATGTTCGTCACCGACCTGATCGCGCAACTCACGGTACAACGTACTGGAAATAAGACTTTTACCGGAAGCCGAGGCCCCCGAAATCCCGATAATGACACACTGGTGAGACTGCTCAGTCATGGTATTAACGACCTGATTAACAATAATAAAAAGAGGGGAAACACGCCAGCAGGCGCTTTGTCGCGCAATTATAGGGAGTTAGCGCAGTTCGCGCCAGCCTTTCACACTGAGGCGGAACATCGACGCACAACGACAATGTTGGGTTCAGTATGCGCGCTATCCCGCTGGACGGCGAACAAAGAAAATGAATAAAGGGCAACGGAGGCGGCGAAAACAATAAATGTTTGTCGCGCCGCCAACTACCATAGTGTCTGAGGCTACACCGCGCGGAAAGAAATCTCGGTGGGGATCACTTGTCCTTGCCAGTAAAGCTGTGCGGCGACCTGCCCCGCCAGTTCACGGTATAACGACGTGAATTCGCTGTCAGGATGGCTGACTACCGTCGGTTCGCCGCGATCCAGATCTTCGCGCAACGAGATATGCAGCGGCAGTTGCCCCAGCAAAGCGCAGTGATATTTTTCCGCCAGTTTCTGTGCGCCGCCAGTACCGAAGATCGGCTCCAGATGACCACAATGACTACAGATGTGAACGCTCATATTCTCGACGATACCCAAGACCGGCACGCTGACTTTTTCAAACATCGCAATGCCTTTCATCGCATCCATCAGGGCGATATCTTGCGGCGTGGTCACCACCACGGCGCCGGTCACCGGAATATTCTGCGCCAGCGTCAACTGAATGTCGCCGGTTCCCGGCGGCATATCCAGCACCAGATAATCCAGTTCCGGCCAGAGCGTATCCTGCAACAGTTGCAGTAATGCTTTGCTGGCCATCGGCCCGCGCCACACCATGGCATTATCGTCCGTCACCAGATACCCAATCGAGTTGGTTGCCAGACCGTGCGCCATAATCGGCGCCATATGCTGACCATCCGGCGACGTTGGGCGCTCACTCGCCGCGCCCAGCATAGTTGGGATCGAAGGTCCGTAGATATCGGCATCCAGAATACCGACATTGGCGCCTTCCGCGGCCAGCGCCAGCGCCATATTGACCGCCGTGCTGGATTTACCGACACCGCCCTTACCGGAGCTAACCGCAATAATGTTCTTCACGCCCTTCACGCCAGTCTGATCGTTCACCCGGCGCATTGTGGCGATATTGTGCGTCAGACGCCACTCAATGACTTTCGCCCCGGACAGAGTCATCAGTTCAGCGCTGACCGTTTCTTTTAATGCTGCCAATCCGCTCAGCCAAGCAAACGGCATGGTCAACTCGATATGCAACACCTCGTCCAATAGCGCGCAATGGTGCAAGGCATTCAGGGTGGTCAGATTATTTTTCAGCGTCGGGTGCTGAAAAGTAGAAAGAACCCCGCTGACCATGGCACGCAATGCTTCAGGACGTTGTTCGGGGAGTTTTGAGTTCATTCCGGCTCCTTGAAATTCTGATTATTAACCGATAAAAACCGTTACAGCATACCAGAAGGCGGGCGGGCTGGCGTCCTTGATGGTGAAAAACCCGAATGACGATATTCAATCACCACCCAGAGAGGTTTTAGTCAAGGCAGCGGTTTACGCCGCAAGCCGCTATCGGTTAACATCGTTTTCCCTCTATCACAAAAGAAAGCAAGTTCCTCATGACTCAAGTCGCAAAGAAAATATTGGTAACGTGCGCGCTGCCTTATGCTAATGGTTCGATCCACCTCGGTCATATGCTTGAACACATTCAGGCGGATATCTGGGTTCGTTACCAGCGAATGCGCGGCAACCAGGTTCATTTTATCTGTGCAGACGATGCCCATGGCACGCCGATTATGCTGAAAGCTCAGCAGATGGGGATCGCGCCAGAAGAAATGATCGCGGCAATGAGTCAGGAACATCAGCAGGACTTCGCCGGTTTCCACATCAGCTATGACAATTATCACTCCACGCACAGTGAAGAGAACCGCGAGTTGTCCGCGCTGATTTACGGTCGTCTGAAAGAGAACGGTTTTATTAAAAACCGCACCATCTCGCAGCTTTACGATCCGGAAAAAGGCATGTTCCTGCCAGACCGCTTTGTGAAGGGCACCTGCCCGAAATGTAAAGCGGCCGATCAGTACGGCGATAACTGCGAAGTCTGTGGCGCCACCTATAGCCCGACGGAACTGATCGATCCCAAATCCGCGGTGTCCGGCGCTACGCCGGTGATGCGCGAATCCGAGCACTTCTTCTTTGATTTGCCAGCTTTCAGCGAGATGCTGCAAGCCTGGACACGTTCCGGCGCGTTGCAGGAACAGGTGGCCAACAAAATGCAGGAATGGTTTGACGCCGGTCTGCAACAGTGGGACATCACCCGCGATGCGCCTTATTTCGGTTTCGAAGTGCCTGACGCGCCGGGCAAATATTTCTACGTCTGGCTGGATGCGCCAATCGGCTACATGGGTTCCTTCAAAAACCTGTGCGACAAACGTGGCGATCTGAGTTTTGATGAATTTTGGCGCAAGGATTCCACGACCGATCTATATCATTTCATCGGTAAGGATATCGTCTATTTCCACAGCCTGTTCTGGCCGGCCATGCTTGAAGGCAGCGGTTTCCGTAAACCCACCAACCTGTTTGTTCACGGCTATGTGACAGTTAACGGCGCCAAGATGTCCAAGTCACGCGGCACCTTCATCAAAGCCGGAACTTATCTGCAACATCTGGATGCGGACTGCCTGCGTTATTACTACGCAGCGAAACTCTCTGCGCGCATTGATGACATCGACCTCAATCTGGAAGATTTTGTTCAGCGGGTGAATGCCGATATCGTCAATAAACTGGTCAATCTTGCATCACGGAATGCTGGCTTCATCAGCAAGCGTTTTGACGGCAAGCTGGCCGATAAGCTGGCTGACGCCGCGTTGTACAAAACATTTACCGATGCCGCAAAAAGCATTGCCGACGCTTACGGCAATCGTGAATCTGGCAAAGCGATCCGTGAAATTATGGCGCTGGCTGATCTGGCAAACCGTTACGTTGATGAGCAAGCCCCGTGGGTAGTGGCCAGGGAAGAAGGACGGGACGACGATCTCCAGGCAATCTGTTCCATGGGCATCAACCTGTTCCGGGTGCTGATGACCTACCTGAAGCCAGTATTGCCGGCGCTGGCGCAGCGAGCGGAAGCGTTTCTGAATCAGGAACTGCGTTGGGATGACATCGCCGCGCCGTTGCTCGGCCATCAGGTCAATACCTTCAAAGCGCTTTTCAACCGCATCGATCTGGATAAAGTCAATGCCATGGTCGATGCGTCCAAAGAAGATATGATCCAAACCCAAGCCGTTTCCGGCCCGCTGGCGGATAACCCGATACAAGAAGCGATCAAGTTTGATGACTTTGACAAAGTGGATATGCGTATCGCGCTGATCAAGCAAGCGGAACAGGTTGAGGGATCGGATAAGTTGCTGCGCCTGACGCTGGATCTGGGAGGCGAAACGCGTCAGGTCTTCTCCGGTATTCGTGCGGCGTATCCTGATCCGAGCCAACTGGTTGGTCGTCTGACGGTAATGGTCGCCAACCTTGCGCCGCGCAAAATGCGTTTTGGCGTGTCGGAAGGCATGGTGATGGCCGCGGGTCCGGGCGGTAAAGATATTTTCCTGCTGAGCCCGGATAGCGGCGCTCAGCCAGGCATGCAAGTCAAATAATTTCCTTCTCTCTCAGGCCGAACCGTGGTTCGGCCTGCTATTATCCCGTTTCTCCTCGCCCGTTTCTCCGCAATTTTTCGTTTCATTCCGTATGCGGCGCGTTACATCATTCAACCTCAATTTAACAATCACACAACCCGACGCTATATACAATGTGATACAGCGCACATAATCCATATCAGTCATCGGGTGAAAAGGTGTTTTAAATAATTACTTTTTGATTTGGCGCAAAACCCACAAATTATGTGTTGTTAAATTGCCCGCAACAAAAATGATACATAATAAAACAGGGAAACTAATGCAACTGAATCGAAGAGGTTTCTTTAAAGTTTGCGCGGGCGGCATGGCGGGCACCACCCTCGCGGTATTGGGTTTCACTCCCACGGAAGCAATGGCATCAGTACGTCAATATAAGTTGTTACGAGCCAAAGAAACGCGTAACAACTGCACTTATTGTTCTGTTGGCTGCGGCGTCCTGATGTATAGCCTGGGAGACGGCGCTAAAAACGCCAAACCCGCTATTTTCCATATTGAAGGCGATGCCGATCACCCTGTCAGCCGTGGTTCGTTGTGTCCGAAAGGCGCGGGTCTGGTGGACTACATTCACAGCGAAAACCGTCTGCAATACCCCGAATATCGCGCGCCAGGTTCCGACACCTGGCAACGCATCAGTTGGGACGAAGCCATTGACCGCATCGCCCGCCTGATGAAAGCTGACCGCGACGCCAACTTCGAACGCACCAACGCCAAAGGCGCAGTGGTAAACCGCTGGTTGACGACCGGCATGCTGTGTTCCTCCGCCGCCAGCAATGAAACCGGCATTCTCGACCAGAAATTTACCCGTGCGCTGGGCATGGTCGCCATCGACTGTCAGGCGCGGCTGTGCCACGGACCGACGGTTGCGGCTTTGGCGCCGACTTTTGGCCGTGGCGCCATGACCAATAACTGGGTTGATATCAAAAACGCCGATGTGGTGATTGTCATGGGCGGAAACCCGGCGGAGGCCCATCCCGTGGGCTTTAAATGGGCGGTTGAAGCCAAAACCCATAACAATGCGAAACTGATTGTGGTTGATCCGCGTTTCAACCGCTCGGCGGCGGTGGCCGATCTGTATGCGCCGATACGCGCCGGTTCCGACGCCGCTTTCCTGCTCGGCATCGTTAACTATCTCATCACGCATAACAATATCCATCGTGAATATGTCGTTTCTTACACCAGCGCCAGCCTGATCGTGCGTGACGATTTCAGTTTCGATGAAGGTCTGTTCAGCGGCTATGACGAACAGACGCGCCAGTACGACAAATCCAGTTGGCAATATGAACTGGATGCATCAGGCTTCGCCAAACGCGACACCACCTTGTCGCACCCGCGCTGCGTATGGAATCTGCTGAAAAAACACGTTGAACGTTATACGCCGGAAATGGTGACGTCACTGTGCGGCACGTCGGCGCAGGATTATGCGGAAATCTGTCGCACGCTAGCGGAAACCAGCGTCCCCGACAAAACCGCCACGTTCATGTATGCGCTCGGCTGGACGCACCATACTAACGGCGCCCAGATTATTCGCGCGGCGGCGATTATCCAGTTGCTGCTGGGCAACATAGGCATGTCCGGCGGCGGCATCAACGCGCTGCGTGGCCACTCCAACATTCAGGGGTATACCGATCTGGGTTTGTTGACCACCAATCTGCCCGGCTATATGCCGTTGCCGTCCGAAAAGCAGACTGACCTGAAAACCTATCTGGGACAAATCACCCCCGACGCACTGCTGCCGGAACAGGTTAACTACTGGAAAAACACGCCGAAATTCTTTATCAGCATGATGAAGAGCTTCTATGGCGACAATGCGCAAGCCGCCAACGACTGGGGTTATGACTGGTTGCCCAAATGGGATCGCAGTTACGACATCATGGTGCAGACCGAACTGATGATGGACGGCAAAATGAACGGCTATATCGTTCAGGGCTTTAACCCCGTCGCCGCGTTCGCCAACAAGAATAAGGCGACGCAGGCGCTGTCCAAACTCAAGTTCATGGTAACCATCGATCCGCTGGCGACGGAAACGTCCAATTTCTGGCAAAACCACGGCGAATTCAATGACGTCGAGACCAAAGCCATCCAGACGGAAGTCTTCCGTTTGCCCTCTTCTTGCTTTGCTGAAGAAAACGGATCTATCGCCAACTCCGGTCGTTGGTTGCAATGGCACTGGGCGGCGGCTGAACCGCCGGGAGAAGCGCTGCACGATGGAAAAATCCTGGGTAAATTGCTGTTGCGCTTGCGCGAGCTTTACCGGGAAGAAGGCGGCGTTTACCCGGATCCGCTGATGAATATCAACTGGAATTATCAGAACCCGCAAGATCCGCAGCCGGAAGAGGTGGCGCGTGAAGCCAACGGCATGGCGCTGGCGGATCTTTATGACGACAGCGGCAAACTGATCCTGAAGAAAGGTCAGCAGATTGCGGATTTCTCGCAACTACGCGATGACGGCACCACCGCCAGCTTCTGCTGGATTTACGCCGGTAGCTGGACCGAAGCCGGCAATCAGATGGATAAACGCGATAATGCGGATGCGGGTTTGGGTTGTACGCCAAACTGGTCGTGGGCATGGCCGCAAAACCGCCGTATTTTGTACAACCGCGCCTCAGCGGATCTGCACGGTAAACCGTGGAACGCCAAACGTAAGCTGATGGAATGGAACGGCCAGCAGTGGAAAGGGATTGATGTGCCGGATTTCGCCAGCACGGTGCCGCCGGGTAAAGATACCGGGCCGTTTATCATGCTGCCGGAAGGCCTTGCGCGTTTGTTCTCCCTGGACAAACTGGTGGATGGCCCCTTCCCTGAACATTACGAACCGGTTGAAACCCCAATCGGCAGCAACCCGCTGCACCCATCGGTGATTTCAAACCCCGCAGCGCGCCTGTTTGCCCGCGACGCGAAAACCATGGGTTCGGCAAAAGACTTTCCTTATGTGGCAACAACTTACTCCATTACCGAGTTATTCCGTCACTGGACTAAACATGCACGGCTGAATGCCATCGTGCAGCCGGAGCAATTTATCGAAATCGGCGAACATCTGGCACAAAGCAAAGGCATCAAAGCCGGGGACGAAGTCAGAGTCTCTTGTCAGCGCGGCTACATCAAGGCCAAAGCGGTGGTGACCAAGCGCATTAAGACGTTGCAAATCGCGGGCCTTACGGTGGAAACCATTGGCATCCCCTGTCACTGGGGCTTCGAAGGCGCAACCCGCAAAGGTTTTCTGGCTAACACACTCACCCCCAGCGTCGGTGACGCTAATTCACAAACGCCTGAGTACAAAGCGTTTTTGGTTAATGTAGAAAAGGTGTAAGGGTAGCCAACCATGTCAATGCCATCACAAGATATTATTAAACGTTCGGCCACCAATAGCTTTACGCCGCCGCCCCAAGTACGCAGCGATAAAAGCGAAGTCGCCAAACTTATCGACGTAACCACCTGTATTGGTTGTAAAGCCTGTCAGGTCGCCTGTTCAGAATGGAACGATATTCGTGACGAAGTGGGTCACAACACCGGCGTTTATGACAACCCGGCTGACCTGAGCGCCAAGTCCTGGACGCTGATGCGCTTTTCCGAGATCGAAGAAAATGACCGTCTGGAATGGTTGATCCGCAAAGACGGTTGTATGCATTGCAGCGATCCCGGCTGCCTGAAAGCCTGTCCATCTGCCGGCGCCGTGATCCAGTATGCCAACGGCATCGTGGATTTTCAGTCCGAGCACTGTATCGGCTGCGGCTATTGCATCGCGGGCTGTCCGTTCAATATTCCGCGTCTGAATAAAGACGATAATCGTGTTTACAAATGCACGTTGTGCGTCGATCGGGTCAGCGTCGGGCAAGAGCCCGCCTGTGTGAAAACCTGTCCGACCGGCGCGATTCATTTCGGCACCAAGGAAGAAATGAAACATCTGGCGGAACAACGCCTTGTCGATCTGAAAAAACGCGGCTACAACCATGCCGGTCTTTACGATCCGCAAGGCGTCGGCGGCACGCACGTGATGTATGTTCTGCATCATGCCGACCGGCCATCGCTGTATCACAACCTGCCTGACAATCCACAAATTTCCACGCCGGTCAACCTGTGGAAAGGCATTCTGAAACCGTTATCCGCGCTGGGGTTTGTCGCCACATTTGCCGGGTTGATGTTCCATTATGTCGGTATTGGCCCTAACACCGAAGAAATGGCGCACGAAAATGAGGGAGAAGACAAACATGAGTAAGCAGAAAATGATTGTTCGCACCAAATTCATTGACCGTATCTGTCATTGGATTGTAGTGATCAGCTTTTTCCTGGTCGCCTTGTCTGGCATCGCTCTGTTTTTCCCGACCTTGCAGTGGCTGACGCAGACCTTCGGTACGCCGCAAATGGGGCGCATTATGCACCCTTTTTTCGGCGTGTTGATTGTCATCTGCCTGATCCCGATGTTTATCCGTTTCGTCGGTCATAACATCCCGAAATTGCGCGATCTGCCGTGGTTCCTGAATATCATTGAGGTGCTGAAAGGCAATGAGCATGAAGTCGCGGACGTGGGCAAATACAACCCAGGTCAGAAGATGATGTTCTGGAGCATTATGGGGCTGACGTTGGTGCTGCTGATTACCGGCATCATCATGTGGCGGCCCTATTTCGCCCATCTGTTTCCGATTGATATCGTGCGTTACGCTATTCTGATTCATGCCGTGGCCGCTATCGTGTTGATCCACGCCATCCTGATCCACATGTATATGGCATTCTGGGTCAGGGGCTCCATCAAAGGCATGATTGAAGGCAAAGTCTCCGAACAATGGGCGCAGAAACACCATCCGCGCTGGGCACGCAGCCTGAAAGAAGGCAAAAAAACGCAGAAGTAATTCATTATCCTCTGCCATTATTTTCCACTGTGCCCACGTTGTGTAACGCGGGCATTTTCCAGCTTCACATCCCCTGCAAACCAAACGTTATAACTTAAACCCAAAAGTCATAACGCCCCCCATTCCGCCATGCGCGCTTAGCCGTTATGATGCATTGTTATTTTTGAATAGACATCCAGACATAAAGATAGCTATAAAGTCGTTAAACACTGACGGCACAGAATTCAATTTTTTCGAAATATCACCTATTTTTGAACATCATGGAGCAAACAAATGAAAAAATTTCCCCCCGCGCTGTTCGCGCTGAGCCTGGTTGCCGCCCTGCCGGTCTTCGCCAATCAGAGCGCCGCCATTGCACCGATTCCAACCGCGCTGGCGCAGCACGAGGGGCCGGTACGAATCGCGATCATTCGTAATCTGGGTTCTGACGACAACACCACACAGTTTGTCTCAGGAGTAATTGAAGAAGGCAAAAAACTGGGCTTCAAAGTCAGTACGTTTCTGAGTAATGGCGACGACGCGCGTTTTCAGGATTTCGTTAATCAGGCTATCAGTCAGAAATATGACGGCATCATTCTTTCTCAGGGGCGCGATCCCTACTCCACCGACCTGATCAAACGTATCGTTGCCAGCGGCATTGCGGTATCGGTGTTTGATACCGCCGTCAAAGGCGATATTCCCGGCGTGACGGTCACCCAGCAAGATGACGCCTCGCTAACCAATGAATCGCTCGGCCAACTGGTGAAAGATTTCAACGGTCAAGCCAATATCATCAAACTGTGGGTCGCCGGTTTCCCGCCGATGGAGCGTCGTCAGACCGCCTATCAGCAAATTCTGAAAGCCAACCCCGGCATCAGGGAGTTGGAATCCATCGGCGCGGTGTCTTCCGATGTGCAGGGCGATACCGCCAATAAAGTCGGCGCGGTGCTGGCCAAGTATCCGAAAGGAAAAATCGATGCCATCTGGAGTTCATGGGACGCATTCAGTCAGGGAGCTTATAAAGCGCTGAAAGAAAATGGTCGTACCGAGGTCAAACTCTACAGCATCGATATTTCCAATCAGGATCTGCAACTGATGAGGGAAGCCAATAGCCCGTGGAAAGTCAGCGTCGCGGTGGACCCCAAGCTGATCGGAAAAATAAACCTGCGTTTAATCGCTAACAAAATTGCCGGCGAGCCGACGCCCGCGACTTACGAGTTCCGGGCCGCCGCCATTCCGCAAGCCTTGCTAGCCAGTCAGCCTGGCCCGGTGAACGTTGCCAGCCTGAGCAAAATCATTCCTGGCTGGGGCCAGACAGATGACTTTATTGCGCCCTGGTTTGCTACACTGGCAGCGAAACAGGCTGAATAACAGGAGTTAACTTATGGCGTCAAGTCCCCTGCCAACCCCTGATTACAGCCGCAATATGCGGCTGATTGGACATAGCGATCAGGGCGGCAGACCCGATGGCGTACAGGTGATGGTTCACCGTGGCTATGCGTATATCGGGCATATGGTTTCACAAGGCGTATCGATTGTTGACGTGCGCGATCCCAAAAACCCAAAACCCGCCGGGTTTATCGCCGCACCGCCCGGAACCTGGAGCATACATTTGCAAACGCACGACGACCTGCTGTTGGTCGTTAATGCCAGAGACTTGTTTGCCGATGCCAGCTTCGCCGAAGAAAAAGTGTATTACACCCGCTCTGTCGCGGAAACGGTGAGCACCAAAGCACAGAACAGAAGCTGGAGCGCCGGGCTGCGTATTTTTGATATTTCCATACCGGACAAACCGCGTGAAATCAGTTTCCTGTCGCTGGACGGCATCGGCATTCACCGCATCTGGTATGTCGGTGGTCGCTGGGCCTATGTTTCAGCGCTACTGGACGGCTACAGCGATTATATTTTTCTGACCATTGATCTGGCTGATCCGCAACATCCGCAGGTTGCCGGACGCTATTGGCTACCCGGCATGCATACTGCCGGCGGGGAAAAAGCCAACTGGCCGGAAGGAAAACGCTACGCGCTTCACCATGCCATCATTAACGGCGATATCGCCTACGGTAGCTGGCGTGATGGCGGGCTGACGCTGTTGGATGTCAGCGATCGCAGCCAGCCCCGACTTCTCAGTCACCGTAACTGGAGCCCGCCTTTTGGCGGCGGAACCCATACCGCGTTGCCGCTCCCTGACCGGGATTTGCTGATCGTGCTCGATGAGGCTGTGTTGGATAATCAGGAAGATGGGGAAAAATTGATCTGGGTATTCGATATTCGCGAGCCGCGTAATCCGGTCAGTATTTCGACGTTCCCGCAGCCTGATGAAATCGATTATGTGCAAAAAGGCGCGCATTTCGGCCCGCACAATCTGCACGAGAACCGTCCCGGCAGCTTTATCAGTTCATCACTGATTTTCGCCACCTACCAAAACGCCGGTGTCCGGGTTTACGATATCAGCAATCCTTATCAGCCGAAAGAGACTGGCGCGCTGGTGCCTGCTGCGCCGCAAAAAATGGTGGATAAGCGCCCCGGCAGACCGCGGATTATTCAGTCCTGCGATGTTTTTGTGGATGCGCAAGGTATCATCTACAGCACCGATTACAACGCGGGCCTGTCGATCATTGAGTATCGCGGTTAAAACACATCTTCAGCCCCGCACCCGTGGCGGGGCTGACATTGAACGCTTAATCCAACGCCAAAACACTCACCCACATCGGCCCTTGTCCAACGGCATAACGCGCCAACGGTTGCAGCGCGCCTTTGGCACCATCAATACGATACACTTCGATGTGCTGTGATTTCTGTCCGGCGGCGATCAGGAACGCGCCATTATGGTCGATATTGAAGCCACGCGGTTGTGTTTCCGTGGGTTGATGGCCGGTTAAAGACAAGGTGCCGCCATCTGTGGAAAGCTGGAAAATACTCAGCAGACTGGCCGTGCGATCACAGGTATACAGAAAACGGCCATCAGGCGTGATGTGGATGTCCGCCGACCAACACGTATCGGCAAAATCGGCTGGCATCGCCCCAACGGTCTGGATTTTCTGCAATTGACCGTCCGCCGCGTCGAGTTGATAAACGTCCACTGAACTGTCCAGTTCATTAATGCAATAGGCGTAACGCTGGTTGGGATGGAATACCATATGGCGCGGCCCCGCACCCGCCGCCGTGGTTATTTCCGGCTGAGCGTGTTCGCTCAGTTCGCCGGTGGCCCCCAAATCATATAAACGAATGCGATCTTCTTTCAGGCAAGGCGCCCAGACCACCGTATTGGCCGGATCGATATTGGTTGAGTGGCAGCCTTCCAATCCATGCAACTGCTGGATCGGCTCACCGACGATGCCATCCTTGCCAATGGGACTCACGCTGACGCAAGCGCCGCTATAGGACGCGCTGAACAGGAAACGACCATCAAGATCGGTGGAAAGATGCGTCGGACTCCCCGGCAATGTTGCAACGCCAGCGTCAGTCAACAGACCTTGCTCATCAATACGGTAACTGATAACCCGAAACTCAGGACGAACCCCCACGTACAGATGGCGTTTATCCGGCGCAATGGTCATCGGCTGCACCTGTCCAGGCACATCCACAACCTGCAATAAGGTCAAATTCCCGTCCACGCCGAGTTGCCATACGTGAATTTGCTGACTTTCCGGGCTGGCGACATAAACCACTTGCTGCATCGTGCTCTCCTTAATTCATGCGAATTTTACTGCTCAGGGATACGCTAATGATAGAGAATCGTCTCTGTCAGTCACATTTTGCGCAACCTGACTTACGATGTACCATAACCAGCAATCACTTTATGCTACAGACACGTAGCGAAGCTACTATTCATTTACCACGGCAGTCTCGTCTTATCTCATCTGCCATTAACCATACTGATTCTGAGTTATGACAACACTTGAAGCGCTGTTTTTACGGCTGTCACGCTCCCGCTTCCGCCAGCGTTTTCATCTGGGCGCCAAAGAGCGCGACTACTGCTTTAATAAAGGCAAGGAATGTATTGCGTCGCACGCCGCCGACTTCGTCGCCCGCAGACTGGCCCCGGCAGAGCCCGCCAACGACGGCAAACAGACGCCCATGCGCGGCCATCCGGTCTTCATCGCTCAGCATGCGACCGCCACCTGCTGTCGGGGATGTCTGGAAAAATGGCACGACATCCACCAGCATCGTCCGCTGAACGATGACGAACAGCGTTATATCGTTAGCGTTATTCTGCATTGGATCGAAAACGATTTGCTGAATTCACGGCAATAATGGCGCTCAGCAAGCTATCCATAGGAAACGACGAAATGACAAGAGCGTCGTAAAAGAGAAAGATTTAGTGAAGCGGCGGAAGGTTCGCTATTTATCTCCATGTCATTTATCGTAATGGTAATTGATAATGGCCTTTATTATTTGCGAGACGACTATGACCTACCGTGTAATTGCGCTTGACCTTGATGGAACGCTGCTGACCCAACAAAAAAAAATCCTGCCTGAATCGCTTACCGCGCTGGCGCTGGCGCGTCAGCAAGGCATAAAAGTAGTGATAGTGACCGGACGTCACCACTCCGCCATCCATCCGTTTTATCAGGCGTTGCAACTGGATACCCCGGCAATCTGCTGTAACGGCACCTATGTTTACGATTATCTGACCGGGAAAACCTCTCACGCCAATCCGTTATCTGTCGATCAGGCTAAAAGTGTGCTCAACATGCTGCAAACATTTGATATCCACGGTCTGATGTACGCCGATGACGCCATGTATTACCAATATCCCACCGGGCATGTGATACGTACTCAAGCCTGGGCGTCAACTTTGCCCGCGTTGCAGCGTCCCTCATTCCAACAGGTCGCCGATTTGATGCGACAAACCGATGAATCCGTCGCGATCTGGAAATTCGCCACATCCCATGCCGATATTCCTACCCTGAACGATTTCGCCGGCGCGGTAGAAACGCAACTCGGCCTCGCCTGCGAGTGGTCGTGGCAGGATCAGGTCGATATCGCTCAAACAGGCAACAGCAAAGGGAAATTACTGCAACAGTGGTTGTCGGAACAAGGCATCAGCATGAAAGAGGTGGTCGCCTTTGGCGATAACTTCAACGACATCAGCATGCTTGAAGGCGCCGGATTAGGCGTTGCGATGGGCAACAGCGCAGATGAGATCAAAGCCCGCGCCGATCTGGTTATCGGCGACAATGAAGGGCCTGGCATCGCCGAGGTGATTCGTACCCGCGTGCTGGCATAGCCGCGAATCGTTCAGTCAGCAAACGCCCGGCGCTTGCTGACTGACTCGCGGACAACGTACCGCCCCCGGCAAGTCTTAAAGCGTTTTTCCCAGCGATTGCCTGAGATACGCGCCCGCGCCCAACAGTCCCGGTTGCTCGTGGGTGATCAGATACACCGGGATCTCCCGCACATAATCCTTGAATCGCCCTTTGTCCTCGAATGCCGCGCGAAAACCTGACGCTTTGAAAAATTCCAGGAAACGCGGCACCATGCCTCCGGCGATATACACACCGCCAAAGGTGCCTAGCGTGAGCGCCAGATTGCCGCCGAAACGACCTAACATCACACAGAACAGCGACAATGCCCGCCGGCAATCCACATCGCTGTTTTCCAATGCGCGCCGGGTGACATCTTTCGGCTCCAGCGCTGCCGGGGTTCTTTCATCAGACAAGACTATCGCACGATAAATATTCACCAGACCTTGCCCTGAAAGCAGGCGCTCCGCTGAAACATGTCCCCACGCCTTGCGCATGATGGACAGAATCGTCTCTTCTTCATCGCTGTTTGGCGCGAAATCCACATGCCCGCCCTCACCCGATAAACTTATCCAGCGCTCAGCCGCATAAACCAGATGGGCGACCCCCAGCCCGGTGCCTGCGCCATAGACCGCGATCGGCTTACCCGGCACGGGGTCACCCCCACCGAGTTGCAGCAAATGCGCGTTATCCATCACCGGCACCGCCATGGATACCGCGGTAAAATCATTAATCACTTCAAAATGCCGCAGACCAAGACTGGTCCTCATTTCCTCAATGGAAAAAGCCCAACTGTGGTTGGTCATGGCAACCCAATCGCCAGTGATCGGGCAGGCGATGGCGATACAGGCATCCTGAACCGATACCGCCAGTTTGCCGAGATAATCACGGATAGCCGCCTCCAGCGAAGGGAAATTCAACCCAGAATAGGTTGTCGTTTGCGATAATTCGCCCGTTGTCCTATCACACAACGCCAGACGAGTATTGGTGCCGCCAACATCGCCAACTAACACATAATGCGCCATGACTTTCTCCAGATTAAAATCAGATTTTCAGATCATCGCTGTAAAATACCACCTACCGCCACCCCCAAATAACTTTCTAGTGATGAGGATCTCATTTATTACTAAAAGCAGCGGTTAAGCCAAAAGTAATCGATTACATTTATAAAGCACAGATTGTAATCGATTACTTTTAAAAGGGATACCTTATGGTTTCTTCATCTGAAAATACCTCATCCAAATCGTTACAGCCCACATTCGTCGTACCCAGACTATCGCTCATGATGTTTTTGGAATTCTTTATCTGGGGTTCATGGTCGGTAACGCTAGGTCTGGTTATGACGCAACATAACCTGGCATCCATGATTGGCGACGCCTTCTCCGCCGCGCCGATCGCCTCAATCCTTTCGCCTTTCGTACTGGGTATGGTAGTTGACCGCTTCTTTCCCTCGCAAAAAGTCATGGCGCTATTGCATTTGGTGGGCGCGGTGATCCTGTGGTTCGTACCCGGCGCGTTGACCAGCGAGAACGGATCGCAACTGCTGATACTGCTCTTCGCCTATACGTTGTGCTTTATGCCCACGCTGGCGTTAACCAACAATATTGCGTTCCATAATCTGACCAATAGCGAAAAGAGTTTTCCTGTGGTGCGCGTATTCGGTACGATTGGCTGGATTATTGCCGGGGTTTGCATCGGCATGGCGGGGATCTCGGCGAGCGTCTCCATCTTCTATGTTGCCGCCGTTTTCTCTGCGATCCTTGCCGTTTATAGCCTGACGCTGCCGCATACTCCCGCCCCGGCCAAAGGCCAACCGCTGGCGGTGCGCGATCTGTTTTGCGCCGACGCTTTCGCCCTGCTCAAACAGAGCCATTTTCTGGTGTTCGCCATCTGCGCGATGCTGATTTCCATTCCGCTGGGGACTTACTATGCCTACACCGCATCGTTTCTGAACGACGTCGGTATCAATAACGTCAGCACAGCCATGTCATTCGGCCAGATGTCTGAAATTTTCTTTATGTTGATCATCCCGCTGTTGTTCAAAAGGCTGGGTGTGAAGTACATGCTGTTTATCGGTATGTTGGCCTGGTTTGTACGCTATGCCCTTTTCGCGCTAGGCGTGAACGAGGAAGCGCGCTGGCTGCTCTATATCGGTATTCTGCTGCACGGCGTTTGTTACGATTTCTTCTTTGTTATCGGTTTTATCTACACCGATCGTATCGCCGGAGAGAAAATCAAAGGCCAAGCGCAAAGTATGGTCGTGCTGTTCACCTATGGCGTCGGTATGCTGCTGGGCTCTCAGGTTTCGGGCGTGATCTATAACCGTCTGTTCGACAACGGCACGCTCAATGCGCCGGCAATATGGGCGACGTTCTGGTGGATCCCGGCGATTGCGGCCGCAATTATTGCTGTCATCTTCTTATTCTCTTTTAAATATAAAGAGCGGGCATAACTGCCGATATTTTGCCACAGGAGGTATGAATGAAAACGTTAAAAGGGCCGGGCATTTTTCTCGCCCAATATATTGGCGAACAGGCTCCCTTTAACACGCTGGAAAATCTGGCGGGCTGGGCGGCGGGATTAGGGTTTAAGGCGCTGCAAATACCGTGCAATCACCCGCATATCTTTGATTTGGCGACGGCGGCAACCAGTCAAACCTATTGCGATGAGGTCACAGGGGTGTTGGCGCAACACGGGCTGGCCATCAGCGAATTGTCTACCCATCTGGAAGGACAGTTGGTTGCGGTACACCCGGCGTATCACGATGCGTTTGATGATTTTGCGCCGCCGCCCTATCGTTGTAATCCGCAGGCGCGGCAACAATGGGCCATCGCTTCTATCAAGCAGGCGGCGGCGGCCTCTTCCCGGCTGGGGCTGAACGCCCACGCCACCTTTTCCGGGGCGCTGGCCTGGCCCTACTTTTATCCCTGGCCGCCACGTAAAGAGAGTCTGATTCAGGAAGCCTTTCAGGAACTGGGCCGACTCTGGACGCCGATTCTCGATAGCTTTGACGAATACGGCGTAGATGTTTGTTACGAGCTTCACCCCGGAGAAGATTTACATGATGGCGCCAGTTTCGAGCGTTTTCTCGATGCCGTAAATCATCATCCGCGTGCCAATATCCTCTATGATCCCAGCCATATGCTGTTGCAGCAGATGGATTACCTCGACTTTATCGATCTCTATCACCAACGGATTAAGGCATTCCATGTAAAAGATGCCGAATTCAGGTCATCCGGGAAAAGCGGCGTTTATGGCGGCTATCAAACCTGGTCGGAACGGGCCGGACGATTTCGCTCGCCGGGTGACGGACAAATCGATTTCGGCGCCATCTTCAGCAAACTCGCCCAATACGATTACGGCGGCTGGGCGGTGCTCGAATGGGAATGTTGTCTGAAGGATAGCGAATATGGCGCCAAAGAGGGCGCCGAGTTTATCAACCGATATATCATTCCCGTTTCGCAGCGCGCCTTTGATGATTTCGCCGCCACCAACGATGACAGAGGTCTGGTGAGAAAAATGCTCGGACTGCCAGAGGAGAAAGTAGAATGATCCGTGTAGGAATTATTGGTTCCGGTTTTATCGGGCCGGCGCATATTGAAGCGATTCGGCGGCTGGGCTTTGTGGAAGTGGTCGCGCTGGCGGAAAACTCACTGGAGCTCGCCCAACAGAAAGCTCGCCTGCTCAACATTCCGCACGCCTATGGCAACATTGACGATCTGCTGAATCACCCTGATATCGCGGTGATCCATAACTGCACGCCTAATCATCTGCATGCCGCCATCAACAAGCAGATTATTCAGGCGGGCAAACACGTGTTTTCCGAAAAGCCGCTGTGCATGACCAGCGATGAAGCCCGCGAACTGGTGTCATTGGCGCAAGCGCAGCGTGTCATTCATGGCGTCAGCTTCGTCTATCGACAATTCGGCATGGTGCAACAGGTCGCCAGCATGATCAGACAGCAGGAAATTGGCCGCATTTTCGCTGTCCACGGTGGCTATCTGCAAGACTGGATGCTGTATGAAACCGATTATAACTGGCGCGTTGAACCAGAATATGGCGGTGTATCGCGTGCGGTGGCGGATATCGGTTCACACTGGTGCGATACGGTGCAGTTCATCACCGGACGGAAAATCGCCGCGGTGTTCGCCGACCTGGTGATCGTTCACCCCACGCGCAAATCAAGCCGTCAGGGAAGCGCGACCTTCTCATCGTCGAATGCCGTGACAGAGTACGACGACAAACCCGTCAGTACGGAAGATTACGCTACCGTTCTGTTACGGTTCGATGACGGCAGCCGGGGATCGTTTACCGTTTCGCAAGTCAGCGCGGGCAGAAAGAATCGTCTGACGTTTGAAGTCAACGGTAGTGAGAAATCGCTCGCCTGGGATCAGGAAACGCCGCAGAAGCTGTGGATTGGCAACCGTGATAAACCCAATCAACTGCTTTGCGATGATCCCACCCTGATGAATCCCGACGCCGCCGCGTCCGTTCATTTCCCGGGCGGACATATCGAAGGCTGGCCGGATGCTTTTAAAAACATGATGGAGAAATTTTATCGCTATCTGCGCGACGGCAAACAGCCGGGCGTCGATCCGGTTGATTTTGCGACATTCCACGATGGCGCCGACATCATGTTTATTCTCGATGCCATCCTACAGAGCCATCAACAGCAAAAATGGGTTAACGTCGATTATAAGTAATTCTCTCCGTCTCTGGCAGCCGCTGTCAGAGGCGCTTTCTTTTCAGCACCTTGGTATCATGTACGATAATTCAGCCCCCGCCAGGTTTATGATAATCTGCCTGACCAAATATAAGTAAGCGCGAGCGCCTTCTGAATATATGTCGATTCAAAAAATAGCACGCATCGCCGGTGTATCGGTGGCAACCGTTTCACGAGTGCTGAATAACGTCAACACCGTTAAACCCCAAAATCGGGAACGCGTATTAAACGCAATAAAAACCAGCAACTACCAGCCCAACCTGTTAGCTCGCCAGTTGCGCACCGCGCGTAGCAATATGTTGCTGGTCATGGTTTCCAATATCGCCAACCCCTTCTGCGCCGATGTGGTCAAAGGCATTGAAGCGGAGGCGGAAGAGAACGGTTATCGTATTCTTCTGTGCAATTCGGGGTCCGATACCATCCGTGCGCAATCCAGCCTGCAACTGCTGTCAGGCAAGATGGTCGATGGCGTGATCACCATGGATGCGATCTCCACGTTGTCGGAACTTCAAGCCATTATCGGCAACGCGCCCTGGGTGCAGTGCGCCGAGCATGATGATAACTCCTCCATTTCGTCCGTCGGTATTGATGACGTTGAAGCCTCGCGTTTCGTGATTAATAATTTTCTTGGCAAAGGCCGCCGCCGTATCGCGATGATTAACCACGATATGAATTATCTCTATGCGCAACTGCGGGAGAAAGGCTACCGCGAGGTCATCACTGAAAATCAACTCGGCTATTGTATGGTCGAATACGCCAATACATTGAGCTATGAGGGAGGAAAAACCGCTATGTCGGCGCTGCTTAATCAAGAGGCGCAACCTGATGCGATATTCGCGGTATCCGATACCCTGGCCGCTGGCGCGCTCTCCGCCATAAATGACGCCGGATTACGGGTGCCGGAGGATATCGCGGTGATCGGCTTTGACGGCACGGAGCTTGGCTATATTACCTCTCCTCAACTCAGTACCGTGCAACAACCTTCGGCCAATATTGGCCGACAGGCGGTAAAACTGTTATTGACGCAGATTGACCAACCCGGTAGCAAAACAGAAAAGCGCGTGCTTGAATGGAAATTTATTGAGCGGACTTCCGGCTAACGCAACTATCAACCATATCAAGGCGACTCGCTTGTTCATTCACTTGCGGGCATCCGCCCGCAAGCAAGATTTCGGGTAAATCGGAGATACTTAAGCGCCCGACTTACCTTTGACTACGCTCAGTTTTTCAGACAGAAACCGATAGGCTGCGGAAATAACCGCTTGCGGATCTTTCGGCAGATCGTGTTCGACGACAAACCATTTCGCACCAGATTTCACGGCTGCCGGAATAATCTCATCCCATGCCAATAATCCTTCGCCTGGCGGCGCAAAATTCCGTTCGTCATCGCCAATACCAACTGGCGTATTATCTTTGGCATGAATGGAAAATATCCGTCCGTGGTACTTGGTCAATAATCTCGCCGGATTTTGTCCGCCACGGGAAGCCCAGGCGACATCAAGCTCCATAACCAGATTCTCTGGCTTCGCGGCATCAAACAAAAGTTCCAGCCCGGTTTTGCCGCGATACGTTTTCATTTCATAGTTATGATTGTGATAACCAAGCTGCATACCGCGCTTTTTCAGATCAGCGCCGATATCATTTAGTTGCTTGCCGAGTTGTTGCCAGGTCGCCGGCGTGTTGGGCAGCCTCGTTACATCCAGCGACGGTACGATAATGACACGGTTGCCTATCGCTTTGTTAAACGCGATCACCTCTTCTGGATTGCTTTTTAATTCAGCCAGTTGCACATGCGCGGCGATAGCTTTTAACTTATGTTTCACCAGCAACGCCTTCATCTCTGGTGCGCTAACGCCTTGTGTTCCAACTAATTCAACCGCTTTATAGCCCGCTTTGCGCGCCAGCGTGAATTGCTCATCAAGCGTCCCCATATTACGTAAGGTGTACATCTGCAAGGCGATCTGCTGGTTACCCGTTGGTTTTTCCGCAACAGCAAAACCGGATGAGAGCATAAATACGAAAGGAATCACGAAACGGCGTAATAACGTCATACAGCGCATAGTTTTCTCCTGTCTTTATCATCGAAGTATTCGCATAACCTTAAAAAGTAATCGATTACTTTTTACAGCAAACAAAAAAGCGCTAACACGTAAAACAAGCTATATGACTTTATTAATCAGGCATAGGAAAAAGATATTAAAAATCAATCGCAATACTGCTTTTGTAATGCTGTTCACATTAATGATAAAAAGAAAACAAACAGGAAATGGAAAGGCAAAGCCGGATCATTCCCCTATGATCTATGGCCGCATTTTTTATGCCGTGAGCGATACGCTTTTTATCTGAGCATACAGCGTTTGTCCGGGATGTAGCGCCAGATCGTCGCGCGCCCAGGGGGTAATTCTGGCCCACAAAATCTGGTTATCAATCACCAGCTTCACTTCTACCTGCTCATCGACATCAATAAACTCAACCACCGTGGCAGACAGAATGTTACGGATGCTGCTCACCGCTGGCGGCTGCGGCACCAGCGAAACATCGACGGCATTGATGCGAAGACGCAAAGCGGAATCTATCGGCGCCTCCACCTTTCCTACCCACAGTTGTTGTTCCCCTAACGATAACGCCGTCATCGCATAGCGCTCATGATGCGCCAGTAATCTGACATTCAGAATGCTGCTCTGTTCATCACGCGGCAACCAGGGGCGTAATGCGCTGCTGGCCCAAACGTCCTCCAGCATTCCCTGTGCTTTGACCTTGCCTTTATCCAACACCAGCACGTTATCCGCCAGCCGGACAATTTCTTCCATACTGTGGGTGACATACAGAATGGGGACATGCACTTCTTTCGCCAGTTGCTCCAGATAGGGCAACAGTTCACGTTTTCTGGGTAAATCCAGCGAGGCCAGCGGCTCATCCATCAACAACAGTTCCGGCGCCGTGAGTAACGCCCGCCCAATCGCCACACGCTGTTTCTCACCGCCGGACAACGTCATCGGATAGCGATTCAACAACGGCCCAATTCCGAGCAGCTCCACCAGATCATCAAACTGGGATTTCATTACAGCCGATATGCCATAACATAAATTACCGCGCACGCGATAATGGGGAAACAGACGCGCATCCTGAAAAACATAGCCGATGTGTCGTTTTTCCGGCGGCAAAAAAATAGATTTATCGGTATCGACCAGTACGCGATCATTCAACACAATGCGTCCAGCATCAGGCCGCGTCAGGCCAACCACAGCATTAATCAGCGATGTTTTGCCCGCGCCGGATACGCCAAAGATCGCGGTAATGCCATGAGCGGGTAAATCGGCTTTAACGCTGAGGGAAAGCTCGCCAAGCTGCTGGTTAAAATCAAGTTGTAGCATTATCCCCCCAACCGCTTACGACTCCATGTCGTCAGCCATTCCGATATCAGCAGCGATACCAGCGACAAAACAATCGCGATAATGCACAACCGCGCCGCAGCGGTTTCCGCTCCCGGCGTTTCGATCAGCGTATACATCGCCAGCGGTATCGTCCGGGTTTCACCAGGAATGTTGGAGACAAAGGTAATCGTCGCCCCGAACTCCCCTAAAGAGCGAGCAAACGCCAGCACCGTGCCAACCACAATGCCGGGAAAGGAAAGCGGCAATGTGATAGTAAAAAAGACCCGCCAGGGCGTGGCGCCCAGCGTTCTTGCGGCCTGTTCAAGCTGCCTGTCCACCGCATCAAGCGATAAACGGATGGCCCGCACCATCAAGGGGAATGCGACAATGGCGGACGCCAGCGCCGCGCCGCGCCAGCTAAAGCTGAAACTGAACCCGAACCATTCATAAAGCCATGCGCCGATGACCCCACGTCGGCCCATGCCGATCAACAGCAGATAACCAATCACCACTGGCGGCAACACCAGCGGCAAATGGATAATGCTATCAAGCAGCGATTTGCCGGGAAACCGGCAACGCACCAGGATCCAGGCCGTCAGTATTCCAAAAGGCAGGCTGCACACCACCGCCACCATGGAAACTTTAAGGCTCAGTTCAATCGCCAGCCATTCATAGTCGCTGAGCATCATTACCGGGGAGTAAATCCGTAGCGTTTAAAGACCACGGCAGCCTCCGGCGTTTTCAGATAATCATAGAAACCGCGGACAACCGCATTTTTATGATCTTTTACGATCGCCATCGGATACTCTACCGGCTTATGGCTGTTTTCCGGGAAAAGGCCGATAACCTTGACTTTATCGCTGGCCACCGCATCCGAACCATAGACGATACCCAACGGCGCTTCCTCACGCTCAACCAGCGCCATCGCCGCCCGCACGTTATTGGCGCGCGCCATGATCGGCGAAAGTTCATCCCAGGCTTGCAGATTTTGCAGCGCTTCCTTGGCATAGATCCCCACCGGCACGTGATCGGGATCGCCAACGGCCAGATGTCCGCCTTTCAGCAGGCTTTTCCAATCCGTTTTCTCATCAATAACGATCTCTTTCTGCGCACTGGATTTCGGCGCGATCACCACCAGTTCGTTGCCCAACAGCGTATATCGGCTGTCATTCTCCATCAGCTTTTTATCTTGCGCGTAGTCCATCCATTGCTGATCAGCCGAAATAAACATGTCGGCGGGCGCTCCCTGCTCAATCTGGCGTGCCAGCGTCGAAGATGATGCAAACGAAGCCACAATCTCGACCTGTTTTTCTTTCTGATACTGGGCCGCGATTTCCTGTAAGGCATTGGTCAGAGAAGCCGCGGCAAATACCGTTACCTTCTCTTGCGCGGCCATCGCCGGCAACACCATCCCCGCGCTGATTGCCAGCGCTGCAAACCATTTCAACCATTGCTGTGTCATTCTTATCTCCCGCCCTTTATCATCGTTATGTAAAACATACTATAACGATGAATCGCGCAATGTCATACAGTTTATCAGTGACATAAGGAAATACTGGGAAGGTATGTCCGGCGCCGCGCCGGACATCAAAACAAGCGGGGAAGAAGACTCGCTTAATGCGATTTTTTCGCCGTCCGCTCGTCGGCGTGACCAATTTTGGAAAGGATGTTAAATACTTCTCCCAGGCCATAAATAGCGCCCAGAATGATAGCCATCATTACCGGCACCATGGCTATTGCAAACAACAGGCTCTTTAATAACTCCAACATGCTTACCTCACTTATCGCAACCGTTACCGCGACCTCTGTCGCTCAGCTAACGTACAGTTTCACCGTAAGCTAGCATAGTCATTCGCACATCCCAATAGTTTACCGTAACGAAAGAAAATTATACGGCCATTTGTGCGATTTGCGCCTGATGAAAAAAATGGCGACAATACAAATCATTAAACTCTTCACCCTGGGATTTCCCTATGCAGGCTGAAATTCTCCTTACCTTAAAACTCCAACAACGTCTATTTGCCGATCCGCGACGTATCGAACTATTAAAACAGATTCGCCACACCGGTTCTATCAGCCAGGGCGCTAAACTGGCCAGAATCAGCTATAAAAGCGCGTGGGATGCCATTAATGAGATGAACCAACTGGCTGAACAAACGGTAGTAGAACGTATGACCGGCGGCAAAGGAGGCGGCGGCGCGCAGATCACCCGTTATGGCGAACGCTTGCTCCAGCTTTACGATCTGCTGGCGCAGATTCAGCAGAAAGCCTTCGATGTGCTCAAGCAAGAAGATTTGCCGCTGGATAGCCTGCTGGCGGCCATCGCGCGTTTCTCACTGCAAACCAGCGCCCGCAATCAGTTTTTTGGCACCGTACTCGCATGCGGCGATCAAGCCGTTCAACAACAGCTGGATATTTTGCTCGCCGATGGTAAAACGACAGTCAGCGCCCTGATTACCCGTCAAAGCGCCGACCGTTTACGTCTGCAAACAGACAAAGAGGTATTGGTGCTGATTAAAGCGCCCTGGGTGGATGTTTACGCCGCCGATGCGTCGATGCCCCCCGCCGATAACATCCTTAGCGGACAGATAAGCAGCCTGGAAACAGGGCCTGAAAGCAGCGAGGTGTTGATTGCGCTGGCGGGAAGTGAAACGCTGTGCGCAACTGTGCCGAATGACATTGTCGCAGTGCGACAGTTACAGCCGGGTATTGAGGTCAGCGCATCGTTTAATGCCGACCAGGTGATCGTGGCGACGCTCTGCTAAATGATCGAATGCGTGACATAAGGATAAAACATGCCGCTGTTGAAAATATCGCAAGGGTTATTCCGCTTAAATGACACTCGCATGCTACGGCTGCATGATCTGGTGCTTGAACAGGATCAATGCTGGGCGTTTGTGGGTGCGAACGGTAGCGGAAAATCTTCGCTGGCTCGCGCATTATCGGGCGAACTCCCCATACTGAGCGGCGAACGATTATGCGATTTTCAACGTATTATCCGGTTGTCATTCGAGCAATTGCAAAAGCTGGTTTGCGAAGAGTGGCAACGCAATAACACCGACATGCTGAGCGCCGATGAGGACGACACCGGGCGCACCACGGCCGATATCATTCAGGATAACGTCAGGGATCGAAATCGCTGTCAGCGGCTTGCTGAACAATTTGGTATCGTCTCCCTTCTGGATCGCCGATTCAAATATCTTTCCACCGGCGAAACGCGCAAGACAATGTTATGTCAGGCGCTGATGCCGCAGCCAGATCTGCTGATCCTCGACGAACCGTTTGACGGATTAGATGTTGCCTCACGCCGACAACTTGCCGAACAACTGGCGCAACTCGCCAGCCACGGCTGTACGCTGGTACTGATCCTGAACCGGTTTGATGATATCCCGCCGTTTATCAATCATGTAGGCATTGTCGCCGACTGCACCTTAACCCGCGTTGGTGAGCGTAAAGACGTCCTCGCGGAAACGTTGATTGCCCAATTAGCCTACAGCGAAAAGTTAGCGGCAAGTACGATCCCCGAACCGGAAGATCCGCACAAACATCCCCGGCTGCCAGCCGATCTTCCCCGCATTACGCTGCGTAATGGCATCGTCAGCTATCATGACCGTCCGGTCCTGCATGGATTGGACTGGCAAGTGCTGCCCGGCCAGCATTGGCAGATTGTCGGCCCGAATGGGGCGGGTAAATCTACACTGCTGAGCTTGATTACCGGCGATCATCCGCAAGGCTACAGCAACGATCTCACGCTGTTTGGCCGTCGGCGCGGCAGTGGAGAAACCATTTGGGACATCAAGCGGCACATCGGCTATGTCAGCGGCAGCCTGCATCTGGATTACCGGGTCAGCGTCAGCATACGCAACGTCATTTTATCGGGATTCTTAGATTCCATCGGCATCTATCAGGCGGTTTCCGACCGCCAGCGTCAACTCACCGACCAGTGGCTGGCTTTGCTGGGTCTTGATGGCGCTATCGCGGAGAGCCGCTTCCAATCGTTATCCTGGGGCCAACAGCGTCTGGTGTTAGTCGCCAGAGCATTGGTAAAACATCCGGCTCTGCTAATTCTGGATGAACCCCTGCAAGGTCTCGATCCCCTTAACCGCCAATTGGTTCGCCGCTGGCTGGATATTCTAATCAGTGAAGGCGATACGCAACTGTTATTTGTTTCTCACCACGCCGAGGATGCGCCGCAATGCATTACACACCGGCTTACCTTTGTCGCTGAAAGCGATAGCTATCGCTATCAGATTGAGGACATTATGGAAGATAAGAGCATCAAACGTGACGGATAACGCGACCAAATAATAGCTTCAGCCGCGGCAAACGGCAGGCGTTTGAACATGTTTTACGCATCGTCACGAAACTAACTTGTTAAAAAAATTGTCAATAGCAGAAATTATTTTCTGCTGAGGGTCACCTTCTTCAGTATCAGAACCTGTTATTTTTCGCTTAATCGTCACAATAGAGGTCAACATGAATGTTTTGGTCACCGGTGGAAGCGGTTACATAGGAAGCCATACCTGTGTGCAATTACTGGCAGCAGGACACCAGCCCGTCATTCTCGATAACTTATGCAACAGCAAAGCCAGCGTGGTTAAAACCATTGCGCAATTAACCGGTAAAACGCCTGATTTTTATCAAGGTGATATCCGTGACGCCTCGCTGTTGAACGACATTTTCTCCCGCCATGCGATTGATGCCGTTATTCATTTTGCTGGCTTAAAAGCGGTCGGCGAATCAGTCCGCGAGCCAGTCAGCTATTATGATAATAACGTCTACGGCACGCTGACGCTGGTTGAGGCCATGAAAAAAGCGCATGTAAAGAACCTGATTTTCAGTTCCTCCGCCACCGTTTATGGCGATCAACCTCAAATCCCTTATCAGGAAAATTTTCCCACCGGTCATCCGGCCAGTCCTTATGGCCGCAGTAAGTTGATGGTTGAGCAAATCCTCCAGGATTTGCAGCATGCGGAACCGGACTGGAGCATCACGCTGCTGCGCTACTTCAACCCGGTTGGCGCGCATCCATCAGGGGAGATGGGGGAAGATCCGCAAGGCATTCCCAATAACCTGATGCCTTATATCGCGCAGGTGGCGGTTGGCCGCCGGGAATCGCTGGCTGTTTTCGGGAACGATTACCCAACAGAAGACGGAACAGGCGTGCGCGATTACATCCACGTCGTCGATCTGGCCGACGGGCATATCGCGGCCATGAACGCCCTGCAAAATCGACCGGGCGTGCATATCTACAATCTGGGCGCCGGCGTGGGCTATAGCGTATTGCAAGTGGTTGAGGCGTTCAGCAAAGCCTGCGGCAAGCCGTTGGCCTATCACTTCGCGCCGCGTCGTCAGGGTGATCTGGCGGCTTATTGGGCCGACGCTGAAAAAGCGGCGCGGGATCTCCATTGGCGGGTCAGTCGTTCACTGGAAGAGATGGCGCAGGATACCTGGCGTTGGCAATCCGCGCACCCTGAAGGTTACCCAGACTAAAACACGTTCCGGCGGCAAGCCGGTTTTGCCGGACATCCACAGGAGAAGATCATGCTGCATGAAAAAACCGTTGCGCTGGCGCCTGATGGTCAACCGTTTCAGTTAACTACCTTACAAAACCTGGCCGGCATGCGTGTTTGTCTGATGGACTGGGGCGCAACCTGGCTTTCCTGCGAGCTGCCCCTGTCGCAAGGCGAAATCCGGCAAGTGCTGTTGGGCTGCGCGTCGCCGGAGCAATATCCCAGGCAAAGCGCCTATCTCGGCGCGTCCATTGGCCGCTACGCCAACCGTATCGCCAATGCCAGGTTGCGCCATGGCGATGAAACATACCATTTGCTCGCCAATCAGAGCGCTCATCAGCTACATGGCGGCCCGCACGGGTTTCACGCCCGGCGCTGGACGATCCTCAGCCGGGATGCCTCGCAAGTGACCTATCAACTGTACTCACCGGATGGCGATCAGGGCTATCCGGGCCAACTCAATGTTCAGGTCCGCTACCGTCTGAGTGAACACCATTCGCTGGAAATAATCTATCAGGCGGTCGCGGAGAAAGCCTGTCCGGTGTGCCTGACCAATCATGCCTATTTCAATCTTGACGGCAGCCCGACAGATGTACGCCAACACCGGTTGCAACTATTTGCCGATTATTATTTACCGGTAAACAGCGAGGGTATTCCCCACTCGCATCTTAAGCAGGTTAACGAGACAGGAATGGATTTCCGCCAGCCAAAAACGCTGGCGCAGGATTTCCTGCGGGACGACGATCAGGTTACCGTCTGCGGTTACGATCACGCTTATCTGTTGCACAGCACCTGTGGTTCAGGTGAAAGCCCCGCGGCCAATTTATGGTCATCAGACGAACGGGTGATGATGAGCGTCTTTACCAGCGCACCGGCGCTGCAACTCTACAGCGGCAATTTTCTATCTGGCACGCCATCAAGAGAAGGCGGTTACTATGAAAACCACGCCGGCGTCGCGCTGGAAAGCGAATTTATGCCAGACAGTCCCAACCATCCCGACTGGCCGCAACCAGACTGTTGGTTAAAACCGGGCAAGAGGTATCGCTCGGAAACGACGTATCAGTTTTTTACGCAGTAATCATTGATATCCGCCATTTGTCTGTCGCCGTTTTTCGCTTTATCTCCCGCAGAGCAGATTAAAATTTTCTGCCTAATATTAACTCATTGATAACAGGGCCGGACATCGCCGCGCTTATTTACAAATCTCTTCAATTCCCTGCTTGCCCATGTCAGATCTCGGCGTTTACACTGCCATTACTCTTTGTAAGGATACGTTATGTCAGCATCGTACTTATCGCCATCCATCATTCATCATCTGCGTACCAAAGGCAGATGGGGATGGTTATTGGCGTTATGCTGGCTATTACTGAATGCGCAACTGGCGATTGCCGCTCACCAATGTGATCTGACGCTCAACCCGACGTCGACATTCATGCAGCATCAGTCTCATCTGCAACCTGACCCATCTCATGAGATGCAGAATGCTGGCGCCATGCCGTCGCAAATGGCTGAACAGCAGACGCCGCTGTGCGAAAAACATTGTGTTCCCGACACCATCAAACAGGATAATGCCAACCTGACCCTGCTGGCTATTCCGCCCAGCAGTGAACTGGCTCTCGCCAGTCAGCCTCCTTCCGTCGATTGCGCCAGCGATGTCTGGTTTTCCCCACCGGCATCAGGCCCGCCAACCGAAATCCGCTTCTGCCGCTTCAGGGAATAGCCCGAACGATTAATGACTTTCGCAACGCCTAACCGGGCGTATTCACTGTTATTTATCGTTTTTATGGAGCTATGACTATGCGCGCTATTTATGTCGCCCTGACGAGCGTTTTACTGTTCTCTTCTTCTCCCCTGTGGGCCAATGAACACCAACATCACGCGATGATGCCTCCCGATATGGCTTCCACCGTCACAACCACTGTGCATCAGGCCACCGGAACGGTGAAGCAATGGAACGCAGACAGCGTCACCATCGCCCACAATCCAGTTGCCACTTTGCGTTGGCCAGCCATGACCATGGCGTTCAAATTGCCCTCAGGAAGCACGTTTATCGCGCTGGCGGCAAATACGCCGGTTGCATTCAGTTTTGAACAGCAGAACAGCGGCTACGTACTGACCAGCATTACGCCACAGCAAAAATAAACGAGGATAGAACCATGCACCTGTCCAAGCATCGCGCCTCAGGCGTGTGTCTGGCGATGTTGCTGTGGCTACCTGCCGCATCCTTTGCGGCGGATCTGGATCTTGATCAGGCGTTACTGGCAGCGGAACGTTATTCCGCCGAACTGTCCGCCAATCAACATCAGATTAACGCGCTGCAAAACATGGCCGACTCAGCAACACAGCTTCCCGATCCACAGCTTCGGTTCGGCATTGAGAATCTGCCTTTGGGCGGAAGTAACGGCAGTCGACTGACGCGTGAAGAGATGACCATGCAACGTATCGGGGTTATGCAAACCTATGTCAGCAGCAGCAAACGCGAAAGCAAGGCGCAAACTTTCCGGGTGGAAGCCGCCAGCCTGCGCAGCAACAGTGAAAGCCTGCGCGCCCGCCTGCAACGGGAGACCGCGCAAGCCTGGCTTGAACTGGCTTTGTCACAAAAATCCCTGCAAGAGTTGAAATTGCTGGTTGCCGAAAGCCAACGGCAAATCGTCTTGCAGAAAGCGAGCGTCGCCGCTGGCAGTGAAGCCAGCAGCGTGCTGGATGCCCGATTGACGCTGACCGCCATGCAGGATCGTCTGGCCGATGCCGAACGGGATGTGCGGATTGCCCGCGCCCGCATCACACGGCTTACCGGCCTGTCTGATGTCAACGTGCGGGGCGAGCTCCCGCGTTTCGAGCGGCTGCCAGCCTCACAGGAAGAACTGAAAAACAACCTGCATCAGCACCCGGAAATGCAGCAAGCACAGCATGAAGCTGAACTGGCCAAAGCGCGTTCAGCGCAATCCGCCGTCGCCGCCATCCCTGATGTGGGCGTGGAGGTTTACTACGCCAAGCGGGGTAACGACTATGACGACATGGCGGGCGTCATGGTGACGGTCGATCTGCCGTTGTTTAAATCCAAACGGCAAGACAAAGACTACGCCGCGGATGTGGCCCGGACGCAGGAAGCGCGGGACAACGTATTGCTGGCCGCCAGAGAACATCAGGTACAGCTTGATACCTTAATCGCGCAATATCAGGCGGCGCAATCACGCTGGCAACGGCAAAAACAGGACGTTCTGCCTCTGCAACAGCAGCGTAGCAAACTGATTCAGGCGCAATATCAATCCGGCAGCAGTGACCTGGCCGCCGTACTGGAAGCCAGACGCGCACTGCTGGAAAGCAATATTGCCGCGCAAGACGCCGCAAGGGAGATGGCGCAGATTTGGGCCGCTATTCGTTATCTGATACCACAGGGAAAACCACTGCAATGAAAAAATCCTTTGCTCTTAGCTTGACGGCGCTGGCGATCGTCAGCGCCATTGGCGCCGGTTATTTCTGGGGACGACATCAGGCGGCGCCATCCCTCGCGACGACCTCATCGGCGCAAACGGAACGTCCTGTGCTGTACTGGTACGATCCCATGATGCCTGATAAACGTTTTGATCAGCCGGGCAAATCCCCTTTTATGGATATGCCGCTGGTGCCGCGTTATGCCGATGAGGTTCAGGATGACGGCGGCGTTACCATCAGCGCCCGTCAACAACAAAATCTCGGCGTTCGCACGGCGCGCGCGGAGATCCGCACCGTGAATTCGCAGACTGCCGGCTATGGCACTGTCACAATCAACGAACGGGGATTACGCACGCTGGTCGCTCCCAGTGGCGGTATCGTCGAACAACTCTATGTCAGCGCATTGCAACAACAGGTTAAAAAAGGCGAAGCACTGGCGACGTTGTGGAATCCGGCATGGGCTGCGGCGCAGCAAGAATATCTGGCGGTGCGACAACTGGGTGATGATTCACTGACTCAGGCGGCCCGCCGCAAGCTTTCCTTGCTGTTTATGCCGGACGCGGTGATCCGTCAGGTCGAACGCAGCGGCCAGCCGCAGGCCAGAATGACGATCGCCGCGCCAGAAACCGGTTACGTCAATAAACTTGAAGTCCGGGTCGGGATGCAATTGACGCCGGCGCAACCGTTATTTGAACTGGCAAGTCTGGATCCGGTCTGGGTCGAGGTGGATTACCCGCAGGCGCAAGCGGCGCGGTTGAGTATCGGCAGTGAGATAACCGCCAGCAGCAACGCCTGGCCGGGACAAACATTTCACGGAAAAATCAGTGAATTGCTGCCGCTGATGGACAGCGACACTCGCACCTTGAAAGCCCGCGTCATACTGGAAAATCCCCAACAGCGCTTAAAACCAGGGATGTACCTGTCCGTTCAGCTTGCCAGCCCACATTCGCAACCGATGCTGATGATCCCGCAACAAGCCCTGCTGGTCAGCGGCAGTCAAAATCGCGTGTTGATCAATGAGGGCAATGGTCACTTCACGCCGCGCGTGGTGAGCGTGGGAACGACACAGGATGGTTGGGCTGAGATCGTCAGCGGTTTGCAGGCAGGCGACAACGTGGTGACATCGGGCCAATTTCTGATTGATTCCGAAGCCAGCCTGCGCAGTTCGTTGTCGCAATTTGGCGAAGCCAATCAAGGGCAAGCGCCCTCAGCAGCGGAAACAACCGCTGAAATTTATCAAACGCAAGGGACGATCACCGCCATCAACGGCAACCAACTCACCATTGCGCATGATGCGGTTCCCGCCTTGAACTGGTCGCCCATGACGATGGATTTTACCCAGCCGGAAAGCGGCCTGCCACAAGGCATCACGCTCAACAGTCAAGTCCGTTTCAGTTTCAGCATGGATGACAACGGCATGCGGATTCGGGAGATCTCCGTGCTTGACGCGTCCCAGGCAGAACATGGAGGCCACCCATGATTGCTTATATCATTCGCTGGTCATTGCAAAACCGGCTGTTGGTGCTGCTGGCGGCATTGTTGATGGCGGCCTGGGGGATCGCCTCATTGCAGAAAACCCCGCTGGATGCCCTGCCTGACCTCTCTGATGTGCAGGTGATTATTCGCGTCAGCTATCCGGGCAAAGCGCCGCAGGTTGTCGAAAATCAGGTCACCTATCCGTTGACCACCACCATGCTGTCCGTACCGGGCGCCAAAACGGTACGCGGGTTCTCCATGTTTGGCGACGCCTATGTTTATGTGCTGTTTGAGGACGGCACCGATCCTTATTGGGCGCGCTCCCGCGTGCTGGAATATCTCAGCCAGGTACAGTCCAGCTTGCCGACGGATGCCAAAACATCGCTGGGACCGGACGCCACCGGCGTCGGCTGGATCTACGAATATGCGTTGGTCGATCGCAGCGGCAGGCATAGTCTGGCCGATCTGCGCGGCATACAGGACTGGCTGCTGAAGTTCGAGTTGAAAACCATTCCCAATGTGGCGGAAGTCGCCAGCCTCGGCGGTATGGTGAAACAGTATCAGGTAGTGGTCGATCCTGAGAGGATGCGCACGCAAAACATTACCCACCAGCAGATTATTAACGCCATACAGACCGCCAATCAGGAGAGCGGCGGTTCAGTGCTGGAACTGGGTGAAGCGGAATATATGGTACGCACCGCCGGCTACCTGAAAAGCGCGCAGGACTTCAATCATGTCATTATTACCCTGCGTAACGGCATTCCGGTATTTTTGCAAGATGTCGCCACCCTGCGCGAAGGACCGGAGATGCGCCGCGGTATCGCCGAACTGAATGGCGAGGGCGAAGTCGCTGGCGGCATTATTGTGCTGCGCTCAGGCAAAAACGCGCTGGACACCCTGCATGCGGTGAAAGCCCGTTTACAGGAGATTCAAAAAAGCCTGCCCGACGGGGTGGAAATCGTCCCGACTTACGATCGCTCTCAGTTAATTGAACACGCCATCGAAACGCTCAGCTATAAATTACTGGAAGAGTTTGTCGTCGTGGCCATTATCTGCGCCCTGTTCCTGTTTCATTTTCGCTCGGCGTTGGTGGCGATCATCAGTTTGCCGCTGGGAATTCTGGGGGCTTTTATCATCATGCGCTATCAAGGCGTCAACGCCAATATCATGTCGCTGGGCGGCATCGCTATCGCGATTGGCGCAATGGTCGATGCGGCGATCGTGATGATAGAGAACATGCACAAAGTGGTTGAACAGTGGCGTCACGACAACCCTGGCAAAGAACCGCAAGAACCGGATTGGTGGCGTCTGGCGGAACGAGCCGCCGTCGAAGTGGGGCCGGCGCTGTTTTGCAGCTTGTTGATTATCACCCTCTCCTTTGTGCCGGTGTTCTCGCTGGAAGCGCAGGAAGGGCGCATGTTTTCACCGCTGGCGTTTACCAAAACCTACGCCATGGCGGTGGCCGCCGGGCTCGGTATCACGTTGGTTCCGGTGCTAATGGGATATTTCGTGCGCGGCAAAATCCCCGATGAACAGTCTAATCCTCTCAATCGCTGGCTGATCAACGCCTATCATCCCATCCTGCAACGCGTGCTCAGTTACCCTAAAACCACACTGCTGATTTCGGGCCTGCTGCTGCTCCTTACCTTGTTCCCGCTTGGGCGTCTTGGCAGCGAATTCATGCCGCCGCTGGATGAAGGCGATCTGCTGTACATGCCTTCGACGTTACCTGGTATTTCCGCCCGAGAAGCCGCCCGTCTGTTGCAACAAACCGATCGGCTGATCAAAACCGTGCCGGAAGTCGAGTCCGTTTTCGGCAAGGCTGGTCGGGCTGAAACCGCCACCGATCCGGCGCCGCTGACTATGCTGGAAAGTACTATCCGGCTGAAACCTCGTGATCAGTGGCGTCCGGGCATGACCATGGACAAACTGGTCGCCGAGTTGGATCAAACCGTCAACCTGCCTGGCATCGCCAACGTGTGGGTGCCGCCGATCCGTAATCGTCTGGATATGCTGGCGACCGGCATTAAAAGCCCGATCGGTATCAAGGTGAACGGCAATAATTTACCGGATATCGAGCGCATTGCCGCCCAGATCGAACAGGTAGTAAAGAATATTCCCGGCGTAACGTCGGCGCTGGCTGAGCGGTTGGCGGGCGGGCGCTATATCGACATTGATATCGATCGCCAACGGGCCGCTCGCTATGGCGTTTCCGTCGATGAATTACAGTCGATGGTGTCAACCTTGATCGGCGGACAGAATATCGGAGAAACCATAGAAGGCCGCCAGCGCTACCCCATCAATCTTCGCTACCCACGCGAGTTGCGGGACTCGCTGGAAAAACTGCGTGAATTGCCGGTTATTACGGAGAGCGGCGCGCGCGTCACGCTGTCGGATCTGGCGGATATTAACGTCAGCGAAGGACCGCCAATGCTGAAAAGCGAAAACGGTCGCCTGTCTGACTGGATCTATGTGGATCTACGTGGTCGCGATCTGAAATCCGCCGTCGAAGAGATGCAACAAGCCGTGGCGCAGCAGGTCACACTGCCGGAAGGGGTATCGCTCAGTTGGTCCGGGCAGTTTGAATATCTCGAACGCGCGACGGAGAAAATGAAAATCGTGGTGCCTTTCACGCTGCTGATTATTTTCGTGCTGCTGTACGTGACGTTCAAACGAGTGAAAGATGCGCTGCTGATTATGGCCACCCTGCCCTTTGCCCTGATCGGCGGCGTCTGGTTATTGTACCTGCTTGGCTATAATCTTTCGGTGGCGGGCGCGGTCGGTTTTATCGCGCTGGCGGGCGTCTCAGCCGAATTTGGCGTCATTATGTTGTTGTATCTCAATCATGCGGTGGAAAAACACCGCATCGACGGACAGCCGTTGTCCCGCCAGCAATTGATGGAGGCCATTCACGAAGGCGCGGTGCTGCGTGTTCGCCCCAAAATGATGACCGTCGCCACCATCATGGCAGGCTTGCTGCCCATCATGTGGGGCGGCGGCAGCGGCTCGGAGATTATGCAACGGATCGCCGCGCCGATGATCGGCGGTATGGTCAGCGCGCCGTTGCTCTCCATGCTGGTCATTCCGGCGGTTTATTTGTTATTGCACCGGGATGATTCAAATAAGCTGAAACGATAAAGCCAGAGCGTGATTTTGAGCAAGTATCGTGCGGATAAATCACGCGGCCCCTCGACTATCGATTGCCGATAACCGTTCTCCGCCCCTATAATGAGACGAGTTATCACAGAAATCTTAGGATATGAAGGAGTTTAGCTATGGCTGTAACTAAGCTGGTACTGGTAAGACACGGTGAAAGCCAGTGGAACAACGAAAATCGCTTCACAGGCTGGTACGATGTTGATCTGTCCGATAAAGGTCGCACAGAAGCCAAAGCCGCCGGTAAGTTGCTTAAAGAAGAAGGTTTTGCCTTTGACTTTGCTTATACCTCTGTGCTGAAACGCGCCATTCATACACTGTGGAATATACTGGACGAACTGGATCAAGCCTGGCTGCCGGTAGAAAAATGCTGGAAACTGAATGAGCGTCACTATGGCGCCTTGCAAGGTCTGAACAAAGCCGAAACCGCTGAAAAATACGGTGATGATCAAGTAAAACAATGGCGTCGTGGTTTCGCGGTTACGCCGCCGGAACTGACGCGTGATGATGAGCGTTTCCCAGGACACGACCCACGTTACGCTTCATTGCGCGATGATGAACTGCCGTTGACCGAAAGCCTGGCGCTGACCATTGAACGTGTCGTGCCTTACTGGAATGAAACCATTCTGCCCCGCATCAAAAGCGGTGAGCGCGTGATCATCGCCGCTCACGGCAACTCGCTGCGCGCCCTGGTTAAATACCTGGACAACATGGGCGAAGATGAAATTCTCGAACTGAACATCCCGACGGGCGTGCCGTTGGTTTATGAATTCGATGAAAATTTCAAACCGATCAAACACTACTATCTGGGCAACGCGGATGAAATCGCAGCTAAAGCCGCAGCGGTAGCGAATCAGGGTAAAGCCAAGTAATCCGGCTGTGCTGATGCAGATAACTAATAAGTAAAACCGGCTGATTAGCCGGTTTTTTATGGATGCAACCCAGTGCTTACTGACTACGGCGCTCACGCACCGCCGCAGCCAACTGATGTAACAACGCGTCGGTATCTTCCCAACCGATGCAGGCATCGGTTACGCTCTGACCGTATGCCAGAGGTTGACCGCTTTCCAGACTCTGATTGCCCTCTACCAGATGGCTTTCCACCATCACTCCGATAATCGCTTTTTCGCCTTGGGCAATCTGAGCGCTCACGTTCTGACAGACTTCCATCTGCTTTTTGAATTGCTTGCTGCTGTTGGCGTGGCTGAAATCGATCATCACCTGCGGCGCCAGGCCCGCTTTTTCCAGACCGATCTTCACGCCGCTGACATGCTCAGCGCTATAGTTCGGTGCTTTACCACCGCGCAAAATAATATGGCAATCCTGATTGCCGCTAGTGTTAACAATCGCGGAGTGACCCCATTTGGTGACAGAAAGGAAGCAATGCGGCGCGCGGGCGGCATTGATGGCATCGATAGCCACCTTGATCGTACCATCAGTGCCGTTCTTGAAGCCAACCGGACAAGACAGACCTGACGCCAATTCGCGGTGTACCTGAGACTCGGTGGTACGCGCGCCAATCGCGCCCCAACTCATCAGATCCGCCAGATACTGTGGCGTGATCATATCCAGAAATTCACCGGCGGCGGGCAGCCCGATATCATTGATTTCCAGCAGCAGTTGACGCGCAATACGCAGGCCGTCGTTAATCTGGTAGCTGTTATCCATGTGCGGATCGTTAATTAATCCTTTCCAGCCTACCGTGGTGCGCGGTTTTTCAAAATAAACTCGCATGACCACTTCCAGATCATCGCTCAACGCCTGACGCAACTTAAGCAAACGCGCAGCATACTCTTTCGCGGCTTTCGGATCGTGAATAGAGCAAGGCCCGATGACAACCAGCAAACGATCATCATTACCGTTAAGAATTTTATGAATGGCTGTGCGCGCGAATGATACCGTTTCTGCGGCCTTATCCGTGGCGGGAAATTTTTCCAGCAGCGCTACTGGTGGCAAAAGCTCCTTAATATCTTTGATCCTTAAATCATCATTTTGGTAGTTCATAATAATTCCATCGATTTTCGAACGGTATGGTTAATTCACACCCAATGCACGCCATCCATCATGCAAGATAGCTGATAGCCTGAGAAGCAGGGTTGTTCATATTGTTGATGGACTATTATATGTCAATCAGGCGCTGAATTCGTTCGTATTTATTCATGCAAACGCTTTCAGCGGTGAAATATCCCGGTTTGTCGTCTCACAGAAGGATATTTTTTCCCGGCGGGTTACAGTAGAGTGAAAGCAACGTCTGATAAATCAGCAACACAGGATAAACGATGGCACACGACCACAATCATACGGACGCCGGCAACAGTAAACGTTTACTGGCGGCATTCATCATAACGGCGACCTTTATGGTGGCGGAAGTCGTTGGCGGATTGCTTTCAGGCTCGCTGGCGCTACTCGCGGATGCCGGTCATATGCTGACTGATGCGGCGGCGTTGTTCGTTGCATTGATGGCCGTCAGCTTTGCTCGGAAGAAGCCGAATGCCCGCCATACTTTTGGTTATTTGCGTTTCACCACGCTTGCCGCGTTTGTCAATGCGCTGACGCTGTTAGTCATTACCGCATTCATTGTCTGGGAGGCGATCCGCCGCTTCTACGAACCTCAACCGGTGGCGGGCGTTCCTATGCTAGCGGTTGCTATCGGCGGCCTGCTGGCGAATATTGTCGCCTTTTGGCTGCTACATCGCGGCAGTGAAGAGAAAAACATCAATGTGCGGGCCGCCGCTTTGCATGTGCTGGGGGATTTACTCGGTTCAGTCGGTGCGATCATCGCGGCGTTAATCATTCTGTTCACCAACTGGACGCCGATCGATCCCATTTTGTCGATTTTAGTCTCCTGTCTGGTGTTGCGCAGCGCCTGGTCACTGATGAAAGAGAGTATTCATGAACTGCTGGAAGGCACGCCAAGTAAGATAAGCATTGAGGCGCTGAAAAAAGATCTGACGGTGAACATCCCCGAAGTGAGAAATATCCATCATGTACACATCTGGCAGATAGGCGAAAAACCCATGATCACGCTGCACGCACAGATCATTCCGCCTTATGACCATGATGCGTTACTGAAACAGATTCAGGCCTATTTGCTGAAAAATTATCAGATTGATCACGCCACAATCCAGATGGAGTACCAAAATTGTGATGATGACCACTGCGATTTCCCTGCGCCAGAAGGCCATCATCACTCTCATTAATGTAACAATTAAGCTTGCCGCGCCAGTGGAACGGAATGATTCACCCGCGCGCTTTTCATCCACAACCAGGAACCGTTCAGGGCGATCAACGTCAGAATAGCGTATTCCACCGCCATGGCGTAAACGCCCTGATAGGCGAAAATCACAACGCTGATAATGTCGATAACCACCCACAACAGCCAGTTTTCCACATATTTACGCGTCATCAGCAACATCGCCACGATGGATAACACCATCATGGTTGAATCCCAGAACGGGAAAGCGTCGGGTTGCAAATCCGGCATCTGTACATCGCTCCCGAACATTTGCATTCCCGCTACCGCCACGCGCGTCAGCACCGCAAAAACCGGATCGATATAGACCGTCATCAACCCGATAGCCACCACACTCGCGGCAGTCCAGCCCATCAGTTTCGGCAAGGGCAACCAGCGCACCTTGAGCGCCACATCATCCGCCGCTGTCTTGCGTGTCCAGGCATACCAGCCGTAAATATTGGCGGCGAAAAAGAAAATCTGCAACAGCAGACTGGCATAAAGTTGAATCTGGAAAAAAATCACCGCGAACAAAGTGACGTTAATCAAACCAAACAAATAGTTAATGGTTTTCTCCAGACTCGCCAGCCAGATGCATAACAGACCGAACAATGTACCCACCGCTTCTATCCAGGACAGATCATAACCACCGGCCCCTAAAGGAATATGAATTAATAGGTTACTGGTACTGAAAAAATCCATCTCGCCCATCCTGTCTTAATGTTTAACTGCAAATTTATAATCTTTTTCAGTAGCGGCTCATAAAGAGCGATACAACTATCAGGCATTCCCGCGCACGCGGAGTTTCAATGTCGCCGCAAAATCGAGCATCCGATTCAACGGAAGTAGCGCTCCGGCACGTAACGCCGCATCAACATGGATTTCATGAATCCCGCCCCCGTGCTCCAGACCGTTGGCAATCGCTTCAAGACCATTCATCGCCATCCAGGGACAGTGTGCGCAACTACGGCAGGTTGCGCCCGCCCCCGCGGTAGGCGCTTCCAACAAGATCTTATCCGGGCACGCCTGCTGCATTTTGTAAAAAATACCGCGATCGGTTGCCACAATCAGTTCACGCTGCGGCAAGGTTTTCGCCGCCTGAATCAACTGGCTGGTTGACCCCACGGCATCAGCCATCTCAACCACACTCTGCGGGGATTCCGGGTGCACCAGAATCGCCGCGTTGGGGTAAAGCGCCTTCATTCGCTTCAATGCCTGAGTTTTAAACTCATCATGCACGATACAAGCGCCTTGCCAACACAATACATCAGCCCCGGTCTGCTTTTGTACGTAACTCCCCAGATGACGATCGGGAGCCCAGATGATTTTTTCCCCCAGACTATCGAGATGCTCAATCAATTCGACCGCGATACTGGATGTGACGACCCAATCGGCACGCGCTTTGACGGCGGCTGACGTGTTGGCATACACCACCACGGTACGTTCGGGATGACTATCGCAAAACTGACTGAATGTTTCGACAGGACAGCCGAGATCAAGCGAGCATTCCGCTTCCAGCGTCGGCATCAGCACGGTTTTTTCCGGGTTAAGTATTTTTGCCGTTTCGCCCATGAAACGAACGCCCGCCACCAACAGCGTCGAGGCGGCATGTGTGCTGCCGAAACGCGCCATTTCCAGCGAATCCGCCACACAGCCGCCGGTTTCTTCCGCCAGCGCCTGAATTTCCGGGTCGGTATAGTAATGAGCGACAATGACCGCATTTTTCTGCCGCAGTAATGTTTTTATTCTGCTACGGTAATGCTGCTTTTCGTCGCCAGACAATAGCCGGGGCTTCGGCGGGAAGGGATAGATCGTTTCATTGCTATCAAAAAGGATGCTCATGATGGATTTCCATGATCACAACGTTAGGAACTGAGCGAGTTGTCGTTCAGGTTCTGGTGTTTTTTATCCTAAACAAAATACCGAAAAAACCGCCTGACGTCGCGCTGTTTTTTCGGGAAAACGGGTATATTGTTTAATCTACGTAAAACATCAACCAAAGATTTTGTGCCAATAAAGAGATATCGGGATAATCAGCACCAACGCCGGCAGGAAATTGACGACCGCAAAAAGTTTAATCTGGGCAATCCGCAATCCGACAGCAACCATAATGATGCCGCCACAGGCGGAAAAATCCCCCATGGTGATCGCCGTCATGAACGGCATGATCAGCTTGGCGGAGAAAAACAATAATGTCTGGATAATCAACTGCGGGATAGCAATCGACATTACCGCGAAGCCCAAGGTGACAGAGAAAATGAGCGCAGTAAACACATCCAGCGCCGATTTGATAATCAGCAACTGATAGTCACCGGTCAAGCCCTCGGTTAACGCGCCAACCACCCCGGTTCCGCTGGCGCAGAACAACACGATCAACGCCGTGAAATTCTGGGTATACACATCCTGCGGTAATCGGTGTTCGGGCATTGGCAATAGGCGACTCAGCGCTTTTTGAATAAAATTTCCGGCTTGCTGAACGCCATATTCCATACGTAAAAGCTCGCCCACAGCGACGCCTATAATAATCGCCAATGCGACCGCCGGTAATTGCTGAACCTTAACGATCAGGGTTATCCCCATCGCAATAGACACCATGGCAAACGCAGGCGGTAATCCATCCTGCAAACGTTGTGGAATAAAACGCCGTAACGCAATACCCATACCGCCACCGATCAGGATAGCGGCGCCATTAATCAAAGGACCGACCATAAAAGCTCCCTAACCACAGCGCCACACGATTTTCCGTGACGACTGCTCACCCAAAACCCGGGATTTGATGGCGGGCTATCTCTGCCCCCCATATTGACCCCATTTTCATATTGAGGCTCAAATCTGCTTGTAGACGCTGAGGTATGGAACACTAAAGTGTCTTTACTACCATTCCAAACGCAGCCAGCATCATAATGAATCCAGCTGACCGAAAAAGGAATCGTTGCGCTTTCGCACTAGTGAGGAAGTGGCGTATTCTGAGCGCTGCGAGAATAAAGACTGCTCCAACAGTCAGAAGGACGAACACGGTAAGCGGCACCAGCATTCCCCCCCATATCTGTAATGATACATTATCCAGAGAGATAACAAGAGGCAGTATCGCCAGATAGAAGGCGATGGTTTTAGGATTTCCAAGTGTTATGGTCAGCCCTGAAAACCAGGCAGACGCCAGTTCACGTTTTGTCGCTTTTTGGTCAATGTTTATTGCATGAGGCTGGTGACACCAGAACTGCCATGCCAGTATGCATAAATAGAGTGAGGCAGCCCAGTTAATCAGCGTGAAGACGGATGTATAAGTATGAGCGATCACCGCCAGACCAAATACCGCCATAGATAAATAAATCAAGTCTCCGAGAATGAGTCCGGCCAGCATCGTAAAACCAGTTACTGCTCCACCACTTACGCTACGAGCAACTAATGCGGTCATTCCCGGACCTGGAATTGCGGCAGCCAAACCGAGCGCAGCAATGTAAGATATGATTTGAGCAGTTCCTAACATGATTATTCCTTTAAAAATGAAATGTGGGGAGGGTCGTGATTTAAAATTGTTGTCCATCGATGTTTAAGTCTGAGCAACGACGTTGCGGGCAAAGACAAGATCCTGAATGGCAAGCCCAACGGATTTGAATAGGGTTCTCTGTGGCTTAAGTGCTGTCGGGTGAACATCTGTCGTGATCAATTTCCCTATTTCAGTACATCTTCAAACGTATCACCTATTGAATGAAGCTCACTTGGCCCCATTCCCCCCACAATATGATTTGAACCATACTGTTCAAATATATTCCGGCAATAAATAATAAGAGGTATATTATTATGAATTAAATCAATTTCATTGCGAGGGCAAGGTGTCGATTTCCCCGTTGCACCGGTTGCTTCGTAATAAATCCAACTTTGGTTAAGTGGTGCGGATGCTAATGATGCGCCATGATTTCTCTGGTCATCTTTGATCGTAAATGGAAGATCGTTCATTCTGTTTGTTGTCAATGCTTCAATATCAGCAGAGGCCAAGCCTTTTAAAGGTTCACGATAGACTGGGGTGTTTTTAGCGGCATACTTAACGATATCCCTTATTTTATTATTCTGGTGAGTATAAAGCTGTTCTAAACCGATATTACCTGCATTAAAGTCATAGTGCTGATGATAAAATTTTTTCGCTTGCTCGATTATTCTTTCTTTAAAAATAGCATACATATTATCTTCCTCTGCCAAGAAAAGTTTCGAGTAAAATATTCATGCATTCGGAGACGCGATCAGCAATATATCCACTACTGACTTAGTGACTATTTACGGTAGATCATTTGTAGAGTGGAAGATTTCCTGTCATTTTTGTCACTTTCTTTTTAGGGCCAATGACTCCAATTGCTACTAACTCAATATTATCACTTTTTACTGAGGATATTTTTTCGCCATACTCTTCATACGTTTTGCATGACTGAGCCAGTACACTAAATGGCATAATATAAATGTCATCATCACTTTCTGTATTAATCTGTATTTCACGGAGATATTCACCTGACGCCAGCAGAATAGGAAGCGGACTGTAAATCACGCCAGGATAATTTACATCGTCAAGGCTTTGCATATCTGGACCAACGAGATTTTCAACCGTGCGTCCAAAACTAATTCCAATGACGCTTGCCGCATTCATAGCAAGACCGGCTGGAAGATCTTTATCAACAATAATCGTACAGCGATGTTGGCTTGCATCAAATTTCATCTTTAATCCTCAATTCTATAGGAATTATTTCAACGGGCATTGGGAAGGTCATTTAATACAAAGAGCAAACCACAGTTCAGTGTAAAATCACTGGGTAGCTTAATATCAACAACGTTCCAGTCTGCGATAGATTTCCCTTTTGCAATACCTTTTTGGTGGTCAGGATGGATAAGATAGGAATTAAGATCTTCACGGTTCTCAAACAGGCCAATCACCACGAAATCTGCTGCAATATCTCGCTTTGTGGTATTTCTACCGCAGTTCCATCCTTTTATTTCATTAATGCGATTTGGGTGTATACGCGTCGCTCTTTCTGCATCAATGGCTTCCAGGCATGACCAGTTCCATTTGTTCTGGAACGTAAACATGACGATATGCATTAACATATGATTCAGTTCTTCCCTCATGCTGTTTTTAATAACTCATTGAAAATGTAAATGTATTATGCAGTAGCTAAATGGAAAATTGTTACCTATATCGCTTACTTGTCACGGATTTTTAGGTGATAATTACCTGTTTGTGTTAAAAAAAAGAAAGGAGTTGTCCTTTATGGCGCTTGGTCCGACGGATATGAAAATCCTTAAACTTTTACAAGATGATGCGCGTGTAACTAACCAGATACTGGCCGAAAAAATAGGTATGTCCGCGTCTCCTTGCTGGCGCAAAGTACGCAAGCTTGAAGAAGATAAAGTGATTCAGGGCTACCGGGCTGTCCTTGACCGTAAAAAGATTGGTCTAGGGGTGATGGTTTTCATTCGTGTAGCCATTGATAGCCACAGTGAAGCTGAGGCCAAAAAATTTGAAGAAGAAGTGACCGCGTTAGAAGATGTGGTTGCCTGCTATAGCATTGGTGGGGATGCCGACTTTCTGTTGCAAGTAGTGGCATCTGATCTGGACTACTATGCTGATTTCGCAATGTCAGTTGTACGCAGGCTACCGGGAATTAAAGAAATGCAGAGTATGTTTGTTCTTAAGGAAATCAAACCACTGATTAACTACCCAATAAAAAAGCTGTTTTAACAGGCCATGGCCTACCGGATGGTCAGGAACTGCGGGATCTTCCAGGTTCATAGCTGTTTTTTCTGACATGTCACCAACAATGGAAAGTGGCCCACCCACCAGTTGAAAATGGATCCAAGAGTTAATCTGCTCCTCTTAATACAGGGACACAACGCTCGGTTATACTGGGGCAGATTTTTCTCCCGTGTGTTTTTCGTCCCTGCATTCGCTTCCGGTTAATCGTTTCCCGTATACAACTCGTCCCGCAAGGGTGAAATACACGCATGCCGCCCCCTTGCAAGCTGGAACGATGCCTGGAAAGCAAACCGTCAGACGATTCGAAGGCGAACATCACATCACGGATGGAGAAAAACCATGACGATAACCCTGCATAACCAGACTACAGCCCCTAACGTCGCAGCGGCGACTAACGTATCTCCGCAGAACCCGTCAGCCCCCTCAAAAATGAAAAGGGAGAAAGCCCGGACTGACATTTACCAGACCGTGACAGATAACATCATTGCTTCTCTGGAAGCAGGTATGAAACTACGGCCCTGCCCGCGGTAGCATGTACCGGTTATGTCCGGCCTGCCAGTCAACCATGCAACGGACGCAGCCTACAATGGAATGCTATAACAAACGCATTTTGAGTTTGCGATGGAAACTTCTGTTACATCCCTTTCACTGTGGCAGAGGCATCGCTGACTTTCTGTCCCCACCGGTCGATCATTTCAATACGCTGTGCCATATAATTGGCTCGGTTATATGCAGCGTGGGTGGGGTTAGGGTCAATATGCGCCAATGCCGCCTCAACCACATCCGGCGGGAAACCGGCTTCATTCAGCGCGGTGCTACCCAGCGCCCGGAATCCGTGGGATACCCGTTCACCACCGTACCCCATGCGCCATAACGCTTTGTTCACTGTTTCGCTGTACATCGGCTGGCTGTGTTTTACCCCTACCGGGGAATACAAACGGCGTGTGTTCACTTATAGGCTTAAGCTGTTCCAGAACAAACGCCTGCGGCGACAGCGCTACCTGATGCTCGCGTTCTATCTTCATATGCTCAGCCGGGATGCTCCAGAGACATTTCTCCATCCCTATTCACACCACATGGCTCCGGCGGCCTCAGCAGGGCGTACAAGAGTCAGAAGCCACCACAACAGCAACAGGCGCGTTGGGGGACAGATTGGTCGTATAAACCCGCTGCATCAGTTCTGGCAAACGCTCAGGGCGGATGGTCGGCATATGTCGCTTCTTCGGCTTCACAAATGTCTCATCAATGGTTGATGCCGGGGTAATATCCAGCAAGCCGATATTAATGGCGAATTTTATCACTTCGTTAATCCGCTGCGTCAGGCGATGCAAGGTTTCCAGTGCGCCACGCCGTCTTACCGACGCCAGAGCGGCGATAAGCGTATATGCTTTCAGTTCCGTCACCGGCGTGTTTCCGATAACAGGAAACACGTTAAGCGCCAGCGAACGCCAGATGTCGTCCGCATAGTCTGCTGAAATCTGGGTTTTCTTCACGGCGAACCACCGGGTCGCCACGTTGATAAACAGGCTGTCCACCGCCAGTCGCTCCCGTTCAGCTTCTTCCTGTTCCAGTTTCTTCGGGTCTATGCCTTTTACCAGTAACGAAAGGTGTTCAGCATGGATAGCCCGGGCGCTGGCGAGCGACATGGCAGGGTCGTACCCAAAGGTAATGGTAGTCCAGGCAGTCGAACCGGGGCGTTTGTGACGAAAGCGCCAGATTTTTTACCGTTGGTTCTGATGAACAGGGTCAGTCCCTGCCCGTCGAACAGTTCGTAATTGTTATTAGCGGGTTTTGCCTTCTGAATGTCAGAGGCAAACAAAGGACGGGTAAGTACAGCCATAAAATCACGCCTTATGTGTCAGTGGAAAATGACAGTGATGGAGTCATGCAATAATCTGTTTTCAGAGGTGTTTTTTAGCAAAAAACTCAAAATGGGCCAACAAGATTTTCACCGCCAGAGTCGTAGGCCCATTTGCTTCGGCTACCCCAACATACGGAAGGTCACATACAGACAAAAAAACCATATCCTGTTGACAGTGATACGGCTTTCTTACTTCCCTGGACTCTATAAGACATCCCTGGAAAATATGATGGTGGGTCGTGCAGGATTCGAACCTGCGACCAATTGATTAAAAGTCAACTGCTCTACCAACTGAGCTAACGACCCGCAATGCGGAACAACTTAGGGATATTTGAAATTGGTGGGTCGTGCAGGATTCGAACCTGCGACCAATTGATTAAAAGTCAACTGCTCTACCAACTGAGCTAACGACCCAAATTTCATGCTGCTTTAGCGTTTCGTTCTTGCCTTGGCAACGGCGGCATATATTACTAATTTAAATTTCCAGCGCAACCTATTTTCTATAAAAACGATTTGACTGCTTATTCTTAAGACATTCAGGCACAAAAATTGCGCATAACGCGCAACTTTTGTGTTGGTAGGAAACAATCACGAAGTGGATAAGCGTTTTTGAGCTTGCTTTGCACTTTCCGTATTGGGATACATTTTTACCACTTGCTGGTAAACGGCTTTAGCTTTATCCGTCTGCCCTTTATCCTGCATAATCACCCCAACTTTAAATAACGCTTCGGCGCTCTTCGGCGATTTAGGGTAATTTTTAACCACGTTGGCAAAATAGTAGGCGGCATCGTCTTTTTTGCCCTTGTTATAATTCAACTGCCCCAGCCAGTAGTTGGCATTGGGTTGATAAGTTGAATCCGGGTATTGTTTGACGAAAGCCTGAAATGCGCTGATTGCCTGATCGTACTGTTTTTTCTCCAGTACCAGCGCCACCGCCTCATTGTAATCCCGATTCACATCACCGGTGGTCGCGGCAGGCGCCGCATTGTTTGCGGCTCCAGTGTCCGCACCTGTAGCGGGCGCACTGTCTGTTGAGGCTGCGGCGGGTGACGATGAGCTCAATCCATCAATCTGCTGATAGATCTGTTTTTGACGTTCAACAACCTGATTCAGTTGATACTGACTTTCCTGAATCTGCCCGCGCAGGTTATCGATATCACGCTGCGTATCAGAAAGTTGTTGCTGAAGTTGGGTTAAAAGCTGACCGTGAGCGTTGGAAATACGCTCTAACTGAGTGACTCGATCTTCTACCGAGCCTGATCCGGCATTACTGATTGGCGCTTGGGCGGTAGCGGCCCAGGGAACCGCTACGCCAACCAGTAACGACAGACCCAACAAGCGACGTCTGAAGTTACTGTTCATGCGATACTCTTAATATACCAGAACGGCACGACGGTTTTTGGCATATGCCGCTTCGTCGTGGCCCAGAACGGCTGGTTTTTCTTTACCGTAAGATACGATAGAGATTTGATCGGAGGAAACGCCTTTACCTTGCAGATACATTTGAACTGCGTTGGCGCGACGCTCACCCAGAGCGATGTTGTACTCAGGCGTACCACGTTCGTCCGCATGACCTTCGATAGTCACTTTGTAAGACGGGTTGCTACGCAGGAATGCGGCATGAGCGTCCAGCATTTGGGCGAAATCAGAGCGAATATCGTATTTATCCAGATCGAAATATACGATGTTGTTACGCTGTAATTCTTGCATTTGCAGACGAGCCTGCTCAGAAGAAGACGCGTTGCCGCCGTCCATCATGCCGTTGCTGCCGGCACCCATGGAAGATTGGTCATTGTCCGCATTCTTATTGGAGCTACATGCGGCCACTGCCAGTACCGGCAGAGCCAACATCAGGCCTTTCAGCACTTTATTGAATTGCATCTCGTTATGTCCTTTGACTAGTTTATTGTACATTTATGCACTTATAGATACGGCGACCAGGCAGGAAATTTGACCTGTCCATCAGTTGCCGGAAGACGCGCTTTGAAACGCCCATCAGTCGAAACCAGTTGTAACACGGAACCTAAGCCTTGTTTAGAGCTATAGATAACCATGGTGCCATTCGGCGCGATACTCGGCGTTTCGTCCAGGAACGTGTCCGTTAATACTTGCACGGCGCCCGTTTCCAGATCCTGTTTGGCGATGTGCTGAACTCCGCTATTGGATGCCACCATCACCAGAGATTTACCATCGGCGCTCACTTCAGAGTCCTGATTCTGGGCGCCTTCCCAAGTCAGACGCTGCGGCGAACCACCGTTGACATTAATTTTATAAACCTGAGGACGTCCGGCCTGATCGGAAGTATAGGCCAGCGTTTGATTATCCGGGAACCAGCTTGGCTCGGTATTATTGCTGCGTCCATCGGTCACCTGACTGATCTGGCCGGAGCTCAGATTCATCACATACAGGTTCAGACTACCGCTTTTAGACAAGGCAAATGCCAGTTTGCTGCCATCGGGAGAGAAAGAGGGCGCCCCATTATGGCGAGGGAATGACGCAACCTGTCGGATCGCGCCGTTTGCCAGCGTCTGGATCACCAGCGCAGAGCGACCGCTTTCAAACGAGACATAAGCAAGCTTGCTGCCATCGGGAGACCAGGCCGGCGACATCAATGGTTCTGGCGAACGATGTACGACAAATTGGTTATAGCCATCGTAATCCGCAACCCGCAGTTCGTAAGGGAACTGACCGCCATTAGTCTGCACAACATAAGCGATACGGGTGCGGAACGCGCCTTTGATGCCGCTCAATTTCTCAAACACTTCATCACTGGCGGTATGCGCGGCATAACGTAACCATTGTTTGGTCACTTTGAACTGATTCTGCGCCAATACGCTACCTGGATTGCCGGAGGTATCAACCAGTTGGTAAGAGATAACATAGCTGCCGTCAGCGCTAGGTTGAACTTGTCCGACAACAACGGCATCAATACCCAGCGCAGTCCAGGCCGCTGGCGTGACTTCAGATGCCGTAGACGGTTGCTGAGGCATACGGTTGGCGTCAATCGGATTGAACTTGCCGCTGTTACGCAAGTCAGCGCCTACGATGCCACCGATATCCTCTGGCGCGGCCCCCGGCCCCGCCCATTTGAACGGCACGACGCCAATCGGACGAGCGGAGTCTACCCCCTGGGTAATCTCTATACGTACTTCCGCATGCACCGCTGCGGCAAACAGCATTAAAAAGCTTAATGCAACTTTCAGTACCTGCTTCATTTCATCTCCCTTATCCAGACTAAGAAGTCTGCGATAAATTAGCAGAATTTTAACAAAAACAAACCAATGTCAACAAAACACCTTAACCTGGTTTGCTTACCATAGTAATAATCTTAAATCTATATAGGTAAACAGCCTGGGTTACTGTGGTTTAAAGTCTATCGGCGCATTTTTGAAAGCCTCATAAACCTCTGCACTTGGTGGCTTGGGAATTCTCGCTTGTTTCGCGGCGGCAATCGCCGCCTGACACAAGGCAGCATCGCCCCCTTCCGCATTCACATCGATCAGCAGACCGTCAGGAGCCAGTTTGATACGTAATTTACAGGTTCGGCCTTTATACAGTTGCCAGTCATAAAACTTGCTCTGAATTGCGGTCCGAACCTGACTACCGTAACTATCGAGCGCAGCGCCTGACGCGCCGCTCTTCTTGTTGTTCCCTACCCCGGCTGGCGCGCCGCCGCCAGATTGAGGCGCGTTTTTCGATGACGCCAGGCCACCCAGCAAATCATCAACCGAACTTTCCTGCTTAGCCGCTTCCGCGGCGGCTTTCTTTTTCTCTTCCGCCGCTTTCTTGGCTGCGGCGGCCGCTTGCGCTTTCTTCGCTGCCTCAGCTTCGGCTTTTTGCTTAGCGGCTTCCGCTCTGGCCGTTTCAGCGGCTTTCTGCCTGGCGTCTTCGGCTGCCTTGGCTCTGGCTTCTTCTTCCGCCTGTTTCTTCGCCGCCGCAGCAGCGGCTTGTTTCCTGGCTTCTTCTTCCGCTTGCTTTTTGGCGTCCGCCGCCGCTTTCGCCTGTCGCTCCGCGTCTTCTTTTGCCTTCGCAGCCGCGGCTTCAGCCTGCCGTTGCTGCTCTCTGGCTTGCTGAGCGGCCTCTTCCGCCTGTTTACGCTGTTGAGCTTGTTCCTCAGCCTGCTTTTTGGCCTCTTCCTGAGCCTGCAAACGCTCTTTTTCCAGTTCCTTCAACCGCTGTTGCTCGGCAGCCTGCTTCTGCTGCAATTCCTCAGCCTGTTGCTCGGCTTGTTTTTTTCGTAATTCCTCAGAACGCTTTGCATCGGTTTGCTGTTGCTGTTGCCGGTTGTATTGCTCAACGACAGCGCTGGGATCAACCATCACAGCATCAATGGATGAACCACCGCCGCCACCGCCGCTGGCATCCATTGTTTGCGTCAACGAACTCCAGAGCAGCAAAGCAATCAGTATGATGTGCAGAACAGCCGAAATAATAACGGCGCGTTTCAGCTTATCGTTTTGTTCGGTTGCCTTTAGCACAAGCGATTCCCAAAAACAGTGTTGCCAGAAATATGCCTTACGATCATTACGGTGATGATCTCACTTAAATCGGTTGCGTCATCAAACCAACAGAATTGACCCCGGCCTGATGCAGCAGGTTTAACGCCTTGATGATCTCATCATAAGGAACATCCTTCGCACCGCCAATTAAAAAGACGGTTTTAGGATTGGCCACCAGACGTGATTGAGCTTCCGCTACCACCTGTTCAGCCGGCAACTGTTCCATTCTATTCTGCTCGACAACCAGGCTGTACTGTCCGACGCCTGACACCTCGACGATGACCGGCGGATTATCATTACTGGAAACGGTTTTCGAATCCGTCGCTTCCGGCAAATCCACTTCAACGCTCTGCGTGATAATCGGTGCGGTGGCCATAAAAATCAGCAGCAAAACCAACAATACGTCCAGCAACGGAACGATGTTGATCTCCGACTTCAGTTCACGACGTCCTCTGCGTACTCGTGCCATGCTGCCTCCTGATTATTTGCTGCTATCGCTGGAGAACGCTTGACGGTGCAGGATGGCGATGAACTCTTCCATAAAATTGTCATAGTTCTGCTCCAGCTTATTGACCCGCTGATTAAGACGGTTGTACGCCATCACAGCCGGAATAGCCGCAAACAGACCGATGGCCGTTGCAATCAAGGCTTCTGCAATACCCGGCGCCACCATTTGTAAAGTTGCCTGCTTCACCGAACCCAACGCGATAAATGCATGCATAATCCCCCAAACCGTACCAAACAGACCGATATACGGACTGATTGAACCGACCGTGCCTAAGAATGGAATATGGGTTTCCAACGCTTCCAGTTCACGGTTCATGGAAATACGCATCGCGCGCGACGCCCCTTCCACCACCGCTTCCGGCGCATGGCTGTTGGCGCGATGCAAACGTGCAAATTCTTTGAAACCTGAATAGAATATTTGTTCCGTCCCCGTCAGACTGTCGCGTCGCGTCTGACTCTCCTGATACAGACGGGATAGCTCAATACCAGACCAGAACTTATCCTCAAACGCTTCCGCATCACGCGTCGCCGCATTCAGAATACGTGTGCGCTGAATGATAATCGCCCAGGAAGCGATGGAAAAACAGATTAAAATCAGCATGATTAGTTTGACCAGAAGGCTTGCCTTCAGGAACAAATCAAGAATGTTCATGTCAGTCACTGCTTAAACTCCGCGACAATAGACTTAGGAAGCGCAATTGGCTTCATGTGATGTGGATCGATACATGCGATCAAAACTTCAGCATGGCTCAATAACGCGCCATGTGAATTGAGAATGCGCTGTGCGAAAGTCAGAGAAGCGCCGCGTATCGACACGATCTCGCATTGCACTTCCAACATATCGTCAAGGCGCGCCGGCGCAAGGTACTCCACCGTCATCCGGCGAACAGCAAAAGCAATATGCTCGCTCAGTAGCGTATGCTGGTGAAAATTGTGCTCACGCAACATCTCTGTCCTCGCCCGTTCATAAAAGGCGACATAACGTGCATGGTAGACAACCCCACCTGCATCAGTGTCTTCAAAGTAGACCCTAACAGGCCAGCGGAACAACGTATTACTCACTCTATATCCCGGTAACGCATTAGACATCGCTACTATACGCAAGAGAAATGAGGTTTGGAATGGATTGTGACAGCGGAAATAAAATAATTATGGGTTGCGCCGCAACCCATAACAAAATGGAATAGAGCGCTATTCTAACTAAAGAAGTAATACAAACCTGCGCACAGGATCACAAAGGCGAGAAGCGGCGAGAAAAACGCACGCCAGCGCAGTCGCTGTGGACGAAAACCGACGCCATGAACCACACCCGCGCACACCGCCCAAATCAGCAAAAGCCCCTGCCATACGGATAATGCGCTAGTGCGGGCGGCAAAACGCGCCGGGTCCCAAAAAACACAGCCAGCCACCACAAGGGCCATGATCAGGGAAAGAGCCCTTATCGGGCTCTTATCCATCAGGCGGTAAACTTTATCGACCAAATCACTCATTGAGTTTTATCTTCAGCCGCTTTGCTTGCCTCACTTTGCTCAAGCGCCAGGGCGGTGATAATCCCCAGAGAACAAGCAAGCAGCGTTCCGAGTATCCAGGCAAAATACCACATAAATTAAGCTCCTTACTTAGTACAGAGAGTGAGTGTTTTGCTCAATATGTTCTTTGGTGATGCGTCCGAACATTTTGTAGTAACACCAGGCGGTATAAGACAGCACAATCGGCACGAAAATGATCGCCACGACCGTCATCACTTTCAGGGTCAACAGGCTGGAAGTCGCATCCCACATGGTGAGGCTGACATCCGGCACGGTTATCGATGGCATGATGAACGGGAACATGGCAACGCCCGCCGTCAGAATCACGCAAGCGATGGTCAGCGAAGAGAACAGGAAAGCCCACGCGCCTTTTTCCATTCTGGCTGTTGCGGTAGTCAGTAACGGTAACACCACGCCCAACACCGGAATCGCCCACAGAACCGGATAATTGTTGAAGTTAATCAACCAGGCGCCGGCCTGATGCGCCACTTCTTTGTGCAGCGGGTTGGATTCCGCCGCCGTGTTAATCACGGAGGTGACGACATAGCCGTCGATACCGTAAATCACCCAGACACCGGCCAGCGCGAACGTTACCATCATTATCAGCGCGGAAATCTGCGAAACCGACTTGGCGCGTACATGCAAGTCGCCCGTCGTGCGCATCATCAGATAGGTTGCCCCCTGCGTCAGAATCATGGTCAGGCTGACAATACCCGCTAACAACCCGAACGGATTGAGAAGCTGGAAGAAATTGCCGGTGTAGTACAGACGTAAGTACTCATCCACATGGAACGGCACACCCTGCAACAGGTTGCCGAAAGCCACACCGATCACCACCGGCGGCACGAAGCTGCCGATGAAAATGCCCCAGTCCCACATATTACGCCAGCGTGGATCTTCGATTTTTGAACGATAGTCAAAACCGACCGGGCGGAAGAACAATGACGCCAGCACCAGAATCATGGCGATATAGAAGCCGGAAAAGGCCGCCGCATAGACCATCGGCCAGGCGGCGAACAACGCGCCGCCCGCGGTGATCAGCCATACCTGATTGCCGTCCCAGTGCGGAGCGATGCTGTTGATCATTATGCGGCGCTCGGTATCTCCACGCCCCATCAGACGAACCAGCATGCCGACGCCCATGTCAAAACCATCGGTGATGGCGAAACCAATCAGCAGGATGCCGATCAACAGCCACCAGATAAAACGTAAAACTTCATATTCAAACATAGTGGACTCCTGTTTACCGTGCTTCCGACGCCGCCGCTATGGGTTGTTCAAAGTGGTAACGTCCCGTTTTCAGGCTGCTTGGGCCAAGACGTGCGTATTTGAACATCAGATACATCTCTGCGATCAGGAATAGCGTATACAGACCACAAATCAGCGCCATAGAGAACAGGATATCGCCCACAGTCAGTGATGAGGTTGCCACCGCAGTCGGCAATATTTCACCGATAGCCCAGGGCTGACGACCGTATTCCGCAACAAACCAGCCCGCTTCAACTGCAATCCACGGCAACGGAATACCGTACAGCGCGGCGCGGTGCAGCCATTTTTTCTGACCAATCTTGCCGCGCAGCACCGTCCAGAAAGACAGACCGATGATCAGCAACATCAGGACGCCGCAAGCCACCATGATGCGGAAAGAGAAGTACAACGGCGCAACGCGTGGAATAGAGTCTTTGGTTGCCTGTTGAATTTGCGCTTCCGTCGCATCCGATACTTTTGGCGTATAGCGTTTCAGCAACATTCCGTAGCCCAGATCCTGTTTGGATTGGTTAAAGGCTTCTTTAACGGCGGGATCGGTGTTGCCCGCGCGCAGTTCCTCCAGCAACTGGTAAGCCTTCATGCCATTGCGGATACGAACCTGATGCTGTTCCATCAAGTCTTTCAGACCGAGCACTTCTTTATCCGTCGAGCGCGTCACAATCAGGCCCAGAAGATATGGCACCTGAATGGCATATTTGTTTTCCTGACTGTCCTGATCAGGAATACCGAACAGCGTAAAGCTTGCAGGCGCCGGCTGCGTTTCCCACTCGGCTTCAATCGCCGCCAGTTTGGTTTTCTGCACGTCGCCCATTTCATAACCGGACTCATCGCCCAGCACGATAACGGAGAGAACGGCAGCCAGACCGAAACTCGCTGCAATGGCGAAGGAACGCTTGGCGAAGGCAATATCGCGGCCTTTCAGCAGGTAGTAGGAACTGATCCCCAGAACGAACATGGCGCCGGTGGTATAGCCCGCCGCCACAGTGTGAACGAATTTCACCTGTGCAACCGGGTTCAACACCAGATCGGCGAAGCTCACCATTTCCATACGCATGGTTTCAAAATTGAAATCCGAGGCGATAGGATTCTGCATCCAGCCGTTGGCGACCAGGATCCACAACGCGGAAAAGTTTGAGCCCAGCGCGACCAGCCAGGTCACCGCCATATGTTGTACTTTTCCCAGACGGTCCCAGCCGAAGAAGAACAAACCAACAAATGTAGATTCAAGGAAGAACGCCATCAACCCTTCAATGGCCAGCGGCGCGCCAAAAATGTCCCCGACATAATGCGAGAAATATGACCAGTTGGTACCAAACTGAAACTCCATGGTCAGCCCGGTGGCGACGCCCAGAGCAAAGTTAATGGCGAATAACTTGCCCCAGAATTTGGTCATATCTTTATAGATTTGTTTGCCAGACAACACATAGACCGTTTCCATAATCGCCAGCAAAAACGCCATCCCCAGCGTCAGCGGTACGAATAGAAAGTGGTACATTGCAGTTAAGGCAAACTGTAAGCGTGACAGTTCGACTATATCAAACATCTTGACTCCTTGCCCCTCGCAGGAAGATTTTAGCTTGCACAAGCTGACAAGCCGCTAAAAACCCAGCCGTAAACACCCAAAAAGAACACAACAAAAAATTGCTTCAGCACAGGCTTAGCATACGCCAATCAAATTAATCAGCGAATCAACAGTAAGCCTAAGAAAGATCATAAATATGACAAATATTCTACCCCAGGACGGGTAGCCGTATATTACGCCTGTAATCCCATACAATAAATAGGTTTTTACGTGATGCAGATTGGGTTTTTGGTTTCAAATCAACTTCCTCACCAAAAAGCGCATCAGGCGATAATTGATCTGACGCAATTTAAGCGTATTTCAAAGAATATATCCAGAGATAGATTTTGATTTGCCTCAATTTAGCTTGTGTTTGTTAATTATAGGTTTTTATTAATTTCATGCTTGCTTTTGTTGTTAAATATATGTGATTTTTTGGGTGAAATAAAAATTAATTCGGTAATATATTTTTTACTTTTCTGATGATTATTAATTTCTGAAATGACGCACTTACCTGTTTTCAGGCTTTATCTTTTTCTTTTAGCATTGATTATATTCACGTATTTATTTTGTTGCTGCATTGTTATTTTTAATTAACAATTATGATTCAGAGAGAAACGTTTTAACCTGAACGTTTATTGCGCAAAAAAGGCCACGCAAGGTGGCCAAACATGTCGAATGTTAACAATGTAATACGGTATTGGCCCGATTAATTAGCGGTTCAACGGGAAAGCGTCGCTTTAACCGCTTCACCGATATCCGCCAGACTGCGCACCGTTTTCACCCCTGCGGCTTCCAGCGCCATAAATTTATCATCGGCAGTCCCTTTGCCCCCAGCGATAATCGCCCCCGCGTGGCCCATGCGCTTACCTTTCGGCGCCGTCACGCCAGCAATGTAGCCGACCACCGGTTTGGTTATATGATCTTTAATGTATGCCGCGGCTTCTTCTTCCGCCGTCCCGCCGATCTCGCCAATCATCACGATGGCTTCAGTTTGCGGGTCCTGCTCAAACAGTTGCAGGATATCAATAAAGTTGGAGCCGGGGATGGGATCGCCGCCAATCCCGACACAGCTTGACTGTCCCAGACCGGCGTCCGTCGTCTGTTTCACCGCCTCATAAGTCAACGTGCCGGAACGGGAGACGATACCCACTTTGCCCGGCAAGTGAATGTGGCCCGGCATGATACCGATCTTACATTCGCCCGGCGTAATCACGCCCGGACAATTCGGACCAATCATCCGAACGCCGCTTTGTTCCAGCTTAACCTTCACCGTCAGCATATCCAGCGTCGGGATGCCTTCCGTGATACAAATGATAAGCTCAATACCCGCATCAATCGCTTCCAGAATCGAATCTTTGCAGAATGGCGCGGGAACATAAATGACAGAGACGGTCGCGCCTGTGGCTTCAATCGCTTCACGCACAGTATTAAAAACCGGCAGGCCCAGATGTTCTGTACCGCCTTTGCCTGGCGTGACGCCGCCCACCATCTGCGTACCGTAAGCAAGCGCTTGCTCAGAGTGGAACGTCCCCTGACTGCCGGTAAAACCCTGGCAGATGACTTTGGTATTTTTATCGATCAGAATGGACATTATTTACCCCCTACTGCCGCTACAACCTGCTGAGCAGCGTCCGTCAGGCTGGTCGCCGCAATGATATTCAGGCCGCTCTCGGCTAATTTCCGGGCCCCCAGTTCCGCATTGTTCCCTTCCAGACGAACAACAACCGGTACGCTAACGCCCACTTCAGCGACCGCGCCGATGATGCCGTCAGCAATCAAATCGCAACGCACGATCCCGCCAAAAATATTAACCAGCACGGCCTGCACGTTGTCATCGGACAGAATGATCTTGAACGCTTCCGTCACGCGCTCTTTAGTCGCGCCGCCGCCCACATCCAGGAAGTTGGCCGGTTCACCGCCGTGCAGCTTAACGATGTCCATCGTTCCCATCGCCAGACCAGCGCCGTTGACCATGCAACCAATATTGCCGTCCAGCGCCACATAGTTCAGTTCCCACTGGGTAGCTTGCGCTTCACGGGCATCTTCCTGGCTGGGATCGCGCATTTCACGTAGTTCAGGCTGACGAAACAGCGCATTGCCGTCCGCGCCCAGTTTGCCATCCAGACAAATCAGATCGCCCGCTTTGGTGATCACCAACGGATTAATTTCCACCAGCGCCAAATCACGTTCCAGAAACATCGTCGCCAGCCCCATGAAGATTTTGGTGAACTGGGCGACTTGTTTGCCGCTTAATCCAAGTTTAAAGGCTAACTCGCGGCCCTGATACGGTTGCGGCCCCGTCAGCGGGTCCAGCGCCGCTTTATGGATCCGTTCCGGCGTTTCTTCCGCGACTTTTTCAATCTCGACGCCGCCTTCGGTTGATGCCATGAACACCACGCGACGCGAGCCGCGATCGACCACCGCCCCCAGATAAAGCTCTTTATCAATGTCGGTGGCCGCTTCAACCAGAATCTGATGAACCGGCTGTCCGTTTGCGTCAGTCTGATAAGTCACCAGATTTTTACCCAGCCAGTTTTCAGCAAACGCACGAATATCTTCTTTGTTGCCGACGACTTTAACGCCGCCCGCTTTACCACGGCCCCCCGCGTGAACCTGACATTTAACCACCCATGGGCCCGCGCCGATCTTTGATGCGGCTTCTTCCGCTTCACGCGGTGTGGCGCAGGCATAGCCGATCGGAGCCGGTAAGCCATATCGAGCAAAAAGCTGTTTTGCCTGATATTCATGTAAATTCATGATGTTCTATCCATTTAGATTTAAAGATACGTCGCCGGACTTATGCGTTATCAGTCAAGATCATTACCGGAGCGAACCCCGATGAGGATAACATTCGCCATGCCTCCCGCTGTTAAACCCAGATCATATTGATTTGACGAACATTTGTCTTCGGACTCTCTGATATTTTTGGATAAAGCCGCTGACAAAAACGGCCTACATAGCACATTTATTCAGGCGGTAACCGGTTACTGACTTACCGCCCGGTTTACTTAGACATCCAGCAACAGACGTGTAGGGTCTTCTAACATTTCTTTCACTGTTACCAGGAAGCCAACCGACTCTCGTCCATCGACCAGGCGATGATCGTAGGACAGAGCCAGATACATCATCGGCAGGATAACCACCTGACCATCCACCGCCATCGGGCGATCTTTAATCGCATGCATACCAAGAATCGCACTTTGCGGCGGGTTGATGATCGGCGTAGACATCAGAGAACCGAACACGCCGCCGTTGGTAATGGTGAAGTTACCGCCGGTCAGTTCTTCAACCGTCAATTTGCCATCACGACCTTTTACCGCCAACTCTTTGATTCTTTTTTCAATATCAGCCATACCCAAGGCATCGACATCACGCAGAACCGGGGTAACCAGGCCACGCGGCGTTGATACGGCGATGCTGATATCAAAATAGTTGTGGTAAACCACGTCTTCGCCATCAATGGAGGCGTTAACTTCTGGATAACGCTTCAGGGCTTCAAGCACGGCTTTAATGTAGAAAGACATAAAGCCCAGACGCACGTCATGACGTTTCTCGAAAGCATCGCCATACTGTTTGCGCAAATCCATGATCGGCTTCATGTTGACCTCATTGAATGTCGTCAACATTGCGGTGTTGTTCTTTGCCTCCAGCAAACGTTCGGCAACGCGTTTACGCAGACGCGTCATCGGCACACGTTTTTCGCTGCGGCCACCAAGCGCCGGCGCGGAAGGCGCGGCTGGCTTCTCTTCTTTAGAAGCCGCTTTCTGCTGCTCGGCCAGATGTTTTTCAACGTCTTCGCGGGTAATACGTCCGCCGACGCCGCTGCCTTTAATCGTCGCCGCATCGAGGTCATGCTCCGCAATCAGACGGCGGATCGCCGGACTGAGCGCATCATTGTGCTCTTCCTCCAACGCCGCGGTATGACGCTGCGCCGGGGTGGATTCCTTGACCTGTGCTTTCTCGCTGGTTTCTTTACCGGAACTGTCGCCGGCGCGAAGGCGGCCCAACACCTGACGGGACGTCACCGTGGCGCCCCCATCTTCCAGTATGGCTTCCAGAATGCCGGCTTCAGAAGCAGGTACTTCCAGAACAACTTTATCCGTCTCAATTTCCACCAGCACTTCGTCACGCTGGACGCTATCGCCTGGTTTTTTATGCCAGGTAGCAACAGTGGCGTCGGCGACCGATTCAGGTAAGTCAGGGACGAGAATATCTACGCTACTCATTATCTATCCTTTTATTTAATCAACATTCAGCGCGTCATCAACCAGAGCTTGTTGTTGTTTCTGGTGTACGGACAAATAGCCGACAGCAGGCGAAGCCGATGCCGGGCGTCCGGCGTAACGTAAAGAAGCCCCGAATGGAACTACTTCGCGGAAATGATGCTGACTGCAATACCAGGCCCCTTGATTGAGCGGTTCTTCCTGACACCACACAAAATCATGCACATGAGAGAATGGCTCAAGCGCCGTCTGAACGGCCTGATGCGGGAACGGATAAAGCTGTTCAATACGTACAATGGCCACATTTTTCTGTTCGTTCTTACGACGCTGTTCCACCAGATCATAATAAACTTTACCGGAACAAAGAACGACGCGTTTGATTGCCTTGGGATCGAGGTCATCAACTTCGCCAATCGCTGGCTGGAACTGGCCGTTCGCCAACTCATCCAGAGACGAAATTGCCAGAGGATGACGCAGCAGTGATTTTGGCGACATGACAATCAACGGGCGGCGCATACCGCGCAGCGCCTGGCGTCGCAGCATGTGATAAACCTGCGCGGGCGTTGACGGAATACAAACCTGCATGTTCTGTTCGGCGCACAATTGCAGATAGCGCTCCAGTCTGGCTGATGAGTGTTCCGGGCCCTGCCCTTCATATCCGTGCGGCAGCAACATGACCAGACCGCACATCCGCCCCCATTTCTGTTCGCCAGAGCTGATGAATTGGTCGATCACCACCTGAGCGCCATTGGCGAAATCACCGAACTGCGCCTCCCAGATGGTCAGGGTGCGAGGTTCCGCCGTGGCGTAACCGTACTCGAATGCCAGTACCGCTTCTTCGGACAACACCGAGTCCCAGACATTGAACGTGCCTTGTGAATTATGCACATGGTTTAATGGGGTATAGCTGGAGCCGTTTTTCTGATTGTGAACCACGGCATGGCGATGAAAGAACGTTCCACGCCCGGTATCCTCGCCCGACAGACGAATAGGAATGCCATCATCCACCAGTGTGGCGTAAGCCAGATTTTCAGCGCCGCCCCAGTCAAAAGGTTTGTTGCCGAGCGCCATCTCAGCGCGATCGGCATATACCTTGGCGACGCGAGGATGAATCTCGATGCCTTCCGGCACTTCGCTGATGCGTTTAGCCAGTTCCTGCAAACGTTTCATCTCGACGTTATGCGGATATGGCTCATCCCATTCGTGATTCAGATAAGGCGTCCAGGTAAAGGATTGCATATCCATCTGACGCCATTCCTCCACCACGCACTCGCCGGCATCCAATGCATCACGGTACAGGTTGACCATCTCGGTCGCGTCTTCCAGCGTAATGGCTTTCTCCTGCTCCAGACGATCGGCGTATACCTTACGCGGCGTCGGGTGTTTTTTGATCTTCTGATACATCATCGGCTGCGTGGCGCTTGGCTCATCCGCTTCGTTATGACCGTGACGGCGATAACAAATCAAATCGATAAACACATCGCGTTTGAAGGTATTACGGTAATCGAGCGCCAGATGGGTTACAAACGCCACCGCTTCAGGATCGTCGGCGTTGACATGGAAAATCGGCGCCTGAACCATCTTGCCGATATCAGTACAGTATTCCGTCGAGCGGATATCCAGCGGGTTCGAGGTGGTAAATCCAATGCGGTTGTTGATGACAATACGTACCGTGCCGCCAACTTCGTAGCCACGCACCGCCGACATATTCAGCAATTCCTGCACCACCCCCTGGCCGCTGATCGCCGCATCGCCGTGAATAGTGATTGGCAAAACACGCGGGCCGCTCTCGCTCCCCAGACGATCGAGACGCGCACGCACCGAACCGGTCACCACCGGACTGACGATCTCCAGATGCGAAGGGTTGAACGCCAACGCCAGATGAACCAGCCCGCCATCGGTTGCAATATCGGAAGAGAAGCCCTGATGATATTTCACGTCCCCCGTACCCAGATGCTCTTTGTGCTTACCGGCGAATTCATCGAACAGATCCTGCGGTTTTTTCCCGATTACGTTAACCAGAACATTCAGACGGCCACGGTGCGCCATCCCTAACACGGCTTCGCGGGTGCCGTTGTTGCCGGCATGTCGGATCAGTTCTTTCAGCATCGGCACCAGAGCATCGCCGCCTTCCAGCGAGAAACGTTTGGCGCCGGGATATTTGGCGCCCAGATAACGCTCCAGCCCTTCAGCAGCCGTTAACTCCTTTAGAAAGCGGCGTTTTTCCGCTACCGAAAATGACGGTTGTCCCATTACCGATTCGATACGCTGTTGGATCCAGCGTTTCTCTTCCGTACTGGTAATGTGCATGTATTCAGCGCCGATGGAGCCGCAATAGGTGCGTTTCAGCGCGTCGTACAGATCCGCCAGCTTCATGGTGTCTTTACCAATCGCAAAAGATCCCACGTTGAAACTTTCCTGTAGATCTTCCGGCGTCAGGTTATGGTAATCCAGATCCAGTTCCGCAACCGGTATCTGCGGGCGCAGGGAAATCGGGTCCAGGTTAGCCTGTTGGTGTCCACGGAAACGAAAAGCGTTGATCAACTGCAACACCTTGACCTGCTTGGCATCCATGTCAGGATCGGTAATCGAGGAGGCGAAGCGTGACGAATCTTTCGCCAAACGACGGAAATATTCGCGCGTTTTGGAATGGAGTTGATCGGGCTTGACCCCAGTGGTGGGCAGTTGCTGGAAGATCGAACGCCAGCTGAGATCAATAGAATCCGGATCGGTTAAAAAATCTTCATAGAGTTGTTCTATGTAGGACTGGTTTGCGCCCGCCAGATAGGAGGAATCCAGCCAGGCCTTCATTGCGCCGTTCTGCATCATGATCCCTTAAGCTAATAAGCTTCAGTTTTCGCTGTGGTTAACATTTCATGCGTGCCGTAAAAATCGGTTGCCTGTCGTACTTCAGTACGCGCATTCAGGGTATCCATTTACCCTTTTAAGGAACCTTTAAAAACCGGTTCTGGCGCGTAAGCCGGTTTTTAAAGGTTTCCTGCGGCTCCCCGGCAATACGGCGGCCAGGGAGCAACCTGTTTACTTCTTACTTCCTGTGCTGACTAACCGCCGCCATGTCTATGCGCTGCGTTGCAGCAACATCGACTTGATATGACCAATGGCCCGCGTCGGGTTAAGCCCTTTCGGACAAACGTTGACGCAGTTCATGATGCTGTGACAGCGGAAAACACTGAACGCATCGTCCAGATTGTCCAGTCTCGGCCTGGTTTCCGTATCACGGCTGTCAATCAGAAAACGGTAGGCCGCCAGCAACCCCGCAGGCCCGACAAACTTATCCGGGTTCCACCAGAACGACGGACAAGACGTTGAGCAGCAGGCACACATAATGCATTCGTATAATCCATCCAGTTTTGCACGCTGCTCTGGTGACTGAAGATGCTCGCGAGCCGGTGGATTCTTCCCATTATTCAACAGGTAAGGTTTTATTTTCTCATATTGGGCATAGAACTGTCCCATGTCCACTACCAAATCACGCACCACTGGCAATCCGGGCAACGGACGAACCACAATTTTTTGGTTGCCGCGGCGTAGCGCTGATATCGGCGTGATACAGGCCAGGCCATTTTTGCCGTTCATGTTGACGCCGTCAGAACCACATACACCTTCACGGCAGGAGCGGCGGAACGACAATGTCGGGTCCTGTTCCTTGAGCAGCATCAGCGCATCCAGCAACATCATATCGCGCCCTTCTTCCGCCTCCAGCGAGTAATCCTGCATGCGCGGCGCGTCATCAACATCCGGGTTATAGCGATAAATGGAGAATTCTAGTTTCATCGTCTGATCTCCGCTATTAATAAGTACGTACTTTCGGCGGGAAAGCCGGACGTAATGTCGGCTGCATGTTCACCTCACGGCGCGTCATGCTATCGGTGTGCGGCAGATACAACGAATGACATAACCAGTTCTCATCATCACGTTCAGGATAGTCGAAACGACTGTGCGCGCCACGGCTTTCAGTACGGAAATTGGCGGAAACAGCGGTTGCATAAGCGGTTTCCATCAGATTATCCAATTCCAGGCATTCAATACGTTGCGTATTGAATTCGGTCGAGGCGTCATCCAGACGCGCGTTTTTCAACCGCTCGCGGATTACCTTCAACTCTTCCAATCCTTTCGCCATCGCATCCCCTTCCCGGAACACCGAGAAGTTGTGTTGCATACAGGATTGCAGCGCTTTGCGAATTTCAACCGGATCTTCGCCAGATCGGGTGTTGTTCCAGCGATGAAGACGCTCAAGCGACGCCTCAATATCCGATTCGCTCGCATCACGGCTTACGCCCTGATCTTGCAGCGACGCTTGCAGGTGCATCCCCGCCGCGCGGCCAAAAACCACCAGATCAAGCAGAGAATTCCCCCCCAGACGATTGGCGCCATGCACAGAAACACAGGCGATTTCACCTACGGCAAACAGACCGGGGATCACCACATCTTCGCCTTGCTCATTGCGCGTCAAGGCCTGACCACTGACTTTGGTCGGAATACCGCCCATCATATAGTGGCAGGTTGGAATAACCGGGATCGGCTCTTTAATCGGATCGACGTGAGCGAAGGTGCGGGATAATTCGAGAATGCCCGGCAAACGGGATTCCAGCACCTCTTTACCCAGATGGTCCAGCTTCAGCTTGGCGTGAGGCCCCCACGGACCTTCGCAACCGCGCCCTTCCCGAATTTCAATCATGATGGAGCGGGCAACCACATCGCGCCCGGCTAAATCTTTGGCGTTCGGCGCGTAGCGCTCCATAAAGCGTTCACCGTGCTTATTGAGCAGATAGCCTCCTTCGCCGCGACAACCTTCGGTCACCAATACGCCAGCGCCCGCGATACCTGTCGGGTGGAACTGCCACATTTCCATATCCTGCACCGGCACGCCGGCACGCAATGCCATGCCGACGCCATCGCCGGTATTAATGTGCGCATTGGTCGTGGACTGGTAAATGCGGCCTGCCCCGCCCGTCGCCAGCACGGTGGCGCGGGCCTTAAAATAGACCACTTCACCGGTTTCGATACAGATAGCGGTACAGCCAACCACCGCGCCATCCTGATTCTTCACCAGATCCAACGCATACCATTCGGAAAAAATGGTGGTGTGGTTTTTCAGGTTTTGCTGGTACAGGGTATGCAACAGCGCATGACCGGTACGGTCAGCTGCCGCCGCCGTGCGCGCGGCCTGCTCACCGCCAAAATTTTTCGACTGCCCGCCAAACGGACGCTGGTAAATGCGGCCATCATCAAGACGCGAGAACGGCAGGCCCATATGCTCCAGTTCCAGAATGGCTTCCGGGCCGGTTTTACACATGTATTCAATGGCATCCTGATCGCCGATATAATCAGACCCTTTTACGGTGTCATACATGTGCCATTCCCAATTGTCTTCATGGGTATTACCCAAGGCCACAGTGATGCCGCCCTGCGCGGACACGGTATGGGAACGGGTTGGGAAAACTTTGGATAACAGGGCGCACGATAGACCCATTTGGGAAATTTGCAGTGCGGCGCGCATACCTGCGCCACCAGCACCGACAACTACGGCATCAAACTCTCTGACTGGCAAATTCATTACGCACCCCACACCACGATAGTTCCATAAATGACGTACACCAATAGCGTAACCACGATCGCCAGTTGTAAAGTCAGGCGCAGGGCAAGCGGTTTAATGTAGTCGGTCAGCACTTGCCACATCCCTATCCATGCATGTACCAGGATGGAAACTAACGCCAGCAGTGTGAATACTTTGGTGAGAGCCATAGCGAAAAATCCGCGCCAGACTTCATAAGCGAGTTCGTCGGCAGTGACAACAAAACCAACGACATACAGCACATACAGCACGATGACGATGGCGGAAGCGCGAATCAGCAACCAATCGTGTACGCCATTACGTCCTAACGCAGAAGCATTGCTTACCATACGAGGACTCCAGCCAGAAATGAAAGCACAACAGTAATAATAAAAGTGATTGTTGCAGAACGTTTACCCGCGGCGAGATCTTCTTCTATATAGCCGAAATCCATCATCAGGTGACGTACACCACCGGCGATATGATAGGCCAGCGCCGTGAGGATGCCCCAAACGATAAATTTAACCATGAAGCTATCCATTATTGCCGCAGCCTGTAGGAAGCCCGCCTCGGAGGAAAGGGACACACCTAACAGCCACAACAAAATACCGATAGCGACAAAGGTAATAACGCCGGAGACGCGGTGAAGAATAGATGCTATCGCAGTAACGGGAAACTGGATCGTTTGTAAATCCAGGTTGACAGGTCTTTGTTTTTTCACAGATTTGCCCACACAGCTTTATTATAGTTTCTTACTCTGGACCTGGGTAGAGTCAGACAGCATGAAATCGAAAACCATAAAACCGGCTTTATCTTACGCGCTCAAACATCGACATTCCGGTGTCTAAACGGCGCATGATCCCTTCACACTGGGTACACCTGGCAGGGTATTCCAGAGACCTGCACAAAGTATAGGGACTTCACATTCCCATTACAATTGACACACATAATGTTCGGTGACATTTCCCTGAAACAGTGAAACAGGTCACGAATTTCACAATTTACATAAAATTAATTATCTTGTTTGACAAAAATTAAACATTTAAATTACAACTAATACGCTAAATTTCTTATGATGAGTTAATGCATTGCGGTTACGCTTCCCCACTGGCATAACTTATGTAACAGTGGTGAGAATCTACGTAGAAGTTATAGGTAATGGCTACAATCTAATTCTTAGAACGGTTAATTACCTGAAGAACGATGTTTGCGTCCTGAATGTGGCTATCCGCCCTACTCTGTGTCCTATATTGATGAGCGTGTCATACAGAGTTTCACCGGTTTGTTACCAGCCCGGTGTACAGGCATGACGGTATTTCTTCGGTGAAAAAATTTTAAAATTAAAGCGCTAAGGAGAATGTAAATGGCTGATAAAAAAGCAACGCTTACACTTGATGGTAAAGATCCGATTGAATTAAATGTCCTGTCCGGCACGCTGGGATATGATGAAATTGATATCCGTCCTCTGGGTTCAAAGGGATTGTTTACCTTCGATCCGGGCTTTACCTCTACCGCATCCTGCGAATCCAAAATTACCTATATCGACGGTGAAGAAGGTATCCTGTTGCACCGTGGTTACCCGATTGCTCAACTGGCGGAAAAATCCAACTACCTGGAAGTATGTTACATACTGTTGTTCGGTGAAGCGCCGACGCCAAAGCAATACGAAACCTTTAAAACCACGGTAACCCGCCATACCATGATCCATGAGCAGATTACTCGTCTGTTCCACGGTTTTCGCCGTGACTCACACCCAATGGCGGTGTTGTGCGGCGTAACCGGCGCACTGGCTGCGTTCTACCATGATTCTCTGGATATCAGCATCGAGCGTCACCGTGAAATCGCCGCCTATCGCCTGCTATCAAAAATGCCGACCGTCGCGGCCATGTGTTACAAATACTCTCTGGGACAACCGTTTGTTTACCCAAGAAACAACCTGTCCTATGCCGGTAATTTCCTGCACATGATGTTCTCCACGCCGTGTGAAGAATATGAGGTAAACCCGGTACTGGAACGCGCGATGGATCGCATTCTGATCCTGCATGCCGATCACGAACAGAATGCCTCAACCTCTACGGTTCGCACTGCGGGTTCCTCCGGCGCCAACCCCTTCGCCTGTATCGCGGCGGGCATTGCCTCTCTTTGGGGACCAGCGCACGGCGGGGCGAACGAAGCCTGTCTGCGTATGCTGGAGGAAATCAGTTCGGTTGAACATATCCCTGCTTTTATCAAAAGAGCGAAAGACAAAAATGATTCTTTCCGTTTGATGGGCTTCGGTCATCGGGTTTATAAAAACCATGATCCGCGGGCCACCGTGATGCGCGAAACCTGTCATGAAGTACTGAAAGAGTTGGGCCGTAAAGACGACCTGCTGGAAGTGGCGATGGAGTTGGAAAATATCGCGCTTAACGATCCGTACTTCATCGAGAAGAAACTGTATCCAAACGTCGATTTCTATTCAGGCATCATCCTGAAAGCAATGGGGATCCCATCTTCCATGTTCACCGTGATCTTCGCCATGGCGCGTACTGTCGGCTGGATAGCGCACTGGAACGAAATGCACGACGACGGCATCAAGATTGCTCGCCCGCGTCAGTTGTACACCGGCTATGCCAAACGCGATTTCGAATCCAACCTGAAAAACGATTAATCGCTTCAGTGAAGTAAAACAAAGGCCGGAACCGCCGGCCTTTGTCGTTCGCATAATCCCATCTCAGTATTTGTCGCCCATTTTCAAACGCCGTAATCAGGACGTTACGCTGTTCATTCGTTCTCGCTTAACCTCTCATCGCTTCATGTCGAGAGGAAAGCATTACGCCGCCGCCACTTGTATCTGATGTTGAGAGAAACAATTACGCAACTTGCGTGCGAATGTCAGCGCGTGCAGGCCATCACCGTGTACGCATACGGTATCCGCGTGTACCTGCACCCAGGAACCATCGCTGGCCCGAACCCGCTGGCGCTGGATCATTTCCAGCGTTTGCGCCAACGCCAGATCATCGCTGTTGATCAACGCGCCCGATTGCTTGCGGGGAACCAGCGTACCGTCCGGCTGGTAACAGCGATCGGCAAACACTTCCTGACGCGTCGCCAACCCAAGACGCTGTCCGGCGCGAATCAGTTCACTCCCCGCCAACCCCACCAGACGCAGCGCCGGATTAATCAACTTTACCGCTCGTGCGATGGCATCCGCCAGGGCCGGATCACGCGCCGCCTGATTATAGAGCATGCCATGCGGCTTTACATGCGACAGCTTGCCGCCCTCCGCCACCACAATCGCATTCAACGCCCCAAGCTGGTAAAGCACCTGCGCAAAGACGGTCTCCGCAGGCAGGTTCATCTCCCGACGGCCAAAGTTTTCGCGATCAGGAAACCCTGGATGCGCACCCAACGCCACGCCATAGTCGATCCCCCAGCGCACAGACTGCCGCATGGTTTGCGCATCTCCCGCATGAAATCCACAGGCAATATTTGCCGAACTGACCAGTTTCAATAACGCTTCATCATTTTCGCCGCCTTCACCCAGATCGGCATTTAGATCAATAATCATGCAGCCTCCACGCCAATTGCTCCAGATAGCGCTGCTGTTCTTGTGCCGCCTGCTGAGCATCGCTCAGCGTACAACGGATGAAATGGATCGGTTCGCCAAGACGGATTTGCGCCAGATGATAAAGATCGGCTTCAATCACGCAGGCGATGCGTGGGTAACCGCCAGTGGTTTGCGCATCGGCCAGCAGTACGATCGGATGACCGCCATGCGGCACCTGCACAACGCCAGGCAATAAACCATGCGACGACATTTCACGCTGCGTCGTTCGTTGCAGCGCCGGCCCTTGTAGCCGATATCCCATCCTGTTGCTTTGCGGACTCAGGTGCCAGGGAGTTCGCCAGAATGTCTCCTGCGCTTCCTCGCTGAACTCCTGATATTCCGGTCCGGGCAGCGCCCGCACACGGTTTCCAAACAGCAACTGTTTAACCCCTGTTTCCCTGGTTGGCAATCGGGTGGCGGTTCCCAGCAAAAGCTCATCGCCGTCCGCCAGCAAACGTCCGGCGAAACCACCAAAACCCGCCTTTAAATCGGTACTGCGCGATCCCAATGCTTCCGGCACATCAATACCGCCGGAGAACGCCAGATAACTGCGCATACCGTGACGTGGTAAATACATTTTCAATATCTGTCCGGCTTTTACGGCAAAACGCCAGCCGGTCCATAACGGTTTGCCATCCAAATCGGCATGGCAGTCGGCCCCGGTCAGCGCCACCCAACAAGGCGACGTGAACGTGGCGACGAATTTTCCCAGCGTGATCTCCAGCGCCGCGGCATCTTCCGCATTGCCTACCAGCAGATTGGCCAGCTTCAGCGCGGGAATATCCAGCGCGCCGGATTGACTGATCCCCAGACGGCGGAAGCCCTGTCTGCCGGTATCCTGAACCGAGGTATGCAATCCGGCATGGATGATTTTCAGCATACGCCCTCCTTCTGCGGCACAAAGCGAATATTATCGCCAGGCCGCAGCAAGGTGGGAGGCATGGTTTGCGGATTGAACAACATCAACGATGTGCGACCAATTAACTGCCAACCGCCCGGTGTCGCCAACGGATAAATCCCCGTCTGCGCGCCGCCGATGCCCACCGATCCCGCTGCCACCCGCAAACGCGGCTCCGCGCGTCGCGGCATATGCAGCCGTTCATCCAGCCCGCCCAGATAAGCAAAACCCGGCTGAAAACCCAGGAAATAAACGACATATCTGGCGACGGCATGCGCCTCCACCACCTGTCGTTCGGTCAGGCGGCAATGATGAGCGACGACATTCAGATCCGGCCCGGCCTCGCCGCCGTACACCACTGGAACGTCAATATCACGCGGATCGAATACCAACGACTCGCTCTGTTCCCACCAACGTTGCAGACGTTCTATAGCATCAAGCGCCACCTGCTGCGGATGCGCCAGCAGCACGGTCAGGTTATTCATGCCGGGAATGGCTTCCAGCACTTCGGCATGATGATTCAAACGCTCAGCGAGGCCCCAGATACGTTGCTGACTTTGCAACGTCATCGGCGGTTCCAGTTCCAGAACGACTGTTTTCTCGCCCAGCAGATAACACCTTGCTCTTTGCACCTTTTCTCCTGAATGACGCTATTATTGCTTTTTCCTATTATTTGAAAAGCAATAAGGATGCCAACATGACAAATGCTGATCGCTAAAAATGAAAAGCGGCATTTCCGACAGCGGACAAAACCTGCCGGCGGAAAGCACATTACCGCGCCTTCGCCCAATACAAGCCTTGTCGCGCATGGTATGCATCAGCGGACTCACCATCAGGCCGGATTGGGGATATCAATAAATGTTACATCCAAGTGGTGATGTTGAGCCAACCATTCACCCAACGCGCGAATGCCGCCCCGCTCGGTGGCGTGGTGTCCGGCCGCAAAGAAATTCAGCCTCATTTCACGGGCGATATGAATCGTCTGTTCGGACACTTCGCCGGTGATAAACGCATCAACGCCGAACCTGGCGGCTTGTTCAATAAAGCCCTGACCGCCGCCGCTACACCATGCAATACGTTGTATCTGTTGCGGTGCATTATCCCCACAATGCAGCACAGAACGCCCCAAACGGTTTTCCAGACGGCGACAAAACGCATCGCTACTCATCGGCTGCGCGAGTTCGCCATAAGGCACCAGCGGTTCGACCATACCCAGCACATTGATATCCAACAGCGCCGCCAGTTGCGCGTTATTGCCCAACTGTGGATGCGCATCCAGAGGCAAATGATAGCCGTACAGGTTGATATCGTTGACCAGCAGCGTTTTCAAACGATGCCGCTTCATACCGCTGATCACCGGCGACTCGTTTTTCCAGAAATAACCGTGGTGGACCAGTATGGCATCCGCCTGATGGTCCACCGCCGCATCCAGCAACGCCTGCGACGCCGTTACGCCGGTAACAATACGCTGAACCTCATCGCGCCCTTCCACCTGCAAACCATTCGGCGCATAGTCCTGAAACATCTCGACACTCAGTAACTGATTGATCAGCTTCTCCAAATCTTTATTACGCATATTTGCTCTTCTCTTTCTGTTCATTATTTGCCGCACTCGCGCTTTTAGCAGCTGCAAATGCCGCCAGCGTTTGCTGTCTGGCTGTTTTATGATCGACGATAGGACGGGGATAATTTAACCCACAGCGCTGTTTATCAGCCCAGCGATGAGGTTGATGGATCGCGTTATCCGGCACCGCCGCCAACTCCGGCACAAATTGTCGGATAAACTTACCCTGCGGATCGAAGCGCACGCCCTGAGTGGTGGGATTGAAAATACGGAAGTACGGCGCGGCATCGGTGCCTGTCGAGGCCGCCCATTGCCAGCCGCCATTGTTAGCCGCCAAATCGCCGTCCAGCAGGTGCTGCATAAAATAGCGCTCACCTTCACGCCAATCGATAAGTAAATCTTTTACTAAAAAACTGGCGCAAATCATACGTAAACGATTATGCATCCACCCGGTTTGATTTAACTGTCGCATAGCGGCATCAACGATCGGATAACCGGTTTGTCCCTGTTGCCAGGCGGCCAAATCCTGCGGCGAGTGACGCCACTGAACCCCTTGCGTCCAGCGGGTAAACGGTTGGTGTTTGCATAATGCCGGCCACGCGACCAGCAAATGACGATAAAACTCACGCCAGATCAGTTCAGTCAGCCAGATAAACGCGCCGCCTTCCCGCCGCTCCAGTAGATCAGGACATTCCACACGCAGGCGATTAACGCACTGACGTGGCGAAATCACGCCCACTGCCAGATAAGGCGAGAGCTTGCTGGTGCCTGCTAACGCCGGTAGATCGCGCTGTTGATGATAATCCTGCGCCTGCTCGCGGCAAAAACGTCTAAGCCGCTGTATCGCGGCCTGTTCGCCCACCGGAAAATCGTTGTCGATAGCCTGTTGGGAATAGCTGAAGGGTTCCAGAGCGTGCGTGATATCGATCGCCCCGCCGTTTCGTACAGCAGGAGCAGGCACAGAGCCGACGTCCACCTCCAGCAGACGTTTAATAAATGCCTGACGGAATGGCGTAAACACCTTAAACATCTCGCCGTTTCCGGTCAGCACGCTTCCCGGCGGCAACAGCAGGCTGTCGTCAAAGCCGCGGCATACCACCCGATCCGCCAGCAATCGCGCTATGCGTTGATCGCGCTGACGCTCGTTAATTTCGTACTGCCGGTTATAGAATAGATGCGTCACCTGCTGTTGCTGGCAGAACGCCGCCAGCCAGTTCACCGCCTCGGCAAAATCGGGACATTCATGGTAATGAAGCGCTATCCCCTTTTCGGCCAGCGCCTGTTGCACCGCCTTGAGATTTTGCAGCAAGAATGCCGCCTGACGCGCGGACATATCGTGCTGCAGCCACTGTCGGGGCGTTGCAATAAATACCGCCAGCACCCGCGCCTGCGGATCGTCGCAGGCAGCCGCAAGCGCCAGATTATCGTTAATGCGTAAATCGTTGCGCAGCCAGACCAGGTGAGTGCTCATAAATCATCCTCAATCTATCCGTCAGTGACCATAACGTAGTCTCAGCGCTTCGGGATAAGGTTCGAAATAGCGCTGCTGCGCCAGATAAGCATCGGGATATTCCGCCATGTAATGTTTGAGCAGAGTGATTGGCGCCAGCAAGGGCTGCAATCCCTGCCGGTAGCGGTCTATCAGTTGGGCCAGTTCCTGCCGTTGCTGTGCATTAAGTTGACGCCGGAAATAGCCCTGAACATGCATCAGCACATTGGTGTGGTTACGCCGCGTCGCCGGATGCGTCAGCAATTTCATCAGCCGCAGACGATATTCCACCATAAACGCCTCCAGCGATCCCCACTTATCAATATCAGCCACAAAGCGGCCCAGTTCACGATATTCTGGTTGCGAATGCGCAAGCAACAACAGCTTATAGCGGCTGTGAAAACCAATCAGCGCACCACGGCTGAGTCCCTGCCGCCAGAGTTGATGCAATTCATGCAGCGTATAAACCCGCTCAATAAAATTTTCACGCAGCCCCGGATCATGTAAACGTCCGTCTTCCTCAACCGGCAACCAGGGCATCTGGCGCAGTAGTTCCTGCGTAAACAAGCCCACGCCGCTTTTACGCGCATTTTTCTGTGATTCGTCATAGACCTTCACCCGTTCCATACCGCAACTGGGCGATTTGGCGCAGACGATATACCCGCACAAATGCGTCAACTGGCTGACTTTCTCCGTTGAAAACGCCCGCATTTTATCCGTCACCTCCAGCGGCGAGCCGTTGCTGGCACGCAGCGTGAGCTTATCTTCGCCCGCTTTTACCAACCTTAACGCCGGACGAGGCACCGGCAACCCCACCGCCATTTCAGGACAAACCGACTCAAAACGAAAATAGGGCGCCAATTGCTCAACGGCAAATGCCAGACGCTTATGTCCCCCGTCAAACCGCACCGGGTTACCCAGCAGACAAGCGCTGATACCCACCGGAATATGTTCGCACGTCATTCTTCGCCCTTACAGAAAGTTTCTCTCTGTTCAGCATAGCGGATTTTGCGCTTTTTCTGTGTAGACGACGGCGAAAATAAGGTAATAAATCATGATATTGACGGAGATTACGGACGAAAAAAAACCCCGCCGGAGCGAGGTTTAGACAACGATGCGCGATTAATCGGGACAAGCCGATACCACACAGCGGCATCATGTTGTATCAGTAAAAATCACATGCCGCGGCTTCGGATTGCGCCATCCATACCGGTTTATCGCTGGTTTTTACCCATACTCGATGCAGATAGCTGTAAAAACGCGCCCGATCACGACGGAACAGCATCACGGGCAAAGCCACAATGCCGATGAATACGACAGCAATGCGACGCAGGAGAATACGGTGTAAAGGATAAGCAGCATAGAGTGACATAACGATCCTCCTTCAGTGGACGCCTCACATGAACCATAAAATTGAAGCTGGTGTATTGGTTAAAATTTTATCGCTTTTAACGAAACTTTACTACTCATCCGACCAGAAAAAGATTAAATAATCACCCTCTTTTTCGTAATTTTGTCATTGGGTTACAGAATAGTTAAAAACAAACGTACCACTGGTTAAATTACGGCGCAATGATTGGATTCATACCGCTTTATGCTCAACCTTTACCCCTCATTCTGGTGATTGACAGCCACTCGGCGTAGCATTGCCATTCTGTTTTTCATACCTGTTTTCGGGGAGATATCGTCATGAGCAGTGGGTTAATCTACGCGTTGCTTTCCGCGCTATGCGCCGCGCTGGTTGCACTGTTTGGAAAAATTGGTCTGCAAAATCTTGATGCCAACACCGCAACGGCGATCCGTGCCGTTATCATGGCGCTCTTTCTGGTCGGGGTCGTGGTCGCTCAGGGAAAAATCATGCTGGCGGGTGATATCCTCGCCAATAAAAAAGCGCTGCTGTTCATTGTGCTGAGCGGCGTGGCAGGCGCGCTGTCATGGCTGTTCTATTTTGTCGCGCTGAAAAACGGCAATGTCGCTCAGGTAGCGCCTATCGATAAGCTGAGTGTGGTGTTTGCCGTGGTGCTGGCGGTGCTGCTGCTGGGGGAAAAGATTTCGCTGGTGGCTGGCATGGGCGTGGCGCTGATTTCAGCAGGCGCATTAATGGTGGCGTTGGGATAAGGCGCTGCAAGCAGCGCCTGAGTACAATTTAATAGGCAATTTAACCGGCATTCGCCAGCACTGCGCTGACAATTTCCACCGCTTCTTTTTCAATACGTTCCCGGTGCTCGACGCCGAGGAAACTCTCGCAGTAGATCTTGTAAGCTTCTTCCGTACCGGAAGGCCGCGCGGCAAACCAGCCGTTATCGGTCATCACTTTCAACCCGCCGATAGCCGCGCCATTGCCCGGCGCCGTCGTCAGGCGGGCAGTGATAGTATCGCCCGCCAGCGTGCTCGCTGAAACCTGTTCTGGCGATAGCCTGGACAACGCCGCTTTCTGCGCGTGGGTGGCCGACGCCTGAATACGGTTATAGCTCGGCGCGCCAAAACGCTGCGCCAGATCGTCATAGTGCTGTTGCGGGTTTTTCCCCGTTACGGCGGTAATTTCCGCCGCCAACAGACACATAATGATCCCGTCTTTATCCGTCGACCACGGCGTGCCATCGAAACGCAAAAACGACGCGCCCGCGCTTTCTTCGCCGCCGAAGCCAAAGCTGCCGTCGAACAGACCATCAACAAACCATTTAAAACCGACCGGCACTTCCACCAACTTGCGGCCCAGATCGGCGACGACCCGATCGATCATGGCGCTGGAAACCAGAGTCTTACCGACCGCGACGGATTCTCCCCACTGCGGGCGATGCTGGAACAGGTAATTGATGGATACCGCCAGATAGTGATTCGGGTTCATCAGACCGGCTGGCGTCACGATGCCATGACGGTCATAGTCGGGATCGTTGGCAAATGCCAGATCAAACTTGTCACGCAGCGCCAGCAATCCAGCCATTGCCGATACTGACGAGCAGTCCATGCGGATGACGCCATCGTGATCCAGCGTCATAAAGCGGAATGTTTGATCGACGGCATCATTCACCAGCGTCAGATCCAGCTTGTAGTGCTCGGCAATGCGTTGCCAGTAAGCGATACCGGAACCGCCCAGCGGATCAACGCCCAGTTTCAGGCCGGCGCGTTGAATGGCCGACATATCCACTACGCTGGTCAAGCCTTCCACATACGGTTGCACCAGGTCCTGTTCGTGCAGATAGCCGCTTTTCCACGCCTGATCCAACGTAATACGTTTCACGTCCCGCAATTCATCCGCCAGCAGCGCATTGGCGCGCTTTTCAATCACACTGGTAAGATTGGTGTCCGCCGGCCCGCCGTTTGGCGGGTTATATTTGATGCCGCCGTCTTCCGGCGGATTGTGCGACGGGGTAATCACAATGCCGTCAGCCTGCGCGCCGCCTTGACGGTTATGCGCCAGAATCGCATTGGAAACCGCCGGCGTCGGCGTAAACCCATTATCCTGCTGAACAATCACATCCACACCGTTGGCGGCCAGCACTTCCAGTACCGAAATGAAAGCCGGTTCAGACAACGCATGCGTGTCTTTGCCAACGTAACACGGGCCGCTGACGCCCTGTTTTTTACGTTCTTCCGCAATCGCCTGTGCAATCGCCAGAATATGCGTTTCATTAAAACTGTGACGACCTGAGCTACCGCGGTGGCCGGAAGTACCAAACTTCACCGCATGGGCAGCATTTCCGACGTCCGGGCGCAAAACATAATATTGTGACGTTAACTGCGCCACATTGATTAAATCGCTTTGCCGGGTCGGTTGCCCTGCTCTTGGGTGATTAGCCATCGACATTTCTCCCTGACGCTATTGTCAAATAAAGAGTTAGATAGTTCCGCAAACTTTCTCCGCCAGTTCCGCCGGGAACTGCATTGTCAGCATGATGTGCTCAATCATGCCGCGTTTACGACCAGTATTCGTGTTGGTAATAACCCAGTATGGCGTCCCCGGAATATGTTTGGGTTTGGTGTGCGTGCCATTCTGAAGTAAGGTTTGCTGATCGCCCGCAAAATACACTCGCGTGCGGCCATGAAGTGATTCCGTCGCTTGCGCAAATTCCTGCGGCGACAAGGTGTACAATGTGGACAGTACCAGCATAAAGCGATTGATCGCCTTAGTCTGTTCAGCGTATTCATCCGACAACAGCAACTCACGCATCATGCGGACCCGATCACGCGCTCCCGGCGCCGATACCGGCTGCGGCTGAGCCATGTCTGCCGGTTCCCGCGCTTGCGGCGCGATAACCTGACCGGCGGTGAATTTCAGCATACGCCGTAAAATATCCGATGCACTCTCGCCAATATGCTGTGTGTGGCTGGCGATATAACGATAAAGCTCTTCGTCGACCTCAATAGTTTTCATCTTTATCCAGTACTGTTTTATTACCCAAATCAATCGTCACGGAGTATATACACTAAATAATTCGAGTTGCAGGAAGGCGGCAAGTGAAGAAATCCCGATGAGCTTACCCAAGTAAGTGATTCGGGTGACTGAATGCGGCCAACGCACATGCAACTCGAAGAATGACGAGTATACAAGCGATCAAACACTCTCGAACAGCAACATAGCGCAGACAAGGCCAAAAGTCAGATTATGCCCCAATGTTGCCGCCTCTCCTCAAGTGGTAATACCTGTTCCTTTGACGACAGCATAACGTTGTAAAGTCATGATACCCTAAGCGCCTGTCTCTCTGAATGAACTTCACCATGAAATTGAATTATCGTCGGCATTATGCGCATCAGCCACAGGGCAAGCTACCGGTCATCCTTATTCACGGTCTGTTTGGCAATCTGGATAATCTTGGTGTACTGGGCCGGGATCTGCAAAATCAACACGACATTCTACAAATTGATTTACGCAATCACGGATTATCCCCCCGCTCACCGCAGATGACCTATCCGGCTATGGCGCAGGATGTGCTGACGTTAATGGATGAATTAAGCATTGATCGCGCTATCGTCATTGGTCACTCGATGGGCGGAAAAGTCGCTATGTCGCTTACCGCGCTGATCCCAGCGCGCCTGGAAAAGCTGGTGGCTATTGATATTGCGCCGGTGGATTACAAGATCCGTCGACATGATACTATTTTTACCGCGCTCAGGGCCGTCACTGAGGCTGGCGTGAGCGCGCGTTCGGATGCTGCCGGGGTGATGCGGCAGTTTATTAAAGAAGAAGGCGTGATTCAGTTTCTGCTAAAATCCTTCCAGCAAGGCGGATGGCGTTTTAATGTACCGGTATTGTGGGAACAGTACGAAAACATCGTCGGTTGGCAGGTTGTTCCGTCCTGGCAAAAGCCGACCCTGTTTATTCGCGGTGAAAAATCGCCCTATCTGGATGACATTCATCGTGACGCCCTGCTAAGTCAATTCCCCGCCGCCCGCGCCTATGTGATCAGCGGTGCGGGTCATTGGGTACATTCTGAAAAACCGGAAGCGGTTTTACGTGCCATTCATCGTTTTCTGGATGCGGGTTAATCAGCCAGGCCTTCGCAAACGGTCACAGTTAACCATTGTCGCCGTCAGTGCCGCTGGGGTATGATGGCGCCCGCAGTAGAGGGACGGCTGATTCAGCCACAAGCATTGTAACCACATCATCAAAATGCATGCGTCATATACCGCCCGGCTTTCATGCAACAGGCAGGTCAGACTACTGGTTGTATAAAAGATAAAGGAGATAAGGTTGTGTGCATTTTGGTCAAAATACCTTGCAGTATCATTACCTTATGGCAAAAGAACAAACGGATCGCACCACGCTTGATCTGTTCGCAGATGAGCGTCGCCCAGGCCGCCCGAAGACCAATCCGCTTTCACGTGATGAACAGCTAAGAATCAATAAGCGTAACCAACTGCGACGCGATAAAGTGCGCGGGTTGCGCCGTATTGAATTAAAAATCAACAGTGACGCGGTGGAGATACTGAATAGTCTGGCAGAACAACGGAACATCAGCCGTAGCGAACTGATTGAGCAAATACTGTTGGCTCAACTGGCTGAAAAAACAGCCTGAAATAGCGATTTGCGGGGGATTGGTGCGGTGTCATCCCTGACACCGAAAAATCAGACTCAGAATTTTTCCCAATTATCCTGACTGGGTGGCAGTGCTTTTCTGGCAGACGTAGCGGTTACCGCTTTCGACGCCGGCGCTGATTTCGCCACAGTTTGCGATTGTGAACGCTGCTCGGACAGTTGGAATAGCGATACCGTCTGGTTCAGCAACGCGGCCTGCTCTTCCAGCGACAGTGCGGCGGCGGAAGCCTGTTCCACCAACGAGGCGTTTTGTTGCGTCACGCTATCCATTTCCGCGATAGCCTGGCCGACCTGTGCAATCCCTTTGCTCTGTTCTTCCGAAGCGGAGGCGATCTCGCCCATGATGTCGGTCACGTTGGTTACCGCCCGCACAATCTCATGCATGGTGTCGCCGGCATCGGCAACCAGAGTCGATCCACTATCCACACATCTAACTGACTCGGCAATCAGCCCTTCAATCTCTTTCGCCGCCTGAGCGCTGCGCTGCGCCAGACTACGAACCTCTCCGGCAACCACGGCAAAACCACGCCCTTGCTCACCGGCTCGTGCGGCTTCCACCGCGGCGTTAAGCGCAAGAATATTCGTCTGGAAAGCAATGCCGTTAATCACGGTGGTGATCTCAGCGATCTTGCGTGAACTGCCGGAAATTTCCGACATGGTTTTCACTACGTTTTCAACGATATCTCCGCCTTTCTTGGCGGTGGTAGACGCTTGCAACGCTAACTGGCTGGCATGACTAGCGTTTTCCGCATTCTGCTTCACCGTCGCCGTCAATTGTTCCATGCTGGCCGCCGTTTCTTCCAATGCGGAAGCTTGCTGCTCGGTGCGTGATGACAAATCGTTATTACCCGCCGCAATTTCTGACGCGCCTTGATAAATAGAATCGGTGCTGCCGCGGATGGTGCTGACCGTATTTGCCAGGCTTGCTTGCATTTCGCGCAGTAACGGAAACAATTTACCCACACAGTTGCGGCCAAAATCAATAATTGGCTTACCTAACTGACCGGAAGCAATGACGCTGAAATGATCACGCAGGATATCCAATGGACGAACCAGATAGATCAGCAGATAGCGGTCAGTCAAAAACAACATCACCAGACCGATAATCAAACCAGCCAGCAAAATGTTTTGACCAATTGAGGTAATTTGTTCAAATCTTACTCCCGCGGCAGCAAACTTTTCTGAAGCAGCTTTATTAAACGCGGATAAAGACAAGCCAAACTGACGACTTAACGGAGGAACCACACTTTTGGCCTGATCCTGATAATCGTCCAAGGCATCGGCGGCTGCCTTTTGATAAAGCGGCTCTACGCCCTCTACAATCAGCTTATTCCAGTCACGGCTGACCGCCTGCACCAACGCATCATCCAGACCGGCATGGTCGATGGTATTGAAGGTGGCTAAATCAGTTTTTAAGTTATTTAGCGCGCTCAAAGCGGATGCCTGTTCCTCATCCGCCGAAGCGTTATCGCCGCTGCGACGATAATCAACCGCCCGCGCCAAACGTGTGACCATACGAAAATACTGATCGTTACCCTGATTCACAAAATTCATGTTCTGCACCAGCAGGCTGCTGGTCTTGGATGTCGTCGTCATCTCTTTAAAAGAGAACATGGTATAGATTGAGACACCGCCCCATAACACACAAAAGATGCCCAACACCCACAGCATGGCCGTTCTAATGGCAATGTTCTTCAAAAATCTCATAGCTCACTCCAGACCTAGGCAGAAAATAATAAGAATGGTTTTTGATCGTTAATCAAAAGACAGTTTGCTTTTCATTAAATATTCCATCTCTTCCTGGTGTTCCGTTTCATGGTATTGACAACAAAAGGATCACGCTGACTAATCGACAAAAATCAGAAAATATTTAGAGTTGAACTTCTCTTTCTTCATCTATTTTTATATTCCGTGAACAATTTCATATATATGAATATTAACGGGCTTAAATATCAATCGCCTGAAGAATGTTGGCGGCACTTACGCAAACCTTACATAACATATGGGAAGCCTCTTTATCAGGTCTGGCAGGATGCTGTATAAAGCGACGAATGAACACTTTCAATTTCATACTAAAAAAGATCGGGATTATAATTTAGGTGCATAACCAATCAGTCTGAAAAACATCAAATTAAAATGGCATTTCATTATGTCTTAAGTACAAAATAGAAAATATAACGCCATGTTTTATAAGCATACCATTCTAATATTTTATTCGTTGGTTAATACTCCGGTAAAAAGAATAAAGTGAATGTTAAAAATTGCACTCTGATATATCGACGCGACTCATCTGACTGTCCCACCTGCCACTATCGCCTTGAATATAGGTGGATTCAGCGATAACACGCCGAGGCGGAAAAAATCCCGCCCAATTTACGTCTCCTTACCGATACGAGTTTCTCATGCTGTTTGTGTCTGCTATCATGAGCCGATTAAGTGGGTGAGATACCGCACCATACCATTAAGAATCAAGAGGTTATTCAATTCATGGCACTGATAGGTATTTTCTTTGGCAGTGATACTGGCAATACTGAGAACATTGCCAAGACGATCCAACAGCAACTGGGCGCCGACGTTGCTGAAGTTCATGACATCGCCAAAAGCAGTAAAGAAGATCTCGAAGCTTTCGATATTCTGCTGTTGGGCATTCCGACCTGGTATTATGGTGAAGCCCAATGTGACTGGGATGACTTTTTCCCAACACTGGAAGAGATCGATTTCACCGGCAAACTGGTCGCTTTGTTTGGCTGTGGCGATCAGGAAGATTATGCGGAATATTTCTGTGATGCCATGGGCACCATCCGTGACATCATTGAGCCACGCGGCGCGACCATCGTCGGTCACTGGCCGACAGAAGGCTACTATTTCGAAGCCTCCAAAGGTCTGGCGGATGACAACCATTTCATTGGTCTGGCCATTGACGAAGATCGTCAGCCAGAACTGACCAACGAGCGCGTATCCACCTGGGTGAAACAGATCAGCGAAGAGTTGAGTCTGAAAGATCTGGTCGGTTAAGGTTGTTTTTTGGCCTTGATGACAAGATCAGGGCCAAATCAATAGGAAAAACCTTTCATTATAATTGATACATTTTTTTAACTTCCCTTCATAAACCTGTACAATAATCCCATCGGTTTTGTACGTGCATCGAGTTTCCCCATTTACCAACAACAGATTGCGTCGTATACCTGTACTCGGTGTGGGAACAACTTTGTTAACATTCCATTGTTTTCATTTTGAATGCACGGTTCTATAATTGGGACGCTATTACATTTTTTGAGCCGACCGATGTCATAGGCTAGATAGCCTCCATTGAATAAGTAAGCAACAGGACTAAATCCGCATGACTGACAACAATACCGCATTAAAGAAGGCCGGCCTGAAAGTCACTCTTCCAAGACTGAAGATCCTGGAAGTACTGCAGGCCCCAGAGTGCCATCACGTCAGTGCGGAAGATTTATATAAAAAACTGATCGATATGGGTGAAGAGATTGGTCTGGCAACCGTCTATCGCGTGCTCAATCAGTTTGATGATGCTGGCATCGTAACTCGCCATAATTTCGAAGGTGGTAAATCAGTTTTTGAACTGACTCAGCAACATCATCATGACCATCTGATTTGCCTGGATTGTGGCAAAGTCATTGAATTTCGCGATGAATATATCGAAGCGCGCCAGCGTGAAATCGCAGAAAGACATAATATCAAACTGACAAACCACAGTTTGTATCTGTATGGTCAGTGTAGTGAAGGGGATTGCCGTGAAGACGACACCCTACACGACGCAAAAAGATAAATCGACCGCTTAAAAAATAAAACCGCCGCGGCGGTTTTATTTTTTCTTCAGCAAAAGACTTAGCCTACCCAGGTATCACGCAAGCCGACCGTGCGATTAAACACCAGATGCGCCTGACTTGAATAAACCCGATCGGCACAGAAATATCCTTCCCGTTCAAACTGATAGGCTTTTTCTGCTTCAGCCTGCGCCAAACTGCTTTCGACAAATCCGTGAACAACCTGTAGTGAGTTCGGGTTGATGGTGGACAGAAAATCATCCGCGGCCGCCGGGTTCGCCACGCTAAACAAACGATCGTACAGGCGGAATTCCGCGGGCAGCGCATGCGCCACCGACACCCAGTGAATAACGCCTTTCACTTTGCGTCCATCAGCCGGATCTTTACTCAGCGTATCAGGATCATAACGACAATAAATAGCGGTGATCGTCCCCTGCTCGTCTTTTTCGATACGGTCGGCTCTGACCACGTAAGCATTACGCAGACGAACTTCCTTGCCCAGCACCAGACGTTTGTACTGCTTATTGGCTTCTTCACGGAAATCAGCGCGATCAATATAAATCTCACGGCTGAACGCCACCTGACGAGTCCCCATCTCCGGCTTGTTCGGATGGTTTGGCATCACCACCCACTCTTCATGGTCTGAAGGCAGATCTTCAATGATCAGCTTCACCGGATCCAGTACGGCCATGGCGCGCGGCGCATTTTCGTTCAGATCGTCGCGAATACAGGATTCCAGCGCCGCCATTTCGACGTTATTGTCCTGTTTGGTGACGCCGATACGCACACAGAACTCACGGATGGAGGCTGCGCTATAACCACGACGACGCAAACCGGAAATGGTCGGCATACGCGGGTCGTCCCAGCCCTCGACGATCTTTTCCTCGACCAACAGGTTCAGCTTACGCTTGGACATGATGGCGTATTCAAGATTCAGGCGTGAAAACTCATACTGACGCGGATGACAAGGGATCGTAATGTTATCCAGCACCCAGTCATACAAACGGCGGTTATCCTGAAATTCCAGCGTACACAGAGAATGCGTCACGCCTTCCAGCGCATCGGAAATGCAGTGAGTGAAATCATACATCGGGTAGATGCACCACTTGTTGCCGGTCTGATGATGTTCGGCAAACTTGATACGATAGAGAACCGGATCGCGCATCACGATAAATGACGATGCCATATCAATCTTGGCGCGCAGACAGGCGGTGCCTTCGGCAAAACCACCGTTACGCATTTTTTCAAACAACGCGAGGTTTTCCTGTACGCTGCGATTACGATAAGGACTTTCCTTCCCCGGCGATGTCAGCGTGCCGCGGTATTCACGGATCTGTTCTGGCGTCAGTTCATCCACATAAGCCAGTCCTTTACTGATCAACTCCACCGCATACTGGTGCAGTTGATCGAAATAATCGGAAGAATAACGAACGTTGCCGCTCCATGAGAAACCCAACCATTTCACGTCCCGTTTGATTGACTCAACGTATTCAATATCTTCTTTAACCGGGTTGGTATCGTCAAAACGCAGGTTGCACTGCCCCTGATAATCGCGGGCAATACCAAAGTTCAGGCAGATAGCCTTCGCATGACCGATATGCAGATAGCCGTTAGGCTCCGGTGGAAAACGCGTCTGGATATGGTCATGCTTACCGGATGCCAAATCTTCATCAATAATCTGACGAATAAAGTTAGTTGGGCGGGCTTCGGCCTCACTCATGTTTGATTCCTCAATGCGAAAACGACATATAACCGCTAATGATCCAATAAGCTACGTCGGGAAACAACCGTTAGTTTCATTAAATTATCCATGATGAAAAAAAACGGGATGAGACGCTGATCTCACCCCGTAAACTTAACCTGCGTCCGTCACCTTTATCGTGCTGACGGACGTCGCGCAAACACCATTTGTACTGGCGCTGGCTACTGTTTGACGTTCTTCAATGCGGCGGCAATGGATTCCGCCCGCGTCCCCACGACAATCTGCACACTTTGCTTATTCAGACGGATAACGCCCGCCGCGCCAAGCCGTTTTGCCTCGGCATCATCAACCAGAGCAGAATCAACGACACTCAGACGCAAACGCGTAATACAGGCATCAATCCCGACCAGATTGTCTTTACCGCCCAGCGCTTGCAGATAGCCGCGCGCCAGTTGCTCGGTATCCAGAGCGGCGGATGTCGCCGGCATCGTACTGACGTTATATCCATCCGCCTCGCTGCCGCTGACAGAGAGTTCGCGTCCCGGCGTCAGCAAATTGAAGCGGGTGATGGTAAAACGGAACACCAGATAGTAAACCACAAAGAACGCCAGCCCTTGCGGTATCAGCATATACCACTGCGTTGCCAGCGGGTTACGCGACGACAACACCATATCCACCAGACCGGCGCTGAAACCAAAACCGGCCATCCAGTGCATGCTGGCCGCAATGAAGACGGAAATCCCGGTAAGCAGCGCATGCAGAAAATACAGCACGGGCGCGACAAACATAAATGAGAACTCAAGCGGTTCGGTGATCCCAGTGAAAAAGGAAGCAAAGGCCGCCGCCAGCATAATCCCGGCAACTTTATTTTTATTCTCAGGACGCGCGCAGTGATAAATCGCCAGCGCCGCCCCCGGCAGGCCAAACATCATAATCGGGAAGAACCCGGCCTGATAACGCCCGGTGATCCCCGCAACCGCTTTACCCGCATCAATAGACTGCTGTCCGGCAAGGAAATTCGGGATGTCGTTAATACCGGCGACATCAAACCAAAATACCGAGTTCAGCGCATGGTGCAAACCAACGGGGATCAGCAGCCGGTTAAAGAACGCATAAATTCCGGCGCCCGCCGAACCTAATTGCTGGATATGCTCCCCAAAAATCACCAGCGCATTATAAATAGTCGGCCACACATACATTAAAATGAAGGCAACCAGAATCATCAGGAAGGAGGTCAAAATGGGAACCAGGCGGCGTCCACTAAAGAATGACAGCGCTTTCGGTAATTCCACCTGACTAAAGCGGTTATATAATTCCGCTGAAATAATACCCACCAGAATACCGATAAACTGGTTCTCAATTTTCCCGAAAGCCGCAGGCACCTGGTCGAGCGGGATCTGTTGAATCATCGAAACCGCCGCTGGCGAGCAGAGCGTTGTCAGCACCAGATAACCGACAAAACCGGTCAACGCGGCGGCGCCATCTTTATCTTTCGACATGCCATACGCGATACCCACGGCAAACAGCACCGCCATATGCTCAATAATGGCCGCCCCTGATTTGATAAACAGGGCCGCCAACGCATTTTCACCGCCCCAGCCCACCGGATCAATCCAGTAGCCGATGCCCATCAGGATGGCGGCAGCGGGTAGCGTCGCGACTGGCACCATCAACGCCCGCCCAACTTTTTGTAAATAGCTAACAATACTCACCTTTCCCTCTCTTCCCCCAAGGGGCAAATAAAACTGCCGGTTAGACTTGCTCACTGCCGGATCAAACCACAGAGCATGGCTTTGGCATCGAGTGTAAGAATAATATTTCGCTACGCAAATTAAACTCCGATATTATGTGATAATAATCACTAAAAAACCGCATACAAAAAGTTTATATCTGAATATAACGTCAACTTATTTCAAGATTAAAAAAAACAAGGTAGACTGATTTTAGCTCACAACTAAACCGCGCCGCTCGCGCGATTTACGCTATAACGTGTTTAACCTCGCAGGAAAATCAGGAGATCGCTGATGAGACTCATCCCACTGACCACCGCGGCGGATGTCGGCAAATGGGCCGCCCGCTATATCGTAGGGAAAATCAATGCCTTCAATCCCAGTGCGGATCGGCCTTTCGTGCTGGGGTTGCCGACCGGCAGTTCACCGCTGGCAGCCTATAAATCCCTGGTGGAAATGCATCAAGCCGGACAGGTGAGCTTTAAGCATGTCGTCACCTTCAATATGGATGAATATGTCGGTCTGCCAGCCGATCACCCGGAAAGCTACCATACCTTTATGTATCAGAATTTTTTCAATCACGTTGATATTCCGCGCGAAAACATTAACCTGTTGAACGGTAACGCTGAAGACATCACAGCAGAATGTCACCGCTATGAAGAGAAAATTCAGTCCTATGGCAAAATTCATCTCTTTATGGGCGGTGTGGGCAATGACGGACATATCGCTTTCAATGAACCCGCGTCTTCTCTCGCTTCCCGTACCCGGATCAAAACGCTGACGGAAGAAACCCGTATCGCCAATTCCCGCTTCTTTGGCGGCAATGTCGATCTGGTGCCAAAATTCGCGCTGACAGTGGGCGTCGGCACCTTGCTGGATGCCGAAGAAGTGATGATTCTGGTCACCGGGCGCAACAAGGCGCAGGCGTTGCAGGCGGCAGTGGAAGGAAACGTCAACCATATGTGGACCATCAGTTGTCTGCAGCTTCACGCCAAAGCGCTGATGGTTTGCGATGAACCTTCCACAATGGAGCTAAAAGTTAAAACTGTTAAATATTTCCGTGAGTTAGAAGCGGAAAACATGAAAAATCTTTAATCTGTAGCCGGGAGTTGATGATGTTCGCTTTAACAAATGGCCGGATTTTTACCGGTCACCAGGTTCTGGATAATCACGCCGTCGTGATTGCCAACGGGTTGATCGAGGATGTTCTCCCGACTGCCGACCTTCCCGCCGGACTGCCGCAACGCGATGTTGGCGGCGCATTTATCGCCCCCGGATTTATTGATCTCCAGTTGAACGGCTGCGGCGGCGTCCAGTTCAACGATTCACTGGATGCGATTTCCGTGCAAACGCTGAAAATCATGCAGCAAACCAATCAGAAATCGGGCTGCACCAGTTTTTTGCCGACGCTTATCACCTCCAGCGATACGTTCATAAAACAGGCCGTGGACGTGATGCGTGCCTATCTGACGCAACACCGTCATCAGGCGTTGGGTTTACACCTCGAAGGCCCCTGGTTGAACATGATTAAAAAAGGCACGCATGATGCCGCGCTTATTCGCCAGCCAGCGCAAGAACTGGTTGATTTCCTGTGTCAACATGCTGATGTCATTAAAAAAATCACGCTGGCGCCGGAAAAAGTCAAACCATCGGTCATTCATCAACTCACCGCTGCGGGCATCGTGGTTTCAGCAGGACATTCCAACGCGACCTGGGCGCAGGCCAAACAAGGTTTTGCCGCAGGCATCCGCTTCGCCACCCACCTGTTCAACGCCATGCCTTATCTGACAGGACGTGAACCCGGTCTGGTCGGCGCGGTCTACGATGCGCCGGAAGTCTATTGCGGGATTATCGCCGATGGTTTGCACGTTGACTGGGCGAACATCCGCAACAGTAAACGGATCAAAGGCGACAAACTGGTGCTGGTGACCGACGCAACCGCACCGGCAGGCGCGGATATTGAGCAGTTCATTTTTGCCGGTAAAACCATATACTACCGCAACGGACTCTGTGTGGATGACAACGGCACCTTGAGCGGCTCCGCCCTTACGATGATTGGAGCAGTGCGCAACAGCGTGGAACATGCCGGTATTCCTCTGGATGAAGCGGTCCGCATGGCAACGCTCTACCCTGCTCGCGCCATCGGTATAGACAAACAGTTAGGCAGCATCGAAAGCGGTAAGGCCGCCAATCTGGTGGTTTTCAATCGCGATTACCATATTCTCAACACCCTGGTGAACGGCGACGAGGTGTTGACGCCAATAAAACATTGATTACTAGCGAGTAACTTTTTCATGACCATAGGCGGACAAGCGCAGATAGGGAACATTGATCTGGTTAAGCAATTGAACAGCGCGGTCGTGTACCGCCTGATTGACCAGCATGGTCCCATTTCACGGATACAGATTGCCGAACAGAGCCAGCTTGCCCCTGCCAGCGTCACGAAAATTACCCGTCAGCTTCTGGAGCGCGGGCTGATTAAAGAAGTCGATCAACAGGCATCCACCGGCGGCAGACGCGCTATCTCCATTGTTACCGAAACCCGTCCTTTTCATGCCGTTGCCGTTCGGCTTGGTCGCCTTGATGCCACCATTGCATTGTACGATCTACAGGGGAAATCGCTGGCGGAGGAACATTATGATCTGCCGGAAAAAACGCAGGAAACATTGGAAACCGCGTTGTTCAAGGCAATCAATCACTTTATCGATAGCCACCAGCGCCGTATCCGCGAACTTATCGCCATCTCCGTAGTTCTGCCGGGATTGGTTGATCCCAATGCGGGCATTATCCGTTACATGCCGCATATCAATGTCAACAACTGGCCGCTGGCCGAAAACCTGCAACGCCGTTTCCACGTCACCAGCTTTGTCGGGCACGATATTCGCAGTCTGGCGTTGGCGGAACACTATTTCGGCGTCACGCATGACTCCCTGGATTCCATTCTGGTGCGCGTCCATCGCGGAACCGGCGCCGGTATTCTGGTCAACGGACAGATCTTTCTCGGCAATAGCCGCAACGTTGGAGAGATCGGTCATATCCAGATTGATCCACTGGGAGAACGCTGTCATTGCGGTAATTTTGGCTGTCTGGAAACCGTGGTCGCCAACGCCGCTATTGAACAGCGGGTACTACACTTATTACAGCAGGGCTACCCCAGCAAAATTTCCCCCGACAACTGCACCATTACGGCCATCTGCAAGGCCGCTAACCGGGGCGATACGCTGGCCAGGGAAGTCATTGAACACGCAGGACAATATCTGGGCAAAGCAGTTTCCATCGCCATCAACCTGTTCAATCCACAGAAAGTGGTGATTGCCGGCGAAATCACGCAAGCCGACAAGATCCTGCTGCCCGCCATACAGCGCTGCATCAATACCCAGGTCTTGAAAGATTTCCGCATCAATCTGCCCATAGAAGTCGCCAGCCTGAGTCATCTTTCCGCGATCGGCGCTTTTGCACTGGTAAAGCGTGCTATGTTGAATGGCGTTTTGCTGCAACATTTGCTGGAAAATCACTGATTATCGAATTTTCCCTCTCATAGTGGATTATGTGATCCCTAAAAATCCGGCGCTTATATTGCATTAATTTATGGATTACTCATCAAATTGCGAAATAAATTATCGAAATCGCAGCAAGATAGCTTTTTTTATTAGATGATATTGAATTATGGTGGCGTTTTGATGCTAAATCATTGGCAATGTCACAGCATCTGTAATCAGGATGCGGAAACACGGAATGCCCGGTTTGCTCCGTGAATCACATCTGGCTAATTTGAAACCTGACTAAATCTGAAATAAAGCTGCGCTTGGCGATACAGGCGAAATGAGGGAGTAACTTATGTGTTCTATTTTCGGTGTGCTTGATCTCAAGACCGATCCGGTTGAATTGCGTAAAAAAGCGCTGGAATCATCACGTTTAATGCGTCACCGCGGACCTGACTGGTCTGGCGTTTATGCCGGCGACAAAGCGATTCTGGCGCATGAACGTCTGTCTATCGTTGACGTGAACACCGGTGCTCAACCGCTGTACAACGCTGCGCACACCCACGTTCTGGCCGTTAACGGTGAGATTTATAACCATCAGGCATTGCGCCAGCAATACGGTGACCGTTACGCATTCCAGACCGGTTCCGACTGTGAAGTGATCCTGGCGCTGTATCAGGAAAAAGGACCGGCGTTTCTCGATGATCTGCGCGGCATGTTCGCCTTCGCTCTCTATGACATCGAAAAAGACGCCTATCTGATTGGCCGTGACCACCTGGGCATCATCCCGCTTTACATGGGCTATGACGAACACGGCAACTTCTATGTCGCTTCTGAAATGAAAGCGCTGGTTCCGGTATGCCGCACGATTAAAGAATTCCCGGCGGGGAGCTATCTGTGGAGCAAAGACGGAGAAATCCGCGAATACTATCGTCGTGACTGGTTCGATTACGAAAACGTAAAAGATAACGAAACTGACGCCGATGCGCTGCGTGAGGCGCTGGAAGAATCCGTGAAAAGCCACCTGATGTCTGATGTCCCTTACGGCGTACTGTTGTCTGGCGGGCTGGACTCTTCCGTTATCTCCGCCATTACGAAAAAATACGCCGCCCGCCGCGTTGAGGACGATGAACGCAGCGAAGCCTGGTGGCCGCAGTTACACTCCTTTGCCGTTGGTCTGGAAGGTTCCCCGGACTTGAAAGCCGCGCAGGAAGTGGCCGATCATCTGGGTACGGTTCATCACGAAATCCACTTCACCGTACAAGAAGGTCTGGATGCCATTCGCGACGTGATTTATCACATCGAAACCTATGATGTGACCACCATTCGCGCCTCAACGCCAATGTACCTGATGTCTCGCAAGATCAAAGCGATGGGCATCAAAATGGTCTTATCCGGTGAAGGTGCGGATGAAGTATTCGGCGGCTACCTGTATTTCCACAAAGCGCCGAACGCCAAAGAGTTCCACGAGGAAACTGTGCGTAAATTGCTGGCGCTGCACCAGTACGATTGCGCCCGCGCCAACAAAGCGATGTCCGCCTGGGGCGTGGAAGCGCGCGTACCGTTCCTGGATAAAAAATTCCTGGATGTGGCCATGCGTATCAACCCGCGCGACAAGATGTGCGGCAATGGTAAAATGGAAAAACACATTATACGCGAGTGCTTTGAATCATACCTGCCGCACAGCGTTGCATGGCGCCAGAAAGAGCAGTTCTCTGACGGCGTGGGCTACAGCTGGATTGATACACTGAAAGAAGTCGCAGCCCAGCAGGTGACCGATCAGCAGATGGAAACCGCACACTTCCGCTTCCCGTACAACACGCCGACCTCCAAAGAAGGCTATCTGTACCGTGAAGTGTTTGAAGAGTTATTCCCGGTGCCTAGCGCGGCTGAATGTGTTCCCGGCGGCCCGTCTGTCGCATGTTCTTCCGCCAAAGCGATTGAGTGGGATGAGTCCTTCAAAAAGATGGATGATCCGTCAGGCCGCGCCGTTGGCGTACACCAGTCCGCCTACCAATAACCGAATTTATTCGTACAACGAAGCGGGCCGTCAACGGCCCGTTTTTCTAGTTTATTTTTCATTGCGGCCCGCTTTTTGACGCTTTTCTCACCATACTGTTCACAACCCAAACAAACGGCCCTGAGTAAGCGCTTTTCGGGAAAAAATTTGTTGACGCAATTAGGCCAACTACGCATAATGCGCCCCGCAACGCCGATGAAGGTGACGCGGAAAAGATGGCTACGTAGCTCAGCTGGTTAGAGCACAGCACTCATAATGCTGGGGTCACAGGTTCGATTCCCGTCGTAGCCACCATCTTTTTTGCGGGAGTGGCGAAATTGGTAGACGCACCAGATTTAGGTTCTGGCGCCGCAAGGTGTGCGAGTTCAAGTCTCGCCTCCCGCACCATTACTTTCACGGTTTGACATCGCTTTTCGAAGCTTGATAGTGTTTTGTTATTGATTGGGGTATCGCCAAGCGGTAAGGCACCGGTTTTTGATACCGGCATTCCCTGGTTCGAATCCAGGTACCCCAGCCATCTTCACCACATCTGCTGAAAAATTCGCTGTCCTGTTGGGGTATCGCCAAGCGGTAAGGCACTGGTTTTTGATACCAGCATTCCCTGGTTCGAATCCAGGTACCCCAGCCATCTAATTGATGTTAAAGATTTTTATTGAAGCGCCATTAGATTAGCAGTAAAATCTGGCTACGTAGCTCAGCTGGTTAGAGCACAGCACTCATAATGCTGGGGTCACAGGTTCGATTCCCGTCGTAGCCACCACATTTTTGGGGTATCGCCAAGCGGTAAGGCACCGGATTCTGATTCCGGCATTCCGAGGTTCGAATCCTCGTACCCCAGCCAAACAAAGCTGGTAAAACAGCAAGTTACGGGGCGACAGTCGCAAGACGTCGCCCCGTTTTGTTATGTGCGCGGCAACATAATAAGTAACTAAAGCTCCCTTCACCTTGAGGTCACGGATTTAATGACATCAGCATGCTAAACATTGTTGACTTCATGACATTCATCCAACTCGTACCCCGTACAACTTTTCATTGTTCATCGTACCAAGTACGAGTATGATTATTTTCAAGGAAGGGAAATGGAATACTTCGAATTTATAGAGACCCGGTTTTCAATAAGCAGCGGTCTGAATTGCTTGATGATGATAATTATCAAAAGTTTCAGGCATTTTTACTCAAGAGTCATGAAGATGGTGACACCATCAGCAAGACAGGAGGATGCAGGAAAATCCGCTGGGGTCTGGAAGAAAAGGGAAAGCGTGGTGGTATACGAGTTATTTACTACTCTCTCACCGCACAAGGGAAAATTTATTTACTTCTGGTTTACTCTAAAAATCGAAAAGACGACCTGACAGAGCCAGAGAAAAAAATACTCAACCAGATTTCACAACAGTTAAACAGGCCGCAGTAGCGGCCTCAACCAACGAGGCAAGACGATGGAAAAAGAGCTCTTTGACCAACTTGTAGAAAGTATGGAACAAATGGTGGCCATCGAAAAAGGCAAAATAGCTCCAGCAGCGGTTCACCGCCACCATTTACCGGATGTTAAAACCATACGGGCGATCAGCGGATTAACGCAAGGGGAGTTTTCCGATGCAGTCGGCGTTAGCCCTTCGCTTGTACAAAGCTGGGAACAAAACCGCCGCGTTCCGTCTGGTTCGTCGCTTAAGCTATTATTGATGCTTGAGCGCAACCCGGCTTTACTGAAAGAATTGTGCGCAATCTGAACTGAAACACTTTTCAGTTTCTGAAATTAGTCAATCTCCGCCGAAACCCGCACCAGTTCAGGCTTTGCGGGTTTTTTATTTATCGCTGATATCCTGCATTTTAATCCTCTCCAACGGAGGTAAAATTAAATTTATACTTATTTTTCATGTTATTAAACTCTTCACCAGATCCTTTTTAGATCCTAAAAACTGAAAAATTCCATGATCCAAAAACCGCAGGTAAGTATGGTAAGCAACCCATTGATTTATATGTGAACGATTGATTTTACACTACCCATTTATAAATTCTGATTCCGGCATTCCGAGGTTCGAATCCTCGTACCCCAGCCAAACAAAGCTGGCAAAACAGCAAGTTACGGGGCGACAGTCGCAAGACGTCGCCCCGTTTTGTTATCTGCGGCGGCAAAGTGGCGATAAAAGTTTGCCTTTGCGTAAGCATTTTTCCCGCCACCTAAACGACCAACGGAGAATCTTAAAATGGCGCCTTCACACTGTCTTATCAGCAGCCCAGCGCGACGCGTTAAACAAGCGATACGTTAAACGCCTATCGCATACTTCAACGCTTGCTGTTTCAACTTACCCGCTCGCTGGGCGACCATCAAAGCCAGATTACGCGCCAAACCCAACGGCGGCAGCGCGTTGCTGAACGCGTTGTAGAACACGTCCATACCGCTTTGCATCAGCAGGTTGTCTGGCTTGCGACGATGCTGATAACGGCGCAGCACCGGTTCGGAATACCATTCTTCTCCGGCGTCGCGAGCGCTGATCAACACATCCAGTAAGGTTTCCACATCGCGATAGCCCAGATTCACCCCTTGTCCCGCCAGGGGATTGATGGTGTGCGCGGCATCGCCCAACAGCGCCAGTCCGGGCTGAACATAGGTCTGCGCATGACGACGTATCAGCGGAAACGCCCCCGCAGCATGAGACGTGACCGCCCCCAGACGCTCAGGAAACGCAGCCGCAATTTCTTTATCCAACTGCGTCAACGGCATTGCCTGAAGCTGGCGAATCCGCTGCGGGCTGTCATACCAGACCAGCGATCCCCAACGGTCAAACAGCGGCAGAAACGCGCGCGGCCCCGCGGGAGTAAATTGCTGCCAGGTGACATCCTGTTGCGGATAGCACATTTCGACGCTGATTAACATGCAGGCTTGTCGATACTGCCAGCCGCTGATGCCAATGCCAGCCCACTGACGCACTCTGGAATTGGCGCCATCCGCCCCCAACACCAGAGACGTCGTCAGCATCTGCCCATCATCAAGTTGCAGTCGCCAGCCCTGCCCGGTTTGTTGCAGGCTTGCCGGCGTTGCGGGGCAATAGCGCCGACAATTAGCCTCTTCACACAAACTTTCCCACAGCGCCAGTTGCAAGACCCGGTTTTCCACCATGAATCCCAACTCTGGTAAATGGATGTCCGCCGCATCAAACACCACGCGGGCATTCTCCCATTCCCAGGTTTCGAGACGTCGATACGGCGCACTGCGCATGCGTTCGACCCGCTGCCAGGCGCCAAGCTGTTTCAGCAATGCAACAGAGGCATAGCCTACCGCAGAAACGCGCAGATCGGGCGCGCTGTCGATATCGAAAAAGGCAGGCGCTTCCTGCTCAATAACCGCAATCTGAAAACCATTCCGGGCCAGACCCAGCGCAGCGGCGGCGCCGACCATTCCGCCCCCGACAATAATCGCATCATAATGCATACCGGTTCATCCCTCTCTGGCTATCATCGTTAACACCCGTGAAAATACATAAAAACAGTGTACTGGATTTCGGATTAACTTTTCCGAAAAGCGGTGAGTTTATAAAAGTGAAGACGTTAAAAATTTGACCGTTTTCAGGCTCTGGTCACAACGTCAGCGAACGATTACAATACCCGCCCCGTATCAAGGGAATCTTTCCTACCCGTACTGAGTAATGGCAAGTCGATGACAAAAAAACTGCATATTAAAACCTGGGGCTGTCAGATGAACGAATACGATTCATCGAAGATGGCTGATTTACTGGGAAGTACGCACGGTTATGAACTAACCGAGGTCGCGGAAGAGGCCGATGTTCTGCTGCTCAACACCTGTTCAATCCGTGAGAAGGCGCAGGAAAAGGTCTTTCATCAACTTGGCCGCTGGAAGGCGCTGAAAGATCTCAACCCCAATCTGATTATTGGCGTTGGCGGTTGCGTGGCCTCGCAGGAAGGCGCGCATATCCGCGAACGCGCGCACTATGTCGATGTGATTTTTGGCCCGCAAACACTGCACCGCCTGCCGGAAATGATTAACCACGTTCAGGGAACCCATAGCCCGATTGTGGATATCAGCTTCCCTGAAATCGAGAAATTTGACCGTCTGCCGGAACCGAAAGCGGAAGGACCGACGGCATTCGTTTCGATTATGGAAGGTTGCAATAAATATTGTACTTTCTGCGTCGTCCCTTATACGCGCGGCGAAGAGGTCAGTCGCCCATGTGATGACGTACTGTTTGAAATTGCGCAGTTGGCTGAACAAGGCGTGCGTGAAGTCAACCTGCTTGGGCAGAACGTTAACGCCTACCGTGGCGCTACCTACAACGGCGATATCTGCTCTTTTGCCGAACTGTTGCGTCTGGTCGCCGCCATTGACGGTATCGACCGCATTCGTTTTACCACCAGCCATCCGATAGAGTTTACCGACGATATTATCAGCGTGTATGAAGACACGCCCGAACTGGTAAGCTTCCTTCATCTGCCGGTGCAAAGCGGTTCTGACCGCGTGCTGACAATGATGAAACGCCGCCATACCGCGCTCGAATACAAAGCGATTATCCGTAAACTGCATCGCGCGCGCCCCGGCATTCAGATCAGTTCCGATTTTATCGTCGGCTTCCCTGGCGAAACACAGGCTGATTTCGAGCAGACCATGAAACTGATCGCCGACGTCAACTTCGATATGAGTTTCAGTTTTATCTACTCCGCCCGTCCGGGAACGCCTGCCGCGGATATGGTCGACGATGTGCCGGAAGAAGAGAAAAAGCAGCGCCTGTATATTTTGCAAGAACGCATCAGCCAACAGGCGATGCAATACAGCCGCCGTATGCAAGGCACCATTCAGCGAATTCTGGTTGAAGGCACGTCGCGCAAAAGCGTGATGGAACTGTCTGGACGCACCGAAAACAACCGCGTCGTCAATTTTGAAGGCACGCCGGACATGATTGGCAAATTCGTCGATGTGGAAATCGTGGACGTTTATCCGAACTCGCTACGCGGTATCGTGGTTCGTACGGAAGATCAGATGGATCTGCGCGTGTATGAGTCGCCATCCGCGGTCATTGCCCGCACACGCAAGGAAAACGAAATCGGCGTCGGCATCTACCAGCCATAAACCGTATAGCGTTTTCACCCTCTTTTCTCTGGGTGGCATTGCCACCCTTTTTCATCCTGTTTGCATTTGGTTTTGCGAAACCGCATCCCAATATAATGATTGTGACTTGCACCGTCGGGTATTCACGATAAATAATCCTCTGAGAGGACGTATCCCGAACGGTGCGATCTGATGATATCAGCCCTGAGCCGACAGAAGGCCGGTTCAATAATCTTCCAAGAGGAATAATTTGAACGTAACGACAAAAGAGATTGCCCTTGAACCCGCAGATAACCAACGTTTGCTCAGTCTTTGCGGCCCTTTTGACGACAACATCAAGCAGCTTGAACGTCGTTTGGGTATCGAAATCAATCGTCGGGACAATACATTCAAACTGGTAGGCAGATCGCTGTGTATTGAGGCTGCCGCCGACATTCTTCAACGTCTGTATGTTGATACGGCGCCGGTTCGCGGCGCCATCGGCGATATCGACCCAGAGCAAATTCATCTGGCTATCAAGGAATCACGCGTGCTGGAACAATCAGCCGAAAGCATCCCTGATTATGGCAAAGCCATCAATATTCGGACCAAACGCGGCGTGATCAAACCACGCACGCCGAATCAGGCCCAGTACATTGCCAACGTGCTCGATCACGACATCACCTTTGGCATCGGGCCGGCGGGAACCGGGAAAACCTATCTGGCCGTCGCCGCCGCCGTTGATGCGTTGGAGCGCCAGGAAATCCGTCGCATTTTACTGACGCGTCCCGCGGTTGAAGCGGGTGAAAAGCTCGGTTTCCTGCCTGGCGATCTGAGCCAGAAAGTCGATCCTTATCTGCGGCCATTGTACGACGCGCTGTTTGAAATGCTGGGTTTCGAGAAAGTCGAAAAGCTGATTGAGCGTAACGTCATTGAAGTGGCGCCGCTGGCTTACATGCGTGGCCGCACTCTGAATGATGCCTTTATCATTCTTGATGAAGGCCAGAATACCAGCATCGAGCAGATGAAAATGTTCCTGACGCGCATCGGCTTTAACTCCAAAGCGGTGATCACCGGCGACGTGACGCAAATTGACTTGCCGCGTAACCAGAAATCCGGTTTACGTCATGCTATTGACGTACTGTCTGATGTCGAAGAGATCAGTTTCAACTTTTTCCACAGCGAAGACGTGGTGCGACATCCGGTTGTCGCCCGTATTGTTAATGCTTATGAAGCCTGGGAAACCGCGGAACAGAAACGCAAAGATGAACTGGCGGAACAGCGTAAACGTGAAGCACTGGCCGCCTCCGCGCAGGAGCACAAATGAGTCAGGTCATTCTTGATTTGCAAATCGCCAGCGAGCAAACTCAGGGATTACCTGAGGAAAAGGATTTTCAACGTTGGCTGGAAGGCGTGTTGCCCCAGTTTCAGGCAGTATCGGAAGTGACTATCCGTATCGTTGATGAAGCGGAAAGCCACAATCTGAATTACACCTACCGGGGTAAAGATAAACCAACCAATGTGCTTTCCTTCCCCTTCGAGGCGCCGCCTGAAATCGAACTGCCCTTGCTGGGCGATTTGATCATCTGCCGTCAGGTTGTCGAACGCGAAGCCCTCGAACAGCGGAAAACGCTGGAAGCGCACTGGGCACATATGGTTGTCCACGGTAGCCTGCATCTGCTAGGGTATGATCATATCGAAGACAGCGAGGCCGAAGAAATGGAAGCGCTGGAAACGGAGATTATGCAGAATATGGGTTATGCTGATCCGTATCTTGCAGAAAAAACAGCCTGACCGAATAAACCCGATAATTTATATTTTGGTTTTTAACTTTGTACGTCAGAAGGCTTCGCCAAGATGCTCACGCCTTCTGATTATTATCCCTTAACATGAGTGATTTTAATTAAAACGCCATGAGCGACGACCATTCTCAAAACAGCGATAGCCCCAGTCCCAAAAAGGGTTTCTTTTCCCTTATTCTTAATCAGCTTTTTCACGGCGAGCCAAAAGATCGTAATGATCTGCTGACGCTGATCCGTGATTCAGAACAAAATGATCTGATCGATCCTGCAACCCGCGATATGCTCGAAGGGGTGATGGATATCGCTGAACAGCGCGTTCGCGACATCATGATCCCTCGATCTCAGATGATTACGCTAAAGCGCGATCAGTCTCTGGAAGAGTGCCTGGATGTCATTATCGAATCCGCTCATTCCCGTTTTCCGGTAATCAGCGAAGATAAAGACCATATTGAAGGTATTTTGATGGCCAAGGATTTGCTGCCGTTTATGCGCAGCGAGTCCGAACCTTTCAGCATGGAGAAGGTGCTGCGTCCAGCCGTGGTGGTGCCGGAGAGCAAACGCGTTGACCGGATGTTGAACGAGTTTCGCTCCCTGCGTTATCACATGGCCATCGTTATTGATGAATTTGGCGGCGTTTCCGGCCTTGTCACCATTGAAGATATTCTGGAGCTTATCGTCGGTGAAATTGAGGATGAATATGACGATGAGGAAGATCGTGATATTCGCCAACTCAACCGCCACACCTATACGGTGCGTGCGTTGACCGATATTGAAGATTTCAACGAAGCCTTTGGCACCCAGTTCAGTGACGAGGAGGTCGATACCATCGGCGGCCTTATCATGCAGTCTTTCGGACACTTGCCCGCCCGCGGTGAAACCATCGACATAGAAGGTTACCTGTTTAAAGTTGCGATGGCAGATAGCCGACGTATTATTCAGGTTCACGTCAGAATCCCTGATAACGCACCTCAACCGCAATTGGAAGACTAAATAAGCAATGGCTTTCGCTTCTTTACTGCAACGCCAGCAGGTTCGTATCCTGCTGGCGCTTTTATCCGGTGCCGCCGGTACGTTGGCATTTTCTCCTTTTAATTTCTGGCCTGCGGCGCTGATTTCATTAACAGGGCTGCAAGCCTTGACGCTGAACCGCACGGTTCGTCAGTCCGCCGGGATTGGGTTCGCCTGGGGATTTGGTCTGTTTGGCAGCGGCATTAACTGGGTATATGTCAGCATAGCCCAGTTTGGCGGCATGCCGGGACCAGTCAATATTGCCCTTGTCGTGCTGCTCGCAGCTTATCTGTCGCTCTATCCTCTGCTATTTTCCGTGTTGATTGCGCGGCTGTGGCCGAAAACAACCTGGTGGCGGCTTGTCATTGCCGCGCCGGTATTGTGGCAGTTGACCGAGTTTCTGCGCGGCTGGGTGCTCACCGGGTTCCCCTGGCTACAGTTTGGCTATAGCCAAATTAATGGCCCATTGAAAGGAATCGCGCCAATTCTGGGCGTGGATGCCATCACTTTTATGCTGATGAGCATCAGCGGCCTTGTCGTGGTCGCGCTACACCAGCGGAAAATCGCTCCCGCCGTTCTCGCGTTGGCGCTGTTGACCTTGCCATGGCCGTTGCGTTATATCCAGTGGTTTAATCTGTTGCCCGAACGAGCAGTCAATGTCGCTCTGGTTCAAGGGAATATTCCTCAGTCCCTCAAATGGGACCCGAATGAACTGCTCAATACGCTGAATATTTATCTGGATAACAGTCAGCCTTATATGAATACCGCGCCGATTATCATCTGGCCGGAATCGGCGATCCCCGATGTCGAAAGCCGTCAGGATGACTATCTGACGCAGGTTGATAGCCTGCTTCGCAGCCATAACAGCAGTCTGATTACCGGCATCGTCGATATGCGACGCAACGGCGCTGAGTTTGATTATTACAACAGTATTATCGTACTGGGCGACAAACAGCCCTATCGCTATCCCACCAGCAATCGTTATAACAAGAACCATCTGGTGCCGTTTGGTGAATTCGTTCCACTGGAAACGTTATTACGCCCGCTGGCTCCCCTTTTCGATTTACCGATGTCTTCATTCAGTCGTGGCAACTACATCCAGCCGCAGTTGAACGTGAATGGTTTTAAGCTTAACGCGGCCATCTGTTATGAAATCATTCTGGGTCAGCAACTCCGTGATAATTTCCGCGCAGATACCGACATGCTGTTAACCATCTCGAACGACGCCTGGTTCGGCAAATCCATCGGGCCGTGGCAGCATTTCCAGATGGCGCGGATGCGAGCGCTGGAATTGGGACGTCCTCTGCTGCGCAGCACCAATAATGGCGTTACGGCGGTTATTGCCCCGGATGGCGAAATCAGCGCCAGTCTGCCGCAATTTACGCGCGCCGTATTGAATACGCAGGTGATACCTGCTAGCGGACTAACGCCTTATGCCCGCTTCGGCGGCTGGCCGCTGTGGGTTATCACCCTGCTTGGCGGTTTTGCGGCAGTGGTTTTCAGTCTGCGCCGTCGCTGATTTCATTCTTTTTGTTCGTTATGAAGGCATGTAAGCGCATGCCTTCACCTTCCTGACGTTACCCTTCCCCGCATAGATGGCACGCCAATTGCTTATTACTACCTTGTAAATGGTTGTTTCAATGTTTTTTAGCGGGCTGACTGCGGGGAAAGCACGCATTTGGGGCGGTAAGTGCACCAGACCAGTGCTTTTCGGGTTTTCTGCCACCATTTGGTGCGGTTTAACTCGCAAAAAACAAACATTTCCATTTCAATCTATTTACAATAGGCTATTTTTTAACAGTATACGTGGTTACTTCGCTCTTTAGCGGTGCATGATTTCCGTACCGCGCAAGTACCAGAACGTCATACATGATTTAGCGACACAACTTTAGATCTACCACTACAGCGCCATAACTTAGCGCCATAACTACAGCAAAGGAGTTAGAACATGCAAATGCGTAAACTGGCACTATCACTGCTTCTGCTCGGCACGACAGCCAGCCTTGCTCAAGCGGAGGAGCTGGCTGGCACTCTGAAAAAAGTTAAAGACAATGGCGTTATCGTCATCGGCCACCGCGAATCGTCAGTTCCTTTTTCTTACTACGATAATCAGCAGAAAGTTGTCGGTTACTCTCAGGCCTACTCTGACAAGATTGTAGACGCTGTTAAGAAAGAACTAAATGCGCCAGATCTACAGGTGAAGCTGCTGCCGATCACGGCTCAAAACCGTATTCCGCTGCTTCAGAACGGCACTTACGATCTGGAATGTGGTTCGACGACCAACAATCTGGAACGTCAGAAACAAGTTGCGTTTTCCAATACCATTTTTGTTATCGGTACGCGTTTGTTAACCAAGAAAGACTCTGGCATCAAAGACTTTACCGACCTGACGGGTAAAACCGTGGTGGTCACTTCAGGTACTACATCTGAAATTCTTCTGAATAAGATGAATGAAGAAAAACAACTTAAATTGCGTATCATCAGCGCTAAAGACCACGGTGATTCTTTCCGTACTCTGGAAAGCGGTCGTGCGGTCGCCTTCATGATGGATGACGCGTTGCTGGCCGGTGAGCGTGCAAAAGCGAAAAATGCCGCTCAGTGGGATATTGTCGGTACCGCGCAATCCAGAGAGGCATACGGCTGTATGCTGCGTAAAGATGATCCGCAATTCCAGAAACTGGTTAATGACACCATTGCGGAAGTACAAACCTCTGGCGAAGCAGAAAAGTGGTTTGACCGCTGGTTCAAACAACCGATCCCGCCAAGAGATCTCAATTTGAATTTCGAGTTGTCTGACGAAATGAAAGCCCTGTTCAAAGCACCAAACGATACGGCGTTAGACTAATTAATAATGAAAATAAAGGCAGAGACACCTGCCTTATGATTGCTGATTCGCAGCAGGACAGACAGGCATAAGATGGTCGTTCCCCATCGTATGTTAATTGCTGCTCATCAATCTTCAGGGTAGCCTCGCTACCCTTTTTTTACCGGAGTTAGTTATGTCAATAGATTGGAACTGGGGCATATTCCTGCAAGCGGCCCCATTCGGTAATACCACCTATCTGGGGTGGTTATTGTCCGGCCTGCAAGTCACGGTCACGTTATCTATCTGTGCCTGGATCATCGCGTTTTTACTTGGTTCCTTGTTTGGAATTTTACGTACCGTCCCCAATCGTTTTATTGCGGGAATTGGTACATGCTATGTCGAGTTATTCCGTAACGTACCGTTGATCGTGCAGTTCTTTACCTGGTATCTGGTGGTCCCGGAGCTATTGCCGACCGATATCGGCATGTGGTTTAAGGCTGAACTCGATCCCAATATCCAGTTTTTCCTGTCATCCATGATCTGTCTGGGTCTGTTTACCGCGGCGCGCGTATGCGAGCAGGTGCGAGCGGGCATCCAATCGTTGCCGCGCGGTCAACAAGCGGCGGGACTGGCAATGGGGCTGACGTTGCCGCAGACCTACCGATACGTCTTGTTGCCCAATGCCTATCGCGTTATCGTTCCGCCGTTAACCTCGGAGATGCTTAATCTGGTCAAAAACTCCGCTATCGCCTCAACAATCGGGCTGGTGGAAATGGCGGCGCAAGCTGGGAAACTGCTGGATTACTCGGCCCACGCCTATGAATCCTTCACCGCTATTACGCTGCTTTATATCGCTATCAACGCGATCATTATGATGATCATGCAGTTTGTAGAGCAGAAAACCCGTTTGCCGGGCAATATGGGGAGCAAATAATCCATGTATGAATTTGACTGGAGCTCAATCGGGCCAAGCATGCCGTATCTGCTACAGGGAATGGTGGTCACACTCAAAATCACGTTTACCGCAGTGGTGTTCGGTATTATCTGGGGCACAATACTGGCGGTAATGCGGCTGTCTTCAATAAAACCCATCAGTTGGTTCGCCAAAATATATGTGAACCTGTTCCGTTCCGTGCCATTGGTGATGGTGCTGCTGTGGTTTTATCTGGTGGTGCCTAGCTTGTTGCAAAATGTGCTTGGTCTTTCGCCGAAGACCGATATTCGGTTAATTTCAGCAATGGTCGCCTTTTCGTTATTTGAAGCGGCTTATTATTCTGAAATTATCCGCGCGGGTATTCTCAGCGTGTCACGCGGGCAATCCTCCGCGGCGCTGGCGCTCGGCATGACGCACTGGCAATCCATGAAGCTAGTTATTCTTCCGCAGGCGTTCCGCGCGATGGTGCCATTGTTGTTGACGCAAGGTATTGTACTGTTCCAGGATACCTCGCTGGTTTATGTACTCAGCCTCGCTGATTTCTTCCGTACCGCCTCCACCATTGGTGAGCGTGACGGTACACAAGTTGAAATGATCCTGTTTGCCGGGCTCATTTATTTTATTTTCAGCATTTCCGCATCAATGCTGGTCAGTTACCTGAAAAAAAGGACGGTTTGATGATTTTCCTGAAAAATATTTCTAAATGGTATGGTCAATTTCAGGTGCTAACCGACTGCTCCACAGAAGTTAAAAAAGGTGAGGTAGTGGTCGTTTGCGGACCTTCAGGCTCCGGTAAGTCAACCTTGATCAAAACCGTTAACGGTCTGGAACCTATCCAGCAAGGTGAAATTGAAGTCAACGGCATCATCGTTAACGACAAGCAAACCAATCTGGCGCAGTTACGTTCCAAAGTGGGTATGGTATTCCAACACTTTGAACTGTTTCCTCACCTCTCCATTATCGATAACCTGACGTTGGCGCAGGTAAAAGTGTTGAAGCGCAACCGCGACGAGTCAAAAGCCAAAGCACAAAAACTGCTGGAACGCGTTGGTCTGGCCGCCCATGCCAATAAGTATCCGGGACAACTTTCCGGTGGTCAGCAGCAGCGTGTCGCTATTGCACGCGCGTTGTGCATGGATCCGATTGCCATGCTGTTTGACGAACCGACTTCCGCGCTCGACCCGGAAATGATTAATGAAGTGCTGGATGTTATGGTTGAACTGGCTCAGGAAGGGATGACCATGATGGTAGTGACACACGAAATGGGCTTCGCCCGTAAAGTGGCGCATCGGGTCATCTTCATGGATGAAGGAAAAATCATTGAAGACACGCCAAAAAACGATTTCTTCAATAATCCGCAGTCCGATCGTGCGAAAGACTTCCTGGCGAAGATCCTGCACTGATTTCCCGCAAGCGTGCCTGTCGGCACGCTTTGCTTATTTTCGCCAGGCTTATCAGTTAGATTACGGCTGAAATGGTTGCCGGTGGAACTGATCATGTGAACATTTTGGGCAGCGCGGCAAAATTTCCGGCGTATAAAACGCCATATGATGCAGGCATTTTTCGCAAACCAGATCCCCCAACCCCACCACTTCGCCGCTGTGGTAAATGCCGTGATTGTTAACATCGTTGAAAATTTGATGCCACTCCAACTGGGTTTTATCCGTAATGTCCGCCAGTTCTTGCCACAAACTTTCTTTGATAACCCTCATAAACACGCTATCGGACAACGCTTCCTGACTTTCACTGTAGCTGCGCGCGAACTCGCCCAGATCCCGCCGGATCGCCTGAATAACCTGTTCGATTTCTTTTTGCGTCAGATCAGCGCTTTCCTGCAATGTCTCGCGGGCGCTTTGCACCAGTTCATCAATATCCCGTTCCCCGTTATTCAGCCGTGCCGTCACTGAAGCCATTAACTCGCGATAATAGCGGGCTACTTTATTCATGCTTCCTCCTGATTCGTCTGATTGAAACGCGATAAATCGTGGCCGCTCAGCGCCTGAGCCGCGTCACATCCACTCTATCTGTTTCTATTTTAGACTATTTTTTCTGCAAAACCGGTGATGCGACGCATATTTGCGCAATTTCGGCAGAAAGCGCGAAAATCTTTCCTGGTCGGATACAGGGTGTTGTTGCCCCAGTCGCTTATCAGCTATGCTATGCGGATCTTTTGTTATGAATCAAAGCACGCTACTGGCGTAGCTATTCTTCACTAAATAGGACCCCTGGCAGCCATGCAAGAGCAATACCGCCCAGAAGAGATAGAAGCGCACGTCCAGCTTCACTGGCAAGAGAAGCAGACATTCAACGTGACCGAAGAACCTGGCAAGGAAAAGTACTACTGCCTTTCCATGCTGCCCTACCCTTCTGGCCGTCTACACATGGGACACGTTCGTAATTACACGATTGGCGACGTGATATCCCGTTATCAGCGTATGCTGGGTAAAAACGTCCTGCAACCGATTGGCTGGGATGCGTTTGGCCTGCCCGCGGAAGGCGCCGCCGTTAAAAATAACACCGCCCCTGCGCCATGGACCTACGCCAACATTGAATACATGAAAAGTCAGCTAAAATTGCTGGGTTTTGGCTACGACTGGAGCCGTGAAGTCGCCACCTGTAAGCCGGACTACTATCGTTGGGAACAATGGTTCTTCACTAAACTGTATGAAAAAGGTCTGGTTTACAAAAAGACCTCCGCCGTGAACTGGTGTCCGAATGACCAGACCGTACTGGCGAACGAACAGGTGATTGAGGGATGCTGCTGGCGTTGCGACACCAAAGTCGAACGTAAAGAAATCCCGCAATGGTTTATCAAAATCACCGACTATGCCGATCAACTGCTGAACGATCTGGATACGCTGGAAAGCTGGCCTGAGCAGGTCAAAACCATGCAGCGTAACTGGATTGGCCGGTCTGAAGGGGTGGAGATCACCTTTAACATCGCGGACAGCGAAGAGAAGCTCAGCGTCTATACCACCCGTCCCGACACCTTCCTGGGCGTGACCTATGTCGCCGTCGCCGCCGGTCACCCGTTGGCGCTGCAAGCAGCGGCGACCAATCCCGCATTGGCTAACTTCATTGCCGAATGCCGCAACACCAAAGTCGCCGAAGCGGATATGGCGACAATGGAGAAAAAAGGCATGGCCACCGGCCTGTACGCCATTCATCCGCTTAGCGGAGAGAAAGTCGCGATCTGGGCGGCAAATTTTGTACTGATGGATTACGGCACCGGCGCGGTGATGGCGGTTCCAGGCCATGACCAGCGTGACTGGGAGTTCGCCAACAAATATAGTCTGCCGATTAAACCGGTTATTCTGAACAGCGATGGCAGCGAACCGGATCTGTCCGCCCAGGCGATGACCGAAAAAGGTCGTTTGTTCAACTCTGGCGAATTTGACGGCCTGGATTTTGACGCCGCCTTTAACGCAATCGCCGACAAGCTTGTTTCATTGGAGATTGGCGAGCGTAAGGTTAACTATCGTCTGCGTGACTGGGGCGTTTCCCGTCAGCGCTACTGGGGCGCGCCCATTCCGATGGTGACGCTGGAAGACGGCACCGTGGTTCCCACGCCGGAAGATCAACTGCCGGTGGCGCTGCCAGAAGATGTGGTCATGGACGGGATCACCAGCCCGCTGAAATCCAATCCAGAGTGGGCCAAAACAACGGTCAACGGTCAGCCAGCCTTGCGTGAAACCGATACTTTCGACACCTTTATGGAGTCTTCCTGGTACTACGCGCGTTATACCTGTCCGCAGTACGATCAGGGCATGTTGGACCCGGCGGCGGCGAACTACTGGCTGCCTGTCGATCAATATGTTGGCGGCATTGAACATGCCATCATGCACCTGATGTATTTCCGCTTCTTCCACAAGTTGCTGCGCGATGCCGGTCTGGTGACGTCTGACGAACCAGCCAAACGCCTGTTGTGTCAGGGCATGGTACTGGCGGATGCATTTTACTACCTGGGCAATAACGGCGAACGCATCTGGGTTTCTCCCATTGATGTCACCGTTGAGCGTGATGAAAAAGGCCGGATCGTTAAAGCGACCGACAACGAAGGCCGTGACGTGGTCTACGCCGGCATGAGCAAAATGTCGAAGTCCAAAAACAACGGCATCGACCCGCAGGTCATGGTGGAAAAATATGGTGCGGATACCGTTCGTCTGTTTATGATGTTCGCCTCGCCCGCCGAAATGACGCTGGAATGGCAAGAGTCAGGAGTTGAGGGCGCTAACCGCTTCCTGAAACGTGTCTGGAAACAGGCGTTCGATCACACGGCGAGAGGAGCGACCCAAGCGCTGGACATCGCGACCCTGACGGAAGATCAGAAATCACTGCGCCGCGATCTGCACAAAACCATCGCCAAGGTAACCGATGATATCGGTCGTCGTCAGACCTTTAATACCGCGATTGCCGCCATCATGGAATTGATGAACAAACTTGCCAAAGCGCCGCAGGAGAGCGATCAGGATCGCGCTCTGACGCAGGAAGTCTTGCTGGCGGTCGTGCGTATGCTGTATCCGTTCACACCACATGTCTGTTTTGTCTTGTGGCAGGCGTTGCAGGGTGAAGGCGACATTGATACGGCGCCGTGGCCGGCGGCGGACGAAGCGGCGATGGTGGAAGATTCCAAACTGGTCGTCGTGCAGGTGAACGGCAAGGTTCGTGGTAAAATCACCGTTGCGGCGGACGCCAATGAAGATCAGGTTCGTGAACGCGCTGCTCAGGAACCTCTGGTAGCGAAATACCTGGACGGCGTCGCTGTACGTAAAGTGATTTATGTCCCTGGCAAACTGCTTAACCTGGTTGTGGGTTAAGGCAAGGAGGAACTGTGCGACATCGTCTATTCACGTTGTTGCTGGGGCTGGCGGTGTTAATCACCGCTGGCTGCGGTTATCACCTGCGCGGTACGACGCAAGTCCCCGCGCAGCTACAAACACTGGTGCTGGACAGCACTGACCCCTATGGCCCGATGACGCGTGAGGTGCGTGAACAGCTACGCCTCAGCGACGTGAAAATTGTCGATGATGCGACACGGCAGGATATTCCTTCCCTGCGCATCATACACGCATCCGAATCGAAGGATACCGTGTCGATTTTTCAGGACGGCAAAACAGCGGAATACCAGATGGTGTTGACGCTGCGGGCACAGGTACTGATGCCGGGTGATGATATTTATCCGCTCAGCGTAACGGTGTACCGCACCTTCTTTGACAACCCGCTGACCGCGCTGGCCAAAGATGCCGAGCAGGATATTATACGTCAGGAAATGCGAACTCAGGCGGCCCAGCAACTGGTACGTAAATTACTGACCGTCGAAGGCAGGCAGCCGCAGACGGCTTCAGCCCCCGCTTCCGATCGTTCATGATTCGGCTCTACCCGGAACAACTCGCCGCGCAACTCCATGAGGGGTTGCGCGCCTGTTATCTGATCTTCGGTACGGAACCGCTTCTTCTGCAAGAAAGTCTGGATAGTATCCGACGTGCCGCGCAGCAACAGGCATTCAGCGAACATTTCAGCTTTTCTCTCGATAACCACACCGACTGGGACGCCATTTTCAGCACCTGTCAGGCGCTCAGCCTGTTCGCATCCCGTCAGACACTGCTATTGATCCTGCCGGAGAACGGGCCGAATGCGGTTATAGCTGAAAACCTGATCAAGCTGTCTGCATTATTGCACCCGGATATTTTACTGATGCTGCGTGGTCACAAGCTGACCAAAGCACAGGAGAATAGCGCCTGGTTCAAAGCGTTAGCGAAAGACAGCGTATACGTTAACTGTCTGACGCCGGAACAGGCGCACCTTCCCCGTTGGGTGGCGCAGCGCGCCAAATCCATGAAGCTGACGTTGGATGACGCGGCAAGTCAGTTGATTTGTTACTGCTATGAAGGCAATCTGCTTGCCTTATCGCAAGCGCTGGAACGCCTGGCCTTACTTTATCCCGATGGTAAGCTCACCCTGCCGCGCGTGGAAGATGCAGTCAGCGATGCCGCTCATTTTACCCCTTTCCACTGGCTGGATGCGTTGCTGGCGGGTAAAGGCAAACGCGCCCTGCACATCTTGCAGCAACTCCGTCAGGAAGACTGCGAGCCGGTCATACTGTTACGGACCTTGCAGCGTGAACTGCTCTTGTTGTTGACGCTGAAACGGCAAATGGCGAAAACGCCGTTGCGCGGCTTATTCGACCAGCATAAAGTTTGGCAGAATCGTCGTGATTTGTTGACGCAGGCGCTTCAGCGATTGACGCCGTTACAATTACAGCAGGCTATTCATTTGCTGGCGCAACTGGAAATAACGTTGAAGCAGAATTATGGTCAGTCCGTGTGGGCGGAGTTGGAAACGCTGGCCATGATATTATGCGGCAAAACCTTGCCGGAAAGTCTGATGTGATGAAACAAGCCGCGCCCGCTCCGCTGACCGCATTTTTTGGCGGCACCTTCGATCCGATCCACTACGGACACCTGAAACCCGTCACCGCGCTGGCGAAAATCGCCGGATTAAACCAGATCGTGTTGCTTCCCAACAATGTTCCGCCTCATCGTCCGCAGCCTGAAGCCAGCCCGCGGCAACGGCTGCGTATGGTTCAGTTGGCGGCGGAAAACGATACGTTGTTTTCCGTTGATGACCGCGAATTACAGCGCCAGAAACCGTCCTATACCATCGATACGCTGGAAACGCTGCGTCGTGAGAAAGGGGCTGATACCCCGCTGGCGTTTATTATTGGGCAGGATTCCCTGCTGACATTGCATCAATGGCACCGCTGGCAAGATCTGCTCAGCGTTTGTCATCTGCTGGTCTGCGCCCGTCCCGGCTATCGCTCGACGTTGTCCACGCCCGAACTTCAACAATGGCTGACATCCCATCGCACCCAAGATGCGCAATCACTGCATCAGCAAACGCACGGACAGATCTTTTTGGCCGATACGCCATTGGTTACTATTTCAGCTACGTCAATACGTCAACGGCGTCAAGCCGGTCTTGATTGCCGCGACTGGCTACCGCCCGCGGTACTGAATTATATCAATGAGCACGGGCTGTACCGGTAAACGACGCAGGCGCCGCCATTCCGTTTCTCTCTCGGCGCTTTATACCACTCGCAGGCGGCGCGTGGTATACTCCGCCGCTGGTTTCAATCACAGGGAAAAACCGATAATCCTCTGCGATTCGGCAGCCCAAACGGGCTTTCCATACTATTTCAGCGCCATAAGCCATCCATCGCTATCGGATGCCGGCAACCAGGGGGAACCTTTGCAAGGTCAAGCACTCCAAGAATTCGTCATTGACAAGATAGATGATTTAAAAGGTCAGGATATCGTGACCTTGAATGTACAGGGTAAGTCCAGCATCACCGACTATATGGTTATCTGCACCGGCACCTCCACCCGCCACGTCGCCTCCATTGCCGATCACGTGGTTCAGTCTTCGCGGGCCGCCGGATTGATTCCATTTGGCGTGGAAGGCGAGAATATTTCCGACTGGGTCGTTGTCGATCTGGGCGATGTGATTGTACATGTGATGCAAGAGGAAAGCCGCCAGTTGTACGAACTGGAAAAATTGTGGGGCTAGCATGAGACTGCAACTGGTTGCCGTCGGCACCAAAATGCCTGACTGGATACAAACTGGTTTTATGGATTATCTGCGCCGCTTTCCCAAGGATATGCCGTTCGAGCTCGTTGAGATCCCAGCCGGTAAACGGGGCAAAAATGCCGATATCAAGCGCATTCTTGAGCGGGAAGGCGAGCAAATGCTGGCGGCGGTGGGTAAAGGTAATCGTATAGTGACGCTGGATATTCCCGGCACGCCGTGGGAAACCCCGCAGTTGGCGCAGCAACTGGAACGCTGGAAACAGGATGGACGTGACGTCAGCCTGCTGATCGGCGGCCCGGAAGGACTGGCGCCGGAATGTAAAGCCGCCGCCGATCAAAGCTGGTCGCTTTCGCCGTTGACGCTGCCTCATCCACTGGTGCGTGTGCTGGTCGCTGAAAGCCTGTATCGGGCCTGGAGTATTACCACTAACCATCCTTACCATCGGGAGTAAGGCGATACGATGAAACACGTGAAATAAACCGCTGGATGAAAATAGAACGTAAACCCTTTCGTGATTATACGGCTGAGTCGGCCCTGTTCGTGCGGCGCGCTTTAGTGGCGTTTCTGGGCATTTTGCTGCTCAGCAGTGTGTTGATCGCCAATCTTTATCATCTACAGGTTTTACGTGTCGATGACTATCGTACTCGCTCCAATGAAAACCGCATTAAGCTGGTTCCCATCGCGCCCAGCCGCGGCATTATTTATGATCGCAACGGCATTCCGCTAGCGCTGAACCGGACCATCTACCAGTTGGAACTGGTGCCGGAAAAGGTGGAAAACCTGCAAGCCACGCTGGATGCGCTGAAACCCATTATCGATTTGACCGACGATGATCTGGAAAGCTTCAAAAAAGAGCGTAAGCGTTCCCGCCGCTTCACTTCCATTCCGGTCAAAACCGCATTAAGCGATTTGCAGGTCGCCCGCTTCGCCGTCAACCAATACCGTTTCCCCGGCGTTGAAGTCAAAGGCTACCAGCGTCGCTATTATCCCTATGGTTCCGCACTCACCCACGTCATCGGCTATGTTTCCAAAATCAACGACAAAGATATTGAACGGCTGGGCAAAGAGGAAAAACTTGCGGATTACGCGGCGACGCATGATATCGGCAAGCTGGGTATCGAGCGTCATTACGAGGATTTACTGCACGGAAAACCCGGTTATGAAGAAGTCGAAGTCAACAACCGTGGACGGGTTATCCGTCAATTGCACGAACAGCCGCCGCAAGCCGGAAAAGATATCTACCTAACGCTGGATCTCAGCCTGCAAATATACATTGAGAAACTGCTGGCAGGCAGCCGTGCCGCCGTTATCGTCACCGATCCGCGCGACGGGGGGATTCTGGCGATGGTTTCCACGCCCAGCTATGATCCCAATCTGTTTGTCGAGGGGATCTCAAGCAAAGACTATAATCAGTTACGCACTGATCCCAATCGTCCACTGATCAATCGGGCGACACAGGGCGTTTATCCACCCGCTTCAACGGTGAAACCCTATATTGCGGTTTCCGCGCTGACCGCCGGGGTGATCACCACCAACACCACGCTGTTCGATCCCGGCTGGTGGCAGTTGCCGGGTTCGGAAAAACGCTTTCGCGACTGGAAAAAATGGGGACATGGTCGCCTTAACCTGACCAAGTCGCTGGAAGAATCCGCGGATACGTTTTTCTATCAGGTTGCTTATGATATGGGGATCGATCGTCTGGCGGAGTGGATGCAAAGATTTGGCTATGGCGCCAGAACCGGCATCGACATTTCTGAAGAAAGCGCGGGCAATATGCCGACGCGGGAATGGAAACAGCGCCGTTTCAAAAAACCCTGGTATCAGGGGGATACGATCCCGGTGGGGATCGGCCAGGGATATTGGACGGCAACGCCGATACAGATGAATAAAGCGCTGACCACACTGATTAATGACGGACAGATCAAAACGCCCCATCTGCTCTACAGCACCAGAGAGAATGGCGTAATTGTGCCGTTCCGTCAGGCAGAGCATCAACAGATTGGCGATATTCACTCTGGTTACTGGGAAGTCGCGAAAGACGGTATGTACGGTGTCGCCAATCGTCCCAATGGCACCGCGCGTAAAAGTTTTGAAGACGCGCCTTATAAAATCGCCGCCAAATCAGGTACGGCGCAGGTTTTCGGCCTGAAAGAGAACGAAACCTATAATGCGCAAAAAATTGCGGAACACCTGCGCGACCACAAACTGATGGTCGCCTTCGCCCCCTATAGCGATCCGAAGGTCGCGGTATCGATTATTCTGGAAAACGGCGGCGCAGGCCCCACGGTGGGTACGATTACCCGACAGATCCTGGATCACATTCTGTTAGGTGACAACACGACTGACTTACCGAGCGAGCCTCCCGCGCCGCCGGGTATTGAGAGCGAGTAACAGACATTCATGACCGATAGCCCACAAAAAGGCTCGATCTGGAGCAAAATCCACATCGATTTCCCCTTCCTGATCTGCATCCTGGCGTTGCTGGGCTACAGCCTGTTCGTCATGTGGAGCGCCAGCGGACAAGATGTGGGCATGATGGAACGCAAGATCGTGCAGATTGTGCTGGGGCTGGTTGTCATGATCGTCATGGCGCAAATTCCACCGCGGGTGTATGAAGGTTGGGCGCCTTATCTTTATGTGTTTTGCGTCCTGCTGCTGCTGATGGTCGATATCTTCGGGCAAATCAGTAAAGGCGCGCAACGCTGGCTGGATCTGGGTTTTGTCCGTTTTCAACCGTCGGAGATCGCAAAAATCGCCGTGCCGTTGATGGTGGCGCGGTTTATCAACCGCGATATGTGTCCGCCTTCTCTCAAAAATACCGGTATCGCGCTGGTGCTGATTTTCACGCCCACCTTGTTGGTGGCCGCCCAGCCGGATCTTGGCACCTCGATCCTGATCGCCGCGTCCGGGCTGTTCGTGCTGTTTCTGGCTGGCATGAGTTGGCGTCTGATTGGTATCGCCGTGCTGTTGCTGGCGGCTTTTATCCCCATACTGTGGTTCTTCCTGATGCATGATTACCAGCGATCTCGCGTTATGATGCTGCTCGATCCCGAAAGCGATCCGCTCGGCGCCGGTTATCATATTATTCAGTCGAAGATTGCCATTGGCTCTGGCGGTCTATCTGGCAAAGGCTGGCTACAGGGCACGCAATCTCAGCTAGAATTCTTACCGGAACGTCATACCGATTTTATCTTTGCGGTACTGGCGGAAGAACTGGGATTGATTGGCGTGTTGATTTTGCTCGCCATGTACCTGTTCGTCATTATGCGTGGACTGGTTATCGCCGCTAACGCGCAGACCTCATTCGGACGGGTGATGGTTGGCGGCCTGATGCTGATTTTATTCGTCTACGTTTTCGTCAATATCGGGATGGTCAGTGGTATCCTGCCGGTCGTTGGCGTGCCTCTGCCGCTGGTCAGTTACGGCGGTTCGGCGCTTATCGTTCTCATGGCGGGATTTGGTATCGTGATGTCGATACATACTCACCGCAAGATGCTATCCAAAAACTTATAACTCCGAGGTGAGCAATGCGTAAGGATTGGCTTTGGATTGGCGCCATGAGTCTGGCGCTTTCCGCGTGTAGCGTCACGGAACAACAATCGGCCCCGCCGGTTAGCTCCGTTTACAGCGGTCCGGTGGAAGAGATTGGCGGCGTGGAACCGCGTTATGAACCCTATAATCAGGGTACCTTGCAGGACTACAGGCTCAAAGGCAAGACGTATAAGATTATCCAGAATCCGCAAAACTTCAGTGAAACCGGACTCGCGACCTGGTATGGCGAAGAAGCCAGCGGCAACCGGACCGCGATTGGCGAAGTGTTTGATCCAAACGCGTTGACCGCGGCACATCCAACGCTGCCGCTCCCCAGTTATGTCCGTGTCACCAACCTGAGCAATGGCCGCCGTCTGGTGGTCAGGGTGAATGATCGCGGCCCTTTTACGCCGGGCAGAATCATCGATCTGTCCAAAGCGGCGGGCGATCGGTTGAATATCTCCAACAACACCAAGGTCAAAATCGATTTTATCCATGTTGCGCCTGACGGCACGCTGTCCGGCCCCGGCGCCATTGGAACCAGCGTCGCCAAACAAAGCTTTGCGCTCCCTGACCGCCCCAACTTTGGTTCCAGCGGACTCGGCACGCCAATGACAGAAAGCCAGCCCGCGACACAGACGACGCAACCGGTCGGCAATAACACGCCGGCAACTCCGGCAAACACGACGCCAGACAATCCCTCATCGCCTTCCGGCGGCTTCCTGGGCGCGCCATCCGCACTGCCCGCCGGTATTATCGAAACCACGCCGCCGACGCTATCGTCTGCAGCGGCCCCGGCGAGCACGCCATCAGACACGCGTGGCGGCTATGTTGTTCAGGTAGGCGCGCTAAGCGATGAGCAACGAGCGCAGACCTGGTTGCGTAGTCTGAGCGAACGTTTCAAGGTAACAGGGAAAGTGAGCGCCAACGGCGGGCTTTATCGCATTCAATTGGGGCCATTCCAAAATCGCCAGCAAGCGACTGAACTTCAACAACGTTTATCAGTCGAAGCTCAGCAGCAATCCTTTATCACTGCCGCACCCGATACACTTTAGCAAGCGCCTGAACCGTATGCCAAACCAGGCGGCAAGGCTCGTCGCCACCGATATTCACGCGCGGGAGCGGGTTGAGAATATCCCGCGCCTTTCGCAAAATCGCGTAACGTAATGTCTGGTGCCTGCCTATTTCTCATCTGCTATAGTGTGACTCGTTTTTAACTTATACCCACGGATGTTGTTGTTCCAATCATGAATACTGTAAACACGTCTCGTTTTACTAAACGTTCTGCGCTTGGCATTCTGCTCGCCATCAGTGCATCTTCTTTTGCTTATGCCGATGATTTCAATCTGAAAACGATGATCCCCGGCGTGCCGCAAATTGATGCGGAATCCTATATCCTGATTGATTACAACTCCGGGAAAGTGCTGGCGGAAATGAATGCCGACGCGCGTCGCGATCCGGCCAGTCTGACCAAAATGATGACCAGTTATGTTATCGGCCAGGCGATAAAGTCAGGGAAGATCACTCCGAACGATATCGTTACCATCGGTAAAGATGCCTGGGCCACCGGTAACCCGATTTTTCAGGGTTCATCACTGATGTTTTTGAAACCGGGCGATCGCGTGCCCGTTTCCCAACTGAACCGCGGCATTATCCTGCAATCCGGTAATGACGCCTGCGTTGCCATGGCCGACTATGTCGCCGGCAGTCAGGACGCATTCGTTAATCTGATGAATGGTTACGTGAAAGCGCTTGGTCTGAAAAACACCAATTTCGAAACTGTACATGGTCTTGATGCGCAAGGTCAGTTCAGTTCAGCCCGTGATATGGCGCTGATCGGTCAGGCGCTCATCCGCGATGTGCCGGATGAATACGCCACCTATAAAGAGAAAGAATTCACCTTTAATAATATCCGGCAGACTAACCGCAACGGTTTGCTGTGGGATAGCAGTCTGAACGTGGACGGCATCAAAACCGGTCATACCGCGGCCGCAGGCTACAACCTGGTGGCTTCCGCGACGGAAGGCCAGATGCGTCTGATCTCAACGGTGATGGGTGGACGTACCTTCAAAGGCCGTGAAGCGGAAAGCAAGAAATTGTTGACCTGGGGCTTCCGTTTCTTTGAAACCGTCGCGCCGCTAAAAACCGGTAAAGAGTTCGCCGCCGAACCAGTCTGGTTCGGCGACAATGACCGGGTGGCGCTGGGCGTTGAAAAAGACGTTTATCTGACCATTCCACGCGGACGGATGAAAGATCTGAAAGCCAGCTATGTGCTGGATAATACGGAACTACATGCGCCGCTGGCCAAAAATCAGGTCGTAGGTTCAATCAACTTCCAACTGGATGGTAAAACCATCGACCAGCGTCCGTTGGTTGTCATGAACGAAGTGAAAGAGGGCGGTCTTTTCAGCCGCATGATCGACTACATCAAACTGAAATTCCATCACTGGTTCGGTTAACCCCTCTTGCAAGGGGACAAATTATCCCCATATAAATGTTGTCGCATACTCCCGCCCTTAGCGGGAGTTATAATTTATACACTCGCAACACACTCTGGAGCGCAGATGAAAACCAAATTAAACGAACTGCTTGAATTCCCCTGCCCTTTTACTTACAAAGTGATGGGATTGGCGAAACCAGAGTTGGTCGATCAGGTCGTTGAAGTGGTGCAACGTCATGCGCCCGGCGACTACACGCCACAAGTCAAACCCAGCAGCAAAGGGAACTACCATTCGGTTTCCATCACCATCACGGCAACACATATTGAGCAGGTGGAAACGCTGTACGAAGAACTGGGCAACATCGAAATTGTGCGAATGGTGCTGTAACGCTTCCATGCGTAACTCACCTCTTCGTCTGCGGGCATAATGCTGCGGGAAAACGTGCTTAGTGCGTTTCCCGCCGTTATAATCCTCTCCATCCTTTCCTTAACCTGAAGATGACGCATTTGCTACAGGATAAGATCGTCATACGCCAATTCGACGTACAACCTTACGAACCCGTTTCGCTGGCGATGCATAAGTTCACCGACCTGCGCGACGCGCAAACACTGGACGAAATCTGGCTGGTGCAACACCCACCGGTATTCACACAGGGTCAGGCGGGTAAAGCGGAACATGTTCTCACCCCCGGCGACATCCCTGTCATTCAGAGCGACAGAGGCGGACAGGTCACCTACCACGGTCCCGGCCAGCAGGTGATGTATGTTCTGATTGATTTGAAACGGCGCAAATTGGGTGTTCGCCAACTGGTGACATCAATAGAAAATACAGTCGTGGCTACGCTGGCGCATTTTCACATTGATGCCCACGCGCGTGCCGATGCGCCGGGCGTATATGTTGGTGAACGCAAAATCTGCTCGCTGGGGCTGCGGATCCGCAAGGGATGCGCTTTTCATGGGCTGGCGCTGAATATTGCGATGGATCTGTCGCCGTTTCTGCGCATTAATCCCTGCGGCTATGCCGGTATGCAGATGGCCCAGCTTAGCGAGTTGGCGCCCAGTGTTACGCTCGAAGATACCGCGCCGGTTTTGGTGAGTACATTCATGCAACTGTTGAACTACCGTGAGCAAGTACTTATTCACTGGGATATAACGACACAAGGTGAACCGCTCCCGATAAGCCATTGAAAAGGGCGCGGGTTCGGCGCTGGCGGTTTTGAATAAGCCGTGGAATAGACGATTAATCACATTTTATTTACATAATTTCTTCATTTTGATTGCTCAAAAGCTGATTGTCGTCAGGCAAAATGATATAATTTTTAGAGTTTTTTAAAAAAAATTTTAATGAAACATATAATCCTTTGAATTTATACAATAAATTCAGAGAAACGATTCAGAACTGGAACTTACGCAAACATGAGTAAACCGATTCAGATCGAGCGCGGCGTAAAATACCGCGATGCCGATAAAATGGCGCTAATCCCAGTGCGTACTGTGGTAACCGAGCGACAGGAAATTCTGCGCAAGCCTGAATGGATGAAGATTAAACTTCCGTCTGACTCAAGCCGTATTCAGGGTATCAAAGCCGCGATGCGTAAAAATGGGCTGCACTCGGTTTGCGAAGAAGCCTCCTGCCCCAACCTGGCGGAATGTTTTAATCACGGCACGGCAACATTCATGATCCTGGGGGCGATTTGTACGCGCCGCTGCCCTTTCTGCGACGTTGCTCATGGCCGCCCTATCGCCCCCGATGCCAACGAGCCGGAAAAGCTGGCGCAAACCATTCATGATATGGGGCTGCGCTATGTGGTGATCACCTCGGTTGATCGTGATGATCTGCGCGACGGCGGCGCCCAACACTTTGCCGATTGCATCAGTGCGATCCGTCGTAAGACCCCCAATATTCGTATCGAAACGCTGGTGCCGGATTTCCGTGGTCGTATGGATCGCGCTCTGGATATTCTGACTGTCACGCCACCGGATGTATTTAACCACAACCTGGAAAACGTGCCGCGTCTTTACCGTCAGGTTCGCCCTGGCGCCAACTACGACTGGTCTTTGAAACTTCTGGAGAATTTCAAGAACGCTCACCCGGATATTCCAACCAAATCCGGTTTGATGGTCGGACTGGGCGAAACCAATGCGGAAATTGTCGATGTCATGCGCGATCTGCGCCGCCACGGTGTCACTATGCTGACGCTGGGACAATATCTGCAACCCAGCCGTCACCACTTGCCTGTGCAGCGTTATGTCAGCCCGGAAGAATTCGATGAGATGAAAGGCGAAGCGATGGCGATGGGATTTACCCATGCCGCCTGCGGCCCGTTTGTTCGCTCTTCTTACCATGCCGATTTACAGGCAAAAGGGATTGAAGTGAAATAACGCGTTTATACTTAGTTACACATATTGTGTGGATAATCAAACGGACGGCTCTGCCGTCCGTTTGATTTTGTTGCAATCGGTTAAGGCTTTTTACGGGACGTTTCGCTCAACGCCTCCGCATCGCTTTTTACCGCCTGATCGTCGCTCATGGCTTTCTTGAACCCTTTAATCGCCGCTCCCAGATCGCCCCCCAGACTGCGCAGTTTATTTGTGCCGAACAGCAGAACGATCAATGCAACAATGACCAATAGTTTGGCAATACTGATACCTTCCATATCTACCTACCTGATGACAAATGCCGGAGAAACCCGGCGAACGGATAACCGTCCTCTTATGTAAAAACCTTCCGCTATGCAACACAATCGCCATCTGTAACAAATTAAGACGCCTCAGCGGTTCCTTTTAATTCGGTTTATAACTTTTGTAATCAGTGGAACTACAGAAATAACGCGGTAGAGCGTAGACTTCTTCCATAACCGCCTTCGGCTAACAATGATGTCTGCGCATACCCAGAAGAGGGATGTAACTTCTCGCACGGCATTCTTCAAACCTGCTTAAGCTTTGAAAAAATAATAGGTATCTATGTTTAGTACTATATTTGCTGTATTTCTGGGGGGCGGACTAGGAAGCGTCGCTCGCTGGCAGTTAGGGGTGAGGTTTAACGGCGCGCACCCGGCATTGCCATTTGGTACGCTGTTCGCCAACCTGATTGGCGCTTTTATCATCGGCGGCGCGCTGGCCTATTTTGCGCGACACCCCAGCCTCGAACAGCATTGGAAAATGCTTATTACAAGTGGGCTATGTGGCGGATTAACCACTTTCTCAACCTTTTCAGCGGAAGTAGTAATGTTTCTGCAAAACGGTCATTTGGCCGCAGCGGGTTTACATGTGTTATTGAATCTGGCGGGATCGTTTTTGATGACCGCTCTGGCCTTTGCTTTAGTTACCTGGATGGCAGCCCCCTAAAATGCTACGGTAACGTAAGAGACTGGAATACCGCCATAAAAAAACCCGCCTTAAGGCGGGTTTTCAAGAAATCGGTATAATTAAATAGCGATAACGTTAGCAGCAGATGGACCTTTCGCGCCGCTGGTGATTTCAAACTCTACACGCTGACCTTCAGCCAGAGTTTTAAAACCATTGCTTTGGATGGCGGAGAAATGCACGAATACGTCTTTGCTGCCATCTTCTGGAGTAATGAAACCGAACCCTTTGGATTCATTAAACCACTTAACGCTACCTTTAATCTTAGACATCAAACTTACCTTTAACATGGATGAAAGACACAAAATCTGTGTCACGTACAGTACAGCAATAGATGGCTCATTTGTCCAGTTGAAGATAGATAAAATTTGATAAAAATAGCGCGTGAACTAAAAGGCAGATAACTTTTTATATTATGCCTGACTCAGACGGGTCGTTTCCGAGCTATTGACCACCTTTTATGATATCGATTTTCAACTTGAAAACACCAAGCACGCTCGACGAAATGCATTTAAAAGCCGCCTGCTTTATTTATCGAAAAATTAAAACGCGCATCTTTTCCAGATAGTTTACAGGCGCAATTGAAAATAAGAGTGATTATCATATATAGTTTTAATCGCCTTGCGAAATGTCACGCTCATTGACTCTTACTCCGTCAGCAAGCCCTTCAATTCTGGAGAATATAACAACATGCCAACCCTACATTCCTCATCACTTAGCCGCAAGCTACGCCTGCTGGCTGTGGCATCATCACTGTTCGCCGCATACTCCCTCCCGGCTTCCGCCGCGGAGTCACTGACGCTCTATACCACACGGGAGCCGGGTTTAATCCAGCCGTTGCTTGATGCATTTACTAAAGACAGCGGCGTGAAAGTGAATACTGTTTTCATTAAGGACGGTATGCTTGAAAGGGTAAAAGCAGAAGGTGAAAACTCCCCCGCCGACCTCCTGATGACGGTTGATGCAGGCAATCTTATCGATCTGGTGGAAGCGGGCGTCACCCAGCCCGTACAATCCGCCACATTGAATGATGAGATCCCTGCTAACCTCAGAGATAAAGATAACCAGTGGTTCAGCCTTTCTATGCGGGCCAGAGTCCTTTACGCAGAAAAAGCATTGCCTCTGACCAATATCACTTATGAAGACCTGGCCGACCCGAAATGGAAAGGCAAAGTGTGCGTGCGCGCAGGGCAACATCCCTACAACACCGCCCTTATCGCAGCCATGATTGCTCATCATGGTGAAGCGCAAACCGAAACCTGGTTGCGCGGTCTCAAAGCAAACTTGGCCAGAAAAGCAACCGGCGGCGATCGTGATGTCGCCCGCGATATCCTTGGCGGAATCTGTGATATTGGACTGGCAAACTCCTATTATGTCGGTCATATGAAAACCGCGAAAGAAGGCAGCGATGCACGCAAATGGGGTGATGCGATTAAAGTCATCAAGCCTGAATTTAGTGAAGGCGGAACACACGTCAATATCAGCGGAGCATCTGTGGCACGTTATGCCCCGAATAAAGAACAGGCCGTGAAGCTATTGGAGTATCTCGTTTCCGCCCCAGCACAACAGTTGTATGCACAGGCTAATTATGAATATCCTGTGCGCAAAGGCGTCATGCTTGATCCCGTCATCGGCAGCACCATTGGTGAACTGAATGTCGACAAGATCCCACTGACGGAAATAGTTAAATACCGTAATCAGGCCAGCAAACTGGTAGATAAAGTTGGCTTCGATCAATAAAACGGAGTCTTCACAGACGCGCGGCTTCTGCAACAGACCGCGCGTTCTGTTTTCCCCCCTCAGAATAGCGGCGATTGTGATTGCCCTGGGCGTCATCACGCCAGTGGCTTCACTACTTTGGTTAGCCGCGGGCGCGGGATTGGGTCATTGGGAACACCTGATGAGCTACGTTCTTCCCGATGCCACCCTCAATACCCTGATTCTGCTTATTGGCGTTGCGGCAATGGTGATTGTCATCGGCGCCGGTTGCGCCTGGCTAGTCACCGCCTTTCACTTTCCTGGCAGACAGTTGCTCAGTTGGGCCTTACTGCTGCCGCTGGCGATGCCTACTTACATCGTGGCATTTGCCTGGCTCGATCTGCTTCATCCGATCGGTCCTATTCAAGAAGTCATCCGCTATATACTCGGTTACGCCAGCCCGCGTGAATTCCGGCTGCCTGATTTGCGTTCAATGGGAGGAGCGATACTGCTGCTGGGTTTGGTGCTTTATCCTTACGTTTACCTGACCATGCGCGCTATGTTCATCAGCCAGCCCGCTCATTTACTCGAAGCAGCACGCACGCTGGGGATGAGCGCGACAGGCACGTTCTTTCACGTTGTGCTTCCCATGGCAAGACCGGCTCTCGCCGTAGGCGTCAGTCTGGCGCTGCTGGAAACACTCAATGATATCGGCGCGTCTGAGTTTCTCGGTGTGAATACGCTGACAGTTACCGTTTACACCACCTGGGTCACCCGTTCCGATTTACCTGCCGCAGCGCAAATTGCCTGCACCATGCTGGCCGGGGTCATCATCCTGTTGACGCTGGAATATTACGGCAGAAAGCACCAGCGTTATGGCATCAGCAGGCATATGCGCGGTATCACGCCTGTTCGTTTAAAAGGAGGCCGAGCCTGGCTGACTACCTGCGTCACCGCACTGCCCATTCTACTGGGATTTGTTGCGCCAGCCCTTTTTTTGGCCTGGGAAAGCGCCAGAAGGCTGAATGATGGCGCCAGGCTTTCAGCCAGTTTAATACAATCATTGCAAAACTCCCTGATGCTGGCCGCTGGCGTCACGCTGGCGGTGATCCTCGTGAGTCTGATTGTTGCCTGGTATGCCCGCCATTCAGCCGTGACAAGCCGGACATTTGAACTACGCCGCACGCTGCTGAGGATCTCATCATTGGGTTATGCCGTCCCCGGCACGGTGCTGGCGATTGGCCTATTAACCCCGGCAATGACAACGGACAAATTTTTAGCCGGGCTGATGGGTTATCAGGGGCTTCCCCTGCTTTCCGCTGGTATTGTGCTGGTCGTCTGTTGCTCCATTCGTTTTATGGCGATCGCGATAGGTTCCCTGGATGCTGGGCTGACACGCATCCCACCGGTAATGGAACAGGCCTCACGCTTATTGGGCGAGAGCGAACTGATGACATTCTGCCGCGTTCATCTGCCGCTATTGCGACCGGCGCTGGTCACCAGCATACTTCTGGTATTTGCTGATGCCATGAAAGAGCTTCCCGCCACATTGTTGTTGCGGCCAGTGAATTTTGAAACGCTAGCTACCGTATTGTATGCAGAGGCCGCCAGAGGCACTTATGAAGAAGGCGCCATCGCTGCCCTGCTGATTGTCATGGCCGGGACGTTACCCGTCGTCATGCTGGCCCGCAGTCAGCTAAAAACATCAATATAAGGGAGACGAATGTTGTCTGACGCCACCTTGCTTCTGAACAATGTGCATGTATCTTATGGGCCGTCACATCGCCCCCACCTCGTGCTCAATGGGTTTTCCATGAAAATAGCCGCAGGCGAGTTAGCGTGTTTATTGGGCGCTTCCGGCTGCGGTAAAACGACGGTATTGCGCACCATTGCCGGTTTTGAGCATTTATCGCAAGGCAGTATTGATGTCGGTGGAAACTGCGTCGCCGGACCAGGCATTCATCTGCCCCCGGAGAAAAGAAAGGTGGGGATGGTTTTTCAAGATTACGCATTATTCCCTCACCTGACTGCCGCCGAGAATATTGCCTTTGGGCTGAGAAAACTGCCGAAAGATATTCAACACGAACGAGTCAAGGCGATGTTGGCGCTTATCGAACTGAGTGAACTGGCGCAGCGCTACCCCCATGAGCTTTCCGGCGGGCAGCAACAACGTATCGCATTAGCCAGAGCAATGGCGCCTGAACCTGCCGTTCTGTTATTGGATGAACCACTGTCCAGCCTTGATCCAGACAGCCGAAAACGACTGGGACAAGATGTACGCGATATTCTGCATGCGGCGGGACAGACGGCGTTGCTGGTTACCCACAGTGAGCAGGAAGCTGAGATGATGGCGAGCTTTATCGGCTATCTGAAAGCGGGTTGTCTTCAGTCACAAAAGACGGTCAACAGCAAGTAGCGCAAGCGCGCAGTTCCCTATTTCTCTGTTAAAACAGCCCTGAAACAGATTAATGTCACAAATAAAAAGGAGAAAAGTCGTAACAAGCTGATCTGAAAGAAAAAGGATAATAGCCTCTTTTATTTGCTCAGGTTTCCTCATTTTGGAGCAAAAAAAAAGCAGTATTGATGTCACTCAATGCTGCCTATTTCGTTAGCGATTTTGTTCCGGGTTTGCAATGACTGGCATAATATTTAATTATTATTTACGTAACATTGCTTCGATAAAATCTTTCCAATTACCCACTTCTACTTCTATCATGCGAACCTCTCGGTCATTAATGGCGACATATTATACGCACATTTTTTAATCAGCAGAAATACTTCTGAAAGTATAAAAAGCATACAATCCCTCATTCCCGCTTTTTAGTTCACTGTAGATCTCACCGCGCTTTTTCGGCATGCTGGATTATCACGATATCAGGCTCATCATTCCACGCTGCGCCGTTCAACGACCATCATCCAACTTAATAAACAGAAAGGATTTTAGTAACAATGACGCTGACCATGTATGGCATTAAAAACTGCGACACCATAAAAAAAGCCCGTCGGTGGCTGGAAGAACAACAGATTGCTTACCACTTTTATGATTATCGTGTGGATGGCTTAGACGAAACGCGCCTGCAACATTTTATTGATCTCATCGGCTGGCAACCGCTTATCAACACGCGCGGCACCACATGGCGTAAACTGAGCGAAGCGCGGCGCGACCTCATCAGCAGCAATACCGAGCAGAGTGAAGCGGCAGCGAAAGTCCTTATGCTTGAACAACCCGCGGTGATCAAGCGCCCCTTGCTGGTGGCAAAAAATGAAAAAACGCTGCTTGGTTTTAGCGCCGAGAGCTATCAGGAATTTATTGCGGAGAACAAATAACGTGTCTTGCCCGGTCATCGAACTCGCTCAACAACTGATCAAACGCCCGTCCCTCAGCCCCCATGATGAAGGTTGTCAGTCACTGATGATTGAACGCCTGCAAGCCATCGGCTTCACCATCGAACCCATGAATTTTGGCGATACGCTGAATTTCTGGGCATGGCGCGGCACCGGGAAAACCCTGGCGTTTGCCGGACATACCGATGTCGTCCCCAGCGGTGACGAAAGCCGCTGGCAGCATCCGCCTTTCGAACCGACTATCCGCGACGGTATGTTATATGGCCGAGGCGCCGCCGATATGAAAGGTTCGCTGGCCGCGATGGTGGTGGCGGCGGAACGATTTGTTGCCGCCAATCCCAATCATCAGGGACGTTTAGCCTTTCTGATCACCTCGGATGAGGAAGCCAGCGCCGTAAACGGCACGGTCAAAGTGGTCGATGCGTTAATGGCGCGCGACGAACGGCTCGATTATTGTCTGGTCGGCGAGCCATCCAGTACCAATGTGGTCGGCGACGTGGTGAAAAACGGTCGCCGTGGTTCCATCACCGCCAATGTGCGGGTACAAGGCGTGCAAGGTCATGTCGCTTACCCGCATCTGGCGGATAATCCCGTACACCGCGCCATGTCCGCGCTGCATGAACTGGTGGCGACGGAATGGGATCAGGGGAATGCATTTTTCCCGCCAACCAGTATGCAGATCGCCAACATTCATGCCGGCACCGGCAGCAACAATGTGATCCCAGGGGAGTTATCGGTACAATTCAATTTCCGTTTCAGTACGGAACTGACGGATGAACTCATCAAACAGCGTGTTGCGGACCTGTTTGATCGTCATCAACTGAACTACACTATCGACTGGAATCTTTCCGGTCAGCCATTTCTGACCGCTCGTGGCGAACTGGTTGATGCGGTGGTGAATGCCGTAGAACATTACAACGAAGTGACACCCACACTGCTGACCAACGGCGGCACATCCGACGGACGTTTTATCGCTCGCATGGGGGCGCAGGTCGTGGAACTCGGCCCGGTTAACGCCACAATACACAAAGTGGACGAGTGCGTCAGCGCGGCGGACTTACAGTTATTAAGCCGGATGTATCAACGCGTTATGGAGCAACTAATCGCATGATGACGCATGCCATGCTAACCGGTAAAAGCGACAGTCATCTGGCCACGTTAAGTGGCCGTCATCGTCTGCACCCTGACACCATCACCGCATTTCAGGCGATGCAGCAGGCGGCAGCCAGGGCCGGGTTTAATCTGCAACCGGCCAGCACCTTTCGTGACTTTGAGCGCCAACGTTTAATCTGGAATGGAAAATTCACCGGCGAGCGCCCGGTAATCGGCCATGATGGTCAACCATTGGATATCCTGACGTTGAATGAAGGCGATCGCTGCAAGGCGATTTTACGCTGGTCCGCGATGCCCGGCGCCAGCCGACATCACTGGGGCAGCGACCTGGATATTTACGACCCGGATTTATTGCCTGAGGGCAAAAAGCTCCAGTTGGAGCCTTGGGAATATGAGGAAGGCGGTTACTTTTCGTCGCTAAATGTTTGGTTGAGCGAGCATATGCACGAATATGAATTCTATCGTCCGTATGCGCACGATCTTGGCGGAGTCGCAGCAGAACCCTGGCACATCAGCTATTATCCACTGGCGCAGTATGCGGAAGAACAGCTTACCTCAGAGATTATCCGCTCGGCATGGCAAGGCGAAGATATCGAAGGTTCTGAGTGGTTATGCCAACATCTGCCCCTGCTGTTTACCCGTTTTATCCATAATGTTGATGGAGCTTAATTATGGCATGGCTGGCTGACTACTGGTGGATAATCCTGATTATCCTGATAGGCATGTTGATCAACGGCATTAAAGAACTGCGCAATGTTGATCACACTGGCTTTTTACTCAATAAACCGAAACTTCCCCCCCATCGCGACAATAACGATAAATGGGATGATGAAGACGATGACTGGCCGCGGAAAAAACCCTGATGTCTCCATCATCAGGGTGTCGGAATAACGCTTTTCGCCCGTTTATGCCATCATGCCTTGCCGTAAATACCCCAGCGCATGATTCAGCATGTGTTCATTAATACCATGCCCGACGCCGGGTAAGGTATCCAGCGTGAAATGGGTTCCCAACGCCTCAAAGCACTGAGCGGCGGCGCGGGCATGTTCTACCGCGACCACGCCATCCGCTTCGCCGTGAATCAGATGTACCGCGACATCCTTAAACACGTTGTCGGGCAACACGGCAAAACGTCCGCTGAAAGCCACAATCTGTCCGGCGAGTTGCGGTGCGGATTTTAATGATTCCAGCGACATAATGCTGCCTTGCGAGAAACCAATCAGCGCCGTATGGGTGAAATCCACCCCACTTTTCTGTTGCCAGAAACGGACGGTTTCCACAAACAGTGGGACAGCTGGTTCAACGCGCGCTTGACGGTTTTCTTCCGTCACGCCTTGTACGGAAAACCACTGCCGCCCGTCCCCATATCCGGTGCTGAACGGCCCGCCAATGCTGACCACCAGCGCATCAGGAAACGCCGCGGCGAAATAGCGGCCAATCGGCGCCATGCCGCCCGCCGTATCGCCGACGCCATGAAAAAGTAAAAAAAGCTGTTTTGGCGTCGTGGGGTTTTGTACAACAATATATTGCTGATTCACTCTGTTTCTCCTGCAAGCACCGCTGCGTGATGGATATCGGCAACGGCCCGGTCATGATATTTGATATTCACTATACGCCACGCGTCACAGGGATAAATCGGGATTTATTGAATGAGATGTTCCATTTTTTGCAACAAACCGGTGAAGAAATCAGGATGTTAGCAACATCGCGCCGGCGTTATTTTCGCTTATTCCATCAACCCGCCGCCGGTCCCAACAGCGCCCAGTCGCGCCAATACGTATAAGATGCAATATCCGCATCATGCAGTGCGGCGGCGGTTTCCTCACGCCACTGCCGTAATAACGCCTTTTTCCCCGATAAGCCGGACAGGGTTGTTGACGACGCTTCATCAAGCGATTTTTCAATCAGCAGACGCAATGTCGGCAACGCCAGCCGGGAACAATAAACCAACCGGCACAACGCCGCGTAACAAGACGCCATCGGGCGGCTGGCAAACGCGAATCCGGCTAATGTACGCCAGTCCTGCTCATCCAGCCCGGTGCTCTCATCCAGCGGCAGCGATAAATCAAGCGGAATGATGCGCCGCAGCCAACCCCAGTCCCGCGCCAGTTGTCCCCCCCCTTGTTCAACGCATAGCCGCCCCGCGTGACTCAGGGGAAACAACGCCATCGCATTGTAACAGCCGCTGCTGGCCTCAAGATGGCTGCCGATACGCACCAGTTGAAAGCCACATGACTGCCAGAACGCCGATAAATCCGGCTGATAACCAAAACTGACGGACAGATAATCCAGCCCCTGCGTCTGAGCCACGCGTTTTTGTTCTTCAATCAACGCGCGCCCAATGCCTTGCCGACGGTACGGCGCGGTGATGGCGATACGGCTAATACGCTGCGCCCGCAACATCGGCGCGTACCATAATCCGCCATGCGCCGCCAGCGACTGCGCCACCAGGTTTCCGCGAGGACGCCGCACCCCGGCCCAAACCGCATGCGCCAGTTCCGCGCATAACCCGCCCTCATCCACCATCCACAGCACACCGCTTACCTCTCCCGATGCGCGGGCGCTGTATACATGCATTCCGGGCGCATCCAGCAAGCGGCGCAGATCCAGCGGCGAGGTACGATAATGGGCGCTGCACAATAACGCGTAGCACTGCCGCATCCGCGACGGCTGACGCAGCCAGTCATCGGGTTGCTCTTCCGTGATGTCCCATGAAGAAATCGATTCGCCAGTCGCGCCGTTCGTCTGGTTTTGTGCATGGGGTAGCGGTTCAGCGAACAACAGCGCATTATCCAGCACTCGTTCCAGCGGATCGTGATGCGCCCAACGCAACGGTTCGTCCAGCGTAAATGCCTGCCACTGCGGTAAACCCGCACAGAACTTCAGCAGAAACCCGCGTCCGGTGCCTTCATATCCCTGCACGGTGGTCGTCATCAGGATGCGGGGAAAATAGCTGAGCAGCGCGTTCAGGAGCGGCGACGGGATCGCCGCAGCTTCATCAATCAACAGCCAGTCAATCTGCGGCGGTGGATTGAGACGGCAATATTCCAGCAGCGCATCAGGTGCCCAGAAGCGGACATCAGAGCGCGCATAGTGCTGGAGCACCGCCGTCGCCGAACGTGACGGCGCGGTTATCCAGCAGGGGCCGGCACAGCGTTGCGTCAACATGCCTGCCAGCGTCGATTTTCCCCGTCCGCGCGGCGCGGTAATCACATAAACGCCCCGCCGGGCGGCGAGCAGCCGGGCCAGAATATGTTGTTGTCCGGCGGTAGGTTCTCCGCTGACGGGCCGCCAGTCGGGTCGTCGGGTCAAGGGTTTGATCGTCAACGCCTGCCCCTGACGCCAGATCACGACCTCATCATCCGCGAGCAGATGGCGCTGGAAATGCTGAATAAATCGCGGTGCGGCGATCGGCTGCGCCTGTTCGCTCCAGCGTAGGCTGTCTTCATCCGGCAAGTGCCGCCACGTCTGCCACGGTGGAACCAGCAACAATAGCCAGCTTCCCGCCTGAAGCGTCCCGGACAACATCGCCAGCGCCTCGACATCCAATCCATTACGGGCATCAAACACCACATGGCCCAGTTCATGCCCAAGCCGTGTTCGAACTTTACCTGCCGCTAATGAGTTTACGCCTGCCGGCGCACGCTCGCTCAGCCATAGCCAGTCGCCCCCGGCAAGCGCTGTGAGGGACAACGCCTGAGCCACACTCCACTCCTGCTCGCCGCTCAGTACCAGCAAGCGGCGAACACCATAGCGGCGTTGCTGAGATTGACTGCTTAAAAAGTCACGGAACATGCCACTCACCGCGAGCTCAGTTCTTGCCGATCAGCAGAGACAGCAGACCGGCGGCGATTAATGGCCCGACAGGAACCCCGCGAAACAGGGCGACGCCCATCACTGTGCCAACCAGCAGCCCCGCCACCACCGAAGGCTGGCTGCTCATCAGGGAAACACCGCGCGCACCCAACCACGACACCGCGACGCCAATCAACATCGCCAGCAGAGATTTCCAATGCAGGAACGCGTTCATCACCTCGCTGGCGCTGATTTTTCCGCTGGCGATAGGCGCCATAACGCCAATAGTGAGTATGACGATCCCTATACTCAGGCCGTATTTTTCCACCCACGGAAAATAGGTATTCAGCGGTGTAATGCGCACTGCCAGTAAAACCAGGATCGCCAGCGTCACCGTCATGTTATGGCTGATAATACCCAGTGCGGCCAGCGCCAGTAAAATTAACAACGTCGGATCAAAATAGGCCATGAAAAGTCCTTGCCCATGAATCAGAAAAATGTCGGCATAATCTCAACAACGTTCAACTCATCATCCACCAGATTGACCTGACGCCACTTATCGAACGTCAGACACGGATGAGAGGCGCCAAACGCAATGATGTCGCCGACACGCAGGCTATGCTGCGCCGGTATCTGCAAAAAGACGTGCTGATCCATCATTGCCGTAACGCGGTAATCCGCCCCGAAAACCACGGCTTCGCGCTCATCCTCTCCTACGGGATAGTGGCGCAACGGTTCGGGATAGCCCGCGTCAAACGCGATATCTCGTTTACCCAGCGCGATAATGGCGCATCCCGCTTCGGGCAGGGATTGCACATGCGCCCATACTTCCATGGCTGGCTGCAATGCGCCGTCCATCTCCGGGTGACGGTGCAATACGCCAGCCTGCGCTACTTTATATAATCCATGATCGTGAACCAGATAACATCCGGGCCGTAACAACGGAATAAAGCGCGAATCCGCCTGTAGGCGCGTAAACTCGCCCGCAATCAAATCGTACCAGGCGGAACCGGATGCGGTGACATAAGGGTGAACGATGCCAAATTTTCCCTGTTCCTGTAACGACACCGCGGTTTCCACCAGATAAGCGGCAAACGCCTGGATCGCGCTTTCGGGTTGTTCGCCGTGGATCACGCCTTCATAGCCTTCAATGCCTGTCAGCACCAGCGCAGGCGCTGCATCGATAGCGGCCAACACCGCGTCAATCTGCTGATCGTTACGGCACCCACAGCGACCATGCGACACGCCAATTTCCAGCATCACGTTCAACTGCAATCCCTGAGCGCCAAAGTAATCTCCCAGCGCCCGCACGTTATCCGGGTTTTCCACCAGACAGTGGAATTCCAGCCCGCCCTGCTTCAGCAAATCCGCGATAATCGCCATATTGGGCTTGCCGACGAGCTGATTAGCCATCAGAATTCGCCGCACGCCGTGCTCATAAGCCACGGCGCTTTGTACCGCCGTCGCCAGCGTAATGCCCCATGCGCCCTGAGCTAACTGACGCTGAAAAAGCGCGGGCGTCATGGTGGTTTTTCCGTGCGGCGCCAGTTGCGCGCGATGTTTATCAACATAGTTCTGCATCCAGCGCAAATTGTGCTCCAGCGCCCGTTGGTGCAAAACCAGTGCAGGCAAACTTACCTGTTTCAGCAAGCTATCTCCCGGTCGGGCGATACCTTTTTCTCTATAGGGCATGTCATGTACTCCAGTTTACACTCTAAACAATTCGAGTTGCAGGAAGGCGACCAACGCACATGCGACTTGAGGTATGACGCGTTTATCGGCTTTGTTTGCCAGACAGTCGTTGTTCCATCCCCCGTGCGCACGCCATTAGCACGCTACGATAATGATCGTGGTTAGCGTAAGCATCACCACGTGGCGCCACAATACAAAACGTGGCGATACACTGACCTTGAGTATTGTAAATGCCAGCGGCAAAACAATGGGTATAAGTATCGGCAATGCTATCGAAGGAGAAAAAACCTTCCCGGTGCGAGTGACGGATCTCGCGTAAAAAGTCATCCGGCGACAATATTGCGCCATCCGGCAGCGTAAAATCATTGGCGGGAATAAAGTCGAGAATTTCTTCATCACTCATATGCCCCATCAATAGTCGCCCGGAAGCCGTCCAAGGGATGGGAATGTCCTCCCCGACGCCGGACGAGATACGGAAAGCGCGTTCACCTTCACGCATCAGCGCTACATTGTATTTGCGCCCGTTGAGCAGGCACATCTGTGCGGTTTCATGCGTTTGTTCCACGATCTGTTCCAGAAAACGATCGGCCTCGCGGGTAAAATCGAAATGACTGAGATGCGCCTGACCAAGAAAATAGAGTTCCCTGCCCAGATACACCAAACCCTCGCGCCCCACCTGTTCAAGAATTCGCCGTTCTTGCAGCAGAGCGATCAACTCATATACCGTGGATTTCGGTGCGTTAATCCCTTTGGCGATATCATGCGGTCGCAACGGTTTTCGTTGTATTTTCAGATAATCAAGTATTTCGAATGCACGATCCAGCCCACGCGCACGCCGTTTCACCTCTGGAACCGTCATGACTTCCCCCTCAGGTATTACTTATCTTTCAGCTAGTTATACTGACTTATAAGCAACACAGTCAATTTCCACTTTGCAATCCACCATCATACTGGATTGCACGCACGCCCGCGCGGGAGCATGCGCCGAGAAATAGCTGGCAAAGACGTTATTGAAGCTCCAGAAATCCCTGGGATCGTCCAGCCACACTCCCACTCTGACGACGTGCTCCAGACCATATCCCGCTTCTTCAAGAATGGCGATAATGTTTTGCATGGTTTTATGGGTTTGGGCAACAATGCCGCCCTCAATGATTTCCCCTTTCTCCATTGCCACCTGGCCGGAAACATACAGCCAGCCGTTCGCTTCCACGGCGCGCGCAAAAGGTAATGGCTGACCACCTGCGCCACGCTCGCCAGCACCATAACGGGTAATACTCATATCATCACTCCTGTGTTTGTGATTTATCGTCGGTTAAAAATGGGAATGTTTAATAAACTCAGCCAGACGTGGCGATACAGGCTGGTGAAACAACTGATTTGGCGGCCCTTCCTCTTCAATGCGCCCTTGATTCATGAAAACAATCCGGTCGGAGACTTCATAGGCAAATCGCATTTCATGCGTGACCAACAGCATGGTCATCCCGTCTTCCGCCAGACTTTTAATTACCGCCAGCACCTCACCGACCAACTCAGGATCGAGCGCTGACGTCACTTCGTCAAACAACATCAGGCTGGGATTCATGGCAATGGCACGGGCAATCGCCACACGCTGCTGCTGACCACCGGACAGTTGGCCAGGGTAGTGATCGCGGCGCGCCAGAAGACCGACACGCTCCAGCCATCGTTCCGCCGTGGCAACCGCTTCATCTTTCGACATTTTTTTCACTTTCAGCAACCCTAACGTCACGTTCTGCAATGCCGTCAAATGCGGGAACAGATTGAACTGCTGAAATGCCATGCCCGTCATGGCACGGTGTTGGGCAATGACTTTTTCAGCATGGCGAACCCGCCGATTTTGCTGCTGGTGATAACCGATGGGCTGATCGTTAAGGAGAATCTCTCCCTGCTGAAACGCCTCCAACAGATTGACGCAGCGCAACAGCGTGGTTTTCCCTGATCCACTTGCGCCGATCAACGTCACCACATCGCCGCGCGCCAGAGTGAGATCGATACCTTTAAGAACATCGACCTGACCATATTGCTTGTGCAGATTATTGATTTTCAAAAGCGGCGCGTCAGTCAATGCGCCTGGTGTCTGGTTCATGGCAATCTCACTTTCTTTTCCAGATAACGGCCCAACATTTCAATCGAAAAGTTAATAATGAAGAACAACAGTCCGGCAAAGGCATAAAACGGCAGCGTCATAAAAGTGCGGGCGATGACCTGTTGCGAACTCAGCAGGAGATCCGCCACGCCAATGACAGACAGCAAGGTGGAAGCTTTGACGATTTCGGCGGCGGAATTGACCCAGGTCGGCAGGATCTGGCGCAGCGCCTGAGGTAACTGGACATAACGGAGATCCTGAAAAAATGTCAGACCGATGGCTTTCGCCGCTTCACTCTGTCCTCGCGGCACAGCCTGCAACGCGCCGCGTACAATTTCCGCCACATGGGAACTGCAAAACATGGCGAGCGCCAGCACGCCGGCCTCAAACGCGCCAATATGCCAACCCAGCGCCGGCGCGATATAAAAACAGGCCAGCACCAACACCAATACCGGCGTGCCGCGGATCACATCAATATACAATCGAAATGTCCAACGTACCGGCAGGCGGGCATAACTCAACACTAATCCCACCACCGCCCCCAGCATCGTGCCTATCAGGATCGCCAGCACCGAACTGGATAATGTCACGACAAAACCCTGAGCCAGCGTGGTTCTGGCCTGCCAAAGCTGATACCACCAGCTAAAAGGATCGTTCATCTCTTCTCCTTAACGCGCCAGAGCCAATCGTTGTTCAAGCGCACGCAACAACGCCGCTATCAGGTAGCAGGTCGCGATATACAACAAGCTGGTCACCAGCCAGGTTTCAATAACCCGATAACTTTCCAGATTGATTTTGCGGGCATAAAAGGTCAGTTCCGGCACGGCGATAGCCGCCGCAAGCGAGGTATCTTTGAACAGGGAGATAAAATTATTGCTGAGCGACGGCAGCACATTGCGGAACATCGCCGGAATAATGATGTAACGTTTAATCTGCCATTCCTTCAGACCAATTGCTTGTCCGGCTTCACGCTGTCCTTGCGGGATCCCCAGCAAACCGGCGCGGAACACTTCAGTCAGATACGCACCGGCATACAGCGACAGCGTGACAATAAACGAGCCCAGTTGATCCAGGCGAATCCCCAACCCCGGTAAGGCGAAGTAGATCATCAGAATCAAAATCAAGATCGGCAGATTGCGTATAACGGTGACATAAAGCGTCGCGGCCCAACGCAAACCCGCATTTTTCGACAGCATGCAGAATGCGGCCACCAAGCCCAGTACACAGCCAATGGCAATGGACACCAGCGATAGTTCAAGCCCCAGCCATAACCCGGCGAGCAACAGATCGAAATTTTGCCATACAGCGGAAAAATTGAGTTGATAGCCCATGGTGTTACCTCAATACGCCAGACAGTGTCACCTATCTGGCGCGATATACTTATTTATATTCAACCGGAAAGCCAATCTGCGGGGCGTTCAAGGCGCCACCGAACCATTTTTTATAGGCGTCAGCGTAGGCGGCGAAATCAACGCCAGTCATGGATTCATGCAGCGCCGTATTCACGAAGTTAAGCCAGTCCTGATCGCCACGTTTCACTGCACAGGAATAGGTCTGCGGGCTCCATGCATAATCCGGTGAGCGGTAGCGCTCCGGCGTCTGCACCATTAACCATTTCGCCGACGACTGATCGGTCGCCACTGCATCGGCTCGCCCGGAATTCAATGCCTGGTACATCAAATCAACACTTTCATATTGTGAGACTTTGGCTTTCGGCAATGCCTGATGCACCAGTTCTTCCGCATAAACATTCTGCAATACGGCAACGTTCAGATCGCTTCCTGCGGCATCCATATCCGCCAGTTGCTGATATTTACTGTTTGCCAGTAACAGTAACGCCACGCCTTCACGATAATAAGGAATGGTAAATGCCACCTGTTGAGCCCGTTGCGCGGTGACGGTCATCGCCTGACAGGTCATATCGACTTTATCCGTCAACAAATTCGGGATTCGGGCATCCGACGATTGCTGAACGAACTGCACTTTACTGGCGTCGTTAAACAGCCCTTTGGCAATCATGTGAGCGATATCAATGTCAAACCCTTGCAACTTGCCGTCAGCGCCCTGGAATCCCCAAGGCGCGTTGGTGCTGCCCGTCCCCACAATCAGATAACCGCGCTTCAGCACGTCATCCAGTTTTGCGGCCTGCACCTGGGCGGCAAAACTGAACGCTGTCGCAGCAAGTAGCAATCCAAACACCCCATCCTTTTTCTTCTCAATCCGCCCTAATTTGAACATAATTCACCCCATTTCCGCTATAACGAACAATTAATCACAACAACGGAATTAATGCAGAAAATGAGCCAAAAATTATTCATAGGGGAAAAAGATCGTTCAGAGGAAAACAACACGGTGTTAATTAAGGATTAATTTTTACAGGTATGGAAAAGGCGTCAGGATTATTCGCTTCGTTCGATGTTCTCCAGTGGATCATTTACGCATCAATGCGCGAAGAATGTGCAACTCATGAGACAAAACGGGGCATACGTGACTCGTGCACGCTGGGCAAGAGGGTAATGGTAAATCAGGGGAGGATCATGGATCGAGGCGGTGCGGTATAGAGGGAAGAAAACAGTCAGTCTGTCAGACCCATCACCAGTCTGACAGACCGCCACGTAAACGATTGCGCTGTTAGTCCAGTTTTACACCGATACGACGTGCGACTTCTTCATACGCTTCAATCAGACCACCGAGACTCTGACGGAAACGGTCTTTATCCATTTTATTCAGCGTCGCTTTATCCCACAGCCGACTGCCATCAGGAGAAAACTCATCGCCCAAGACGATTTCGCCGTTGAATAAACCGAATTCCAGTTTGAAATCGACCAGAATCAAACCGGCATCGCCAAACAGTTTGCTCAGCACATCATTCGCTTTGTAACTCAGTTCTTTCATGCGAGCCAGATTTTCTTCACTCACCCAACCGAATGTCTTGCAGTAAGACTCGTTCACCATCGGATCGTGCATCGCGTCGTTTTTCAGAAACAGATCAAACAGCGGCGGGTTCAGTTCGATACCTTCCTCGATCCCCAGACGTTTTACCAGCGACCCGGCGGCACGATTACGCACCACACACTCTACCGGCACCATCTCCAGTTTTTTTACCAGCACTTCCGTATCGGAAAGCAGGCTTACCATTTGCGTGGGGATCCCAGCTTCTTCCAGTTTGCTCATGATGAAATGGTTAAACTTGTTATTCACCATCCCTTTACGATCAAACTGTTCAATGCGAGCACCATCCCCTGCTGACGTATCATTGCGAAACTCCAGCACCAGCAGATCAGGATCTTCGGTGGTGTAGACTGTTTTCGCCTTCCCACGATACAACTCAGCTAGCTTTTGCATCTTTATTACTCCACACAGTGAGGGCCAACCACAGACGGCCCGAGAATTTAACGCTTATCCCCTTCTTATTTGAAGCGACTAACGCCAGCGGTATCTGCGCCTCCCGCCCACTTGTCTGCGCAAGCTCGTCAGGATGCCTGGTTTACTGCCGGACAGCGACTTCAATTACTTTGGGTATCAGGTTGTTGAATAATGAAGAAGGGCCGGATAATCCGACCCTGACACGTTACTAATTAAACGCCGCCTGAAGTACGGCCACCAGCGCATCATTTTGCGATTGGCTTAGCGTATGTCCTTTGCCGTCAATAAATTGCAGACTGCTGCGGTTATCAAGATCGCCGACCTGCAATTTGTAATCACCATTCGGCAATTCAGGATCTTTCGCGCCTAAATCATCCCAGGTGCCGCTGCCGGGCGCCTTGTAGGTGAGGGAAACCGAACCCTGCGGACGACTGCGATCATTGATGGTCATGCCGACCTTGCTCAAGGCCGCGGGCAGACGATCCCACACCACGGTGTAAGGGCCGCGGACAATCAACATCGGCAGGCCGGTATCGTCCGAACCACTCTGTACATCCAGCGATCCGCTGGCGCGGTTTGCCAGCGCATTCTCGCGGGCGGTCGCCTGACTGTCCAATGCTTCGCTGAGCGTGTTCAGCATCAGTCCGGTATAACGCTGAATCTGGTCGGACGCGGCGACAGGCTCATTGTTCAACTGCAACGCCAGCAGTTTTACCACCAGCGCGATCTGATAGCCTTGCTGCTGAACCGCAATCTGGTAACGTCCCTGATACGGCACATCTTCATCCTGACGCGGCCATGAAATCCAGTCCGTCGTCAGTGTCTGGCTGGCATCCTGACGATCGGCGATAGTGAACGATTTCTCTTGTAAAACACGGATGACCTGAGACCAAAGCTGGCTGTTTTGCGCACTGTTTTCTAACAACAACGTTGCCGTATCACCCGAAATCTGGGTTCGAGAACCATTCAACAAAGCCAATGGCTGCACCGGCGGACGGATATCCAGATCTTTGCCGACAGCGCCATTCAGGGTGACCGGCGGTACATCATAGTCTCCGTTCTGAACCGGTAGAATGATCCCGGCCGGCGTATTCAGCGACTGGTGCTCCGGCGTCTCCAGATAGGATTCATCGCCGCTGACCTGACGCTTATAGCGCTGATCGCTGGAACAAGCCGCTAACAACATAACCAATGATATGCCAACGACTTTCGCCACCATCGACTTTTGTAATGAATAACTCATTAAATCTCCCTAACGATTACAGCAAACCCGCCTGCTTTAACGCTTGCCCCACCACCGTGCGACCAGAATCGGTCAACGGCGTCATCGGCAGGCGAAGCGTGTCGGTCGCCATCAGTCCCAACGCCTTGCAAGCCCATTTCACCGGGATAGGATTGGGTTCGATAAATAATTTTTTATGCAACGGCATCAGACGCTGATTCAAACGACGCGCTTCAACGAAATTGCCCTGTGCCGCCAGCTTGCAAAGCTCAGCCATTTCACGGGCCGCGATATTGGCGGTGACGGAAATGACGCCTTTGCCGCCAAGCTGCATAAAGTCCAGACCACTGGCATCATCACCGCTCAGCAAAATAAAGTCTTCTCTGACCAGTTCTTGGATCTGACTAACCCGGCTTAAGTTCCCCGTGGCTTCTTTAATCGCGACAATATTTTTAATTTCAGATAAACGCGCGACCGTCTCCGGCAGCATGTCACAGCCAGTGCGGGAAGGCACGTTATATAGGATCTGCGGTAAGTCGGTATGCTCGGCAATCGCTTTGAAATGCTGATACAAACCTTCCTGAGTCGGGCGGTTGTAATATGGCGTGACCGTCAGGCAACCCACCACCCCCGTACCATGAAAACGTTTGGTTAATGAAATACCTTCTGCGGTAGCATTGGCGCCCGTGCCGGCAATAACCGGAATACGGCCATCACTCAGTTCCAGCGTCATCATGACCACATCGCCATGCTCATCATGGCTCAATGTGGCGGACTCCCCTGTCGTTCCGACAGAGACAATCGCTGATGTGCCGCTAGCGACATGATAATCAATCAGTTTTTTCAGGCTCGCACGATCGACGGCGCCTTTGGCGTCCATCGGTGTTACCAGCGCAACAAGACTTCCCGTAAACATTGGCCATTCCCTCCACAAACAAGTGCTTCATGGTACTTTTGACGTCTATGCAAAAGCAAGCGCGCAACAGCGTTGTCAGCGTCCGGCACAGGTTTTTTTATGATACTGCGATCCACATTAAAAACGCTTCTGACGTTTTCATCCACAGGCCGCCGCAAGCAGCGTTAAAAATTGCTCCCGGCAATTTTTTATGTTTACCATGTGGTTTTGATGAAGAAGGACAGGAAGCACCATTTTGCCGAGCTCACAAGAACACTATCTGGTCATTACGGCTCTGGGCGTCGATCGCCCCGGAATTGTCAACGCCATTACCCGCCACGTCAGTAGCTGCGGATGTAATATCGAAGACAGCCGTCTTGCCATGCTGGGCAAAGAGTTCACCTTTATCATGCTACTTTCTGGAAGCTGGAACGCGATTAACCTGATCGAATCCACCCTGCCGCTAAAAGGGGCGGAAATGGATCTGCTGATCGTCATGAAACGCACCGAATCCCAGGCCCGCCCCCCCATGCCTTCCACCGTGTGGGTAAAAGTGGATGTCGCCGACTCGCCCCATATCATCGAGCGTTTTACCGACTTGTTCGATTCCCACCAGATGAACATTGCCGAACTGGTTTCCAAAACGCAAAGCGCCGAAGGCGACAAGCCTCCGCAGTTGTATATTCAAATCACCGCGCACAGTCCTGCCATGCTGGATGGTTCAATAATTGAGCCGGCCTTCCATCAGCTATGTACAGAACTGCACGCACAAGGCAGTATTAGCGTCGTGAACTATCCACAGCATGAAGAGAAAAGACGGAGAGTAGTGATGAATACACTGAAAGCCGGTGATATCGCACCGAAATTTAGCTTGCCCGACCAGGATGGCGAACAAGTAAATTTGACCGACTTCCAGGGACAGAAAGTGTTGGTGTACTTCTACCCCAAAGCCATGACGCCGGGATGTACCGTGCAAGCCTGCGGACTGCGCGATAATATGGACGACCTGAAAAAATATGGCGTTGAAGTGATGGGCATCAGTACCGACAAACCTGAAAAATTGTCCCTCTTCGCCGAAAAAGAGCTATTAAACTTCACGTTGTTGTCTGATGAAAATCATGAGGTCGCTGGCGGATTTGGCGTCTGGGGCGAAAAAACCTTCATGGGGAAAACCTATGACGGCATTCATCGCATCAGCTTCCTGATCGATGAAGACGGCAAAGTGGAAAAGGTTTTTGACGATTTCAAAACCAGCAATCATCACGACATCGTTCTCAATTATCTGAAAGGCGTTTAACCTCGCGTTTTCGGATAATCCAACCGGCACCTTTTCTCTGGGCGCCGGTTTTCATTGTGCGGCTTGCCGCCCACATTTGCTTTCTCCGCCGTGTTTTTCCCGTCCGAATATTTCTTTGTTTGCCGCTGCTGGCTAAGATGGTTAGCAACGTTCTTTCATGTTGGCTGTTGAAAAGGTTATTTTGCGTTATGTCTAACCGGTTGAGAAAAACGGTCGTCGCCGTTCTGCTTGGAACGCTACTGACCAGCCCTCAGTTTCCCGTTCAAGCCGACATACAGGATCGGCTGCCTGATATCGGCACCACTGCCGGCGGCACGCTCAGCATCAATCAGGAGCTGGCGATGGGCGATTTTTATGTGCGCCAGTTACGGGCCGGAGCGCCGCTGATTAACGATCCTTTGCTGTCCAATTACATCAATCAGTTGGGCAATCAGTTGGTAAAACAGGCGGATTCGGTGCGAACGCCTTTCCACTTTTTCCTGATCCGCAATGATGACATCAACGCTTTCGCCTTTTTTGGCGGTAATGTGGTGCTGCATTCCGCGCTGTTCCGCTACGCGGATAACGAAAGCGAACTGGCTTCGGTACTGGCGCATGAAATTTCACACGTCACACAGCGTCATCTGGCGCGAACCATGGAGTCGCAACAGCGCAACGCGCCGCTGACCTGGGTGGGCGCGCTGGGCTCCATTCTGCTGGCGATGGCGAATCCGCAGTTGGGTATGGCGGCGTTAAGCGGGACGATGGCGGGCGCCCAACAGGGCATGATCACTTTTACCCAGGCCAACGAACAGGAAGCGGATCGGATCGGTATCCAGGTGTTGCAACGCGCCGGCTTTGATCCGCAAGCCATGCCGAACTTCATGCAAAAACTGGCCGATCAATCACGCTATGCATCCAAGCCGCCGGAAATTCTGCTTACTCACCCCTTGCCGGAAAGCCGTCTGGCGGATGCGCGTAACCGCGCCAATCAGATGCGTTCCACATCGGTTCAGTCCTCACAGGATTTTCTGTTCGCCAAGGTCCGTACTTTTGGCATGTATGGCTCGCCAGACAGACCGCTTAGCGACGACCTGCTGGATGCCTGGGCAAAAGGAAATGCGCGTGAACAACTGGCTGCCCAATATGGGCGGGCTATCCGTCTGTATCAGGCCAAAAAATACGAGGAAGCCCGCAATATCTTACAGCCGCTATTGAATAAGGCCCCCAATAGCCCGTGGTTTCTGGATTTAATGACAGATATCGATCTGGGGCAAAACCGCGCGGCTCAGGCTATCGCCAGGCTGCAAAACCAGGCGGGCGTGCAAAGCAATCCGGTGCTGCAACTCAACCTGGCCAATGCCTACGTTGAAGGGAAACAGCCAGAGGCGGCAAGTAGAATTCTCTATCGCTATACCTATGCGCACCCTGACGATCCCAACGGTTGGGATTTGCTGGCGCAAGCCTCCGCCGCTAAGGGATCGCGGGCGGAAGAGTTATCGGCCAGAGCGGAAAGCATGGCGTTGACCGGACAACTGGATCAATCTATCCGATTACTTGGCAATGCCAGTTCATTGGTGAAACTCGGCAGTCTGGAACAGGCCCGCTACGATGCGCGCATCGACCAATTGCGCCAACTTCAGCAACGTTTTCGTCAATATCAGAAATCCTGACGCCAGACAGACATTGAGGATGATTTACCATGACCAAACACGTAACGATTTACCATAACCCGCGCTGTTCCAAAAGCCGCGAAACGTTGGCGCTGCTACAGCGACATGATATTAACCCTGAGGTCGTGCGCTATCTGGACACCCCGCCCGATGCCGCCACGCTAACCCGCCTGCTGCATCAGCTTGGCATGAAGAGCGCCCGCGATTTGATGCGCCGGAAAGAAGACATTTATCAGCAGTTAAATCTTTGCGATGCGTCGCTGACGGAAGCGGAACTGATTCAGGCGATGGTCGAAAATCCCAGACTGATTGAGCGCCCTATCGTGGTGGTCGGACAACAGGCTCGCCTTGGGCGTCCGCCGGAGCAGGTACTGGAGATACTGTAAATTACAGTCCGAGGATCTCTTTTACAAAAGGAATCGTCAGTTTACGCTGTGCGGTGATGGAAGCATGATCAAGCTGATCCAGCGTCATAAATAACGTGCGCATCTCACGATCCAGGCGTTTGAGCAGAAAGCGGCTGACATCTTCCGGCAGTTCAAAACCACGCAGTTTTGCCCGCAGTTTCAGCGCTTCGCCCTTTTCCTCATCGGACAAGGGTTGCAGTCTGTAAATCTGTCCCCAGTCAAGGCGTGATGAGAGGTCGGGAAGATAGAGATTAAGCTGACGCGGAGGACGATCGCCGGTAATCAGCAACCGGGTGCGTCCGGTTTCCTGAATACGGTTATAGAGATTAAAGACCGCCATTTCCCAGGCTTCGTCGCCGGCAATGGATTCAATGTTATCGATGCACACCAGCGCCAGTTGTTCCATTCCATCCAGCACTTCGGGCACGAAATAGGCCCGTTTATCCAGCGGCACGTAGCCAACCGCCTGCTCAAGACGGGATAAATCGGCGCAAGCGGCATGCAGCAGATGGCTGCGACCGCCTCCTTCCCGCGACCAGAAGTAAATGTAACTTCCGTGTTCCTGACGCAACGCGTTGGTAATAGCGGCCAGAAGAGACGCGTTTTCTCCCGGATAGAAACTGGCGAACGTTTCGTCATCCGGTAAATAAAGTGGCAATGAAAGCTGTGCCGGCGTGTTCAGAATCACCTCAAGCAAGACAGGCAGGAAAACCAGCCGAGTCTATCACAGAAACCCGCCCCTGTTGAGGGCGCGTCCTCAACAGGGAAAACAACGTGGATTGCCACGTCTGAATAGCGTTTTAACGATGAGCGGTGTCCTGCGCATCAGGCGCATCAAGAATCACTTCTTCTTTGTGAAACAGACTAATCACCTTGAATAACAGGCTCATACCGATACCCACCACGGTAGCCAGCGCCATGCCTTTCAGTTCGGTCGCGCCCAGATGAACTTTGGCGCCGCTGACGCCGATGATCAAGATCACCGAGGTCAGTATCAGGTTCTGCGCTTTGTTGTAATCCACTTTGGACTCAATCAGCACGCGGATCCCCGATGCGCCGATAACCCCATACAAAAGTAGCGACACGCCGCCCATTACCGGCACCGGCACCGCCTGAATCGCCGCCGCCAGTTTACCCACGCAGGAAAGCAGAATGGCGATAATTGCCGCACCGCCAATCACCCAGGTACTGTATACCTTGGTGATAGCCAGCACGCCGATGTTTTCGCCATAAGTGGTATTGGGCGTTGAACCAAAGAAGCCGGACAATACAGTAGAGAGGCCATTGGCGAACATGGAGCGATGCAGTCCCGGATCACGCATCAGATCTTTTTTGACGATATTGGCCGTCACAACCAGATGACCGACATGCTCGGCGATAACCACCAATGCGGCGGGGAGAATCGTCAGAATGGCAAACCATTCGAAACGCGGCGTGTAAAAGGTCGGCAACGCAAACCAGTGCGCTTCACTGATGGCAGTAAAATCCACCACCCCCATGACAAACGACAGCGCATACCCCGCCAACACGCCAATAAGAATCGGAATAATCGCCAGAAAACCACGAAACAACACCGATCCGAGGATCGTCACCACCAGCGTGGTCAGCGAAATCGTTACCGCCGTGGTATCCACAGTCGTACCGTCGGCGGGCAATAACCCCGCCATACCCGCAGCGACGCCTGCCAGTTCAAGGCCGATTACCGCGACAATCGCTCCCATGGCCGCAGGCGGAAATAACACATTCAGCCAGCCTGTCCCGGCCTTTTTGACAATCAACGCCACCAGACAAAACAGCACGCCGCACAGGATAAAACCGCCCAGCGCAACCTCATAACCCAGCGGCAATAGCAGCAACACTGGTGAAATAAAGGCAAAACTGGAACCCAGATAGGCAGGAATTTTGCCTTTACAGATAAACAGGTAGAGCAATGTCCCGATGCCATTGAACAGCAGGACGGTCGCCGGATTGATCTTAAACAGGACCGGCACCAAAACAGTGGCGCCAAACATCGCGAATAGATGTTGGAAGCTCAGCGGGATGGTTTGTAGCAAAGGCGGCCGTTCACTTACCCCGATGGCGCGACGAGTCATCTTTTATATCCTCTGTAACGTTGCTGTTTATTGTGTGCGGATTGATGTCCGCACCTGTTATGACAGCCAGACTCCCCCGCGACGCAGACGGTCCAGTCAGACTGATTATGTTGTTGCGGCGCGCTCCACGCCAAAAAAAAGCCGACTAATTCAGTCGGCCTGCCTGCTATTTAGTACCAAATATTTTATCGCCCGCGTCGCCCAGCCCCGGCATGATGTAACCATGCTCATTAAGCCCCTTATCGATCGCCGCAGTATAAAGCTCAACATCCGGGTGCGCGTTCTCCAGCGCGGCGATCCCTTCCGGGGCGGCCACCAGCACCAGCACTTTGATACTTTGACAGCCTGCTTTTTTCAGCAGGTCAATCGTGGCAATCATCGAACCGCCCGTTGCCAGCATCGGGTCAACCACCAGCGCCATACGCTCTTCGATGTTGGAAACCAGCTTCTGAAAATAGGGGACCGGCTCCAGCGTTTCTTCATTGCGGTAAATACCGACAACGCTGATACGGGCGCTGGGAACATTTTCCAATACGCCTTCCATCATCCCCAGACCGGCACGCAGAATAGGCACAACGGTAATTTTTTTGCCTTTGATTTGATCGACTTCAACCGGGCCGCACCAACCGTCAATGGTCACTTTTTCGGTGGCTAAATCAGCCGTTGCTTCATAGGTCAATAAACTGCCGACTTCCGAAGCCAACTCACGAAAACGCTTGGTACTGATATCATTCTCGCGCATTAGGCCAAGTTTATGTTTGACGAGCGGATGTTTCACCTCGACGATCTTCATCATTATTCTCCCCAGGACAGTGGACGGACAAAAACGTCCAGGACATTGCTAAACGCCGTTTACGGCGGCCCGCAGGACGGCGGGCGGGATAGCCTATCGCAAAAAAATCGCCGGATTATACCGCTTTTTTTACTTAGCGCTATACGGTTAAGCCTGATCCAGATCAACCGATAAAGGAAATTACTGCGGATGCCCGATTGATTGCAAGCCGGGAAAAATCGGCAACCAGCCACACATCACTCGCAAACGTTTGCCCACACTGCTAGAATTAGCGCGCTCAATTTTTTTAACCACAAATTGTAACCTCCGTGGGGACTCCGCAGTGACCGACAAAACCTCTCTCAGCTATAAAGACGCAGGCGTGGATATTGATGCTGGCAACGCATTGGTAGACCGTATCAAAGGTGTAGTGAAACAAACCCGTCGCCCGGAAGTCATGGGTGGGCTGGGTGGTTTCGGCGCCTTATGCGCCTTACCGCAAAAATACCGTGAACCGATTCTGGTTTCCGGCACTGACGGAGTCGGCACTAAGCTGCGTCTGGCCATGGATCTCAAACGTCACGATACGATCGGCGTCGATTTGGTCGCCATGTGCGTGAACGATCTGGTTGTTCAGGGCGCCGAGCCGCTGTTTTTCCTCGACTATTACGCCACAGGCAAGCTGGACGTGGACACGGCCGCCAGCGTGATTACCGGTATCGCGGAAGGCTGCAAACAGTCTGGCTGTGCGCTGGTCGGCGGCGAAACGGCTGAAATGCCGGGTATGTACCACGGCGAAGATTATGATGTCGCCGGTTTCTGCGTTGGCGTGGTTGAAAAATCCGAAATCATTGACGGCAGCAAAGTACAAGCCGGCGATGCGCTGATTGCCCTCGCCTCCAGCGGGCCGCACTCAAACGGCTACTCGCTGGTACGTAAAATTCTTGCGGTCAGCCAGACCAATCCAGAACAGTTTATGTTGGAAGGTAAAACCCTGGCTGATCATCTGCTGGCGCCGACCAAAATTTACGTGAAATCAATCCTGTCGCTGATTGAGCAGGTCGATGTACACGCCATCTCCCATCTGACCGGCGGCGGTTTCTGGGAAAATATTCCACGCGTGCTGCCGCAAGGCCTGCAAGCGTCGATTGATGAATCCAGCTGGCAATGGCCGGCCATCTTTAACTGGCTGCAACAGGCTGGCAATGTCAGTCGACACGAAATGTATCGCACGTTTAACTGTGGTGTTGGTATGATCATCGCAATGCCGACCGAGCAGGCAGACGCGGCCATCGCCTTATTGAACGGCAGTGGTGAAAATGCATGGAAAATCGGCGTCATTACGCAAACCGATGCCGGAGACTCAGTGGTCATTAACTGATGAAAAACATCGTTGTCTTGATATCAGGTCAGGGAAGCAACTTGCAGGCGTTGATTGACGCCTGCAAGCATGGACGAATGAAAGGGAAAATAGCCGCGGTATTCAGTAATAATCCCGATGCTTACGGTCTACAGATTGCTCAGGAAGCAGATATCCCGACACATATCCTCAGCCCGGAAGCATTTCCCGATCGCGTCGCCTATGATGCGGCGATGGCGCAGGAAATCGAGCAATATCACCCCGCGCTGGTTGTGCTGGCGGGCTATATGCGGATACTAAGTCCAGATTTTGTCGCGCGGTTTACAGGCAAAATGCTCAACATCCATCCCTCGCTATTGCCGAAATATCCCGGCCTGCATACGCACCGCAAAGCGCTGGAAAATGGCGATGCCGTACACGGCACATCGGTACATTTTGTCACCGACGATCTGGATGGCGGCCCGCTGATTATACAGGCGAAAGTGCCGGTATTTAGCAACGATACGGAAGAAACGCTGAGCGCCCGCGTACAAACGCAGGAACACACTCTCTACCCGATGGTGGTGAATTGGTTCCTGAATGGTCGTCTGGTGATGCTTGAAAACGAGGCATGGCTTGACGGCACGCGAATTCCCGCACAGGGTTATGCCGCGCAATAGCAACGTAATACAGTGGTGATATCGCCCCTTAATCTGGACACGCCAGATTAAGGGTTCGCTTTCCCCGCTCCCCGGCGCGATAGCCCCAACCCCGCACAACGCTTTCAATAGTTAATTATCCTCCCCCGCCTTACGCAACCCATCGATATAAAAAGACATTCCTTTTTCCCCACAATTCCCTTACTCAATGTACGTTGTAAACAAGAATGACAATGATTATCTTTCGCTACCTGTTTTTTTGCAGATGTCATTATGCGCACCATCTTACTCATTTCCCTGTTACTGCTAAGCCCGTTTTCACTGGCTAAAACCGTTACCGATATTCTGGGCCGACAGGTCGAGATCCCGAATAACCCTCAGCGCATCATCCTGGGTGAAAGCCGGATGTTGTACACACTGGCGCTGCTGGAACCGGGTGACCCGGCAAAAAATGTGGTGGGTTGGCCGGGTGATATGCCGCGTTACGATGCACAAAGCTGGACGCGCTACACAGAAAAATTTCCGCGAATTGCGCAGATCCCACAATTAGGTAACGGCAGCCTGCAAACCATGAACGCGGAATCACTGCTACCGCTTAAACCCGATCTGGTGATTTTACCTCGTCTGGCAAAACACGCAGCCGCCGAAGCGCAGTTGGAACAAACACTGGTACGCGCCGGGGTGCCGGTAATTTATGTCGATTTGCGTGTGGATTTGCTCAACAACACGCTGCCAAGTCTGCGCCTGCTGGGTGAAGTCCTGAATCAACAACCAAAGGCCGCCGCCTTCAGCGCATTCTATCAGCAACATATGGCGGTGATTAAAGCGCGAATCGCCCAACATAACGGCAAAAAAACCACCGTGATGCTGCATCTGCATCTTGGCCGTCGCGATACCTGTTGCACCACGGCCGTTGGTGGAAATCTTGGTGATTTACTGACGTTTGCCGGTGGTGAAAATATCGCTGCGGGCGCCATCAACAGCGTCTACGGCGAACTGAGCCCGGAACGTGTACTGGCGGCCAAACCCGATGTTTACATTGCCACTGGCATGGCGGGTCCCGAAGGCAAACGGTTCTCCAGCCTGATGCTAGGCCCCATGGTGACGAAAACGCAAGCGCAAACCAGCTTCAACAAGCTGATCCGTCAGGAACCGATTCTTTCCCATCTTGAGGCGGTACAGACAGGCCGCGCCTGGAGCATGTGGCACAACTTCTACCTCAGCCCCTACCATGTGGTGATGGTGGAGATGTTTGCCAAAGCGTTATATCCCGACCTCTTTGCCGACCTTGATCCGCAACGCACCCTACAAGAACTTTACCAACAATTTTTACCTATTGATTTTTCAGGGACTTATTGGAGTCAGCTTCCGCATGAATAACAAGACATTCCGTAACGGGTGGCCGTTGCTCGTTCTGCTGCCGTTTGGCGCTCAGGCGGCCACCGCAACCAAAGACGATACCTTGTTGGTTACCGCCGCCAGTGAAACATCGGCAGAGACAGATTACCAACCGCATAAAACCACTACCGGAACCCGTACCGAAAGCCGCCTGCTTGACATACCGCAGGCGGTCAATGTGGTGCAACCACAAGTACTCAAAGACCGTGCGGTGCGCAATATTGATGAAGCCTTGTATAACGTCAGCGGGATCACCCAATCCAACACGCTCGGCGGCACCCAGGATGCACTCATCAAACGCGGCTTTGGCGATAACCGTGATGGATCACTCTTTCGGGACGGCGTGCGCTCGATCCAGGCGCGTAATTTCACGCCTACCAGCGAACGCGTCGAGGTGCTGAAAGGGCCGGCGTCGATGTTGTACGGCATGGGAGAGCCCGGCGGGATTATCAACATCATCAGCAAAAAACCCGAACTGCAACAGAAAACCCATATTGAAGGCTGGGGCAGCAGTTTTAACGGCGGCGGCGGTCAGTTGGATGTTACCGGGCCGCTGGGCGCTTCCGGGCTGGCTTACCGTATGCTGGTCGATCATGATGAAACCGACTACTGGCGCAACTTTGGCCGTAACCGCCAGACCACTATCGCGCCGTCGCTGATGTGGTACGGCGAAGACACCGCCGTGCGGGTAGCATACGAACATATGGAATACCTGACTCCATTCGATCGCGGCACCGTTATCGACACCAACACCGGCAAGCCGGTGAATACCCCGCGTGATCGCCGTTTCGACGAGCATTACAACGCCACCCGCGGCGATCAGGACAGCCTTACCCTACAAGTCGATCGCAATCTGACCGACCGCTGGAAAAGTAGTCTGACTTACGCCTATAACCGCAACCGTTACAGCGATAATCAGGCGCGGGCCACCGCCTATAACGCCGATACCGGCATACTGACGCGACAGGCCGATGCCACCAGCTACGCCCATGCGCAGACGCAGGTCGTGCAACTGACCCTGAACGGTGATGTGGATTGGGGGAGCATCAATCACCAATTGCTTTTTGGGTTTGATTACGAAGCCGACCGCACATACCGCGGTGATATGCTGCGCGACCAGGCGAGCAGACGCTATAATTTCGATATTTATAACCCGATTTATGGTCAGCAGCCGGCCACCGCCAACGTCAGCGCCAAAGACAGCGATCAACGGGAAAATATCGACAGTACTGGCTTCTTTATGCAGGATGTGATCCGCCTGAACGAACGCTGGCAGCTATTAGGCGGACTACGTTATGACAGCTTCGATGTCATGGCCGGTAAAGGACGCCCTTTCGTGACCGCCACCGACAGTTCCTACTCTCGTTTGGTGCCGCGCGCCGGGATTATTTACAGCCTGACGCCCTATTCCTCGCTCTATGCCAGCTACAGCGAATCGTTTAAGCCCAACGCCTCTATTGCGACGCAAATTGGCGCGCTGCCGCCTGAGATCGGCACATCCTACGAAATCGGCGCCAAACTGGACTTACCTAACCGTATTACCGCTAATCTGGCGCTGTTTGATATTGAAAAACGTAACGTGATGGTCAGTGAAAGCATTGATGGCGAAACCGTTACCCGCACCGCCGGGAAAGTTCGTTCACAGGGCGTTGAACTGGATCTGGCCGGCAAACTGACCGACTCGCTCAGTTTGATTGGTTCCTACGCTTATACCAATGCGCGCGTGACTGCCGATCCCGACAATAACGGCAACAGAATGCCGAATGCCGCTCGTCATACCGCTTCTTTATTCCTGACGCAAGATTTCGGTAATATTGGTCTGGCTGGCGGCGATAACCTGCGCGCAGGCGCCGGGGCGCGTTATGTAAGCCGTCGCGCGGGCGATGCGGCAAACAGCTTCTATCTGGATGATTATACGGTGGCTGACGCGTTCGTGGCCTATAGCCTGCCGCTTAACGGCTATAAGGTAAAATGGCAGATCAACGTGAAAAACCTGTTTGATAAAACCTATTATCCGTCCAGCGGGAATAACCTGCGCGTCGCCATCGGTGAACCGCGTCAGGTGGTGCTGCGCGCCAGCGTCGATTTTTGATACTACGCCGTCCTGCATTAAGTACGGAAATTTCTGTCACCCAACAAACCCAAAGGCTGGCATAAAGCCAGCCTTTGGGTTAAGCGCCTGCTCGGTGTTTTATATCATCATGCTCGCGAGAAGAATGAAAATCAGCCCGCAGAGGGATAACAGAGTCGACATCAGCGTCCAGGACAATAATGTCTCTTTCGTGCTCAGGCCGAAGAAATCTTTAATCATCCAGAAGCTGGCATCGTTGACGTGAGAGCAAATACAGGAACCCGCGCCAGTCGCCAGCGTAATCAACGCCAGGTTGGTGTTCGGATGCACGGCCAGCAGCGGGATCACTAACCCGGCGGTTGAAATCGCGGCTACCGTGGCGGATCCCAGACAGATCCTCAGGAAAGCCGCCACACCCCACGCCATCAGGATCGGATTGATATCCATTCCTGACACCAGCGTGGAGATATACTGACCGACGCCGGAATCAATCAACACCTGCTTGAACGCGCCGCCGCCGCCGATAATCAGTAACAGGCCGGCGATTCCGGCTATCGCCTTGCTACAGGAGTCCATCAGTTCCGCAATGGTTTTCCCTCTGCCCATACCCATAGTGTAAATGGCGAAGAGCAGCGAAATGAGCATCGCAATGGTAGAGTTGCCCAGAAACAGAAATATGTTGTACAGCGCGCTGGGATCGCCGGCATCTTTTGGACGCGCCATCTGCATGATGGTCACCAGCGCCATCAGGATCACTGGCAGCATGGCGGTTAAAAAGCTGATGCCAAATCCCGGCATTTCGCTTTCATTAAAGCTTTTGGTAGCGCCAAGCGACGCGATGTTGCCTGCTTTTTTAAACGCCTCCGGGATCAGGCGCTGACATACTTTATTCAACAGCGGGCCGCAAAGAACAAAGGTGGGAATACCGACAATAATGCCGTAAATCAGCACCATACCGACATCCGCGCCATATTCTCTGGCGATAACGGTCGGCCCTGGGTGCGGCGGCAGAAAACCGTGCGCCACCAGCAAACCGGATAACATCGGCACACACATATACATCGGCGAAATTTTAGCCTCGCGCGCGATAGCGAACAAAATGGGCACCAGCAGAATCAAACCCACTTCGAAAAATAGCGCAATCCCGACAATAAAGGCTGAACAGACGACCGCCCAGTCCAGTTTTTTGGCACCGAAATATTTCAGCATCGTCAGCGCAATACGCTGCGCACCCCCGGCATCGGATAATAAACGACCAAGCATAACGCCGAAGCCGAATATCAGGCCAATATGCCCCAGCGTACCGCCAAGACCGGATTCGACCGAAGCGACAACTTTATTCAGTCCCATTCCACTGGTGATGGCGACACCGATCGAGACAATAATTAATGAAACAAATGTATTTAATTTAATTTTTATGGTTAAAAGCAGGAGTACAGCAATACCTGCCACAACAATGAATAGTGGCATAATGTCCTCTCATTATCAGATAGCAATCCGTTATCGTTCAGGCGGGGCGAGCGCGGCCGCCTGAATGATTTCAGATAAGGATATTTTTATTTCTTTTAGTGTTTATTAATATATTCGCTTATTTTATTGACATCATAAATACACCCAGTCCATGTCCCGCCGCTTACCGCCTGGAGCATTGCCCATAACCGGGTATCATCAGGTAAATCCGGGTCAGGAATTAAATCGGGATGACGACTTCTGGCATTTAAAATAGCGGTGGCCTCCTCGCGTGTGGGTAATATTTTATCGCTGCCAGCGCCCAGGAAATTCACGTCTCCTTTAAGTTGTTTGCAGTCGATTTTAATTTCAATAATATCTCCGGTGCGTAATTTACCTATTGCGCCGCCAGCCAGCGCTTCCGGCCCAACGTGGCCGATACAGGCCCCGGTGGATACGCCGGAAAAACGGGCATCGGTAATCAGCGAAACATGCTTACCGTAGGAGAGATGTTTAAGCGCACTGGTTACCTGATAGGTTTCCTCCATCCCGGTACCCGATGGACCGATGCCGATAATAACCAGGATATCGCCAGCTTTAATATTGTCGTGTTTGATATCGTAAATGGCGGTTTTCTCTGACAAATACACCTTCGCCGCACCTTTATGATAATAGATGCCCTCTTCATTAATAACGGAAGCGTCAATGGCGGTGGATTTGATCACCGAGCCTTCCGGCGCAATATTCCCCACCGGGAAGGTGATGGTCGAGGTTAATCCGTGTTTTAACGCCTGTTGCGGCGACATAATGACGTCGTCCGGCTCCACCTGCTCCTGTTTGCGCAGCAGATCTTTAAATGCCTGCCGACGCCCGGCCTGTTCCCACCAGTCGAGATTTTCTTTCAGCGTATGGCCAGTGACAGTCATCACATCTTCATGCAACAGACCCAACTGGCGCAGGTGTAGCATCACTTCCGGTACGCCGCCCGCCATAAACGCGTTCACGGTAGGATGATAGACCGGGCCGTTTGGCAGCACACTCACTAGCCGTGGCACCCGTTTATTAATGCGGATCCAATCTTCGACGGTGGGAATGCGGCAGCCCGCCTGATGCGCAATCGCCGGGATATGCAGCAGCAAATTAGTGGATCCGCCAAACGCGGCGTGCACCATCATGGCATTCTCAATGGCTTTATCGGTGAGAATCGCTTTGGTGGTAATGCCTTTTTGCATCAGGCGCAGAACCGCACGGGCGGAGGCGCGGGCAATCTCTTCCCACACCGGTTCGCCGGAGGGCGCCAGCGCGGAGTGCGGGATCGCCAGACCCAGGCCTTCGGCCACGACTTGCGACGTACCGGCGGTGCCGAGGAACTGACAGCCGCCGCCGGATGAGGCGCAAGCCTGGCAACCTGCCCGACGCGCGTCCTGCAGTGATAATTCACCGTTTGCGAAGCGCGCGCCTATGGTCTGTACTTTGCCATTATCTTCGCCGTGCCGCGCAGGTAGTGTGGCTCCACCGGGGATCAGCACCGTCGCTTTGTCATGTTGAGATGCCAGCGCCATCATGGTCGCCGGTAGCCCTTTATCGCAGGTCGCCACGCCAATCACCGCTTTCGCATCAGGCAGCGAGCGGATCAGGCGGCGCATCACCATCGACGCGTCATTGCGATAGGGCAGAGAATCAAACATGCCGGTGGTGCCCTGTGTACGCCCGTCGCAAGGGTCGGAAACATACACAGCATAGGGCAGAGCGCGGTGAGTTTTGATCACCTCTGCCGCCGCTTTCATCTGGATATCCAGCTCGTAGTGCCCCTGATGCAGCGCCAGGGCAACAGGCTTGCCGTCGGCGCCGCGCAGACCGCCAAGTGTGCTCAGCAGTAGAATGGCGTCGCGATCAAGCTCGTCCGGTTTCCAGCCCATCCCAGCATTCATCGTCATACCGAAAATATCGCCGCTGGGACGGTTGATCAGCATCTCCGACGTCAGCGGTAGCTCGCCCTGCGGGCCAGCGGCGTGGGTTCTGACGCGGTAAATGTCCGGGTTATCATCATCATAAATATCGCAAACAGACATGGTGTCCCCTTATGATTTTAAAATTTCCTGCGCGACCAACAGCTCACGAACTTTCTCTTTCGCCTCAACTGAAGCATCCAGGATTGGTGGCAGGCACCGGGTATTTACCGGCAGTCCCACACATTGCATGGCATATTTAATCAGCGAGACAAACGGGGTTTCCAACGCATAAATGGATGGCAGTTGCAGGAGTTTCTTATTGAGCGTGGCCGCCGTCGCCAGATCGCCTTCCTGCCAGGCCCGGTAAATCCCAACGGATAAACTCGGAGCAAAATTGGCGCTGGCGGTAATCGCTCCATCGCCGCCCAGTAGCAGAGTGTTGAGTAAATGATCGTCGTAACCGCAGAACACAGAAAACGTCGGGCGCACGGCTTTGACGGTGTTGATCATGGCGCGCAGATGGCCGACGCTGTCAATGGTGTCTTTAATGCCGACGATGTTTTCGTTTTGCAGCACCAGACGCTTGACGACCTCCGGCGTTAAGTCCTGTCCGGTGAGATCCGGGAAGTTGTAAAGGATCACCGGCAGGCTGACGCTATGGGCGATTTGCTGGTAATAATCATCCAGATTGCGCGGAGCTACTTTCCAGTACCAGGGGTTAATGGCGACGATCCCCTCCGCGCCGCAGGATTCGGCGTGTCGGGCCAGTTTTACCGCTTCGTCGGTTGACGTGGAGCCCACGCCAATCAACACCGGCACCCGCCCGGCAGTCACCGCAACGGCTTCCTCAGCGAAGGCCATTCTCTGCGGCGCGTTCATCTGGCTAAATTCTCCGCCTGTACCCAGATAAAAAAGGCCATCCACGCCTTTGTTAATCAGAAAATCGGCGACCTCTTTCATGGCGGCTTTATCAATATTGCCATTACTATCAAAAGTGCTGGAGACCGGCGGAATAATACCGCTAAATTTATTCATTACATCAGTTTCCTTTTCTTAAATATTCATTTTCATTACGGTATCCCAACCCATTTGATATTTGCCTGGCGCATTGCCTAAGCAGTTCGAGATAACCATTGACCTTCTTACCTGAATACACCACCGGATCGCCCGACAGTGAGATCGCGTAATTAACCCGGTTATACATATCGAAGACCGGCATACTTAAACATACGGCGCCATAGGTTGATTCTTCATTGTCGATCGCCCATCCCCGCAAACGCGTTTTCTGTAACTCTTCGCGAAATAATTTTTTATCGGTAAATGTATTACGAGTGTGTTTTTTCAGAACTAACGCATCGAGAAAATAATCGATCTCTTCGCGGCTCTTCCACGCCAGCAACGCCTTACCGAGTGCGGTGATGTGTAATTCCAGCTTTTTACCAATCCAGCTTTTCCGCGTCGGCACCGAATACGGACTTTCGACTTTATCGAGATAAATCGCGGAATAACTTTCCATCGCCCCTAAATGACAAACCAGGCCACTTTTCATCGACAGTTCCTGCATCGGGCGCTTGGTGACTTCAAAGATATTTTTCCGGTGCAGCGCCTGACAGCCAAGCTCATAAGTTTTAATGCCCAGAGAATATTGATTCTGTTCACTCTTAATTAAGAAGCCGCATTCCACCATCACATTTAATAAATTCAACAGGCTACTTTTCGGATACTGAAATTCCCTTAACAGTTCCATAAAACTCGCCATACCGACATAGGCGATATGAGTGAGTATTTTTTCCGCCCTGATTAATGAATTACAGCCTTTACCACCCATAACGACTCCCGTCCTCTGTTGAAATAAAGTTTATCCTCCCGGAAAAGCGGAAAATATGCCTGGTTCAACATGCTGAACAGAGATAGACGAATAACCGTGATCCAATACGAGTTTTGGTGAATAAATGGCGGGAATCTGGCTGTCATAATCGTTGTTTGCGGCTAAAGACAGCAAAAATATTCACCTGGTTAATGCATTGCTAACTCGAATGAGTCTATGATTGAGGCAATTTTATTGGCAGAAAAAATTGAAATTTTAAGGATTCACTATGTCCGGTACGAGCAACGCCGTTCGGCTACGACCGCTGGAACGAGACGATCTTACTTTTATCCATCAGTTGGATAACAATGCCAGCGTCATGCGTTACTGGTTTGAAGAACCTTATGAGGCGTTTGTTGAACTCAGCGATCTGTATGACAAACATATCCACGACCAGAGCGAGCGGCGTTTTATCATTGAGCACGAACAGACCAAGGTCGGTTTGGTCGAACTGGTAGAAATCAATCACATCCATCGGCGCGCCGAATTCCAAATTATTATCGATCCCGCCTATCAGGGCCACGGATACGCCAGTGCCGCGGCAAAACTGGCAATGGATTACGGTTTCTCGGTGCTGAACCTGTATAAGCTGTATCTGATCGTGGATAAAGAGAATAAGAGAGCGATTCATATCTATAGCAAGCTGGGGTTCGAAGTGGAAGGCGAACTGATCCACGAGTTCTTCATCAACGGCGAATACCGCAACACCATCCGCATGTGCATTTTCCAGCAGCAATATCTGGAGAAGCACAAAACGGCAACGGACACCAGCGGCCCTACTCCGGGTAGTTCAATCAGCCAATAATCGTAAAACAAGGCCGGTATCACCCGGCCTATGATCTTACCCCGCAAATTGCCGGAACAACGCCTTGCCGCGCAGCAATCGCACCCCCAGCCAGCCACCGCACAGCGACAACAGCAAGGCGGCGGACAACGGCAACGTCACCCACATGATGAAGTTAGGTTCCCAGGCGAAATTGAAGACCTGACGTTGCAGCGCCCACAACGCCGCTTCCGCGCCAATGGCGGCGGCGGTTCCCGCCACCAGTCCCAACACCGCAAACTCACACCACAAGGTGGCGCGCAACAAACGCAGCCCCGCGCCCAATGTGCGGTAAACCATCAATTCCTGACGCCGCTGACGCATCCCCACCTGAATTTGCGCCAGCAGCAACAGCACGCCGCAGAACAGCACCAGGATCACCATGATTTCCAGCGCCCGGCTCACCTGCTGCAATACCTGACCGACCTGACGCAAAATGCTGCCGACATCCAGCACGCTCAATGTCGGGAACTGACGATTAAGTTGCGTAATCATTTTCTCGTCGCCGTCATAACGGAAACTGGTCAGCCATGACTGCGACTGGTTATCCAGCGCGCCTGGCGGAAAGATAAAGAAGAAATTCGGGCGCAGGCTTTCCCAATCCACCCGCCGGAAACTGGTCACTTTGGCGCTGAACGGCTGTGTATCGGCGGTAAAGGTCAGCGTATCGCCGATTTTAATGCCCATTTCTTTGGCTTCTTCCCCATCCATCGACACTTCGCCCGCTTTCGGCGCTTGCCCCTCAAGCAGCACGTTGTGTTCAGGCAGGCCATCCAGCCAGGTCAGATTCAATTCACGGTTGACCGTGTTGCCGCCGGGATCATCCTCGTGGATCACGTCCGTCGCCGTCTGCTGATTAATCTCCGTCAGACGCGCACGAATAATCGGGTAAAATTGCGCCGGTTTAACCTGATGCTGTTCAAGGAAGGTTTTTACCTGCGGCACCTGCTCCGCGGTCATATTCAACAGAAAGTAATTCGGGCTGCCCGGCGGCAACTGCTGTTGCCAGCGATCCAGTAAATCTCCCCGCATCACCAACAGCAACGCCAGCAACATGAACGATAATGAAAAAGCCGCCAGTTGGCTGAGCGTCGACCAGGGTTGACGCAGCAGACGGTTAATCGCCAGCCGCATTGACAGCCGCCGCACCGTCAGGCGGCGCAACAATAGCAATCCGCCCCAGCCAATCACCCCCAGGAGCAGCGACAGCACCGCCATGCCGCCCAACACGGCCCACAGCAGCGGGCTGCCGCCGGACAGTATGGCAAGCAGACCCACCACAATCGCCAACACCACCGGCAGGTAATAGCGCAACGGCCAGACGTTCGCCACCACATCCTGACGTAACACGCGTAGCGGTTGTGTCGCCAGCAACAGGCGATAGGGACGCAATCCGACCAGTAGTGAAATCAACACCAGCGAACCCAGCGCCCATACCCACGGCCACCACCCTGCGGCGGGCAGCGCCGCGGGCAACACCGGCGCCAGCATTTTCATCAACAGCGCTTCAAATCCCAGCCCGACAAGGCCGCCGCACAACGCCGCCAACCCCAGCACCGATAGCCATTGGCCGACAATCAGCCGCTGTAGCGCCGTTCTGCCGGCCCCCAGCGTTTTCAGCACCGCCACCAGATCATAGCGACTCCGACAATAGTGGCTCATCGAAACCGCCACCGCCGCGATGGACAACAACAACGTCAACAAAGCCGAAAGCAACAGGAATTGCTGCGAACGCTTCAACGATTGACTCAGCGTGCCTTCGGAATCCTCCATGCCGTACCAGCGCTGATCGGGCTTGAGCAACGGCTTGATAAAAGCGCTGAATTCACTGATTTGCTGCTCATTTCCTGAAAACATATAGCGCCAGGTAATGCGGCCGCCGGGCTGGATGGCGCCGGTTTTTTCCACATCCTCCAGGCTCATCAGAATACGCGGCGCCGTTTGAAACGGATTAAAGCCGGCGTCAGGTTCCTGAATCAGTTCCCCGCTAATCCGCAGGGAAGTGTCCCCCACATCCAACATGTCGCCGACCTTCAACCCCAGCAACGCCAGCAATCTTGGCGCCACCAGCACTGTGCCGGGCGCAACACGCAAACCGGCTGGCCGCGTCTGCAACTCGCCGTATAACGGATAAAGCTGGTCGGTCGCTTTTACCCGCGCCAGTTGCGGCGTATCGTCCGCGAACGTCATGGTCATGAAAGAAATCTGTCGGCTGAGCGTCAATCCTTGCTGTTGCGCTTGCGCAAGCCACTCTTCCGCCACCGGACGCGCAGCCCTCAGCACCCGATCGCCCGCCAGAAAATCACGGCTCTGCTGGCTCAGCCCCTTTTCCATGCGATCGCTGATCGTCCCCAGCGCCAGCACACAAGCCACGGCCAGCGTTAACGCCAGCCAGACAATCAATAAAGAAGGAGAACGCCATTCACGCCAAAACCACCGCCAGATCATGCATCCTCCCTCAGCTTGCCATCAACCAGCCGCAAGCGGCGCTCGCAGCGGGCGGCAAGTTGTTCATCGTGAGTGACCAGAATCAGCGTGGTGGCGTAATCTCGATTGAGAGAAAACAACAGATCGACAATCCGCTCACCGGTTTTACGATCCAGATTGCCGGTTGGTTCATCGGCAAACAGCACTTTAGGACGACCGCTAAACGCCCGCGCCAGCGCGACGCGTTGTTGCTCGCCGCCGGAAAGCTGGGCCGGCAGATGATGTAAGCGTTCACCCAGCCCTAATTGCTGCAATAGTTGCGCGGCTTGCCCTCGGCTGTGGCTATCGCTCTCGCCGCGCAACAGCGCGGGAAGCTGGACATTTTCCAGCGCATTCAACGTTGGCACCAACATGAAAGACTGAAAAACAAACCCCACGTCTCTGGCGCGCAGCGCGGCGCGCCCTTCCTCATCCAGTTTGCTCAGTGATTCTCCCATCAGGCTGACTTCGCCTTCACTGCCGTCATCCAGACCGGCCAGGATCCCCAGCAGCGTCGATTTCCCCGAACCGGACTCGCCGATCAACGCAATTGTCTGCGCAGGTTTGACAATCAGCTCAACTCCGGTAAGGATGGAAAGCCGATTATCCCCTTGACCAACGTGCTTACTAAGATGATGAACTTCAAGAATGTTTTCCACAGGTCCGGTTTTGGTTGGCATAGCACTCGCTGGACTGGTTTTCGCAAACATGTATTCGTCCTTTTCCTTCTGGGATTATGCAGTGTCCGCGCTTTCGCGGCGGACACTTTATTGATTCTGGGCGATAGCCTCAGTGCGGGCTACCAGATGCCGGCGACCGAGGCCTGGCCTGCCGTGTTAGACAAACAGTGGCAGACACAGCGGAAAAACGCCAACATCGTTAATGCCAGCATCAGCGGAGATACCGCCGCCCAAGGGCTGGCGCGTCTTCCGGCCTTGCTGAAACAACATCAGCCGCGCTGGGTTCTGATCGAACTTGGCGGCAATGATGGGCTACGGGGGTTTCCCGCGCAAAATATCGAGCAGGATCTAACCAAAATCATCACGCTGGTCAGGCAGGCCAAAGCCGAACCGCTGCTGATGCAAATCCGTCTGCCGACCAACTACGGACGCCGCTATACTGAATCGTTCAGCGCCATCTATCCACGGCTGGCGCAGCAGTTTGATCTTCCGCTGTTGCCTTTCTTTATGGAGCAGATCTATCAAAAAACCGAATGGATCATGGAAGACGGCATCCATCCAACCCGTGACGCCCAGCCCTTTATCGCTGACTGGATGGCAAAACAGCTTGAACCCTTAGTTAACCATGAGTCTTGATAAATAGGGCTTTTGAATTAGGTAAAGTTATGCAAAAAACGGTTTTGATTACCGGTTGTTCCAGCGGTATCGGTCTGATTGCCGCTCAGGATCTGCAACAACGCGGCTACCGTGTGCTTGCCGCCTGCCGTCGGGCCGAGGACGCGGCGCGAATGACCGCGCTGGGTCTGGAAGGGATTGAACTGGATCTGGATGACGCCGCCAGCGTGGAGAAAGCCGCCGCGGAGGTGATCCGGTTGACCGATAACCGGCTGTATGCCCTGTTCAATAACGCCGGATACGGCGTATACGGGCCGCTGAACAGCCTCTCGCGCCAGCAGCTTGAACAACAGTTCGCCAGCAATCTGTTCGGCACGCATCAGTTGACGCAACGGCTGTTGCCCGCCATGCTGCCCCACGGCGAAGGCCGAATTATTCAGACCAGCTCGGTGATGGGGTTGGTCGCCACGCCGGGACGCGGCGCGTATGCCGCCAGCAAATTCGCGCTGGAAGCGTGGTCGGATACGCTGCGAATGGAACTGTATGGCAGCGGGTTGCACGTCAGCCTGATTGAACCCGGCCCAATCAGCACGCGTTTTACCGATAATGTCGCTCAGGCGCAAACGGATAATCCGGTCACCAACCCCGGTATCGCCCAACGATTTACGCTGCCGCCGGAAGCCATATTGCCTAAACTGCATCACGCGCTGGAAAGCCCGCGGCCAAAGCTGCGTTACCCGGTGACAGTGATTGCGCATTCGATGTCATGGCTGCGCCGTTTGCTGCCCGGACGCTTACTGGATCATGTATTACGGCTCCGTTCCTGACATTTGGCTTGAAGTGGCGCATTTCGCCCCCACCTATGCCAAAACGGACGAGGATAAGAGAGAACGCATTATGCTAGAACAACAAGCCAATATTATCGATGTCAACGAATCCAACCTGCATCAGTTGCTGGAAGATTCCGCGACCCTGCCCGTACTGTTTTATTTCTGGTCTGAACGCAGTCAGCACTGCCTGCAACTGGAACCGGTACTGAACAAACTGGCGCAGGAATACGCCGGACAATTTATTCTGGCAAAAGTCGATTGCGATGCGGAACAACGCGTCGCCGCCCAATTCGGCCTGCGCGCCATTCCCACTGTTTATCTGTTTAAAGACGGCCAGCCTTTGGATGGTTTTCAGGGGCCTCAACCGGAAGAAGCGGTGCGTGAACTGTTGCAGCGCGCGCTGCCGAAAGAAGAAGAGTTGAAAGTCGCCGAAGCGCAGCAGTTGATTCAGGAAGGCAATTTGCCGCAAGCCTTGCCGTTGCTCAGAGAAGCCTGGCAGTTAAGCCAACAGCGCAGCGACATCGGCCTGATGCTGGCGGAAGCGCAGATTCAACTTAATCGCAGCGAAGATGCCGAAGCGGTATTGGCGACGATTCCCTTGCAGGATCAGGATACCCGTTATCACGGCCTGGTAGCGCAGATTGAATTGCTCAGGCAGGCTGCCGATACGCCGGAAATTCAACAACTACAGCAGCAGTTGAATGCTGATCCGCAAAACGCGCAACTGGCGGTGCAACTGGCGTTGCAACTGCATCAGGTTGGGCGTAACGAAGAATCCCTTGAGTTGTTGATGGGCTTCCTGAAAAAAGATCTGGGCGCCGCCGAAGGCAACGCGCGCAAGACGCTGATGGATATTATGGCCGCGCTGGGCACCGGCGACGCACTGGCCGCCCGCTACCGCCGCCAGCTTTACTCTCTGCTTTACTGATTTCAGCCCGGCAGCCAGACGTAACGGCACGATATCTATTCGGATAGTCGTGCCATTGCGATCTGAATACGTCACGCCGGGTAAGGCGACAAGGTGGCGAAATAACTCACCAGCAGCAACACCAACGCCGCCAGCCCAATTTCCAGCCAAATGTAGGTCACCAGCTTAGGCAACAGCGATTCGCCCTTCACTCGTCCCAGCCGGGGAACCAGCCAATAGCGGTTGAACAATGCCAGCGCGATCATCATCAACACCAACATCACCTTAGCCAACAACAACCCGCTGTACAGGCTGACTGGCGGCGGCCAACCCAATAACAACCAGCCGCTGATCAGGCCGGTGACGATATTCAACATCACCCAGACATGGCCGTAACGGGAAAAACGCATCATGGTGGCAATGGCATCCCTGCGCGTTGCCGGATTGCGTCCCGCGACCATCAGGCAGAACAGCGGAGGCAGGCCGCCGGCCCAGAGTGCCGACGAGATCAAATGCAGCACATGATTAATCCGCTGAATCATGCCCAACCCGCCTTCCAGCGCCGCCGCGTGTCCGATATACGCCATGCCGCACCACTGCGTCACGCAGACCAGCAAGATGAGCCGATAGCGGGAAACGCCATGCGCGGCCAATCCCAGACACGCCAGCAGCGACAGCAAAACCTGCGCGCGCCATCCCCTGCCGCTCATGGTGCTCAGCATAGCCTGCCAGATAGCGCTATCCGTCAGGCTGCGCCAGTCGCCGCTCATGATGACCAGTTGCAGCGACAGAATCGCGCTGGCGCACCCCAGCGTCATCCACAGGGTAATTCGCAATACCCGCGCCAGTCGTTCAGCCAGATAATGCCTGAAATCGCCCTGAGCCAACCAGACGACATAAAACGCGCTGCCGGTGGTCAGCATCAAGGCGGAAAAATATCCCCAGCGCAACGCCACATAGAGACTGTCCAGCACCACGAACTACTTCACCGCAAAACGGTAACTGCCTTTCAGTTTATGACCGTCAACTGACAGAACATGCCAGTTAACCTGATAGCGCCCGCTTGCCAACGGTTTCGTCAGCGTTACATTCATCTGATTGCGGGTTTCAGGCATAACCGAAGTGTTGCTGACCGATAGTGATTGCCTGGCGTCATCGACGATCTCAACGCCGCTGAACGCCGGTTCGATATTTTCCGAAAAAGTGAGCATGAGCGTGTCGGGCGCGGTTTCAACAATACTGTCGGCTGCCGGGATCTGGCTTTTCAAATGAGCGTGAGCCCATACCGAGGGAGAAAATGCCATCGCCGTAACGGACAACAGCGCCCCCCCCAACCAGATCTTTAGTTTTAACGTCATATTCATTCATCCTGTAACATCAGTAATGGAAAACCAGTAAACATCCACGACAAAGCCCACCAGGGGAAAATAAAAAAAATTACGCCAACGTTTCCACCACGTTGATCCAACCGTGACCACCGTAAACCGGCCAATCATTCAGCCAGCGCCGCAACATGTTCATGGCAAGCATCGCCACCACATCCTGATGCGTGTTCAGACTATAACGGGGAACGTTGTATTGTATCATTTGAGCGAATGAACCTTGCGGCGTATGCAAGGCAATCATCAACTGGTCATCTCGTCTGCCTCCGATCCGCAACGCCAGCGGTGCGCCGTGACGCTCCGCCAGTTGACCTGTTTCCTCGGCAAACAGCGGTAAATTCAGCACATCATCGTTTACCCGTAGTTCGCCGCCCGCCAGTGGGACACTGGCCGACTGCAATCGCCAGTTCAGCAGCCCGGCGGTAAAATCCTCACTGATTGCCAATAACAGATTACGATCACGCAACCGCCGTGCTAGCTGGGCTGGCAACCCCTCAGTTCCTTCAAAGAGCGCATTTTCACCCGCAACGGCGCGAACCTGCTCCCACAACGATTCCATTGCCGCCCGTTGCGAGGCTGGCCCGGTCAGCTTCAATTCAATGATCGGCATGGCGGAGCGGTAACCCAATACGACATCCGGCGGGAGAGCCAGTCCATCTAGTTGACTAGCCAGATCGCTTTCAGAACGACCAAACGTGGTTAATCGCAAACATAGTGGCGGCGCGGAGATAGCAAAACGATCGCGCAGCCGCGGCATGATCTGTTGGTCCACCATCACCTTGAATTCCGATGGCACGCCAGGGGTAAAAAACATCAGGCATTTATTGAGTCGCAACGCAAAACCACATGCCGTCCCCACGGGATTGTCCACCATTTCGGCACTGGCGGGGATCTGCGCCTGCTTGCGGTTGCTGGGCGCCATGACCCGGCCCCGTTCGGTAAAGAAAACCTCCATCCGGGCCAGCCATTCGGCATGTTCAACCAGCCCTTCTCCCGCAGCGGTAGCCGCCGCCAACGCGCTGAGATCATCACTGGTCGGCCCCAGCCCGCCATTGACGATCAAAACATCCGCAATCCGACTCCGTTGGGTAATCGCCGTCACCAGGGCATCGAGATCGTCTCCCACCGTCATCCGGCTGGTCATCGGCAGTCCGGCCTGAAACAGGTAATCCGCCAGCCAAGCCGCATTGGTATCAATAATCTGACCATGCAGCACTTCATCGCCGGTACATAACATCTCAACCCTAAGCATCGTTTGCTCCTCGTGATTACGCCCTACTCACTTTAGAAACTCGGTTGGTGAAAGACAACTTTAGTAAAAGAAAATGTTTCTTTCCGATAGCGTTACTGACGGCTTGCAGATGTAAAAAGAGCGTGAATCGTCACGCTCTTAATGCGGTTCTTTACCGGTAACTATCAGAAATTCAGACCGACACCGACATAAGCAGAGTCAGCCAGTTTGTTATCGGAACGACCGCGTTCACCCGCCAGGTTGATGTAGCGATAGCCCACATCCACATTCAACGGGCCGAAGACCTGCCAGCGAACGCCGGCTTTGCCTTCAACGTAGTAATCGACATGGCTGGAAAAGGCATCCGGGGAATAATAGCCTTCGCCGTAGACAGAGAAGTAACGGTTAATTGGCCATTGCAGACCACCGCCCAACGCCAGCGCATGACCATCGCTGCCGCGATCCTGATTCAGATACAACGCTTTGCCGCCGAGCGTCAGTTTCAACACGCCGACAGGAACGGTATAGCCCAATCCAAATCCGTAGACGTCGTTATTGCTGTCGCCGTGCGCATAACTTACGTTAGCGCCCAATCCGGGTACGCCCAAACCAAAACCGACACTGGCGCCGGAATAGTCACGTCCCGCCTCCCCGGAAAGGCTAATGGCATGTACTGAAGCGCTGACCAGCAGCAAACTTCCAGCGCAGGCAATGACAAACTTTTTCATCTCAATATCCTTAAAATAGTAAACGCACGAACAAAACCTATTGATATCTTCAGCGATTTTACCGCAACCACCCCGACGCTCCAGCATAAAATCATCCTGAAACCCGATTTACTCTTTTAATCAACAGAAAATATCGTCATATCTGCCATGCGCCATCACCGGCTCAGATCTTTTGGTAGTTTGCCTGCGCCCACGCGCTCACCTGCTGACGGGAGATTTTAATTCCGCCATTTTTCAATTCCGCAGGCAGTAAAAAATAGGCGACCGGGCGCTGAAATCCGGCTAGCTGCGGCGCAAGCCAGTCACGGATGTCCGTCAGCGTGGCGGCGCCTGAGACGTCGAGCACCGCAACGGGCCGCTGACCAAACTCGGCGTCATCCACCGGCACCACACAGGCTTGCTGGATATCAGGATGCGCCAGCAGCACCGTTTCAATATTTTCCGGTTGAACGCCTTCCCCGCCGCTGAAAAACTGGTTATCCAGACGCCCAAGAATACGCCACTCGCCTTCATCGAAAGCGCCGCGATCCCGTGTGTGGAACCACCCCTGCGCATCCGTCAGCGGAAGCAGTCGGCCATCACGCCAATAGCCCGACGCCAGCGTGCTGCCGCGCAACAACACTTCCTCGCCGAGCAAACGAATTTCACGCCCGCGCAGCGGCAACCCGACGCCAGGCCGACCATCGGCGCGTTTGGCGCACACCGTCGACGCCAGTTCCGTCAGACCATAGCCGCACCAACAGCGCACGCCGAGGGATTCGGCCTGCCGCGTCAGCGCCTGCGGGATCATCGCGCCGCCCAGCAATACCGAGCGCAACGACGGGGGCAGCGTATTTTGCGCTAACAGTCGCCATAACTGCGTCGGCACCAGCGAAGCGTGAGTACAATCGCGCAGCGCGGATGCCAGCGATTGTTGCTCCCGCACCACAATGGCTGCCCCGATCGCCAGCCAGCGCCACACAATCCCTTGCCCGGAAACATGAAATAGCGGCAGCGACAGCAACCAGCTATCCGCCGCCGAGAAAGCCATCATCTCCAGCACGCCCTGCGCACTGGCAAGATGGGCGGAAAAAGTATGCGCGGCGGCTTTAGGCAATCCGCTGGAACCCGACGTCAGCGTCAGTGTCGCCAGTTGCGCTGGCTGCCAGCGCCGCTGAACGAATTGCAACGCAGAGGAAGGATCATCGGAAACACAGGACAAGGCGACCAAATCACCGGGCAACGGTTGCCCATCCAGACACACGCCGTACTGCATATCGAGCGAAGGCAGCAGGTCATCGATGAAGGATCCGGGCAGTTGCGGGTTAAGCGGCAACAATCGCGCGCCGCACTGCAATAGCGCCAGATAGCAGCACAACATCATGCCGCTGTTTTTGCCGCGCAGCGCCACGCCGCAACCGGGCGTCACGCCTTGCCGGGCAAAACCGGCGGCCAACTGATTGACCCGCTGAGCAAACTGCCGCCAATCCCAGCGCGTCTCTCCGTCGATTAACGCGACAGAACGCGGCGTCTGCTTAGCCCAGTAACGCCAGGGCCAGTCGGTCAGGATTGCCATACCGCTTCCAGTTGCTCAACCGCCAACAACGGCAAAGTGCTTGCCGGCCACGGACGTATGACCTGCGCCTGCATCAGATCCAGCGTATCAAGACCGGGGATAGTCTCTGGCGTCAACCAATGCGCCAACCGCGCCAGTTGCGTCAGCCCCAGACTGGATTCAATGCTGGAACTGATCACCGCCGTTAATCCCGCCTGATGCGCCTGTTGCACCAGTTGCCGACAGCGGGCGAGGCTGCCCACCAACGTAGGCTTGATCACGATCGCGCTCACGCCCGGTTCGGCCTCCACCCGGAAATCCGCTTCGCGCACGCTTTCATCCCAGGCGATGTTAATCCCGGTTTCCTGCGCAAATTCGCGGGATTCCTGACGGGTTTTGCAAGGCTCTTCCAGAAATGCAATACGGGAACGCAGGGCGGGCGCGACATAACGGGCAAAGCCATCCGCTTTGGCGCGTGTCCAGCTGCGGTTGGCGTCCAGACGCAACTTCAGATCCGGCAGCGCTTCCAGCAACACATTGACGATCATGCCATCGCGCACCGCCTCATACAGACCGACTTTCACTTTCGCCACTTTTTCACCAGGCAAGGCCTGCAACGTGGCGAACAATTCGTCAGGATCACCGTTGCACAATGGCGCTTTGCGGTAATCCGCCGTCATCGGCAAGCGTTGCTCCAGTTCGGCCTGAGCGCAACTCAGGCCGAACGCGACGGACGGCGGCAGATCGTCGGACCAGGCTTCTCCCGCCAGCCAACGCGTGAGTTGTTGGTGCGCGGCGCATTCCGCTTGCGCCAGCGTTTCCACACTGAATTCCGGCAGCGGCGCAATCTCACCCCAGCCTTGCCGTTCGCCTTGTTGCAGACAGACGATCAGCCCGTCGCGGGTTTTCAGGCGCTGGTTACGCAACACCACACCCGCTTCCATCGGCACCCGGTAACGATAAAGCTTAGCCTGGCGCATTACGGATTCCGTTTGAATTTGCTGAAATCCGGCTGACGTTTTTCATTAAAGGCATTGCGGCCTTCCTGACCTTCGTCAGTCATATAAAACAGCATGGTGGCGTTACCCGCCAGTTCCTGCAACCCGGCCTGCCCGTCGCAGTCGGCATTCAATGCCGCTTTCAGGCAACGCAGCGCCATCGGGCTGTTTTGCAACATTTCGCGGCACCAGCGAACGGTTTCTTTTTCCAGTTCGGCCAACGGAACCACGGTATTAACCAGTCCCATATCCAGCGCCTGAGCCGCATTATACTGACGGCACAGGAACCAGATTTCACGCGCTTTTTTCTGACCGACGATACGCGCCATATAAGACGCGCCCCAGCCGCCGTCAAAAGATCCCACCCGCGGCCCGGTCTGGCCGAAAACAGCATTGTCCGCCGCAATCGTTAGGTCGCACATCATATGCAGCACATGACCGCCGCCGATGGAATAACCCGCCACCATCGCCACCACTGGTTTCGGACAGGTACGAATCTGACGCTGAAAATCCAGCACGTTCAGATGATGTACCCCGCTGTCGTCCTGATAGCCGCCGTAGTCGCCTCGTACTTTCTGATCGCCGCCGGAACAGAATGCCTTATCGCCCATGCCCGTCAGAATAATTACGCCAATCCCGTCGTCGTAACGCGCATTTTCCAGCGCGTGGATCATCTCTTTTACCGTTTGCGGGCGAAAGGCGTTACGCACCTGCGGGCGGTTAATGGTGATTTTGGCGATGCCGTCCGTCGATTTGTGAAACAGGATATCGGTGAAATCGCCGCTGCAATCGTGCCATTCCACCGGGGCGTAAAGCAGTTCTTCACTGGGATAAAGCATAAGTATTAATCCTTAACGGGATGCGAAATAAAAGAAAATATCCGGGCGGCGTACTCCGCCGGATTCGCCTGATGCGCATTATGGCCGGCCTGCGCCACGCGCATTAATGGCAGACCATATTGCATTGCCAGCGTCTGAAATTTCAGGTCTCTGACGCCGCACAGATAACCAAAGGGGATAACCAACCGCCGAAGTTTGTCCACCAGCCAGGGCTGACGCCCTAACGAGGTGGCTTCCAGCATTGCCGCCACCGCCGCGCCATGATTGTGACGGCGCAAGGCGACCAGAGCATTGCGCTGTCCGGCATCCAGATCGGCGAACACCGCCTGCCGATACCAATCGTCCAGCACGGTTTCCAGCGTCTCATGACGAAAGCGCCGCGCCCAACCAAGGTCGTGCGCTAAGCGCGCCTCACGCAGATGCGCCGCGTCAAGCCCCGGATTGCCGCCTTCCACCAACAGACCTTGCATTGCGCGCGGCTGTGCGCAACAGGCATGATACATGGCAAGCCGCCCGCCCAGCGAATAACCCAGCAACCAATAACGTTCGATGCCTTGCTGCGCAATGGTCAGCGCCAGTTGTTGGCTGAGTTGCGCAAAATCACCGGCGGCCACGCGCTGCGATGCGCCGTGTCCCGGTAAATCCACCAGCAACAGCGGCCAGTCGCCACAAAACGGGATGATAGGCCGCCAGTCTTCACCGCTGCCCAGCAGTCCGTGCAGACAAACCAGCCACGGCTGTGCGGGCGATACTTTCACCGGCGTAATTCGTTGACAACTCAATACGACCATAACGCCGCCTGCGAAACCAACGCGTTGAGCGTTTCCACGCCATCTTTGGGCGGCACCACCACTTCCAGCACCGTGACGCCGCCCCGCGCCCAGCTACTGGCGACGGCATCCGCCAGCGTCTCCCAGCATTCGGCGCGCACATAATTGAGGCCGAACATGGCGGCGGCATGACCGAATTCAACGTGTTGCGGCATACAATAAAAGGCTTCCCGCTGCGCGACCGGCGTCGGCAGCAGCGAGAAAATCTGTCCGCCATTGTTATTCACGATGATCAATACCAGCGGCGCGGGCGCCTGACGCAGTAAAGCCAACGCATTGAGGTCGTACAAGGCGGAAAGATCGCCCACGATCCCAAGCGTCGCTTTGCCCGTCGCCCGCTGAACGCCGGCCAGCGTCGAGATCAATCCATCAATACCGCTGGCGCCGCGGTTACCGTATACCGGGTATTGCAAAGGCAGTTGCGCCAGCGCGTCGATCAAACGCACCACCAGACTGTTGCCCACAAACAGTTGCCCATCGGGAGGCAAGAGTTCGGGAAGTCGCTGCGCCAGTTGCGCCTCGCCAAAGCAATCACGCAGACAGGCGGCGACCTGCTGCTGGGTATGGCGAGCGATGTGGCTCAAATCATCCGCCCAGGGGGGTTGCGTCAACGCCGGGTGCGCCGTCAGCCAGTCACTGACATCGGCAACCAGGCGACGACCACGATGATGCGCGGGATCAAGTCGCCCCGGCAACGCATCCACCAGCCAGAATTCCTGCGGCTGACACTGTTCCTGCCACTGCAACAACCGCTTTCCAGTCAGGCTGCCGCCAAATTGCACCACGATTTCAGTCTGTCGCAATTGCGCCAGCGCCGCCGGATTCGCCAGCCAGATATCCGCGCAAGGCAAGGGCTGACCACTTTGCGACAGCACATCGCCAAGTAACGGCCAACCTAATTCGCACGCCCACCGCGCCACTTGCGCCCCTTGCGCCGGACTGAGCCGGCCAGCGATCACTACGCCGCGTTTTTGCCGCCATTGGCGCCAATCCGTCTGTACCGCCAACGTGATCTGACGCATTTCCCGCAGCCAGGGCGTCTCGCTTTGCCACCAGTCACCCAGCGTCAACGGCCAGTCCCGAAAAGCGTCCTCATCATCGGCGCCGTACAGCGGTTCGGCAAAGGGGCAGTTAATGTGCAACGCCCCGTGCGTCAGTTGCGCCATCGCGCTATCCAGCGAGGAAACCAACCAACTGGCGGGAATATCCGGCGTCGGGCGCGGCAAATCCAACGAGACAGTCGGGTGAGACGCATACAGTCCGTGTTGACGGATAGCCTGATTCGCGCCGCAATCAATCAATTCGGGAGGACGATCCGCCGTCAGCACCACCAGCCGCTCCCCGGTCAAACCCGCTTCGATGATCGCCGGATATAGATTCGCCGCCGCCGTACCGGAAGTCACCACAATGGCGACCGGCTCATGAGCGGCTTTTGCCAGCCCCAAAGCCAAATGCCCCAACCCCCGCTCGTCAAAATGGGTATGACACAGCAACGTACGATGATTGGCCGCCGACAGAGTCAGCGGCGTAGAACGGGAACCGGGCGCGATGCAAATGTGGCGGACGCCATGACGGGTCAGCGCTTCAAGCAGCAACGCGGCCCAGCGACGATTAAATACACTTGTTGCCATGATTTACTCAAAAGCTCAGGTTGCGGTTTCTGACGGTAATTATATTTTTTTTCATAGCGCCAACTTTGATATAAACCCGTGCCGGGTACAACAAAGATAAAACAAAACTATGACATATCGCCGTCTAACAGTGATTTGAGGCCCGCGATCTTATTTTCCAACTCCTGCCATTCTTGCTCTGGATCAGATCCGGCCACAATCCCAGCCCCGGCATACAGGGTCAACATGTTGTCATGGATTTGCGCCGAACGCAGTGCGACGCAAAATTCCGCCTGGCGACGGGACAGATAACCGGCGGAACCCGCGTACCAGCCGCGATCGAATGGTTCGTGCCCGGTAATGAAGCGCCGGGCGATGTGCCTGGGCAAACCGGCGACGGCGGCGGTCGGCTGCAAATCGTCAAGGCACGCGGCATCAAAAGACTGTCTCAGCGTTGCCTGGATCGTGCGGCGCAAATGCTGTACTTTGCGTAGCCGCACTACTTCCGGCGGCATGACATCCAGCGACAACGCCGACTGTTGTAACCGCTGACAGATGTCGTCCACCACCAACATGTTCTCACATTGGTTTTTGCTGTCTTTCATCAGCCACTGCGCCAATGCCGCCGCTTTTTCATCACATTTATCGCTGGCGACCGTGCCGGCTAACGCTTCGGTTTCAAGCTGTGTTTCGTGACGACGATAAAGCCGCTCCGGGCTGGAACCGAGAAAAGCCTGTCGCGCATCGTGCGCCAGCATAAAATGAAAACAGTGATGATTCGCCGCGCAACTGGCGGCCATAAAGGTGGTCGCCTGCAACGGCTGTTTCAGCGTCAGGGTGGTCTTTCGCGCCAACACCACCTTCTCCATTTCTCCAGCCGCGATATTGTGCAGCGCCAGTTGCAGCAGATTACGCCAGTGCTGACGATCCGGTTGATGATCGACGTTGCTCGCTTGTGCCTGTAAAGGCGGCAACGGACGCATCGGCAGCAAGAACTTGATGAACGCCGCGGCTTTATCCGCATCCTGCCTGAGTGATGTCTCACTGAATAAATTCACTCGCAGGCTTAACGTATTTCCCTGCCGCAATAGCTCCACCCGGGGCAGAAAAAGATAGCCGGGGGATATGCCGGAACGAGGATCACGCGGCGTCTGGTCAAAGGCATTCAATCCCCAGACGCGCACAGGGTGGTCGCCGCCATGCCGCACAAGAAAATCTTCCGCTTCCTGAATATGATGAAATCCACAAACCTGCCCACACACCGCGGCTTCTTCACTATCCTGGCGATGCCGCCAGTAGAACTGCGGATACGCAGGCTGCGTAGCCAGCCATGACAATAGCTCAGACGGTTCGCTGAGCGTCAATGAACGTGTTATCTGTCCGAACCCCGCTCGCTCAGGTTGTGGTTGGCGTAAATCCTGCTGCATATGACGCAACAGGTCGGAAAATTGTTTCACCCTAACCCCGGCAACTAGCGTAAAACACAGGATTATACGGCAAAAAAAAACGTTTTGGGTGAGAGGTTATTGAGGATAATGAGAGATTACTAAGGAAAAAAAGAAGATATACATCGTCGCGCTTAAGTGATGCTAATAAACGCCATTTCAAATGGAAATGTTCACTATGATATAAAATAACCATTTCAGCTATCGTTAAAATTAATTTTCGTTAAATGAACTTATTAAAAACCCATTAATAAAGCCGGTAAAACCCGACCCAACAAATATATACCTGCCACACTTCAAATTGCAGAAAAATTAGCCGCACCCAGCCGCCTGGGTCATCTATTTTAGTCAGTTAACCGCGATTTTTCCACTTGCCGCCCTCCGGCGGCTTGAATTATTTAACGTATAAATCGTGGCGCAAAAAAAACCATAACCAATTGATATTTAAAAAACAACCAATCATCTTAAAAGACTTGCCATTTTTTATATTCGCGCCCATTTTCTTTTGTTATGTAGTCACCGACAGTGATTATCCCGTTCTGGATGTCATATATCGATTAAGATCGGCATTTCGATCGCATGAAACGACAAAACAGTTTTACCTGTAAAAACTAAAATAGCTTTTCATCATTATTGCTCTAATTTTGCTTTTATTTCCCTCGCCGGTTCCTGGTAACCGGCTTTTTTTAACGCTGACAACCCTATCTCTTAAAAAAATATCGCCGAAAATAATATCGTCTCCCTGAGTTACAGCACACCGTTCAACGGGCGGCGAGGTTCACAATAATCGGTCGGCAAGTGAGCATCTTTCACGCAAGTTACGTTAACTTATCTGATAATCTATCGCGGCATCGTCGATAAAGCATGAATCCTTCGATTCAATAAGTTAATTATGGTAGAAAGAAGCCCTTATTACGTCTATCCGATAGTGTCGCCAAGGAAATGAGCACAGCGCTGAACTCCGCATCGTTATGTACCGAACAACAACCTGGCCGAAAAGCCCAGGCTGCCACCCGCATCAGTTTTTTTGTCGCAGGCTTTGCTATGGCTGCCTGGGCGCCGCTGGTTCCTTTTGTTAAACATCGGTTGGACATCAACGACGCTTCTTTAGGCATGCTGCTGCTCTCTCTGGGAATTGGCTCGCTGCTGGCGATGCCGTTTACCGGATTGCTCACCAGCAAGTTTGGCTGCCGAGCCATCATCCTGACCGCCAGCGCTTTTCTGTGTGTTATTCTGCCGATGTTGACGCAGGCCGACACCATCCCGGTCATGGCCGTTACGTTGCTCTTTTTTGGCGCGGCGATCGGCATGATTGACGTATCAATGAATATTCAGGCGGTCATTGTCGAACGCGCAAGCGGTCGGGCCATGATGTCCGGTTTTCACGGTTTCTTCAGTGTCGGCGGGATTGTCGGCGCCGGCGGCGTCAGCGCCTTGCTGTGGCTGGGGCTGTCGCCGCTGATGGCGCTATTGGTTATTGTCGCCTTGCTGCTGGTCTTGATGTCAGTGGCGCAAGCACACCTGTTGCGCGCCGCCAATAACACTGAAGGCGGCCCGATGTTTGCGATCCCGCGCGGCTGGGTCATGTTTATCGGCGTGTTATGCTTCATCATGTTTCTGGCGGAAGGGGCGATTCTGGACTGGAGCGCGCTGTTTTTAACCGCCGAACGCCATCTGAACAGCGCGCAAGCCGGAATCGGCTACGCCGCGTTTTCTGTGGCGATGACCATCGGCAGACTGAGCGGCGATCGAGTGGTCAACGCCCTCGGACGCTACGCTATCCTGGCGGGCGGGAGCCTTTGCGCCGCATTGGGTCTGCTGTTGACCATCAGTATCGACAACGCGCTGACATCGATTCTTGGTTTCATCATGGTGGGGATTGGCGCGTCAAACGTAGTGCCGATTCTGTTCAGTGCGGCGGGTAATCAGAAAATCATGCCGGCGAATCTGGCTATCGCCTCCATTACAACGGTAGGTTACGCTGGTATTCTGGTTGGCCCGACGCTATTAGGGTTTATCGCCCAACTCAGCAGCCTGTCGCTCGCTTTTGGTTGCGTCGCGTTGCTGTTGCTGATCGTGTGCGCCAGCGCACGAGCCATTACCCGTCATCAGGAGCATTAATCAATGCCAGCCATCATCATGCGTTATTTTGCTCTGCTCGCCTTACTGCTGTGCGTCGTAACCGGTACGTTTGTCTATAATCACCTCGGCAACTGGCTGGCGGAAAAGAAACTTGCCTTGACCGATCTGACGCAAGGTATGCAAAAACGCATTGATACTTATCGTTTTTTCACTTATCAGATTTATGGCGGTCTGAATAATGGATCGTCCACCGACGAAAATGATGTCAGCGCCATCAGCCTGATGCCCAATGTCTTTTACGTGGAAAAGAATGGTCAAAAAACGGACGCGCTGGTATTTGGTCAGCATGATACATCAACGCTGAATGCCGTCCGCCGCATCTCCCGGACGCTGGATATTCTGTGGGGGGCGGAAACTAACGTCTACTCCATGTATTATCTGAACGGGATAGATAACAGCCTGACGATGATTTCGACTCAAACGTTGAAGGACATCTCATCTCAATTCCGTGGCAGCTACATTACCGCTATCGCCGAGGCGCGCAGAACGGAAATGCTTCAACAGGCCAACGCGCTGGATGAGCGGGAAAGTTTCTCGCCGATCCGTAAGCTGCGTTTTTATAACGATTACTATTTCACGCTGCGCACCACGTTCAATCAGCCCGGTCATCTGGCAACCATTCTTGCTTTCGATTTACCAATCAACGATCTAATTCCGTCCACCCTGCCGCGTGAAAGTCTTCAGTTGCGGCAGGATGTGCCTTCAACCACAAGTTTTGATACCAGCAGCAGCGAAGATATGTCAGTTACCCGGTTAAGCGGCGCGCTGCTTGAAATATCGTCGCCGCTGGTGAATGCGCCGGTGAAGATTGTTTTTCAAATCCCGATAAAAACGCTGCTTACCGATACCCTGCGCAGTAATATCTGGCTGCTCTTACTCAATCTGGCGTTATTGATATTCGCCATTGCCGGTTTCTATCTTTTCCGACAGAAATATGCGCTTCCGGGAGAGGATCTCTCCCTCAAACTGAGTAAACAGCTGAATATATATCATGAGACTATCACCCGTATTCCGATGGGTGTCTTGATTTATGACTTCGGCAGCAACAAAGTGATTGTGCAAAACGAACTGGCGGAACATTTATTACCGCATCTGAGTCTGCAAAAAGTCGCTAATATGGCAGATGAACATCAAGGGGTGATTCAGGTAACAGTGAATAATGAGATGTTTGAAATTCGCCAGTTCCGTAGCCAATATTCCGCCGACTATTGCCTGTTCCTGCTGCGCGAGCAAGATAAAGAGATCCTGGTGAATAGAAAGCTCCAACTGGCCCAGCGTGAATATGAGAAAAATGTGCAGGCCAGAAAACATCTGTTTAAAAACCTGTTGCACGAATTCAAACAACCCTTGCTGTCACTGGATAAAAATCTACAGACTATTCGCCACACCGATGACGAGGGCGAGCGGCAGCAGTTGACTGAGCAACTGACGCTAGATATCGCCTGTGCCATTGAACTGCTGGACAATATCGCCTTGCAAGAAAAGCTGGAAGTTCAAGAGTGGAAACGCGTTAATGAAAGTTTCTCTCCGCTGGCGATGATAGATAGCCTGCTCTTGGAGTGGCTGCCACGAATTAACCAGAAAGGGCTTTGCCTGTTCAATCACTATAAACTTGATATCAATCAAACATTTATCGGTGATGGCGAACTACTGAAAAAGGCCTTGTCATTGTTGCTGAATTATTCCATTACCAATACGGAGTACGGCAAAATTACCGTTTCGGTCACCACCGATCCAAGCATACCGGAACAGCTTATGGTGCAAATCAGCGATACCGGCGCAGGAATATCGGGAACTGAACAGGATAACCTTCATCACCCGTTCCTTAATCCGACCACCAGTGATCGCTTCGGACAAAATTCAGGATTAACCCTGTTTCTGTGTAATCAACTGTGTCATAAACTTGGCGGTCAGTTGAATATTACTAGTAAACCGGGGCTTGGCACCCACTTTATTGTGACGGTAAAAATGACGCCCGACGCCCTTCCGGTCGAGGAAGAAAAGCTGCTGGACGGCATTACGGTAATGCTGGATATCACCGCCGATGAAGTACAGCACATTGTCAGTCATCTTCTGACAGGCTGGGGCGCCAATTATTTCATTGATGATGAACGGCAGATTAATGAGAAAATAGATATCTGCATCACTGACGATCCAGAAAGAGCCACCGATGGTTCTATATTACTCAGTAGCGATGATCTGACGATAATTTCTCTGGCCCCAAACCGGCTGCGGACAAATTACAATATCAGCCAGCTTTTGCTGGAAGCCTTATTGAAACTGATTGAACAGCAACTGGAAGCGACAGCGGATACGGAGTCGGCAGCGGATGAGCATGATACGGCGTTTTATGCTGCTCAATTGGCGTCAAGTGACTATTTTTCGCTGTTTACTGAGACAGTTCCCGATGATTTAAAGAGACTGTATACTGAAGCGGAAGATGACGATTTTATGTCACTTTCGCAAACGGCACATCGGCTGAAAGGCGTGTTTGCCATGTTGAATCTCTATCCCGGCAAACAGTTGTGTGAGCAGCTTGAACAGCATATTACCGCGCATGACAGTGTACAGATCCAAGATGACCTTCATGAAATTGAACGATTTGTCAGTGCATTACTACAGCAAGGTAGCCAACAATATGAGTAACCTAACCGATGAGTAATCTAAACGTAATTATTGCCGACGACCATCCTATTGTCCTTTTTGGCATCAGAAAGTCGCTTGAACAAATTGAGTGGGTCAACGTTGTGGGTGAATTTGAAGATTCAACCGCACTGATCAATAATCTGCCAAAACTGGACGCCAATGTATTAATTACCGATTTGTCCATGCCTGGCGACAAATATGGCGATGGCATTACCTTAATCAAATACATCAAACGTCACTTCCCCCATCTTTCCATTATCGTTCTGACTATGAACAATAATCCGGCCATTTTAAGTGCGGTTCTGGATTTGGATATTGAAGGGATTGTGCTGAAGCAGGGTGCGCCGACCGACTTACCTAAGGCATTGGCGGCACTACAGAAAGGCAAAAAATTTACGCCGGAAAGCGTCTCCAGAGTACTGGAAAAAATCAGTTCCAGCGGCTACGGCGACAAACGTCTGTCGCCGAAAGAAAGCGAAGTGTTGCGCCTGTTCGCCGAAGGTTTCCTGGTAACCGAGATTGCTAAGAAACTCAACCGCAGCATCAAAACCATCAGCAGCCAAAAGAAATCAGCGATGACCAAACTGGGCGTTGATAACGATATCGCTCTACTCAACTACCTCTCTTCCGTCAACGGCGGTCCCGCCTCAAGTGAAAAGAGCGAGTAAAGCCGTCGGTGACCGATGCGAAATCAGGCAACGGTCACCGTTGCCTGATGGGGATGGCTGGCTTTCCGCCCGCTGTTACAGGAAAGGCGGTTTATCCGGTTGCGGAGGTTGCTCTGGATTGACGCACCTCTGCGCTGTAATAGGACAGCGTTTGTTGCAGAATATCCAGTGTGACGGGTTTGGATAAACAGTTGTCCATACCCGCCTGTAGACAGCGCTGCCGCTCTTCAGCCAGCGCGTTCGCCGTCACGCCAATCACCGGGAAGCGTTGTCCCTGCTCTCGCAAGCATTGAGTCAACCGGTAACCATCCATATTCGGCATATTGACATCTGTCAGCACAATATCGGCATGATGTTTAGCCAACACGCTCAACGCATCAACCCCGTCATTGGCTGTCATCGCCATATACCCCAGTGAACCAAGCTGATCCGCCAACAACCGTCGGTTAATCGGATGATCATCCACCACCAGAATCATGATATCGCCATTTTCGGTGCGGTTATAATTGGTCAGCGGCGTGGACAATGAGGATGAGAGGTCTTTCGTTTTCGGACGATATATTCTTTCAAGCAAATCCGGCAAATACTGCGGCATGGAGGTGCTATGCAACCAGTACCCAGGGCTGATTTCCTGCGCGGATCCCATATGTGAGCCACAGATCTCGATCCGCGTAAAGGCATCGAATAATGCAGGCGCCGGATAATCGCTGATAATCACATCATGGCTGCCGATGGTCTGATGCTGATAACGGAAAGCGTACAAGCCATGTTCCTGCAAAAAGGCAAGCAGATAAGACTCCAGTCGGGTATTGCGCACCATCAGCCAGCAAGTTTTCCCTTGCAGATAGGGATTGATGGAAACCGGAACATAACGCGCTTTATAAAGCGGAATTCGGATACCAAACTGGCTGCCCAGCCCTGGCTCCGATTCGATCGAGATATCTCCGTCCATCAGATTGACCAGCTTCTCACAAATCGCCAGCCCCAGCCCGGTACCTTGAAAATGGCGCTGCACGCCGCTACCGGCCTGAAAGAAGGGATCAAACAGCTTCGCCGCTTCACGCGACTGGATACCCACGCCGGTATCACGCACTAGAAATTCCAGATAACCGTCCCGGCAACCCACCTGAAAAATAATACATCCCGTATCGGTGAACTTGATGGCATTACTTAACAAGTTGGACAGCACCTGCTGCAAACGCACCGGATCGCCCGACAAGCTGACAGGAACATTCGGATCAATAAAACAGTAGAGCGTAAGGTGTTTTTTCACTACCAACGGCAAATAGTTGCTGGTGATGTGGCTGATCACTTCGTGCGGCGCAAACTCACTGGGTTCGATTTTCAGTTGCTCTGACTCAATCTTGGAAAAATCGAGAATGTCGCTGATGATCTTCAATAACAGCGCCGAAGAGTTATTCATCGCCGCAACCAGACGGCTTACATCCTTGGGCAACGCTTTCGTCTGTAATAAATCCAGGTTACCGATGATGCCATACAGCGGCGTGCGCAATTCATGGCTCACTGTCGCCAGAAACATCGATTTAGACTGGCTGGCCTGCTCCGCGGCATTGGCCATTTCCTGTAGCGACTCTTCCATTTTCACCCGCGCGCTAACGTCAAGCAGCACACAGATCGCCACATTCTCGTTACGATAGCGGGAATGTACAAAGCTGATTTGCAAATGATGATTTCTGCTGGTCATTACATCGACGAATTTCGATTGCTGCTCGCAAATAATACGGGTAATTCGCAGCCGATCTTCATGCGTCAGCAAATGCAGATAATTATGCGCCAGTTCATTACTGAGAATATTCGTGCCATCGTTAATCCGCAGAATACAGATGCCGACCGGCGCGGAAGCGACGATTTTACGGTTGAACTGCTCATTTTCCTCTAGCTGGAACGCGTTCACTTCGGCGGGCAACAGCATTTTCCGTTCAAAGATCCATGCCAGTACAAACAGTAAGATGGCTGACAGCGTATTGAGCAACGCCATATTAATGATCAGCGTACTGATATGGGACAACAATACCTTCAAAGGAAGCGAATAAATAATACTGAACGCCGTGGGCGGCAGGCTCTTTTTCAGGATGATTTCATCATACCCGTTCACATAGCCGAAATAGTTATGATCTATCGGGTTGGTGCTGGCGGAAGGAATATAACTGCCTTTTCCTTCGGAAAACTGTAGAACGGGCTGGTTATATTGGTTAATCAATTGTGCGCTGATCGGGAATTTACCGACTGAAACGAAATCATCCAGACGAATGGTCTGTTCAATTCCCATGATCACTTCAAGCTTATTCCCCACATAAATAGGCGTCAGCGCGTATAGATACCCCACATCGGCTACCTGTGCGGGCGTAATCCAGTAGACGGTTTCATCACGTGCTGGCGTCTGAATCGCATTTTTCTGTTCCTGAAAACGATTCTGGACATTTTTTAGCAGGTTATCGCGATCCAGCGACTGATTGCGAATGCCAAAATCCACCATGCACTGTTGATCGCCGCCGACAAAAAATACCCGATTAAGATCGTATACGGCTGAAAAATTTTCTCGCCAACCATTGAAGAAATCACTTAAGGATTCCAGCGGATGGTAAGTTCCCTCATCGCCGGTAAAGCAATCAGCGCCGGGCGCCAGTGAATAAATGGACAGGCCGGGATCTTCCTCTATCGGACGCGCTGATTTTTCCGGCGTCCCCACCAGACGGTTGGCGGCCAGATATTTTAACTCACGGACGATATCAGCGGCGTGGCGAATATATCCCTGCGATTGATCGAAACTCAGATTATATTCCTGACGCAGTTCTGATTCTTTTTTATTCAGTGCATTACTGATATAAAACACGGATATCAGCGCGCCAAGCACCCACAGCATAATTGCCAGCACCCGAAACAAGTAACGGGAAACTTTTAATGTCGTATGGAACGAGGCGAGATATTTCAAGTGGATACCGTTGAATTGAGAAAAAGATTAACCAGCGCCATAACCCTGCCGATACACTACCGATCCTGCATAAAAAAAGCCAGCGCATCACACGCCGGCTCAAGCTACTATCGATAAAACGGAGACTTATTCGTCGTCTTCCGCCACATCATCATCGTTGTCGATATCGTCGGCCATGCCTTCGTCTTCAGCGATTTCGCCTTCAACGTTGACCACGCCATCCAACTCTTCATCTTCTACCGGTTCGGCAACACGTTGCAGACCCACCACATTTTCGTCTTCCGCCGTGCGGATCAATGTCACACCCTGGGTGTTACGGCCCACGATACTGACTTCAGACACGCGTGTGCGAACCAGCGTTCCCGCATCGGTGATCATCATGATCTGATCGGCGGCGTCAACCTGTACGGCGCCCACCACTTTACCGTTGCGCTCGCTGACCTTGATGGAGATAACCCCTTTCGTGGCGCGTGACTTGGTTGGGTACTCATTGACGGCGGTACGTTTACCGAAACCATTCTGCGTCACGGTCAGGATATCGCCGTCGCCGCGCGGAATAATCAGGGAAACGACGCGATCTTCGCCTTGCAGATTGATGCCGCGCACCCCGGTCGCGGTGCGGCCCATAGAGCGTACCGCTTGTTCAGAGAAGCGCACCACTTTACCTTCCGCCGAGAACAACATGACCTCGTTTGTGCCGTCGGTCACATCAACGCCGATCAGTTCATCACCGTCATTCAGATTAACGGCGATAATACCAGCGCTGCGCGGACGGCTGAACTCGGTCAGCGCGGTTTTCTTCACCGTACCGCTGGCGGTGGCCATAAACACATGGCGACCTTCTTCGTATTCACGCACCGGAAGAATGGCAGTGATACGTTCATCCGCTTCGAGCGGCAGCAGGTTGACGATCGGACGGCCACGGGAACCGCGGCTGGCTTCCGGCAATTGATACACCTTCATCCAGTACAGGCGGCCACGGCTGGAGAAGCACAGGATCGTATCGTGGGTATTGGCCACCAGCAGACGATCGATGAAATCTTCTTCCTTAATGCGCGCGGCGGACTTGCCGCGCCCGCCACGACGTTGGGCTTCATAGTCAGTCAGCGGCTGATATTTCACATACCCCTGATGAGACAAGGTCACGACCACGTCTTCCTGGTTGATCAGATCTTCGATGTTGATGTCGGCGGTGTTCGCGGTAATCTCAGTACGACGCTCATCGCTGTATTGCGTTTTAATCGCTTCCAGTTCTTCACGAATGACTTCCATCAAACGTTCCGGGCTGTTGAGGATATAAAGCAATTCGGCGATCTGAGTCAGCAGATCTTTGTACTCATCCAGCAGCTTTTCATGCTCAAGGCCGGTCAGTTTCTGCAAACGCAGATCCAGAATCGCCTGCGCCTGCTGCTCGGTCAGATAATAACGGCCATCGCGGATACCGAATTCCGGCTCCAGCCACTCAGGACGCGCGGCGTCATCACCCGCACGCTCCAGCATCGCCGCCACCGTACCCAGTTCCCAGGATTGGGCAAGCAACCCGGCTTTCGCTTCCGCCGGTGACGGCGCACGACGAATCAATTCGATAATCGGATCGATATTCGCCAGCGCAATCGCCAGACCTTCCAGAATGTGAGCGCGATCACGGGCTTTACGCAGTTCAAAAATGGTGCGGCGCGTTACCACTTCGCGGCGGTGACGCACAAAGGCGGCCAGAATATCTTTCAGCGGCATGATCTTCGGCTGGCCCTGATGCAGCGCCACCATGTTGATGCCGAAAGAAGTCTGCAATTGCGTCTGGGAGTAGAGGTTATTCAGCACCACTTCGCCCACTGCGTCGCGCTTGATCTCAATAACGATACGCATACCGTCTTTGTCGGATTCATCGCGTAACGCGCTGATACCGTCAATACGCTTATCTTTTACCAGTTCGGCAATCTTCTCAATCAAGCGCGCTTTGTTCACCTGATAGGGGATTTCATGCACGATAATGGTTTCGCGCCCGGTTTTAGCATCGGCCTCCACTTCAGCGCGCGCGCGAATGTAAATCTTGCCGCGCCCGGTGCGGTACGCCTCTTCAATACCGCGTCGACCATTGATGATGGCGGCGGTCGGAAAATCCGGCCCTTTAATGTGTTCCATCAGACCTTCAAGGCTGATGTTTTCATCGTCAATATAGGCCAGACAACCGTCCACCACTTCGGTGAGGTTATGGGGCGGAATATTGGTCGCCATCCCGACCGCGATACCGGAAGATCCGTTAACCAGCAGGTTGGGGATACGGGTTGGCATGACGTCAGGGATCTGCTCTGTGCCATCATAGTTCGGCACATAGTCAACCGTATCTTTTTCCAGATCGGCCAGCAGTTCATGGGCGATTTTCGACATGCGTATTTCGGTATAACGCATGGCCGCGGCGGAGTCGCCGTCAATCGAACCAAAGTTGCCTTGTCCGTCAACCAACATGTAGCGCAATGAAAAAGGCTGCGCCATACGCACGATGGTTTCATAAACGGCAGAGTCGCCGTGCGGGTGATATTTACCGATCACATCCCCGACAACGCGGGCTGATTTTTTATAAGGCTTGTTCCAGTCGTTCCCCAATACACTCATCGCGAACAGTACGCGACGGTGTACCGGTTTTAGTCCATCACGAACATCCGGCAACGCACGTCCGACAATAACGGACATGGCATAGTCCAGATACGAGCTTTTTAGCTCTTCTTCAATGTTGACCGGTGTGATTTCTCTGGCAAGGTCGCTCATGGAGCCGCTATCCCTCTATTTATGCATCTACCCGAGTTCAAAAGGTGAAAAAGTATATCACAAACCGCCGATTCGGGGGAAACTCCCCGCACGGAAGAAACCAGCGACGCGAGCTCAGGCGTGCCGATACCCATCGCTGATCGCTACATCGAGCGCTACAACATCGTGTGCGGTATCTATATACTCGCGTGTAATCGAAGATAACAAAGGTCGTGATTGACATGAACGCTGAAAATCAACCCCAAAACGTCGACCAGCAAGAAATCGCCAAATTCGAGGCGATCGCTTCCCGCTGGTGGGATCTGGAAGGCGAATTCAAACCGTTGCACCGTATCAACCCATTGCGTCTGGGCTATATTGCTCAGCGCTCGGAAGGCTTGTTTGGCAAGAACGTGCTGGATGTCGGTTGCGGCGGCGGCATTCTGGCCGAAAGTATGGCGCGTGAAGGCGCCGAGGTAACCGGCTTGGATATGGGCGCCGAACCCTTGCAGGTCGCACGTTTACACGCGCTGGAAAGCGGTATGACGGTGAATTATATCCAGGAAACCGTGGAATCTCATGCGCAGGCGCATGAGGGCCAATACGATGTCGTCACTTGCATGGAAATGCTGGAACATGTACCCGATCCGCAGTCGGTGGTTCAGGCTTGCGCCAGACTGGTCAAACCGGGCGGTCATGTTTTCTTCTCCACCATTAACCGCAATGCCAAAGCCTGGCTGATGGCGGTGATTGGCGCGGAATACATTCTGAAGATACTGCCGCGCGGCACGCACGACATCAAAAAATTCATCCGCCCGGCGGAACTCATCGCGTGGGTTGATGGCACCCCGCTGCGTGAGAAGCATATCACCGGACTGCATTACAACCCGCTGACAGATCACTTCAAGCTCGGCCCGAATGTGGATGTTAACTATATGCTGCACACCCGGCATGAAGCCTAACCCACAGCTACCCGCAAAAACCGCTATTGCAACCTGATGATCCCTGCCTGCGCGGGGATAGTAAAATCAGGCGCGGGAACAGGAGAAATTCACACCTGCTATTCAGATAATTCCGAGTTTATTTTCCCGCTTTATGATTTGATCAATAACATCATTTTCGGCGCGAACAATAAAACGGCAGTCGATCAATTATTTCGTTTTTTCTTCCTCAGCGGTTGACAACACAAGAGGGCCAGAGCAAACAGGCAGTTAGCGATTCAATAACATTTCCTCCCTAAGTTATCCACAAATTCCCCTGCTTTTGTTCACTTGCAATCACCGCTTTTTCTCATTATCTTGTTGTCAAATCAAATCCAACCCCCTACATATAGTGTTTGCTCGTGGCAGAAAGGCACAACTGTGTCCGGCGCGCCATTTTTCGCATGCACGAATATTGGGGTAAAAATCGATAGGTGTGACTTCTCATGAACCAGAGCTTGCTCGTTACTAAACGCGATGGCACCAAAGAAAAAATCAATCTGGATAAAATCCATCGCGTCATCACCTGGGCCGCAGAAGGTTTGCACAATGTCTCCGTTTCTCAGGTCGAGCTACGTTCCCATATTCAATTTTATGACGGCATCAAAACCTCTGATATCCATGAAACCATCATCAAGGCGGCAGCCGATCTGATTTCTCGTGAAAGCCCGGATTACCAATATCTGGCGGCGCGTCTGGCGATCTTCCACCTGCGCAAAAAAGCCTACGGCCAGTTTGAGCCGCCGACACTGTTCGATCACGTCGCTAAAATGGTCGATATGGGCAAATACGACAAGCATTTGCTGGAAGACTATAGTGCGCAAGAGTTCGCCGAAATGGATGCTTTCATCGATCACTGGCGCGATATGAACTTCTCTTATGCCGCGGTTAAACAGCTCGAAGGGAAATATCTGGTTCAGAACCGCGTGACCGGCGATATCTACGAAAGCGCCCAGTTCCTGTATATTCTGGTCGCCGCCTGCCTGTTCTCCGGCTATCCCAAAGAAACACGGCTGGGTTACATCAAGCGCTTCTATGACGCGATTTCCACGTTCAAGATTTCGCTGCCGACCCCTATCATGGCGGGCGTGCGTACCCCTACCCGGCAATTCAGTTCTTGCGTACTGATCGAATGCGGCGATAGCCTGGATTCCATCAACGCCACTTCCAGCGCTATCGTAAAATACGTATCTCAGCGCGCGGGCATCGGCATCAATGCCGGCGGCATCCGGGCGCTCGGCAGCCCGATCCGCGGCGGAGAAGCGTTCCATACCGGTTGTATTCCGTTCTATAAACATTTCCAGACCGCCGTGAAGTCCTGTTCTCAGGGCGGGGTGCGCGGCGGTGCGGCAACGCTGTTCTATCCGCTGTGGCATCTGGAAGTGGAAAGCCTGCTGGTACTGAAAAACAACCGTGGCGTTGAAGGTAACCGCGTTCGCCACCTCGACTACGGCGTGCAGTTAAACAAATTGATGTATCAGCGTCTGGTCAAAGGCGGAGACATCACACTATTCAGTCCGTCCGACGTACCGGGCTTGTATGACGCTTTCTTTGCCGATCAGGATGAATTTGAACGTCTGTATGTGCAATACGAGCAGGATAACAGTATCCGCAAACAGCGGATCAAAGCGGTCGAACTGTTCTCACTGATGATGCAAGAACGCGCATCAACCGGCCGCATCTATATACAGAACGTGGACCACTGCAATACGCACAGCCCGTTTGATGCGCAAATCGCACCGGTTCGCCAATCCAACCTGTGTCTGGAGATCGCGCTGCCGACCAAGCCGTTGAATGACGTCAATGACGAAAACGGTGAAATCGCCCTGTGTACGCTGTCCGCGTTCAATCTCGGCGCTATCGACAGTCTGGACGATCTGGAAGAACTGGCGACGCTTGCCGTTCGTGCGCTTGATGCCTTGCTGGATTATCAGGACTATCCGATCCCGGCGGCCCAGCGCGGCGCAATGGGACGCCGCACACTGGGTATCGGCGTTATTAACTTCGCTTACTATCTGGCGAAGAATGGCGTGCGTTATTCCGACGGCAGCGCGAACAACCTGACTCATCGCACCTTTGAAGCTATTCAATACTATCTGTTGAAAGCCTCCAATGTGCTGGCACGCGAACAAGGCGCCTGCCCGTGGTTCAATGAAACCACCTACTCCCAGGGCATTCTGCCGATCGACACCTACAAGCGCGATCTTGACGCGATCTGTAATGAACCGCTGCATTATGACTGGGAAACGCTGCGTAAAGAGATTCAGGAATTCGGTCTGCGCAACTCGACGCTGTCGGCATTGATGCCGTCCGAAACGTCTTCGCAAATTTCCAATGCCACCAACGGCATCGAACCGCCGCGCGGTCACATCAGCGTCAAGGCGTCAAAAGACGGCATCCTGCGTCAGGTGGTGCCGGAATATGAAAGGCTGAAAGACGCATACGAATTGCTGTGGGAAATGCCAAACAACGATGGTTACCTGCAACTGGTCGGGGTGATGCAGAAATTTGTCGATCAGGCTATTTCGTCCAACACCAACTATGACCCATCCCGTTTCCCGTCAGGGAAAGTGCCGATGAAGCAGTTGCTAAAAGATTTGCTGACCGCGTATAAGTTCGGCGTAAAAACGCTCTACTACCAGAACACCCGTGATGGTGCGGAAGATGCGCAGGACGACCTGCTCGCCGAACCGCAGGATGACGGCTGCGAAGGCGGCGCGTGTAAGATTTAAGCTTTTATGGCGGGCTTATCCTTGCCCGCCCTTACGCGCCGCCGCGAGCGGCGTTAAAAAATGCTCCGGGCATTTTTTGGGAGATACCATGGCCTATACCACATTTTCACAGAATAAAAACGACCAGCTACTGGAACCGATGTTCTTCGGTCAGTCGGTTAACGTTGCCCGTTACGATCAGCAAAAATACGAAATTTTCGAAAAACTGATTGAAAAACAACTCTCCTTCTTCTGGCGCCCGGAAGAAGTTGACGTTTCCCGCGATCGTATCGACTATCAGGCGTTGCCTGAGCATGAAAAACACATTTTTATCAGTAACCTGAAATATCAGACATTGCTGGATTCCATTCAGGGCCGCAGCCCGAATGTCGCCTTGCTGCCGCTGATTTCCATTCCTGAATTGGAAACCTGGGTGGAAACCTGGGCGTTCTCCGAAACCATCCACTCACGTTCCTACACCCACATTATCCGCAACATCGTTAACGATCCGTCACTGGTGTTTGACGACATCGTGACCAATGAAGAAATTCTTAAACGCGCCAAAGATATTTCCGCCTACTATGATTCGCTCATCGAAATGACCAGCTATTATCATCTGCTGGGCGAGGGTACGCATCAGGTGAACGGCAAAACGATTACCGTTGATCTGTATGCGTTGAAAAAGAAACTGTACTTGTGCCTGATGAGCGTTAACGCCCTGGAAGCGATCCGTTTCTATGTCAGCTTTGCCTGTTCGTTCGCCTTTGCCGAACGTGAATTGATGGAAGGCAACGCGAAAATCATCAAACTGATTGCTCGCGATGAAGCACTGCACCTGACAGGCACCCAGCATATGCTCAACCTGATGCGCGCGGGACACGATGACCCGGATATGGCGAAAATCGCCGAAGAGTGCCAGCAGGAGTGCTATGACCTGTTCGTGCTCGCCGCACAACAGGAAAAAGAGTGGGCGGAATATCTGTTCCGTGATGGTTCCATGATCGGTCTGAATAAAGATATTCTGTGCCAATATGTGGAATACATCACCAACATCCGCATGCAGGCCGTCGGTCTGGCGCTGCCGTTTGAAACACGCACCAACCCGATCCCGTGGATTAACGCCTGGCTGGTTTCCGATAACGTTCAGGTCGCGCCGCAGGAAGTCGAGGTCAGTTCTTATCTGGTCGGTCAGATTGATTCTGAAATGAATGCCGACGATCTGAGTGACTTCCAGCTTTAACCATGAATAACGCCACCATCACACTGCGCACGTCAGGTGCGCAGCTTGCCTGCCCCGATAAAGGAAGCTCATTGCTGGATGTGCTGGAGTCGCATCAGGTGAGCGTCGAGTACCAGTGCCGCTCAGGTTATTGCGGCTCCTGCCGTTTGCGTCTGCTCAAAGGCCGCGTGGCTTATCGCCAGGCGCCGTTAGCCTGTATCCGGCAAGACGAAATTCTGCCCTGTTGCTGTATGCCGCTGAGCGATATCGAACTGGATATGTAACCCGCGCGCCTGTCCCCGGCGCGTATTCTTCCATCCGCTTATATACATCCTTTTTCTGTCGTGAATGAACTACTGACGCTTTTTTGCCACTCACTACCTCTTGCTATATTTATGCCTGAATGTCATTCGCATCAGGCGTTTTTCAGTTACCGATAAACAGGATAATATCCAATGAAAATTCCTCATATCAGCATAAGCTCCCTGACCTCCTCCCACGCTTCCGAAAGCGCCTCATCTTCCTCAAAGACCAAAGCCCAGGGCACTATTGATAAAATTAACAATAACCTGAATACCTTACGCGAGTTACAGCACTCACTGTCGCTACTGACGACCAAACGCGCCGCCAACTCCTCAGATCCGCTTATTCAGAAATTTGCCACCGATGCCATCGAGCTTAACAATCAAACGTTTAAGGCAACCGAAAATGCTGATGCCATTCTCAATCAGTTGAAAAAAGGCAAACTGAATCCCGAATACGCGGGTCCACACCATAATCTGCTGGCGGCAACGGATACCCTGATTACAAACTGGGAATCATTAAAAGAGGGTTACGATAATTACAGAAAAAGTTAGTTATTGAACCAACGCCTATAAAGCAACGATTATTTGACAACATACAGCAATCTAAAACTTTCTGCTTGAGCGCATAATATCAGGTAAAAATACTCTCTATAGCGTGCTTAATCCCTTAAACTAAGGTCAGCCAAGGATCAAAAAAGGAAAGTAAGCATGCTGACATTTATTCCCGTTGTCATCTTCGTGGCGCTGATTATCGTCTGGTCCGGTGTCAAGATCGTACCGCAGGGCTATCAATGGACCGTCGAGCGTTTTGGCCGTTATACCAGAACGCTGATGCCCGGACTTAATCTGGTCGTCCCTTTCATGGATCGTATTGGCCGGAAAATCAATATGATGGAACAGGTATTGGATATCCCGTCCCAGGAGGTGATTTCACGCGATAACGCCAATGTCGCCATCGATGCGGTGTGTTTTATTCAGGTTATCGATCCTGCGCGCGCGGCATATGAAGTCAGCAATCTGGAACAGGCTATCGTCAACCTGACCATGACCAACTTCCGAACCGTGCTGGGTTCGATGGAACTCGATGAGATGCTTTCTCAGCGTGACAGCATCAACAGCCGCTTGCTGCACATCGTCGATGAAGCCACCAATCCGTGGGGCGTTAAAATCACCCGCATTGAAATCCGTGACGTACGTCCGCCTGCCGAACTGATTGCGGCGATGAATGCCCAGATGAAAGCGGAGCGTAACAAACGCGCCGAGATCCTTGAAGCCGAGGGGGTGCGTCAGGCCGCAATTTTGCGGGCTGAAGGGGAAAAGCAGTCGCAAATACTGAAAGCGGAGGGCGAACGACAGTCGGCCTTTTTAGAGGCGGAAGCGCGTGAACGCGCAGCGGAAGCGGAAGCACAGGCCACTAAAATGGTGTCAGAAGCGATTGCCGCCGGTAATATTCAGGCGATTAACTATTTTGTCGCTCAGAAATATACCGATGCCCTGCAACAGATTGGTTCATCTAATAACAGTAAGATCATTATGATGCCGCTGGAAGCCAGTAATCTGATGGGCGCTATCGGCGGCATCACCGAATTGCTCAAAGACAGCAAAGATAACCGGGGCCAATAATGGAAATCGAACTGGTGATGGAAAATGCGCACTGGTTCTGGCTGTCTCTCGGCGGTCTGCTACTGGCGGCTGAGATGTTGGGAGCCAGCGGTTATCTGTTATGGAGCGGCGTATCGGCGATACTGGTTGGACTGTTGGTGTGGGCCATGCCGTTTTCGTGGCCGTGGCAAGGCATCGCCTTTGCCGTACTGACGATAATCACCGCCCTGCTCTGGTGGTACTGGTTGCGCAAGAGAACGCTTGCGCAACCCCAGAACGCGCTGAATCAACGTGGACAACAACTGATTGGTTTACGCGCAACATTGAGCGAACCCATCAAGAATGGTTTCGGTCGGGCCAGAATCGGCGACAGCACCTGGCGAGTCGCATCAAAACAGGATCTGGTCGCCGGGACGCATATTGAAGTGATTGCCGTCGAAGGCATCACGCTTTACGTTCGCGAAGTGAAACCTTAATCTCAGGCGGTATCATCGGAGGAACGCGTTCCCTCTGTGTGGCAACATCCCGCCAGATTGTTAATGATTGGGCAATCGGCGCCGCTGTTGCCCGGACATTGTTCCGCCAATGCCAGTAAACGCAGGCGCATTGCCTTCAACGCTTCAATATGCGCTTCGATTTCCCGCACCTTGTTCATCGTGCGCGCTTTCACATCCGCACTATGGCGCATCGGATCGTTAAACAGCGCCACCAGTTCACGGCATTCATCAAGATTGAATCCTACCTGCCGCGCCTGACGCAATAACGTTAACTCTTCGATATGATGGGCATTATAGCTACGATAGCCATTTTCAGAACGTAGCGGCGCCGTCATCAATGATTTCTCTTCATAGAAGCGAATCGTCTTACTGGTGAGACCGGTTTTTTTAGCCACATCGCTGATATTCATCATTTCCCCCCTTGATGGAAGAGCCTTGGTCTGACCCTGTCAGAATGCCCCAACGCGCGCGGCAATGCGATCATGTTCCCGCCCTTCATGATGAATTGAGTGGCGAAAGTGTGATGCAAAGCATACGGTGTCATTGTATGAATGCTGATTTTAATAAAACCTTGACCCTCCCCTTGATGGAAGGTTTAACCTGTTCAATAAGTCACAGACACCAAACAACAGGTCAAAGCTGCTTATTGTTTACAGCTTGCTCTTTTCTGCAACCGAAAAGAAAACAAGATGAATCCAGGCGTTAACCACGGCTGAACTCACAGGAGAAAACGATTATGTCGCACACCACCGTATTGTCATTGCAGGGACTCACCTGCGGACATTGTGTACAACGCGTAAAAACAACGCTGGAGGCGCTGCCCGCTGTCGAACAAGCCGAGGTCACGCTCGACAGCGCCACCGTCACCGGCGCGGCGGACGCTCAGACGCTTATTAACAGCATTGAGCAGGCCGGTTATCAGGCCAGCGTTGCGGAGTCCGCTCACCCAAAAACTGAGCCGCTGGCACAGGTAGCGATCACGTCGGAAGCGCTGCCAGCGGCCCAATCCCCTCTTCCGGCAAACCGCACCACGGATAACCAGAATGACGACACGGTGCAACTGCTGCTTCAGGGCATGAGTTGCGCCAGTTGCGTGAATCGCGTTCAGAATGCGTTGCAATGCGTTGCAGGCGTCACGCAGGCGCGAGTCAATCTGGCGGAACGTAGCGCGCTGGTCAGCGGACACGCTGCGCATGCTGCTTTGATTGCGGCGGTGGAACAGGCGGGCTACGGCGCGGAGATCATTCAGGATGAAGATAAACGGCGGGCGCGTCAGCAAGCAACGGCGCAGCAAACTATCCGCCGCTTCCAATGGCAAGCCGCGTTAGGACTGTTGTTAGGTATACCGCTGATGCTCTGGGGCGTGCTTGGCGGCAGCATGACCTTGACGCCGGAAAACCGCACGCCGTGGCTGGTGATTGGTCTGCTGACGCTGGCGGTGATGATTTTCGCCGGCGGCCATTTTTATCGCAATGCCTGGCGCAGCCTGAAAAACGGCGGCGCGACAATGGATACGCTGGTGGCGCTCGGCACTGGCGCAGCCTGGCTCTATTCCATTACCGTCAATCTATGGCCGGATGTGTTTCCTATGGCGGCACGGCATCTTTACTATGAAGCCAGCGCCATGATTATCGGTCTGATCAATCTCGGTCATGCGCTGGAACAGCGCGCCCGCCTGCGTTCTTCACACGCGCTGGAAAGGCTGCTGGATCTCACGCCGCCCACCGCCCGCGTGGTTACCCCGGATGGCGAAAAGATCCTTGCGCTGTCCGACGTACAAGCCGGTATGACGCTACGACTAACCACCGGCGATCGCATCCCGGTTGACGGCGAAATTCTGCAAGGGGAATTGTGGATCGATGAAGCTATGTTGACCGGCGAACCCCTCCCCCGGCAAAAAGCGCAAGGCGATGCGGTACACGCCGGTACGCTGGTACAGGATGGCAGCGCATTATTCCGGGCGGACGCTATCGGCAACCAGACCACGCTGTCACGCATTATCCGGCTGGTCAGACAGGCACAGAGCAGCAAACCCGCAATCGGCCAACTGGCGGATCGCATCTCCGCTGTGTTTGTGCCCGTGGTGGTCCTAATTGCCATCATCAGCGGCGTAATCTGGTATTTCGTCGGCCCCGCGCCGCAAATCGTTTACACATTGGTCATTGCCACCACAGTGCTGATCATTGCCTGTCCGTGCGCGCTGGGGCTGGCAACGCCGATGTCGATTATTTCCGGCGTCGGGCGCGCCGCGGAACTGGGCGTGCTGGTGCGGGATGCCGATGCGCTGCAACAGGCCAGCAAACTGGATGTTCTGGTATTCGATAAAACCGGCACGCTCACGGAAGGTCAGCCACGCGTCGTCGATATCCACACGTTTGGCGCGATAAGCGAGCAACAGGCGCTAATCTGGGCGGCATCGCTGGAACAAGGATCTAATCATCCGTTGGCTAAAGCGCTGGTCGAACGGGCCGATGGGTTGCCATTAGCCAGCGTTGAACAGTTCCGCACCTTGAGAGGACTGGGCGTCAGCGGAGAAATCGCACAGGTTCCGCTGTTGCTCGGCAATCCGGCGCTGCTGCAACAACGCCAGATTGATATAGAAACCGAAGAAGCCCTGATTAATGCGCAGGCGCGCCGCGGTATTACGCCCGTGCTGCTGGCGGCGGACGGTCATATTGTCGCGCTGTTTTCCATTCAGGATCCCATGCGTCAGGATAGCGTTACGGCGTTGCAACGTCTGCATCGGCAAGGTTACCAGTTGGTAATGCTGACGGGCGATAACCCGTTGACGGCAAACGCCATCGCCGAAGAAGCGGGGATCGATCAAGTGATCGCCGGCGTGCTGCCGGATGGTAAAGCCGATGCTATCAAACAACTGCAAGCACAGGGAAAGCGCGTTGCCATGATTGGCGACGGCATTAATGACGCCCCTGCGCTGGCGCAGGCCGACGTGGGGATCGCCATGGGCGGCGGCAGCGATATCGCTATCGAAACCGCGGCCATTACGCTGATGCGTCACAGCCTGCACGGTGTGGCCGATGCGCTGGCTCTTTCCCGCGCTACATTGAGCAACATGAAACAGAACCTGCTTGGGGCTTTTATCTATAACACGCTGGGTATTCCAATCGCGGCAGGCGTGCTCTATCCCCTTACCGGTACGCTACTAAGCCCGGTGATTGCTGGCGCGGCGATGGCATTGTCCTCCATTACCGTCGTCAGTAACGCCAACCGGTTGCTGCGCTTCAAACCCAAAGACCAGTAGATGAATCGCTTGTATTGTCTGCCGTCTGGCGTTTAGCATGGTTGCCTCACTTCTGGAGACCGGATTTATGGGGCAACTGCTGCGTAAAATAGCGACTTTTCTTGGGTTTATTTCGCCACTGACTTACGCCTATCCCGCGATTGATGTTCAACTCGCCAATCAACGCCAGTTTCATTTGGTTGGCAGTATCCATATGGGCAGCCTGGATATGGCGCCGTTACCCGACGAACTGCTGCAACAGCTACAGCATGCTACGGCCCTGATTGTCGAAGCCGATATTTCTGATATCGGCTCGCCTTTCAGACAGACTGAAACCGAGCTCCCGCTGTTACAGCGTCTGAGTCCGGCCAATTATCATCAGTTACGACAAATCTGCGCATCGCTGGCTGTCAGTGAAGACAGCATTGATATGCTTCCCGCCTGGCAGGTCGCCTTGATGTTACAGGCTTACCAGGCCCAGAAGCTGGGGCTCAGGCCTGATTACGGTATTGATTATCAACTAATTACGGCGGCAAAATCTCAGGGACTGCCCATCATTGAGCTTGAGGGGCAAGATACCCAAATCGCGTTGCTGAAACAGTTGCCGCAAGGCGGGCTGCGGTTACTGGAAGATACGATTAAGCACTGGCACATCAATGCCCGTCTGTTGCAAACCATGATTGGCTGGTGGCTGGAGCGCAAGCCCGGCAAACTTCCGCCTGACATGCCCGCCGCTTTCAGCAATGAGATGACCGATTTATTGATGAACCAGCGCAACCGTCGCTGGCAGCAGCAGCTTCAGGCGCTACCGCCCGGTAACTATGTGGTTGCCGTAGGCGCGCTGCATTTATATGGTGATGACAACCTACCAACATTACTACAGGCAAATTGAGCGCAATGTCGCCCGTAAGGACACTTAAACCATGACACCGGCAGTAAAACTACTTGAGAAAAACAACATCGCTTTTACATTGCACAGCTATCACCACGACAGTGAAGAAACCAACTTCGGTGAAGAAGCCGCCAAAAAACTGGGGCTAAATAAAGAGCAGGTTTATAAGACGCTACTGGTTTCACTAAATGGCGACGCTAAAAATCTGGCGGTGGCGGTAACGCCCGTCGCCGGCATGCTGGATTTAAAGAAAGTCGCCCGTGCGCTGTCGGCGAAAAAAGCGGATATGGCCGATCCGGTCATTGCACAGCGGGTTACAGGTTATCTCGTAGGCGGCATCAGTCCGTTGGGACAGAAAAAACGGTTGCCGACAGTGATTGATGAACCGGCCCGCCAGTTCCGCACTATTTATATTTCCGGCGGTAAACGCGGGCTGGATATCGAGTTGGCTGCCGATGATTTAGCACGGTTGCTGCGCGCCACCTTTGCCGATATCGCCAAACACGATTAAACCATCGAAAACAAGCGAATAGCAGAGCCGCGCCCTGCTATCGCGCCATTATCGATTATTGATCGACCTTCGCCCCTTTATCCAGCAGCATCGCCGGTCCTTGTTTCACATTCAGCGTCAACCCTTTGGTTTGCAATTCCGCGTTTCTCACGCGGATGCCTTTATCGGCATCAATACGCACATTATCAAAATGGAAACCGCTGAGCGGCGCTTCCGGTACGCCAATAATATAAGCGGCGGCTTTGCTTTTTCCGGTTGACGTCAGATTCTCGATCGTCACGTTACTGAAATGCGGCGTCTTATATTTATTAAAAGGTTGCTCAGGATCGCTATCCGGCGGATAAATTTGCTCACCCAGCGTGAAACCGCCCGCAGCCAGCATTTTATCTACCTCGGCCTGCACAATCGGCGCGGCTTTGTAATAACCGGCGAACACCAACGGCACCTCGACATCCACCATTTTGGTATTGCGGTAAGTGATGTTTTTCACTTCGCCGCCTTTGCCGCGCAAGGTTTTGATGCGAATACCGTACATCGAACCTTCAAATTGATTGTTTTCAACCAGCACGTTATTCACGCCGCCGGAAGTTTCGCTGCCGATGGAAATACCACGTCCCTGACGTAAAATGTTATTGGCGATATAAATATTATCCACCACCCCATCCGGGAAACGGCTGTCAGGTTTTTCTGCTTTGATCGCGATATGATCGTCGTTACAGTCGATGTAGTTATTGGTGATACGGATATTCTGGCTATCAATCGGATCGATAGCGTCGGTATTAGGCGCATGCCACGGCGACAGAATGCGGGTGCCGTTCACATCCACATCTCGCGCATAACGCATGACGACATGGAAGCTCGGCGAATTGGTCAGCGTAACGCCTTCCACCAGCACATTATTCGCGCGCGTAATATAAATCAGACGCGGACGATCGGTACCGCCCTTTTTTCCGGTCGCCCGGATATTGGCGCGCCAGCGTTCCCACCAAACGGCGCCCTGCCCATCAATGGTGCCTTCACCTGTGATAGCTACATTTTCAGCATCGGCGATACTGATAAAAGGAAGCCAGCCATTTTCCGCTTCAGCGTATCGGTTTTTTTCCGTCGCGCGGTAGGCGGCTTCTTCGGTAGAAGCGACGATGGTCGCATTTTTCGCCAGATCCAGCCGGATATTACTTTTCAGAAATAATGGATCGACCAGATAGTTCCCAGCAGGCACATACACCGTCCCGCCCCCCGCCGCCGCGCAATCATCAATGGCTTGTTGGAAAGACGCCGTATTCAATGCGATCTGTAAACGGTGACCTTGCGCGCCATACTGCGTAACGTCACACACTTTATCGGGAAATTTGACGGCACTAGCCGCCGTAGCGGAACCAGACTGGATACCAAGCGTGATACAGGAAGCCATTAATGACAATGCAACACTGCGGCGCATACTTAACCTCAATAAAAATGAAATTTTGTTTTAATAAAATAACACCATCATTCCATTAAAAAACAAAGGTCGATCACGCTTTAGCTGCATTCGCAATTATTACACTAAGGTAGCATTTTTATTATACGGTTAAATCAGGGAGAAAAATGAAAATCAGGCCGACCTGAAGGCAAGCCTGAGAAGATGATTCATGCCGTCAGCCGGGCAAAGGCTTCGCGGATCTCCTGCTCAGGCAGATCCAGTCCGATGAAAACCAATACGCTTTGCCGGACCTCATCAGCTTGCCATTCTCTGTCCCAGTCGGCGCTATACAAACGCTGAACCCCCTGAAACAATAGACGACGGGTATCATCCTTAATCGCCAGAATGCCTTTATAACGCAACAGATTATCGGAAAACTGTAGCAACAGGTTTTCCATCACATCCGATACCGCAGACAATTCAACCGGTTGATCCAGGCTGACCACAATTGATTGAACGTTGTTTTGAGCAGGCGCGATAAAGCGAAACACCGGCGTTTTTACCGCCAGCCTGTCGTTGAGGATAAAACCGTCGATATTGAACAGCACGCTCAAATCAATTTCGCCGTGTATCACCGGGTAAATCGGCGCTCTGGCGTTGATACGCTGAAGACGCTGCATCAACGCGTCGTCTTCGCCCGCCACATCGGTTTTGGTTAACAGTATACGATCGGCATAGCCAATCTGCGACTGAGCGATAGTGAATTGATCAAGCTGTTGCTGAGCATGTACCGCATCCACCAGCGTGATGATGCCGTCCAGCACAAAGCGCTCGCAGATCACCTCATGGGAGAAGAATGTCTGCGCCACCGGGCCGGGATCGGCCATGCCGGTACATTCAATAATGACGTGATCGAAATTCAAGGTGCCATTATCCACGCCATCGAGCAAATCAAGCAGCGCATCCGCCAATTCATTGGATTGCGTACAACAAATACAGCCGTTGCTCAGCGTCGTGATCTGACTCGCCCGTTCGCCAATCAGCACGTTGTCGATCGGCACTTCGCCGAATTCATTTTCAATCACCGCAATGTTATAGCCGTGATCGGCGTTCAGAATGTGTCGTAATAAAGTAGTTTTGCCCGCGCCCAGAAAGCCGGTCAGAATGGTGACATAAAGTGGTTGAGTCATAACAGGTTCCGATTCCTTAACAGCAACGCATACCGCCTTTGCCATCGCCGCCGTAACGCGCCTGCTGGCGCTCGCGGAAAAATTCTTCGTAAGTCATCATCGGTTTATCAGGATGATTGGTCTGCATATGCTGAACATAGGTGTCATAGTCCGGCATACCCACCAGCATTCGCGCCGCCTGGCCCAAATACTTTCCCGCCTTTCCCAGATTACCAAACATCATTACCTCCGAACGGCCACCCGCGACGGCCACGATATAAAAATACCCCGTATAACGTTTATACATTATACAGGGTAGGCATACCCGTCATCTTTTGCGATCCGGCCATGTTAGCCGTCTCGCAAAATCCGACGGGTCGGCAACGCTTAGTGGCCGGAAGAAACCTTCACGCCGCCTTCAGGAACCGGGACATACGGTGTTTCCTGATCGGTGCGCTTATCGATCTTACGGGCTTCCAGCGCCGCTTTGATGCCGTAAGCAATAATGCTGTATACCACAATCAGGAACAGGATGCTCAAACCGGCGTTGGTATAGTTGTTGGTGACAATATGGTTCATGTTGGCAATCTGCTGCGCGCTCAAGTCCGCGCCGCCTTCGGCAATCTTGCCTTTGAACATGTTGGCCATATAGAAGAAGCCTTCCAACTGCGGATTATCGCTGAACAGTTTCAGACCCAGCGCCCAGGTGGTGCAAATCAGCAACCAGATAGCCGGCAGCAGCGTCACCCAGATGTACTGCGTGCGTTTCATCTTGATCAGGATCACCGTTCCCAGCACCAGCGCCACCGCAGCCAGCATCTGGTTGGAGATACCGAACAGCGGCCACAGACTCTTCACGCCGCCCAGCGGATCCACGACGCCCTGATACAGCAAGTAACCCCACAGTCCGACGCAGCCCGCCGTACCGATCATACCCGCCACCAGAGAATCGGTTTTCTTCAGGAACGGCACGAAGTTGCCCAGCAGATCCTGCAACATAAAGCGACCGGCGCGCGTTCCCGCATCCAGCGCGGTCAGGATGAACAGCGCCTCAAACAGAATACCGAAGTGATACCAGAAGCCCATGTCCGCGCCAGGAATGATCTGGTGGAATACGTAAGCGATGCCTACCGCCAACGTCGGTGCGCCGCCTGCACGGTTGAGGACGGAAGGTTCCCCGATATCTTTCGCCGTTTGCAGGATCTGATCAGGTGAGATCACGAAGCCCCAGGAACTCACTACCGCTGCGGCCTGTGCCGATACGTCCTGCAACTGGGCCAGGATCATCGGCGCGTCAGCCGTACCCAGTCTGTGCAGATCAGGCATGGTAATACCCAGCGCCGCAGGCGGGGTATTCATCGCAAAATACAGGCCGGGTTCGATAATGGAAGCCGCAACCAGCGCCATTACCGCCACGAACGATTCCATCAGCATCGCGCCGTAACCAATGAAACGCGCATCCATTTCGTTAGCCAGCAATTTAGGGGTGGTGCCGGAAGAGATCAGCGCGTGGAAGCCGGATACCGCACCACAGGCAATCGTAATAAACAGGAACGGGAACAGCGTACCTTTCCATACCGGACCGGTGCCATCCACAAATTGCGTCACCGCGGGCATTTTCAGATCTGGGTTCAGGATCACGATGCCGATCGCCAGACCGACAATCACGCCGATTTTCAGGAACGTCGCCAGGTAGTCACGCGGCGCCAGAATCAACCATACCGGCAGCAATGCGGAGATAAATGCATAGCCGATCAGCGTGAAGGTGATAGTGGTGTCTTTAAAGGTCAACGCCGGCCCCCAGAACGGGTCGTGCGCCACAATACCGCCAAACCAGATGGACAATACCAGCAACACGATACCGATCACCGATACCTCGCCCACGCGACCGGGGCGGATATAACGCATGTAGATCCCCATAAACAGGGCAATCGGCACGGTAGAACAGACGGTGAACACGCCCCACGGACTTTCCGCCAGCGCTTTTACCACAATCAACGCCAGCACCGCCAAAATGATAATCATGATCAGGAAACAGCCGAACAAGGCGATGGTGCCTGGCACCGGTCCCAGTTCTTTCTTAACCATTTCACCCAGCGACGCGCCGTTACGACGCGTGGACAGGAACAGCACCATGAAATCCTGTACCGCGCCCGCCAGCACCACGCCGCCCAGCAACCAAAGCGTACCCGGCAGGTAGCCGATCTGCGCCGCCAGAACCGGCCCAACCAGCGGACCGGCGCCGGCGATAGCCGCGAAGTGGTGCCCAAACAACACATTACGGTTGGTCGGCACATAGTTGAGGCCGTCGTTATTCACCACCGCCGGCGTCGCCCTGGTCGCATCCAGCCTCATGACCTTCTGCGCGATATACAGACTGTAGTATCGATAGGCCACCAGATAAACGGCGACGGAAGCGACAATAATCCATAATGCACTGACATGCTCGCCGCGGCGCAGTGCGACCACGCCGAGGCAGGCAGCCCCGATGATCCCCAGGATCATCCAGGGGATGTGTTTAAGAAAGGTACTGCTCTTCATAAGACATCCTTCAATTTCAAATTGTAATTGTTTGATTTTGCTAACGATAGAAAAGTAAACCCTGGTAACGCTTTAATACGGCAATGCAGGTTGCCGCGGACTTCGGATAAGGAAAATAATGACGGCACATTACGGTATCGCGCGTGCGTGCGCGGCGGGTATTTGGTTAGGCGGCAGAATAACGCGCTAAGCGGTTGGAATCGCCCGGTGAGTGGTTAGCGGAAAATGTCATGCAAACGCGGTGACGGCAATACCGGCGTCAGCGCCGTGAAATGTTCAGTTGGGGAGTCAGAAACGCATTGCGGAAATACTCACGGAAGGCCTGCATTGCCGGGGTAAACGCCGCATCACGGTGCCAGGCCAGCCCGACGCACATCGGATGTACGACATCTTTCAAGGCGCGGGTTTCGATACGCCGTCCTTCCAGTGACCACGGCCGGTAAACCAGATCCGATAAAATCGCCACGCCCAGTCCGTTCGCCACCATGCTGCGCACCGCCTCCACCGAACTGGTGCGTAGCATGGCGCGAGGCCGATGTCCGCTCAAATCCCAATAGCGCATGGCGCTGTGATCCGCTTCATCAACCGTGAGCATAATAAAGGGCTCTTTCTCAACATCCGCCAGACTCACTTCCGACTTTTCGCACAGCGGATGACGGCTCGGCAGCCATAAACGTCGTTCGGAATTAAACAGCTTCTCTGCGACAATTTCCGGGTGAGTCAGGTTGTCCGTCAATACCAGCGAGATATCAAAGGCGCGATCGATCAGCCCTTGTTCAATATCGCTACGCTCACGTTCATTGAGATTGATGGTGATGTGCGGAAAACCGTAGGACAGGCGTTGCAGGTGAAACGGCAGAAAATAGCCCATTACCGTGTAACTCGCCGCCACATTCAATGCGCCGTTGATCCGGTTATCCGTGAGCGGCATCATCATCGCATCATCAACGCTGCGCAGAATGGAATAGGCGTGATTGAGAAAATAGCTGCCGTTTTCGGTCAACGTCATACCGTGAACCGAACGCAGAAACAACGGTTTCCCCAACATGTTTTCCAGTTCCTGAATCGCCGTGGTCACCGCCGATTGTGAAATATTCAAATGAATGGCGGCCTGAGATATTTGCCCCATTTCAGCGGTGGCCACGAAATACCGGACTTGACGTAATGTAATCATATCTTTCTCTTATTTGTTGCAACGTTCTGTTTTTCAGATATTCAGCTATCTAAAAATACGTCTTTCCGAATGGAAAAAACTCACTCTATATTATTTTTAAACAAAGCCATCACAAATAAGAAATAATTATGAAATATGAAATCGATCTGAATTCCGATATGGGTGAGAATTTCGGGCCATGGGCGATAGGCGATAACATCGATAAAGAAATGATGTCTTATATAAGTTCCGCGAATATCGCCACCGGTTTTCATGCCGGCGATCCCAATACCATGAACCAGACTATTGAATGGGCGAAATATCATGGCGTAGCGATTGGCGCGCACCCTGGTTTTCGTGATTTAGTGGGGTTCGGCAGGCGGCACATTAATATTCAGCCGCAAGAGATCATCAATGACATTATTTATCAATTAGGCGCATTGCGTGAATTCGCCACCCTGCATCAATTACCGCTGCAACATATCAAACCGCACGGCGCGTTGTATATGCATCTGGCACGGGATCAGTCCGCCGCGCAGTTATTTGTACAAACGCTACATACGCTGGCCCCCGATTTATTGCTGTACTGCATGCATGGCTCCCACGTCTGGCAAGCGGCGCAAAAACTACAACATCCGGTGGTTTGCGAGTTTTATGGCGACCGGGATTATGACCGCAGCGGATCGATTGTGTTTGTTCGCCAGGTTGGTCAACTCGACCCCGAAAAAGTGGCGCAGAAAGTATTACGCGCTTGTCGGGAGGGAAAAGTCCGCACCGTTGAAGGCGACGACATTACCGTGGCGTTTGATTCGGTCTGTATACACAGCGATACGCCAGGGGCGCTGGCATTAATTAAAGCCACACGCGAACAACTTGATGATGCGGATATTAATGTTATCCCGCCTGCCAGAATAATTTCTTATCCCAAAGATTAATTACTCAAGGAGCGTTTTAGATGAAAGACTATGAGGTATGTTCTCCTTTACCCGGTATTTTTTATCGGCAACCCGCACCGGATGCAGCCGCGTTTATTGAGGAAAACGATATTGTTACTGAAAATACCGTTATTGGGTTAATTGAAGTCATGAAGCAATTCACCGAAGTTTATGCGGAACAGGCCGGACAATTAATTTCTTTTCACATCAATAACGGCGATGCTGTCGAACCAGGGCAAGTCATCGCCATCATAAAAGCGCCGACATAAATACAACAATAACGTTTTTCTGAGGAGGGAGAGATGAAAAGAGCAATAACAAAACTACTTATCGCCAATCGTGGTGAAATCGCCGTTCGTATCATCCATGCAGCCAAAAGTCTGGGGATCCCGACGGTTGCGGCATGCAGTGAGGCGGATACGGATTCTCTGCCCGCCCGTCTTGCTGATGAAATCTCTATTCTTGGTCCGGCCCGCGCCGATCAAAGTTATCTGAATGTTGATGCGCTACTCCAGGGAGCCAAATACTGCGGCGCCGACGCGATTCATCCGGGATACGGTTTTCTGTCTGAAAATGCCGACTTTGCACAGGCGGTCGAGCAGGCCGGCTTGATGTTTATCGGCCCGACGGCGCAAACCATCCGCATGATGGGAGACAAAGCGGTTGCCAGACGCACCGCGCGAGCGGCTGGCGTTCCCGTGGTGCCGGGCTCCGCCGCCGCGCTGAGTAATATTGATGAGGCTCGGCGTTGCGCCGAAGAGATTGGTTATCCACTGTTGATTAAAGCGACGGCTGGCGGCGGTGGCCGCGGCATCCGCGTTGTCGCCAATGAAACGGAACTGGCGCGTGATTTCCCCATCGCGCAAAACGAGTCCAACGCCGCATTTGGTTGCGGCGATGTCTATCTGGAACGTTTTATTCAACATGCCCGCCACATTGAGGTACAAATACTGGGCGACGGCGAGCAGGTCGTACATCTGTATGAGCGCGAGTGCTCGCTGCAACGTCGGCGTCAGAAGATATTTGAGGAAGCGCCATCGCCAGCCCTTTCTCCCACGCAGCGCGACGCCATTTGCCAGAGCGCGCTGCAACTGGCGCAGCAGCTAGGCTATCGCGGGGCGGGTACGCTGGAATACCTGTTTGACGCGGATACCGGCCAATTCTACTTTATTGAAATGAATACCCGCATTCAGGTCGAGCATCCGGTAACGGAGATGGTCACCGGCGTCGATTTGGTGCAATGGATGCTGCGCATCGCACAAGGCGAAAAGCTCACGCTGCGTCAGCAAGATATTGCGCTCAGCGGCAACGCCTGCGAGATGCGCATCAATGCCGAAGATCCGGCGCGTAACTTTTTCCCTTGTCCCGGCGTGGTCGACAAACTGGTGTGGCCGCAGGGCGAGGGGATCCGTATTGATAGCCATCTGTTCAGCGGCTATCGTATCCCGCCCTATTACGATTCCCTGCTGGCGAAACTGGTGGTGCACGGCCACGATCGCCAACACATGCTGGCGCGAGCCGAGCAAGCCTTACACCAGTTGCGTCTGACCGGCATCACCACCACCCAATCGCTACATCAGTGGCTAATCGCGGACCCGCGACTGCAAGCTGGCGAGTTTGATACCACGACGCTGGAAAATTGGCTGCAAGAACGCACGCAAACCAAAACACCGCTTTGTCGGGAGGCCTGATATGGAAAACTCTGCCATTCGTTACAGTTTTGGCGGTGATGAACATCTTTTCGCCGAAATTGATGAAGCTATGTCGCTGACCGCCTTCTTTCGCGGCCTGGCCATTACCCACGCGGTTGAGCAACAAGCGATCCCCGGCATTCTGGACATCTGCCTGGCTAATGCATCGTTTCAGATCCGCTTTAATCCCGATATCGTTGCGCCGCAAGCTCTGCTCGCAGCCGTGCAACTGGCGGAAAGCCAGGCGCAGAGCGTCAATCGACTTGAGACGCGCATCATTGAAATCCCGGTGCTATACAACGATCCGTGGACGCGGGAAACGCTGATGCGCTTTCGTGATCGCCATCAGGATCCCGATGCGACCGATCTGGAATACGCCGCCAGCATCAATGGGTATCAGGATATCGCCGAATTTATTGCGGCGCACAGCGGAACGCCGTGGTTTGTATCAATGGTCGGCTTTGTCGCCGGTTTACCGTTCATGTTCCAGATGGCCGGGCAGGAAAAACAGATTCAGGTTCCCAAATATCTGCGCCCGCGCACCGATACGCCGCGCCTGTCGCTGGGGCATGGCGGGTGTTTCGGCTGTATCTATTCGGTGCGCGGCGCGGGCGGTTACCAGCTATTTGGCGTCACGCCCGCCCCTATCTATGATCCGCAACAGCGTCTGGACTATCTTCAGGAATCGCTGGTGTTTTTCCGTACCGGCGACATCGTGCAGTTTAAACCCATCGATCAGCAACGCTATGAGCGCGATATCCAGGCGGTTGAGGCTGGAACCTTTGATCTGCGTATCCGGCCCGTGACATTCGAACTGGATAAATTTGTCGCCGATCCCAACGGTTATAAACACTATCTACAGGAGGTGCTCTATGCGGATTAATGTCCTCAAACCCGGACTGGCGACCTCCGTGCAGGATACGGGACGCGAAGGCTATTACCATCTCGGCATCCCCCCTTCCGGCGGCCTGGATCAATATTCTTTGCGTATGGCGAATCTGCTGGTAGGCAACCCTCAATCAGCCGCGGTGCTTGAAATTACATTACTGGGGCCGGAACTGGAATTCACGGATGAAGGATGGGTAGCGCTCTGCGGCGCGAGCATGAAACCGCAACTGGATGGGATGGAAATGCCCATGCATACCGCTTTCAGCGTCAAGGCCGGACAGGTTCTGCGTTTTGGTTATGCCGCTGCGGGTTGCCGCAGTTATCTGGCCGTGGCCGGCGGTATTGACGTACCTGCCGCATTGGGCAGCCGTTCCACTTATACCTTGGGCGCGCTGGGCGGCCATCAGGGGCGGCGGCTGGAAGCGAATGATGTGCTGCCGATCGGGATACCGGGCGCGACGGTTAAACCGGGGATCAGCATCCCTGCTGATTATCTGCCGACGCTCGGCAAGGCGGTGTCGTTGCGCATGGTGCCTGGCTTGTACATTCATCGTCTGACCCCGGACGCAATGGAACAATTTTTTGCCGATAGCTGGTCAGTGGGAACGGAGGCGGACCGTATCGGCTACCGGCTGAAAGGCGGCCATCCGCTGGCTTTCCAGCCGCGCACGCCGCCGTTTGGCGCGGGCTCAGACCCCTCCAATATCGTGGATGCCTGCTATCCGATTGGTTCGATACAGGTTCCCGGCGGACTGGAACCGATTGTCCTGTTGCGGGATGCGGTATCCGGCGGCGGTTATATGACGTTGGGAACGGTGATCAGCGCCGATTTGGATATCATCGGGCAGTTGCAGCCCAATTATCGCGTGCGTTTTATGCCAATCTCACTGGAAGAAGCGCTGGAAGCGCGACGGCAATATCGTCAACGGCTGGAGGGGCTTGAACAACTGTTTGCGAATTAAATCCGCACATGCTGAACGCCTGTACCCGTAGACGATTCTGCCCTTTATTTGCATAAAGCCTATCGCACACAGGGTTAATTCACTACAACATTGCGTCTACTCATAATGTATACACAATGACCTGTTTGGTTATTGTTTGAAGGTTGAATATGTTCAGCGAAAATAAAACAGCGCAAATGGCTGGTTACCTGCTGCTCAAGCGCGGTGGGCGTATGGCATACATCAATCTCATGAAATTGTTGTACTTGGCTGATCGTGAGTACTTGCTGACATACGGCGACTCAATGACTGGCGAGCGTGCGGTGTCCATGGATAATGGGCCTATACTCTCGCACTCATTGAAAGAATGCGTGAACGCCAAACTATTCAGGAAGTTAGTAAAAAATTATCATGATCCTATGGGATAAACGGATGTGATTGCATCTTAGTCGTCAATATAACGACGATATACCCGCCCCCCGTTCACCATGATCCCGCATGCATTTTACGGTCTGGAGATCATGATTTTATTCGACATGATCGTTACGTTTATTATGCAGATGCAATTATTTGGAAAGTTCCAAATGTCATTTCTCGGCAACAAAGTGGTGAGCTAATACCACGAGCAGACATGTCAGAAGCCACCTTCCGGCGCGTACTTGACGGCTTTGCTCTATCGGATTTCACCCAACCCAGACTATTAAAGTTTTACAGAAATTATTGTATTTAATCCAGCCACGACGAACAGCGGTTTTCGCCATCATCACAGAGGCAAAAACCGCTATTCCTATCAGTTACTTATAAACAATCTCACCTTTCGGCGCATACGCGGCGGCATCCAGCGGGGAATGCTTCTCGATGTACTGTTTCAAAACTTCGGCATCGACAAAACCGGTATTGACATAGCTGGGTAAGCGATCAATACGCGGATAGCCATCCCCGCCCATCGCGTAAAAATTCAGCGTAGCCATGCGATAGACTTTATCCGCCCGCAACGGTTCGCCTTTAATTTTAACATCCTGTACGCCTGTGCCGTCGGCAATCAGGCTAACGTTAAGGAACTGCGCATAGGCGCCGGAATCGACCTGTTTATTAGCGACCACAGCCAGATATTTTTCGACTTCGCTGCCCTGCATATCCACATAAACCAGCGTGTTGGCAAAAGGCTGCACTTTCAGCACATTTTTATAGGTGATATCACCGGACTCAATGGAATCACGCACGCCGCCGCCGCTCATGATCGCAAAGTCCGCGTTGGCGCGTTCAAGCTGCGCCGACAACAATACCCGCGCCAGATTGGTCTGGTGGAAACGAACCTGATTGCGATCGCCTTCCAGTTTTCCTTTAACGTTGCCGATTTTCACGTCCAGCTGCGTCTGGCCTTTCTCCTGGAACGGCGTCAGCATTTTCAACATCGCAGGGTCCTGCTTGATTTCCTGCGTGTAGAAAACCCGCTCGGTTTTGCCGTCCGCCGTCTCAACTTTTTTCTTCAGGTTGATCGGAACAAGCTGGTAATGCTCCAGTTTCAATTCACCATTACGGAACGTAAAATCCGCGCGGCCGACATATTTACCCCATTCATGCGCCTGAACAATCCAGGTGCCGTTTTGACGATCCGGGACACACGGCGTGCCTGGCACATAATTCGCCTGTTTTTTATTTTCGCCAGCCATACAAACCGGGTCCTGCGAATGGCCGCCGACGATCATGTCCAGATAGCCCGCAGGCAGGCTGCGCGCCATTTCGACATCACCCGGCGCGTTGGAACCGTGATTACCGTCGTCATAATGTCCCATGTGCGTCGCGGCAATGATCACATCCGGTTTTTCCGCCCGACGCAATTGCTCCACGACCTGTCGGGCCTCGATCGCTGGCTGACGAAATTCGATATCCGTGAAATACTCAGGATTGCCCAGTTTGGCGGTATCGTCGGTTGTCAGACCGATAACGGCAATTTTCACCCCTTGTTTATCAAACAAGGCATAAGGCTCGAACAGACGCTTATTGGTGCTCTTTTGATAAATGTTGGCGGAAAGCAACGGGAAATTGGCCCATTTCTGCTGCTGACGCAGCACGGAAAGCGGGTTATCAAATTCGTGATTACCTAGCGCCATCGCATCATAGCCAACCATGCTCATACCACGAAAATCAGGTTCCGCATCCTGTAAATCCGATTCAGGCACCCCGGTATTAATATCGCCGCCGGAGAGCAACAGGACACTGCCGCCCTTGCCGGCGACCTCCTGACGAATTTGCTCCACCAGGGTTTTCTGCGCCGCCAGCCCATACTCGCCATACTCATTCTGCCAGAAATGACCGTGGTGATCGTTGGTATGCAATATCGTGATGGCATAGGTTTTATCTTTTTCCCAGGCCATTGCCCCCACGGAGGTGAGCGCCAGCGATACCGCAACCGCGCAGCCCAGGGCTTTTATTGAAAGACGCATGATAAATCTCCCTTTATTTTTTAAATACCCAACAGAAATGGATAAAAGAATCCGGCCCAGAAGACTAGCACAGACAGCCCCAGTCCGTCGGGAAGCGGCGAACAGGCCATGATAACGGTATTTCTCAACCGAATCTCAGATCAGATTTCGATGATCCCCAATCGTACTGTCTTTCTGTTGTCATGAATTCTTCCTAATATGGCTGGTTCATCAAAATAATCCATTTTCATGACGGTTATTCGTCATTTTCTCTGACTTTCGGCTCATTGATGACGCGATTTTATCGAGAAAGCGAAAAAACAGTGGCGGATCTTCACCAAGATATGCGCTTTATGGTAATAATTACGCATGTTTATCAACGCCTATCAGCAGAAACTGTGTCTAAATCTGTGTTACACTATGAATATACTGGTAAGCTAACATTTTTCACAAAAAACCATTTTTTACCAAGCAAGATTTCTCCATATACAATAGAATTTGTATATTGCCGCTGTTGCTGGCCTTGACGTCAGACAAAACTTACGAATTTATCTGCCTTGGCACAAGCAGGGAATTCCGATGGATGGGAAGTCATTCAATCTGTTCTCATCATGTTTCGGTTGTGACGTCAGAGAAAAAAGAAGAAATCCGCTCATTCACGTTTCACCTCATGGCACAAGGAGTCGGGATGCATGCTGCAACACCTCTAATTTCAACTATTTCAGCAGGGCTGGTACTTGCCTTCCTTCTTGGTCTTCTGGCAAACCGCCTGCGCATCTCTCCTCTTGTTGGCTATCTGGTTGCCGGTGTGCTGGTCGGGCCGTTTACACCAGGATTTGTCGCTGATACCTCGCTGGCGCCGGAGTTGGCCGAGCTAGGCGTTATTCTTTTGATGTTTGGCGTCGGTTTACACTTCTCGCTGAAAGATCTTATGGCGGTAAAATCCATCGCCATCCCCGGCGCCGTCGCGCAGATCGTCGTCGCCACGCTCCTGGGCATGGGGCTTTCCGCCATGCTGGGCTGGAGTCTGGCAAACGGTCTGGTGTTCGGTCTCTGTCTTTCCACCGCCAGTACCGTTGTCCTGTTGCGGGCGTTGGAAGAGCGACAGTTAATTGACAGCCAGCGCGGTCAAATCGCCATCGGCTGGCTGATTGTCGAAGATCTGGCCATGGTGCTTACGCTGGTTCTGTTGCCGGCATTTGGCGACATGGTCGGTTCGGAAAATGCGGATACCGGTAAACTACTGCGCGATCTGGGCTGGACCATCGGTAAAGTCGTTGCCTTTATTACCCTGATGATTGTTGTCGGACGTCGTCTGGTTCCCTGGGTACTGGCGAGAAGCGCCAGTACCGGTTCCCGCGAACTGTTTACGCTGGCAGTGCTTGCCATGGCGCTGGGTATCGCTTTCGGCGCGGTGAAATTGTTTGATGTCTCCTTTGCGTTGGGCGCATTCTTCGCCGGCGTGGTGCTGAATGAATCGGAACTCAGTCAGCGGGCGGCGCACGATACGCTGCCCCTGCGTGATGCTTTCGCGGTGCTGTTCTTTGTCTCCGTCGGTATGCTGTTCGACCCGATGATCCTGATCAACGATCCGATTGCGGTATTGATTACGCTGGCGATCATTGTATTCGGCAAGTCGGCGGCGGCCTTTATGCTGGTACGGCTATTTGGTCACTCCAAACGCACCGCGTTGACGATTTCCGCAAGTCTGGCGCAAATCGGCGAGTTTGCTTTTATTCTCGCCGGTCTAGGCATCACGCTTGGCCTGCTGTCAGAGGAAGGACGCAGTCTGGTGCTGGCCGGAGCAATCCTCTCCATCATGCTCAACCCGTTGATTTTTGCGCTGCTTGAACGCTATCTGGAAAAAAATGAAACCATTGAAGAACAGATTGTGGAAGAAGCGATTGAGGAAGAAAAACAGATCCCTGTCGATTTATGCAACCATGCGCTGCTGGTCGGCTATGGCCGCGTCGGCAGTCTGATTGGCGCCAAACTGCATCAGGCCGGCTTTCCGGTCGTGGTGATTGAGAATTCCAGGGCGCGTGTCGATGCGCTGCGTGAGCAAGGCATCAAGGCCGTTCTCGGTAATGCGACCAAACCTGAAATCATGGAAATCGCCCGACTGGACTGCGCTCGCTGGCTGCTGCTCACCATTCCCAACGGATATGAAGCGGGAGAGATAGTGGCTGCCGCCAGGGAAAAAAGGCCGGATCTGGAGATTATTGCGCGTGCGCACTACGACGATGAAGTCAGCTATATTACAGAGCACGGCGCCGATCAGGTTGTGATGGGCGAACGTGAAATCGCCAATAGCATGATCACATTGCTGAAACTGGATGAACAATCGGCAACGCCACAGGAATGCCCGATCTGATTATCGATAAACGCGATTTCCAGTCAATTTTTACCAAAAACAAGGCGGGATTGTCCCCGCCTTGTTTTTGGGCTTAATCTGCTTTGGTGACCAATTGCTCAAGCATATCAATGTGTAACGGATCATCGTTTAGCGCGGGAATGTAGTGAAATGCTTCACCGCCCGCATGCAGAAATATCTCCCGGTTCTGTTCCTGAATCTCTTCCAGCGTTTCCAGACAATCCGCGGCAAAACCGGGACACATGACCTGAATGTGTTTAATGCCTTGCGCCGGTAATCCTTGCAAGGTTTCATCCGTATAAGGCGTCAGCCACGGCTCGCGCCCAAAACGTGACTGGAAAGTCATCATCACTTTTTCTTCAGGCAAGCCTAACGCGGCGATCAACGCATCGGTAGTCGCGCGACAACGCAGCGGATAATCATCCCCTTCAGCAGCATAACGCTGTGGAATACCGTGGTAGGAGAGCACCAGTCGATCTGGCTCGCCATGCTCGGCAAAGGACTGTTTCACCCGATGCTGTAACGCGGCAATATAGGCGGGGTACTCAGCATAGTCGCGAATGAAACGAATCGCGGGTAATTGTCGATAACGGCGCAACAGTGTCGCCAGACCATCCCAAACCGCGGCTGTGGTCGAGCAGGAATACTGGGGATACATCGGTATCACCACCAGTTGCGTAACGCCCTGCGATAGCAGTTTATCCAGCGCCGAATGCAGGCTGGGCGAACCATAGCTCATCCCCAGTTCAACAGGAATTTCAGGCAGACGCGCCGCCAGCGCCTGTTGCTGGCGGCGGCTTATCACCAGCAACGGCGATCCCCCCTCCATCCAGACGGACTGGTAGAGTTTTGCCACACGCGGAGAACGGAACGGCAGAATGACGCCACGCAGCAACGGCCACCACAACAAACGAGGAGTATCCACCACACGTCTGTCGCTCAGGAACTCGGCCAGATAGCGCTTTACCGCCTGCGGCGTTGGTGCATCCGGCGTACCTAAATTCACCATCAGAACGCCGGGTTTCTCTAATCTCATACTTTCCCCTTAAGGCCAGCCGACTATCTATACGTTCAGGCCGTTATGCGACATATCAGAATCTTTATTGTAGCGAAAAAAAACCAAACAAATACGGGTAGATAGCATGGTTAAAACCAATGTCATCAATAGAGGAAAGCGAACAAGGCGGGCGGCTGACGGACTTGTCCGCCATAAAAAATGCCAGACGTTGTCTGGCATCGGAAATATTGAGTATTGTGGCGGAAATCAGCCCAGGATAGTTTCCAGTTCAGCGCGGACTTCATCAACTTTGCGCGTGCCTTCCACTTTAAAATAACGGGTATTGCCCGCTTCAGCTTCTTTCTGGTAGTAAGCCACCAACGGCGCGGTTTGCTGATGATATTCCACCAGACGTTTACGCACGGTTTCTTCCTGATCATCTTTACGCGTCGTCAGGTCTTCACCGGTGACGTCGTCTTTGCCTTCAACCTTCGGCGGATTGAATTTCACATGATAAACACGGCCTGATGCCGCGTGAACGCGACGACCAACAATACGATCGACAATCAGTTCATCAGGAACAGCAAATTCGATCACATAATCCACATTGATGCCAGCCTCTTTCATGGCATCAGCCTGCGGAATGGTTCGCGGAAAGCCATCCAGCAGAAAACCGTTACGGCAATCATCCTGGGCGATACGTTCTTTAACCAGCGCAATGACTAATTCATCGGTAACCAGTTTACCGGCATCCATGATTTCTTTAGCTTGCTTACCCAGTTCAGAACCTGCTTTCACCGCGGCACGCAACATATCACCGGTGGAAATCTGCGGGATCCCGTATTTTTCCATGATGAATTGAGCCTGAGTACCTTTGCCTGCGCCCGGAGCGCCCAGCAGAATAATACGCATTGCGTAAATCCCCTTGCTATATAGTATTTATAAAATAAATTTGAAAAGCGCTAAACCATACCATTCCAGGCGGTTATCCTCAAGGAACGGGCTCGCTTCAGCTTGTCGTCAACAGGTGAAAAAGTTGGCAAATCTTAATCGCGTGATGGCGATACCGATGAGTGTAGACGAATAAAGCCTGTTCGGTGAGGTGACGCGAGAGAAGACAAGTAGCCGCAAGCGGCGTGTTAAGACCCCGGTAACCCGGGGTCCGGGGAGCATCAAGCCGTCAGCAACTGGTTCATGCGACGGATGAATTGGTTAGGATCGTCAAGCGCACCGCGTTCTGCCAATAAAGCCTGATCAAGCAGCAGTTCCACCCATTCGGCGAATCCGGCTTCATCACTGACATCGGCAGCACGCTTAACCAGCGGATGTTCCGGGTTAAGTTCAAAAATGTATTTTACTTCCGGCGCCTGTTGACCAGCAGCGGCAAACAGTTTCGCCATCTGGGTACTCATCTCATTGGCGTCAGTAACCACAATCGCCGGCGTATCCGTCAGACGATGCGTCAGACGAACGTCTTTCACCCGCTCACCCAACAGGGTTTTCACGCGGTCGACAAAAGGCTCCAGCGCTTTTTCGGCTTCTTTCTGCGCATCGTTTTCTTCATCCGCCAGCTTATCCAGCGCTTCATCCGCCTTACTGACAGACTGGAATGACTTGCCATCGAACTCGGTCAGATAGCTCATCATCCACTCGTCGATACGATCAGACAGCAGCAGTACCTCAATGCCTTTCTTGCGGAACAGTTCCAGATGCGGGCTGCTCTTCGCGGCGGCATAGCTATCCGCCGTGATGTAATAAATTTTTTCCTGACCTTCAACCATACGACCAACATACTCTTCCAGCGACACCGTCTGTGCCGAGCTATCGGATTGTGTTGTCGCGAAGCGCAACAGTTTCGCTATCGCTTCACGGTTGCCGCCATCTTCAGCCGGGCCTTCTTTCAGTACCAGGCCGAACTGCTGCCAGAAGGTCTGATATTTTTCGGCATCCTCTTTCGCCAGTTTTTCCAGCATCTGCAACACGCGTTTGGTCAGGGCATTACGCAGATTCTGGGTGACACGGCTATCCTGCAAAATTTCACGGGATACATTGAGCGGTAAATCATTGGAATCAATCAGACCGCGCACAAAACGCAGATAGTTCGGCATGAACTGCTCGGCGTCATCCATGATAAATACACGCTGCACATATAATTTCAAACCGTGTTTATGGTCGCGGTTCCACATGTCCCACGGCGCACGGGAAGGAATATACAGCAGGCTGGTATACTCCTGCTTGCCTTCGACACGGTTGTGGCTCCAGCTTAGCGGATCGGTAAAATCGTGAGCAATGTGCTTGTAGAACTCGTTATATTCTTCGTCGCTGACTTCAGATTTGCTGCGCGTCCACAGGGCTTGCGCCTTGTTGATCTTCTCCCAACTGACGGTTGCCTCGCCGCCTTCCTCTTCACTTTCCGTGCGCGTCTCGATCTCCACCGGCAACGCAATGTGGTCGGAGTATTTGCTGATGATGGATCGCACGCGCCAGTCATCAAGAAACTCATCTTCCCCTTCACGCAAGTGCAACGTAATTTCAGTACCGCGATCGTCTTTAGCGATCTCGGCGATGGTATAGTCCCCCTCGCCCGCCGATTCCCAGAACACGCCCTGATCGGCAGCCGCGCCAGCCGCACGCGTGCGAACCGTCACTTTATCCGCCACGATAAAGGCGGAATAAAAGCCGACGCCAAACTGACCGATCAGTTGACTGTCTTTAACCTGATCGGAACCCATTGATTCCAAAAAGGCTTTAGTACCGGATTTGGCGATGGTGCCCAGATTGTCAATCACCTCATCACGGCTCATACCAATGCCGTTATCGGAAATTGTCAGAGTCCGTTTTTCTTTATCGGTCGAAACGCGCACGCGCAAGTCACCGTCGCCGGCATACAGTTCGGGGGCTGACAGCGCGCGAAAACGTAATTTATCTGCGGCATCGGAAGCGTTGGAGATCAATTCACGCAGGAAGATTTCTTTGTTGGAATACAGCGAATGGATCATCAAATGCAGCAGTTGCTTTACTTCGGACTGGAATCCACGGGTTTCTTGGCCTTTCATACTCATTGTTGCTTACCTCAATCCTAATATTATTCAGGCTGATGACGATGAGCATAGAGATGGGGATAAGCCATGATAATTTCAAGGGCAGAAGAAGCGAGACAATGCCAACGCGCGGCGAAATGGCGTATTCAACCGGCGATCAGCCGCAACGCTGGCCGCCGGCAGGCTTTAAAACCGGAAAGGCTGACGCCCGGCAAGCGAATGGGAAAGCGTGGTGCCATCCACCATTTCCAACTCGCCCCCGACAGGCACGCCGTGCGCGATGCGGCTTGCCATCACTCCATGCTGCGCGCACAGTTCGGCAATGTAGTTGGCCGTTGCATCGCCTTCCACCGTCGGATTGGTGGCCAGAATGACTTCATTGATCGATTCGCTTTGCAGCCGCTCTTCCAGTCGGCCCAGACCAATATCATCCGGCCCAATCCCATCAAGCGGCGACAAATGTCCCATCAGCACAAAATAACGTCCGGCGAACTGCCCGGTCTGTTCGACGGCATGAATATCCGCCGGACTTTCCACAACGCAAATCTGACCATTTTGCCGGCGTCGCGGATTTGCACAAATGGTGCACACCTCCTGTTCGGTGAAGGTGCGGCAATCGGCGCAATGACCAATTTCAGACATCGCGCGGGTCAGCGACTGCGCCAGACGCATCCCCCCGCTTCGGTTACGCTGTAATAGATGAAAAGCCATGCGTTGCGCCGATTTCGGCCCGACGCCCGGTAAACAGCGCAATGCCTCCATCAGCGCTTCAAGCAGCGGACTGGTTTGCATCAGAACGGCATCTTAAAGCCTGGCGGCAACTGCATGCCGCTGGAAACAGAGGCCATTTTTTCTTTCTGCGTTTCAGCAATACGACGAGCCGCATCGTTGAATGCCGCAGCGATAAGATCTTCGAGCATTTCTTTGTCGTCTTCCAACAGACTTGGATCGATCTCAACGCGACGGCAGTTGTGCGCGCCGTTGATCGTAATCTTCACCAGACCCGCGCCCGATTCTCCCGTGACTTCCAGATTGGCAATCTCTTCCTGCATCTGCTGCATTTTTTCCTGCATCTGCTGGGCTTGCTTCATCAGATTGCCAATTCCACCTTTACCAAACATAGTTTTCTCTCTATCACTTCGGGCTGCGCACTCGCAGCGGTTAAACAGGGCGGATACTCTCTTCGTCCAGTTCCGCATCAAAGAAACGCCGCAGCGTTTGAATCGTATTATCAGCCAGAATCGACTGGCGCGCCTGCGCCAGCTTTTCTTCATAAATAACCTGACGCCACTCCAACGGCGTCAGCACCGCCGGATTATCGTCTTCGGTCACCAACAGTTCTATCGGATGTCCGTAGTGTGCGCTCAAGGCATCGGCCAGCGTTTGCTGCGCCGCCGATGAGTTCAGATGACGCTGGGAAGAACGCAGATGCAGATGTATTTTACCTGTCTGCGGGATTTCCCTAAATGCATTTAACGCCAGTTGTTGTACCAGTTTTGGTAACGTCAGGCGATGAATTTCCGCCGCCCACTCATCACGTTGCAACGATTCTTCCGCCAGACGAGCCGCCAGCTCCGGCGTTTTTTCATGCTCCAACGCCGAACGCAGCGCTTTCGGTGTGGTGACATCCGCTTTTACATCCTCAGTTTTATTCTGCGCGCGCCAGCGATAAGCTTCCGGCTTTTTAGGCGCGGCAGAAACCGAATCTTTCTCATTTTGTCGTTGCGTGCTGCGCTCGGTCACCGAGGCTAAACGCTCAAGGGCCGAGGTTGCCGGCCGCGTTTTATCAGACGCTGCCGGTTCAGCCTTTTTTGGTGGCGTCGCCCTCTGCTTGCGCAATAGCTGGCTACGCGCCAGCAACAGTTGCGAAGTCGCGTCAGACAGACTGCCATCAGCAGGGTTTTCTGAGTCCGGGGGGGCAGAGACATGCTCCGCCAGCGCTGGCGGGATGAAAACCGCATCGTCAGGGCCGGAATCTGACGGATAAGGCGGCGGCGCAAACCCATTATCCTGCGGCACAGGGGCGTGCAACGGATTACTTTGCAACGCATTGCCTTGAAAAGAATTATGCTGAGGCTGACTGTTGTGAGACAGATCGTTTTGAGACAGATTCTTCTCAGACTGATTACCCGGCGGCGCGGCGTTTGCTGGCTTTACCGTGGCCGGTAAAGCTGGCGCCTCGATTATCTGCTGCGGATGAAACGCCAGCGCTCGCAGTAACGCCATTTCCACCCCCATGCGAGGATCCGGCGCATAAGGCAATTCTTTGCGGCCAATCAGCAACGTTTGGTAGTAAAGCTGCACATCCGCTGGCGGCAGCGTGCGGGCCAAATCTCGCAAGCGTGCTTCAACCTGCGCGTAATCCTGACTCAATGCGGTCGGCAGCAGTTGCACCATCGCAATACGATGCAGCAACGTCAGGGTTTCCACCAGCAACGCTTCCCAGTCAACCCCGCGCGCCGCTGCCTGATCGAGCAAGAATATCACGTGCGCGCCATCGGCTTTCACCAACGCTTCGATAATCGCCAGCGGTTGCTCATCATCCAATGTACCCAGCATCTGGCTGACCGACTCGGTCGTCACCTGCCCTTGCCCCATGGCGATCGCCTGATCGGTCAGGCTCAGCGCGTCACGTAGGCTGCCGTCGGCGGCACGCGCCAGCAATTGTAATGCTCTGGGTTCGCTTGCCAGCTGTTCCGCTTCCAGCACCTGTTCCAGATGCGCCCGAATCTGTTCGACATCCAGCGCTTTCAGATGGAATTGCAGGCAGCGCGACAAAATCGTCACGGGCAGCTTTTGCGGATCGGTGGTTGCCAGCAGGAATTTGACATGCGGCGGCGGTTCTTCCAGCGTTTTCAGCAATGCATTGAAGCTGTGCCGCGACAACATGTGCACTTCATCGATCAGGTAAACCTTGAAGCGCCCGCGAGCCGGCGCATATTGCACGTTGTCCAATAGTTCGCGGGTATCTTCGACCTTAGTGCGTGAAGCCGCGTCAATCTCGATTAAATCGACAAAACGGCCCTGCTCGATTTCACGGCAATTATCGCATTGTCCACAAGGGGTCGCCGTGACGCCCTGCTCGCAATTCAGCCCCTTTGCCAGCAAACGCGCGATGGTGGTTTTCCCCACGCCGCGCGTGCCGGAAAACAAATAGGCATGATGAATTCTGCCTAAAGAAAGGCCATTGGCCAGCGCGGTCAGGACATGCTCCTGACCAACGACATTGGCAAAGGTTTGAGGGCGCCACTTACGGGCAAGAACCTGATAGCTCATCAATACCGCAGCAGTTGAGTTATTGAGGCGATCATGCTAACACAGCCGCGCCGCTATCGGCGAGGCTGTTATGATTAATGTCCGGGGAAGTCAACCAGGCTATAGCAGTTTACGCCCATCTCTTCCAAACGCTGCGCGCCCCCCAGATCGAACAGATTAATGACGAAAGCGGCGTCGGTAACCTTGCCGCCTAACCGACGAATCAGTTTAACCGTCGCTTCAATCGTTCCGCCGGTTGCCAGCAGATCATCAATAACCAGTACATTATCCGTGGAATTAATGGCATCACAGTGAATTTCCAGCTTGTCAGTGCCGTATTCCAGTTCGTAGCTCTCGTTGATGGTCGGACGCGGCAATTTGCCCGGTTTGCGAACAGGCACGAACCCAACACCCAACGCGAGCGCCACAGGCGCGCCAAACAGAAACCCGCGCGCTTCCGTTCCCACGACTTTTGTAATCCCCGCTGCACGGTAGCGATTAGTCAGCATCTCAATGCTGGCGGCATACGCGGTGGGATCTTCCAGCAGGCTGGTTACATCACGGAACAGAATTCCCGGTTTTGGATAGTCGGGAATGCTTTTGATACTGTTTTTAATCAATTCGGGCTGCTGCGCTGTCATCATCTCGGTGCCTGATAAAACGTTCCAATCATACTGTGCCTGCCCCACCCCGCCTTCCTGCGCTTCATCTTCAAACGACCCATGAAATGGCAAAGAAAGGAAATGGCGGCCTGCGCACGAAAACGGTCAAATCTAGTCAAACTGGCAGATAAAAGCAACCATATGGCGCTGAACCAGCGTGTTTTTGTGACGGGCTGACGCTACGCGCTATTAAAAATTTCTTTCGGAAATTTTTTGTTGTTTCGGATCAATAACCGGTAGACGAAGCATAAAAGTCAGTAAAATTACCAGAATAACCAGGAGCAAAACTCTTACCCAGTTCATTTTAACCAGCCAGAGCGAGAGCGAAAACGTGAATAAAATGACGGTAATCGCCTTCCATTTCGCCCCCGGCGGTAATGCCCGGTATTGCTGCCAATGACGTAAATAACCGCCGAACCACGAACGGTAAAGCAGCCAATAATGAAAACGCGGCGACGAACGGGCAAAGCACCACGCCGCCAACAATAGAAACGGCGTTGTCGGCAGCAAGGGCAGTGCAACGCCAAACGTTGCCAGCACGACAGCAATCCACCCCACTATTATCAACGCCACACGATACATATTCACCCTTGCGCTCTACAAACATCGGCTACGACAATCACACTTTATCACTAACTTTTCCGGCGGGTTAGTTAAGATATACTCACACGGAATAATCACAATAACTTGTACCAGCCGATCATTGCAGGCAAGCTGGGCTATCTGCACGGCGTAGGGAAATCACGTGAACACTCACCAACTGCTGCTGGCTCTTGAACAGCAGATAGCGACGCTAGCAAAAGACATTGAGCCGCTGGCTGACAAATCCGTTTCTCAGTCGCGTTTCGATCGCCAGTTATTCAGCAGCTATGGTACACGCCTGAAAGATTACTTTGCGGAAGTCAGTGAGAATTTGCATCTGATCCGACATCTGGCGGCGGAGCAACGCACGGAGCGAGTCGCGTTCATGGCCGAAAAACTGGTCAGGCAAATTACCGCGCTGCAACGCGAATTGGCGACACAATCCTTACGGCGCCGGGAACAACCGACGACAACCGCAACAGAGGATCATTATCACAAACTGGCGGAACATCAGGGTTATGAACGCCGCCTGCTCGCCATGATCCAGGACAGGGAAAGTCTGTTAAGTCGACAAACGCGGCTCAATGAACAACAACGGTTGCAAAAAGAACTGGCGGCGCTGGAAGGCCGGCTATCGCGCTGCCGTCAGGCCCTCACCCGTTTGGAACGCTTAATCGAGCGCCATGAGCAAGGCCTGTAAAACCCGCGTCCTTTCTGCTATATCTGAAAACCCATGCAGAATACGATTGAGGGAAATTCGCATGTCACTGGAAAATGCGCCGCCAGAGGTCAAACTGGCTGTCGATCTGATCATGTTATTGGAATATAACCAAATCGAACCGCAAATTGCGTTAGCCGCACTGGAAATTGTACGGGCGGATTTTCAAAAAAAAGTAAGGCGGGAAGAAAAAACTACCGGGAAGTAGCGCTTATCAGATCGACGCTCAGACAGCGGTTTTACGCAGCGCCATGCTCGAACGGAGCATCTCAATAAATGCATCGGTCAACGCAGGCGCTTCCTGCTCAAGATTGAAACTCTCAGGCATGAACAACCAGTTTTCCATAATACCTGAGAAATAAGCGCGTAATGCGATGGCGGCGCGGCGGGGATGAATATCCTCTGGCAACATGCCCATACGGATGCACCGTATCAGGTTGTTTTCAATATCGATATAGCAGGAAAGATACAATGCCTTGCGCGCGTTATAAGATTGCAACATTTCGCCAACAAACTCGCATTTATGAAAGATGATTTCCATCATCGAGCGCCACTTGGGGTCACTGACGGTCAAACGAAGCATAAAAATCATTAATTCACGCATCACATGGAGTGGATCATCTGGAAATTTTGTCTGATAATCTATTTCAAAATCATTGATTTTTGATTCTGCCAGTGTCCAAATTTCATCGAATAATTCAGCTTTGTTTTTGAAGTGCCAGTAAATCGCACCACGGGTAACCCCAGCAGCGGCGGCGATGTCAGCCAGTGACGTGGCAGAAACACCGTGCTCTGAGAATATTCTCAACGCTGCATCAATGATTTGCTGTCGGGTTTCCTGAGCTTGTTGTTTGGTTTTTCGTGCCATATCGCTGTCTTTGAAAGAAAGTGTGATTTACATACATTCGAGTATGTATGTAACATAGCATCAACAGAAAATTATCGCAGCAATGGGTTTTAAGCTTGTGATCCATTGGTCAATTTCAAATCGGACACTTGAGGTTTATCTATGAACAAAAACAGAGGGCTGAAGCCTCTGGCAGCAGTTCTGATGCTTTCTGGCGGCTTAATTCTCGCAGGATGTGATGATAGTGGAAATCAACAAGCGGAAGGGAGTCAACAGCAGGCGCCGGAAGTCGGTATTGTGACACTGAAAACCCAACCTTTGAATGTCACGACTGATTTGCCCGGCCGCACCAATGCTTACCGCATTGCGGAAGTTCGTCCTCAGGTTGGTGGAATTATCCTGAAACGTAACTTTGTCGAAGGAAGTGACGTGCAAGCTGGCGATTCGTTGTATCAGATCGATCCCGCGACTTATCAAGCCAATTATAATAGCGCCAAAGGCTCATTGGCCCAGGCGCAGGCCAGCGCCGAAATCGCCCGTCTGACCGTTAATCGCTATAAGCCGTTGCTGGGAACGAATTACATCAGCAAGCAAGACTACGATCAGGCGGTTGCAACCTCCCGTCAGGCTGATGCCGCCGTGCAAGCGGCAAAGGCGGCGGTAGATACGGCGCAGATCAATCTCGCTTATACCAAAGTCATTTCGCCGATATCAGGCCGGATTGGTAAATCCACGGTTACTGAGGGCGCGCTGGTTTCCACCGGTCAAACCACCGCATTAACCACCGTACAGCAGCTTGATCCGATTTATGTGGATGTTACGCAATCCAGTAATGATTTTCTGCAACTGAAAAAAGATCTGGAAAGCGGCGCGTTGAAACAGAGCGAAGGTAAAGCGGCCATTCGCCTGCTGCTGGAGGATGGTTCAGAATACAGCCTGCCGGGTACGCTGGAATTTTCTGATGTTACCGTTGATGAAACCACAGGCTCCATCACCTTGCGAGCTATCTTCCCTAACCCGCAACATAACCTGCTGCCTGGCATGTTTGTCCGTGCACGGCTTGAAGCCGGCGTAAACGCCAATGCGCTATTGGTTCCGCAACAAGGGGTTACCCGCGATCCCCGTGGTCAAGCGACGGCGATGGTGGTCGGAGAAGGCGATAAAGTCGAATTGCGCGAGCTTAAAACCAGCAAAGCGATTGGTGACAAATGGCTGGTGGATGAAGGCCTGAAAGAAGGCGATCGCGTGATTGTCACTGGTCTGCAAAAAATCAAACAAGGCGTGCAAGTGCAGGCAAAAGAAGTAGCTCAAGACAGTGAGCAGACGCAGCAAGCAGCAACTGAACCCGCGAAGTCTTAACAGGAGCCGGTAATTCATGGCTAAGTTTTTTATTGATCGACCCATTTTTGCATGGGTTCTCGCCATTATGGTGATGCTGACGGGGATGCTGGCAATTGTAAAATTGCCTATTGCCCAATATCCGACGATCGCGCCGCCAGCGATTGAAGTGACTGCAACTTATCCTGGAGCCGACGCATCGACGCTGCAAGACTCCGTGACACAGGTTATCGAACAAAACATGAACGGTATCGATAATCTGATGTACATGTCGTCAAGCAGCGACTCGTCAGGCACCGTCCAGATTACTCTGACCTTTGATGCCGGCACCAATGCCGATATTGCGCAGGTGCAGGTACAGAATAAATTGCAATTGGCGATGCCTTTGCTGCCGCAGGAAGTTCAACAACAAGGGGTGAACGTCCAGAAATCCAGCAGCAGCTTCCTGATGGTTGCCGCCTTTATCAGTGAAGACGGCAAATTATCCCAGGAGGATATCGCCGACTATGTCGCTGCCAATGTCAAAGATCCAATCAGCCGAACCTCCGGCGTGGGCGACGCTCAATTGTTTGGGGCGCAGTACGCGATGCGCATCTGGCTGGACCCGAATAAACTGAACAACTATCAACTGACAACGCTCGATGTGACTTCGGCAATCACGGTACAGAACAACCAGATTGCCGCTGGTCAGTTAGGTGGCGCGCCGCCGGTGCCAGGTCAGCAACTGAACTCATCAATCATTGCACAGACCCGCCTGAGCTCGCCGGAAGAATTCGCCAAAATTCTACTAAAGGTGAATCCTGATGGTTCGCAGGTTCGGCTAAGTGATGTAGCGCGAGTCGAACTCGGCGCCGAAAGCTATGACACTATCGCCCGTTTCAACGGTCAACCGGCCGCGGGGATTGGTATCAAACTGGCCACCGGCGCGAATGCGCTGGATACGTCGACCGCGGTAAAAAATGAACTGTCCAAGCTGGAGGAGTTCTTCCCTGACGGACTGAGAGTAGTTTATCCCTACGATACCACCCCCTTCGTAAAAATCTCGATTAGCGAAGTGGTAAAAACGCTGATAGAAGCTATCGTTCTGGTATTCCTGGTGATGTATCTGTTCTTGCAGAACTTCCGCTCCACGCTGATCCCAACGATAGCCGTGCCGGTTGTTTTGTTGGGGACTTTCGCCATCCTTTCGGCCTTTGGTTACTCCATTAACACCTTAACCATGTTTGCGATGGTTCTGGCGATCGGGCTTCTGGTGGATGACGCCATCGTCGTGGTTGAAAACGTTGAGCGCGTCATGGCGGAGGAAGGGTTGCCGCCGAAAGAAGCGACTAAACGCTCCATGGAACAGATTCAGGGCGCGCTGGTGGGTATCGCCCTGGTGCTCTCCGCCGTGTTCGTGCCAATGGCGTTCACCGGCGGTTCCACCGGGGCAATCTACCGGCAGTTCTCGATAACCATCGTATCTGCAATGGTGCTGTCAGTATTAGTGGCGATTATTTTGACCCCGGCTCTGTGCGCGACCTTGTTGAAACCAATCGCCAAAGGCGACCACGGGGAGAAGAAAGGCTTCTTCGGTTGGTTTAATAATCTGTTTGAAAAGAGCACGAACCACTACACCGATAGCGTGGCGAACATTCTGCGCAGCACGGGGCGCTATCTGGTCATTTATCTGCTGATTGTGGTGGGACTGGCCTTCCTGTTCCTGCGCCTGCCCAGTTCGTTCCTGCCGGATGAGGATCAAGGCGTTCTGCTTAACCTCGTACAATTGCCCGCAGGCTCGACACAGGAAAACACGCAGAAAGTGCTCGATACCATGACCCAGTACTATATGGAAAATGAGGAAAGCACCGTTAACTCCGTCTTTGCCATCAACGGGTTTGGCTTCTCAGGTCGGGGACAAAATGTGGGTCTGGCGTTCGTTAGCCTGAAAGACTGGAGCGAGCGCAGCGGGACGGAAAATAAAGTCAACGCCATCGCTCAACGTGCAAACGCCGCGTTCAGTCAGATTAAAGAAGCGGTTGTGGTGGCCACCAACGTACCGGCGATTGTCGAACTGGGCACCGCCACCGGCTTTGATTTCCAGTTGATCGATCAGGCCAACCTCGGACACCAAAAACTGACCGAGGCTCGTAACCAACTGCTGGGCATGGCCGCACAACGCCCTGATGTGTTGGTGAAGGTGCGTCCTAACGGCATGGAAGATACGCCACAATTCCGTCTTGATGTTGATCAGGAAAAAGCGCAGGCGCTTGGCGTTTCTCTGTCGGACATAAACTCGACGCTGGCGACAGCGCTCGGCGGCAGCTATGTGAATGACTTCGTCGATCGTGGCCGCGTGAAAAAAGTGTATGTGCAGGCGGATGCGCCTTTCCGTATGCTGCCGGATGATATCAAGAACTGGTACATACGCGGCGGTAGCGGGCAGATGGTGCCCTTCTCGGCCTTCACCAATAGTCATTGGGAATATGGCTCGCCACGTCTGGAACGCTACAACGGCCAACCTTCAATGCAGATTCAAGGTGAAGCCGCGCCAGGAAAAAGTACTGGTGAGGCAATGGTGCTGATGGAAGAATTCGTTACCAAGCTACCAGAAGGCATCGGTTACGAATGGACGGGAATGTCCTATCAGGAACGGCTATCGGGTAATCAGGCTCCGGCAATCTACGCGATCTCGCTGATTGTGGTCTTCCTGTGTCTGGCCGCACTTTATGAAAGCTGGTCCATTCCGTTCTCCGTCATGCTGGTCGTACCTCTGGGGATCATCGGCGCATTGATTGCAGCCAACATGCGCGGTCTTGAAAATGACGTCTACTTCAAAGTGGGGCTGCTGACCACCATCGGGCTATCGGCGAAGAACGCCATATTGATAGTCGAATTCGCCAAAGACCTGATGGAAAAAGAAGGCAAAGGGCTTATCGAAGCGACACTTGATGCGGTACGGATGCGTTTACGTCCTATCCTGATGACGTCACTGGCCTTTATCCTCGGCGTGGTTCCCCTGGTCATCAGTTCCGGCGCGGGCTCCGGCGCGCAGAACGCGGTGGGTACAGGCGTGATGGGCGGCATGATCACGGCTACCATTCTGGCGATATTCTTCGTTCCGGTATTCTTTGTGGTGGTACGCCGCCGCTTCGGAAAGAAGATTGATGATTCAGAACAACCTCCCAAGGTAGAGCATCAATAGTTCTATTCGCTTATATCAAAGGGCCGCTCAAATGCGGCCTTTTTAATTGCTCTCATCTCCACTGCGTTAGACACTTCTTTAAGTAAAAGAAAAATTATTTACATGCAATCACATTGCAATACAAAGCGAAAAAAGAAAAGCGACTAACCCTTTCCTATCGAGTCATCATCGTTCTGTTATGCACGTTATGAATATTTTTTATAACTAATCAGATAAAAACTGCTAAAACAATAGGATAAGCAAATTCCACCCCGTAAGGGCTCTCCTTATCATCTTGCGTTTATAATAGAATTAATTTAATTATCTAATATGAGTATTATTATCTGACTATTTACATATCAATATGCTGAACAGGTAAACTTAGGAAATAGCGGCGAAAAGCTTAGCTATTAACCGCGAATCTTGCTGACTCTTTTGCTATAGTCATAAGAGAATGACGCCATTTGTATCAACATGGCATGGTTTAAACGCCATATGTTAGTATTTGAATGGAAAGTGAACTTGTTGATATCAGGAGGTACAGTAACCGTTGTTGCCCAATTTATGACTGCCAGAATCATAGACCAAACGATTTTGATCTCAACATCATGAATACAGAAACATGGCTAAAATCTTCTATGAATTTCGTCAGTCTACCTGTTTACCAGGTGTTAACCGCAGTAACACTGAATAACGGCTTAACGGAGGATTGATATGGATGAGTACACACCGAAACATTATGATATTGCCCAACTCAGATTCTTATGTGAGAATCTATGCGACGAAAGTATCGCAACGTTAGGTGATAGCAGTCACGGTTGGGTCAATGACCCTACATCTGCGATCAATCTCCAATTAAATGAACTTATTGAGCATATAGCTACATTTATTCTCACATTTAAAATAAAATACCCTAACGAAAGCGAGCTTTCTCAGCAGGTTGAAAAGTATTTAGACGACACCTACGTTTTGTTTAGCAACTATGGAATCAATGATGCTGAACTACGTCGCTGGCAAAAATCTAAAGCTGAGCTATTCGGAATGTTCTCAGAAGTGGATATCTGTACGCCTGCTAAAACTTAAGCAATAATTTGTTTTATATTTATTAACCACCAGGCATTGTTTGCATAAAGGGCATTATGAAAAAAATCGATTATTTGATGCGTTTACGTAAATGCACGACCATTGATACGCTTGAACGCGTTATTGAGAAAAACAAGTATGAACTCTCCAATGATGAACTGGAGATGTTCTATTCCGCGGCGGATCATCGTCTGGCAGAACTGACGATGAACAAACTTTATGACAAAGTCCCCACCGCTGTATGGAAATACGTCCGTTAATTCTCAGCCGCAAAGTTTACAAATATTGATATAAAAACATAGGCCGATAACATTTATCGGCCAGTGTATTCTTTTGTTTTTTTATGTATTAAGAAAGGAAGAGTTGTAACAAAGTGTACACCCTGCGAAAGAAATAATTCAAATCGTATGTTTTTATAAACAATATTAACTTTTATCCTGTATGACTTTTATCAATCACATTGATAGTTTCCGACAATAACGAAAATTATTCTTTATATAGGGTCACAGGATATAAACCGGTTCAGGTTTACATCGGCTAATGGTTTACGTCATTGGCAATTCATCTGGTGTGGATTGAAACACGACTCGCTGCGGCACAAAGAAAGCCAGCTCATGTATCAGTACCCTTAAACATTTAATCGAGGATGTGTAGACAACAATCTATTATGCAAGATGATATTGGAGAGGGAGATAAATGGGTGGAGGCCCTGCCAGCTACATCCCGGCACACACGTCTCCTGCTGCGGCTGCTTCCTTCCAGACCTGACCGAGTCCACAGGTTAATGTTGCGGGAGAACCGACAGGGCCTCCATTGACGACTCAATGACGAGATAGTTGCTATCTCACTAAAGAGCGGAGGGCATTATCGGTGATGGGATGGTCAATTGCAAGCTAACACCTTCCAACCGTTGTTTTCTTGCCCAGACCGCTATGTCACTATACATTTTTCTGCACTTATACATTTTCCACACTATACATTTTCCGCACTACAGCGAACTCAGCAAGACAGGAACACCTTGATGACAGGAGAAAATGATAATTTTCGCCAACGTATTTTCCAGATTGTAGCGGCTATACCTTATGGCAAAGTCACAACGTATGGCGAAGTCGCGCTGCTGGCAGGCTCTCCACGCGCCTCCAGACAAGTTGGCGGCGTGTTAAAACGGTTACCGAATGGCAGCAAACTTCCCTGGCACCGAGTGATCAATCGTAAAGGTGAAATATCGCTTATCGGCGACGACTATCAGCGCCAGAAATCCGCGCTGTTAGCCGAAGGAATTGTTTTTGACCGCTACGGCAGGATCGATCTGCAACGCTTCAGATGGCAGTACGCACGGTAGCGCAGTGCGTACTGCGGGCAGATTACCAGTTGGTTTGTACTGATGATGGCGCAGACATCTCTGGCGATGTCGTGACAGATGGCTGTAGCCCTACCGAAGGTTGGGATTGTTGCGTTGGGGCGGGCGTCGACTCGGAATGTTTGGTTGGTAATGGAACCGAAGCGACCGGAACCAGGATGAGATCGGCATTACTCACACCGTTGGAGATAACTGGCAACACATTCTCTGTCATCATGACGATTCTGTTATCTATCGCAACCGCCGCACTCAGCAGGATTCGCGCATTAGGCTGGATATCAGCCGGTTGGTACGGTAAAGAAAACTGGAAAGGCGCCTGCTTGCCACCTGTACGCATTACATGCTGGGCAATGACTTTTGAAGGCGCATCAGCGAGTGAAGCATCGGATACCGTTACCGTTAAAACCGCATTGGGCGGCAAAGCAATACGCTGACGGATATTCACCGTGCCGCTGACAGCTGGCATGGAAATGGCGGGGTATTGGGACGAAGCGCTGGTGACTGGCGCGCCGGTTTGTGGAGAAATGCCATAATCTCCCCTTTCGGCGCACGCTGACAGCGCCATGGATAACGTGATGCAGCCTAAGGTATGCCATAATTTCATTCGGACAGTCTCCTCTTATTCTTGTCAGACTGCTGGCATCAGAAAAAACCAGCGTTCATAAAAGTATGGTTCACTTAACACATCAATTATGGTGCAAGATTCTGATATTTTCATAAAAGGTGATTTTAATAACCACACAAAAACCATAAAACATCAATATCATGATAAATTGTTGGATAATGCCAGATTTTATAAACCCTAACCATTTCAACCTGTTGAAAGAAAGAAATGTCATAAATTCCTGACATTCAGGCTGGATGATCAATAACTAATGAGGCCGAATAATATGAGCCAGGCACTACGAAATCTTCTCGACCTCCTGAATCTGGAGAAAATTGAGGAAGGATTATTCCGAGGACAGAGTGATGATTTAGGGCTGCGCCAGGTGTTTGGCGGTCAGGTCGTCGGTCAGGCGCTTTGTGCGGCGAAACAAACCGTATCCATTGAGCGCGCCATCCACTCATTCCACAGTTATTTTCTCCTGCCTGGCGATAGCCAAAAACCTATAATCTATGATGTAGAGAATCTGCGGGATGGCAACAGCTTTAGCGCCCGGCGGGTGAACGCCATTCAAAATGGCAAACCGATTTTCTCCATGACCGCCTCATTCCAGAGTCCTGAAGAGGGCTTTGAACATCAAAACGTGATGCCTGTCGTCACTCCCCCGGAAGAACTTAAATCCGAGCAGGAGATCACAGAAAGCATGGCGCACTTATTATCCCCCCAATTTCGGGATAAATTTACTCGACCGCGGCCAATTGAGATGCGCCCGGTGAAATTTCATAATCCGCTAAAAGGAGAAGTCGAAGAACCAGTACGGCATGTTTGGTGCAAAGCCAATGGCCCGTTACCAGACGATGCGCGAATCCATCAGTATCTGCTCGGTTACACGTCTGACTGCAATTTTCTGTTAACGGCCCTGCAACCCCACGGCGTGGGATTTCTCGAGCCCGGAATGCAGGTTGCGACTATTGATCACTCTATGTGGTTCCATCGTCCTTTCCGGCTGGATGACTGGTTGTTGTATACCGTGGAAAGCACTTCGGCGTCGGGCGCAAGAGGTTTTGTGCGTGGACAGTTTTATACACGTGAAGGCGTACTGGTCGCGTCGAGTGTGCAGGAAGGCGTGATCCGCCGTGACACCGATTAAAAAACCATTGGTGACAGAACAAAAAAACAGGGCGCGAGATCATTCTCGCGCCCTATTCCATTTATATCAGCAGGACTGATCAGCCTGACGGCATAACTTACTGGTTGTAAGCATTTTCGCCATGGCTGTTGACATCCAGACCTTCGCGCTCTTGTTCTTCCGGTACACGCAGACCAACAACCATATCTGCAATCTTGAACGCGATAAACGCGGCAGCGCCAGACCACACGAACGTAACAATAATGCTGAACAGCTGTACCCAAACCTGCTGAGCCATCGTGACGCCTTCAGCGTAGCCTGTGCCACCCAGTGAAGCGGAGGTGAATACACCGGTCAGGATACAGCCAACAATGCCGCACACGCCGTGAACACCGAACACATCGCATGGGTCATCAACCCGCAGCCATCTTTTCAGTACGGTACATCCCCATAGACCAGCAATACCACCCGCCAGACCAATGATCATTGCGCCGCCGACGCCAACGGTACCCGCTGCCGGCGTAATGGCAACCAGACCGGCGATACAACCAGAACACGCCCCCAGCAGAGAAGGCTTGCCACGCACCATCCACTCGCCGGCAACCCATGCCAAAATCGCCGCTGCGGTGGCAACCACCGTGTTCAGGAAAGCCAGCGCCGCAATACCGTTGGCCGCACCAGCAGAACCGGCGTTAAAGCCGAACCAGCCGATGTACAGGATCGCCGTACCAATAAAGACCATCGGCAGACTGTGCGGTTTAAACGCTTCTTTACCGAAACCAGCGCGTTTGCCCAACAGATAAGCGCCAACCAGACCAGCAACCGCAGCGTTGATATGCACAACAGTACCGCCCGCGAAGTCCAGCGCGCCATCAGCGGCCAGATAACCACCGCCCCAAACCATATGGGTCATCGGCAGATAGGAGAACGTCAGCCACAGTGCAACGAAAATCAACACGGCGGAGAAACGGATACGTTCAGCAATCGCCCCGACAATCAGCGCAACAGTAATGCAGGCAAAAGACGCCTGATAAGCTACATGCACAAACTGATAGAAGGTTCCTGTTACCGATTCAACACCGATACCTTTAAGCATAAACGCGGAGAAATCGCCAAAGAACGCGTTACCTTCGCTGAATGCCAGGCTATAGCCGTACACCACCCACAGGATACATACCATGGCAAAGGCGACTGCAACCTGAGTCATCATGGAAAGTACGTTCTTCGAACGAATCAGACCACCATAAAACAGGGCGATGCCAGGTATAGTCATAAAAAGTACCAGAGCGGTACAAATCATAATAAATGCATTATCTGCTTTATCGATCGTTGGAGCGGCTGCCATCGCCCAGGACGGGAGCAAAGTCGCTACACCAAGACCTAATGAGGAGACAAGTTTTTTCATTTTCATCCATCCCTATTTACAAATCTAAGTCAGGTGTTAAAGTGCGGCTTCGTCGGTTTCACCAGTACGAATACGAATAACCCTTTGTAATTCAGCAACAAAAATCTTGCCGTCGCCAATTTTTCCGGTATAAGCCGCTTTGCTGATCACATCAATGACTTCGTCCAGTTGATCATCAGCAATAGCGATATCGATTTTTACTTTTGGTAGAAAGTTAACGCTGTACTCCGCGCCACGATACAGTTCAGCATGTCCTTTCTGACGTCCAAATCCCTTCACCTCGGTGACAGTGAGCCCCTGGATGCCGACAGAAGACAATGCTTCACGCACATCCTCCAGCTTGAATGGTTTTATCACCACAGTAACCAGTTTCATTCATCTTCCCCCTAACCATTAAGTTCAGACTTACGCCCGCCACTATTTAGAATTACGTTGTTTTTGGATTACGATCATCGCAAATGATCTACACGTGATTATTAAAGCAAAGGATGTGCCATAAATGATTTATCTGATTCAGTTCAATGAGACAACGCTGATAAGGTCTACTACAGGCTGAAAAAAGCGTCGACTGGAGAAAAAAACCCCAAAAAGCGGCGCAACAAGCGCACCAAAAAAGTGCATTACGCCAGATTTTGGTGCATATCGGCAAAAAACAGAAGGGATATGCCTAGTGATGGTGCGAAGTCATGGAAAGGCGGTCATTCCGCCCCACATATTCAGGTGCATTGGATGCTTATTAAGCCAGGAGCGATTGCTTATTCCCTTCCGCCGTTGCCAGCGCTTCGCCAACCAATTGCAACTGGTACATTTGATAATACCGTCCTTGCTGGCGCAGCAACTGTTGATGGGTTCCCTGCTCAACAGTTTGTCCGCGATGAAGCACCAGGATGGTATCCGCATCGACAATGGTTGAGAGTCGATGTGCGATGACAATCAGCGTCGTTTGTTCACGAATGACCTTAAGCGCTTTCTGAATCGCCTGCTCCGTGCCTGAATCGATATTCGCTGTTGCTTCATCAAGGATCAAAATCCTGGGGGGGCGCACCAGCACACGGGCGATAGCCAGCAATTGCTTCTGCCCGGTGGACAGGTTATTCCCCTGCTCACCGATACGCGTATGCAATCCTTCTGGAAACGATCGTACCAATTCAGACAGTTGCACGATATCCAGCACTCGCCAGACGTTGTCCTCGCTGATATCGCGTCCCAGCGTCACATTCATATACATCGACTCCGCCAGCACCACCGGATCCTGCTGCACCATAGCCACATTTTGCCGCAATACCTGATGTGACAACGTTTGCAGTGGGCGGCCATCCAGACGGATTTCTCCCTCACTGGGCGAATAATAGCCCATCAGCAAATTCGCCAGTGTGCTTTTGCCGCTGCCCGTATGCCCCACCAGCGCGACAAATCCCCGTTCGGGGATCGTCAGCGAAATATGCTGCAAGACGCGTGTCTGGCCCGTGTCATAAGAGAACGAAACATTATCGATCTCGACGCTGCCGCCAGCCAGCGCACGCGTGTCCTGACCGTAATCCTGTTTCACGCCATCCATCAGTTCGAAGATACGCTCGCCCGCGACAACGGCCTGTTGCAGCATAGACTGTTGCGTGGTCAGTTCAATGAGCGGTTCATTCAGACGGCCAAGATAGTTAATGAATGCATACAGAACCCCGACGCCGACCGAACCCACGGAACTGAAACCGAATTGCAGCAGCAAACCGCACAACACCATGGCAGAAAACAGGCTGAGCAGCGGACGTAAAAGAAAACCATCCAGCCGTAGCGTCTGCATGCGCGCCCGATAATGTTCACGGCTGGCAGCCCCCAGCCTTGCGCCAAAACGCGCCTGCTGACTGAATTGCTGTATTACGCTCATACCGCTGATGACTTCGTTAAAGCCGTCATTGATATCCGCCAGATAACTGCGCACCCGCCGCACAATCGGCGTACTGTATCGCTGATAAATCATCATAACGATGATGACCGCCGGGAAAATTGTCAACGCGACCAGCGCCATGCGCCAGTCCAGACTGAACATCGCCACCATCATGGCGCCGATAAGCGCCGCGCTGCGCAATACCGTCGAAACAACCATGACATATAGATCTTTCACGACTTCGGTATCGTTCGTGACACGCGAAATCAATTGTCCCACCGGTTGAGTGTCAAATGTGCTGAGCGGTTGACGTAACGCAGCCTCCATCACGTCAGTTCGCAACTGCTGTACCACGCCCACGGCGATCCGGTTGAACAGCAATGCCTGAAAATAGTGCAGGGCGGCGGCCAAAATCTGCAGCAGGATATACGCCATAGCGAGTCCGGCAGCCATCGCCAGCGGAAATTCGCCCTTGGCCACCAGATGGTCAATGAAATAACTGACTAATACCGGGCCGGAAACTTCTGCCGCCGCCGCGATCCAAAGCATCAACACGCCAAACGCCAGCGGCTTACGCCACGGAGAGCCATAAGCCAGCAGTCGTTTTAGCGTCGGCCAAAGCTGTTTAGGGCTATTCATCCTTTGCTCCTTCCGCCTGTGGCGCGTCATCCAGCGCAGCCTCCAATTGTTGATAGCGATACATATCGCGATACCAACCCGCTTGCGTCACCAGATCACGATGATGACCACGCTGAGCTACATGCCCTTGTTGCAGAACCAGAATTTCATTGGCGTCAGTCAGCGCCGACAGACGGTGCGCACTGATAATCAACGTGCGCTGCTCACCCCATTGCTTCAGATTCTGCAAAATCTGGTGCTCTGTCCGTCCGTCGACCGCTGACAGCGCATCATCCAGCACCAGAATCTCAGCTTCCAGCAACAGGGCGCGGGCAATGGCAATCCGCTGCTTCTGACCACCGGACAGCATCACGCCCCGCTCCCCCACTTCCGTTTTATATCCCTGGGGAAGCCGCAGAATATCTTCATGCACGCTGGCGAGTCGTGCCGCCTGTTCTATCTGCGACTGCGTCGCATCAGGTCGCCCTAACGCAATATTGTTCGCCACGGTATCGGAAAACAGAAAAGGCGTTTGTCCGACAACGGCAAAACGATGACGCCATTCATTCAGCCGGATATCGGACAGCGGCAGATTGTGATACTGGATATCGCCTGATTTGATATCAAAATGTCGAAGAATCAATGCCAGCACCGTGCTTTTCCCCGAACCGGTCGGACCGCAGAACCCAAGCATGTTGCCAGGCGCCAACGTAAAGCGGATATGGTCCAAAACAGGACGTGAGCTTTCAGGATAGTGAAATTCATCAATATTGACGCTCAGCGTTCCCCGACCATCAGGCAGCGAGGCAGAGCCTTCAGCGACTACCTGTTCTTCCGACAAAAGCTGCCGAATACGGCTATAGGCGGCGCTTCCCCGTTCAACGATATTGAACATCCATGCCAACGCCAGCATCGGCCAAATCATCAGACCAAGATACATCACGAAGCTGGTCAACAACCCCAGCGTCAACGAACCGTTGATAACCATCCAACTGCCGCCACCGATGGCCAACAGGTGCGACAAACCCACGGCGATATAAATGGTGGGATCAAAGCGCGCGTCAACCCGTGCGACGCGCATATTTTTGGCGCCGGCATCCGCCGCAACATCGGCAAAACGCCGGGATTGATAATCTTCCAGCCCAAATGATTTAATCATGCGGATACTGGTCAGGCTTTCCTGCGCCTGATCATTGAGAGATGAAAACGCCGCCTGAGCCGCTTTGAACCGTTGATGCAACTGCGTGCCGTAATGTTTGATCACCATCGCCATCACCGGCATGGGCAATAACGCCAGCAGTGTCAGTTGCCAGCTAATCTGGGTACACATCACAATCAGAACCGCACACCCCATCACCATGGAGTCGACTAACGTGAGCACGCCTTCACCCGCAGCAAAGACCACACGATCGACATCATTGGTGGCGCGCGCCATCAAATCGCCCGTGCGATGACGAAGGTAAAAAGCGGGATGCTGGCGGCTCAACTGGCGGTAAAAATCTTCCCGTAGTTCAACAGCCAACTGATAGGACGCACCGAATAGCAATACGCGCCAGACATAGCGCAGCAGATAAACCATGACAGCGGTCAGCAGCATCACGCCGATCCACTGCATCACCTCAGCCGTCGACATACCATGCTGAGTTACCCCGTCAACAATGACCCCGACCAATTTTGGCGGCAGCAGTTGCAGGATAGCGATCACAATCAGCAACGCCACCGCCCCGACATAACGTCGCCATTCACGACGAAAATACCAGCCTAGTTGAGCAAACAGTCTCACGCAGTTTTAATTCCAATATCCAGAGGAGTCGTTACGAACTCAGAAGAACAATTATACCAAAAGCTTATGAATGATAATGAATCATAATGATAAAGGCAGTGCGGTCGTGTGCTTAATACGCTCCATGGCAAAACTGGATGTGACATCAACCAGGCCAGGAATACCATTCACCAAACGTTTATAGAAATCATCATAACTTTTCATATCAGCGACCTGTACCTGCATCAGATAATCATACTCTCCCGTCATGCGATAGAAAGACAAGACTTCGGGCATTTCTGATACCACACGGGTAAACGTCTGATACCATTCACTGTTATGCTGTTGCGTCTTCAACAGAACAAACGCGGTAAGTCCCAGGCCCAATAGTTCGTTATCCAACAAGGCGACGCGCGCCCGGATGTAGCCCTCTTCCTCCAGACGCTTCAACCGTTTCCAGCATGGGGTTGACGTAAGGTTGACCGAATCCGCCAGCGACTGAAGCGACAACGTGCAATCCTGTTGCAGCAAACTCAGCAAAGTGCGATCTATTTTATCTAGCATGAGCTTATTCCGTAGAAAAACTTTCTCCAATTTCACGATTCAGAAGATAAAAAAGCAATCTTTTTTTCCGGGAAACTCGTTAAGCTAACGCTATCACCGCTTAAACGGGCTTACATCATGAACACGAACTGGGTAAAACAGGCCATCAGCGCCATAGAAGCTGACTTCCAACGCTCCGCCGATACGCATCTCATCCGTCTGACATTACCGAATTACCCCGGTATCTATTTCTATTTAAAAGATGAAAGCACGCACCCCAGCGGCAGCCTGAAACACCGTCTGGCGCGTTCTTTATTTCTATACGGCCTGTGCAACGGTTGGATCACCGAAGGCACGCCGATTATCGAGGCATCCTCCGGCAGCACCGCCGTCTCCGAAGCCTATTTCGCACGTCTGCTGGGATTACCCTTTATCGCCGTTATGCCAGCCTGCACAGCCAAACGGAAAATAGAGCAAATCACCTTTTATGGTGGCCGCTGTCACTTTGTCGAACAAGCCGGGCAGATCTATGCCGCCTCAGAGCAATTGGCCAAAGAACTGAACGGCCATTATATGGATCAGTTTACCTACGCAGAGCGAGCCACCGACTGGCGCGGTAACAATAACATCGCCGATAGCATCTACCGCCAGATGTCTCGCGAGCCCAATCCAGTGCCAGACTATATTGTCATGAGTGCTGGCACCGGCGGCACATCCGCAACTTTGGGGCGTTATATCCGCTATCAAGGCTTTAACACACAACTGGTGGTCGTGGACCCGGAAAATTCGGTTTTCTACGACTGCTATCAGCAACGTGATCGTTCGCTTACCAGCGCATGCGGCAGCCGAATCGAAGGGATCGGTCGTCCAAGAGCGGAACCGTCGTTCATTCCTGAGGTCATCGACAGCATGATCAAAGTCCCCGACGCCGCCAGCATCGCCACACTCTACTGGCTGGAAGGTATTCTGGGCCGCAAAGCCGGCGCATCTACCGGCACCAATGTCTGGGGAATGCTGCAACTGGCAAGACAGATGATCGCTCAAGGCAAACAAGGCGCGATTGTCACCCTGTTGTGCGATAGCGGAGAGCGCTATCTTGACACCTACTACAACAGTGCCTGGGTCGAAAAAAATATCGGTGACCTTAAGCCTTATCTCAATAAGCTGAATGCCAAAGCAAAATGCACCGTCGCCGTGGAACCAGGTATGGCTTGATGAAATTCCCGCAGAAGCCGCCGTCATTGCTGAATGGCGATGCTTTTTCAGGTAACATACCCGCTTTATCCTCATCCTCGTTACAGATTGAGGTTCACACTGCGTCAAGGTGAATGAAGAATGAAGCGCGCTGTTGTTGTTTTTAGCGGTGGACAAGATTCCACAACCTGCCTAATTCAGGCGCTGCAAAACTACGATGAAGTCCACTGTATTACTTTCGATTACGGGCAGCGTCATCGGGCAGAAATTGATACCGCCAGAGAGCTTGCGCTGACGTTGGATGTGGCTGCCCATAAAGTTCTTAATGTGGGGTTGCTCAATGAATTAGCCGCCAGCAGTCTGACGCGGGACAACATTCCTGTTCCTGACTATGACGCCAATGCGCAAGGCGTACCCAGCACCTTTGTCCCCGGCAGAAACATTCTTTTCCTGACATTGGCATCCATTTATGCCTATCAGGTTGACGCGCAAGCCGTCATTACCGGTGCGTGTGAAACCGATTTCTCCGGCTACCCCGACTGTCGGGATGAGTTCATCAAAGCATTGAATCAAGCCATTGTGCTTGGCATCGCGCGCGATATTCGCTTCGAAACGCCGCTGATGTGGCTCAATAAAGCAGAAACCTGGGCGCTGGCGGATTATTACCAACAGTTGGATACTGTCCGCTATCATACCCTGACTTGCTATAACAGCATTAAAGGCGACGGTTGCGGTCAATGCGCGGCCTGCCATTTACGCGCTAACGGGCTGAAACAATATCAGGACGAACCAGCTAAAATTATGTTGGCGTTAAAGCATAAGACCGGTTTGAAATAATCAGGCTGAGTCAGGTTCAGGCAAGGAATGTTGACCGTCTTGCCTGAATTTGCCTGATGCCGACAATAAGCCGCAAACACCGTACAAACCAGAAGCCACTCAGCCAGCGACCTCTGAAAGATATCTGCCTCCCTCTTCTCCCTCGGCGATATCCCACATGACGGATAGCATTCAAGTGCTGCCGTCGCTCACCTTCAAAGGCAGATACTTTTGCGTTAGACGAGCAGAAGCTCGCAACCGGATCGCATGTCACCGGCCGGTTGCGAACGGCATCATAGTTTTAAGCGAGAGAGATTGCGCTCCACTAGCGCGGCGCCAATCCCCGGCACTTCTTTTAATTGCTCGATCTGTGTGAAAGGACCATTTTGTTCGCGATAATTGACGATAGCCTCGGCTTTCTTAAGACCTACGCCGTTCATCACCTCAGCCAATTCGGTCGCCGTTCCCGTATTGATACTTACTTCATCCTCATCAACATTCGGCAGTTGCGCTTTCTCCGCTTTTTGCCCAGATAAAGCCGGTTTTACCGCCGCCGCATTATCGGCCTTGGCAACGGCCTGAGCGAGTAGCGGTAATCCAGACAGACTCATTCCCATTATCAGACAAAGCGCTTTTATTGCTGATTTCTTCATACTGTTTCCTCCATGTGTTTGACAGCACGGCTACCTTGCCGAAGCGCGCGGTTTATCGCAAACAGCAGAATTTAAATGTGGAAAAGGCCGCGAAAGCGACCTTTTGTTGTTGCAACAGTTTGCAAATTTATGCGGAGCTTATTGCTATTCCTGCGCAGCGTTGCCCATCTTGATTTTGGCTTCGCTACGCAAGCTGGTCAACAAGGCATCAAACAGAGACCCCAGCGAGCTTTGCTGTATCTGGCTGGCAAACTGCGCCTTCTGCTGATCGTTGAGCGCATGCGGCGTCACACGATCCAATGCGACGAGAACCACATTGCCCGCCTGATCCTGAGAAATACCATAAGACGGCTTATCGTTGACCGGATAAGGCAGCGCGAAAACAGACTCCGCCATCACGTCGCCTTGAGAAATAGAAGACATCGTTTTGGCCTCGCCAAAGTTCAGATTTGCCGCTTTCAGCGCATCATCTTTACCCTGTTTCAGTTCGGCCAGAATTTTTTCCGCATCAACACGGGCCTGTTGTTCCGCTTTCTGACGTTTAACTGTCTGCATCACCTGATCGCGCACCTGATCCAACGGACGCGTGGTTTCCGCTTTATGGTCAGTAATACGAATAACGAAAGCACGGTCGCCATCCACATTGATCACATCGGAGTTACTGCCGGGAGCGCCGTTATCGCCTAACAGCGCGCCGTCAAAGAGCACCTGAGTCACCGGCTGGAAATTCAATACAGCAGGAACCTGCTCGCGAGTAAACCAATCCGTTTGCAGGGCCTTGACGCCAGCGGCTTCTTCGGCAGAAGCCAGAGACTCGTTGTCGTTGCTTGCCGCCTCGCTGACTTTCTGTTGCAGCGCGTAATACTCATCCAGCGCTTTTTCCTGCTTAACTTTAGCGGCAATCTCGGTACGAACTTCACTCAGCGGTTTTACCTGTGACGGCTGAATATCATCCAGACGCACAATCAAATACCCCACAGAGGATTTTATCGCCGAGGATACCTGGCCTTTTTCGGTCAGGTTAGCCTGCCTGAGTTCATCTATCGTGGCGTTTTCGTCCATCCAGCCCAAATCGCCGCCGTTGCGCCGTGAAATCACATCGGTCGATTTTTCTTTCGCCACAGTCGCAAAATCGGCGCCTTGCTGCAACTCATCCAGAACCGCCTGTGCATCGGCTTCGGTTTTTACCTGAATAACACTGAATTTCTTACGCGCCGGCTGCGTATAGTCGGCTTTATTTTTTTCGTAAAAACCGGCGATATCACTGTCATTGACCGTGGTTTTATCCATGATGCCCGCCGCATCCAGCGTGATATAACTTACTTTAAACGCTTCAGGCGCAATAAAACGGCTCTTGTTTTGGTCGTAATAACTCTGAATTTCTTCATCAGAAACGTTCTGCGCTTTGGCGATGGCTTCAACATCGATCGTCGCCTGCCGCACCACGCGATCCTGAGCCGCCTGCTTCACCAGATTGTCGATTTCCTGAGGCAGCATGAACGAACTGTTACCGAAACCACGAATCAGTTGCTGCGACATGAGTTGTTTACGCAACAGTTGGGCATACATATCCGGCGTCAGACCCAAACGACGGATCTGATCCAGATATTTTTCGTTATCGAAACGGTTATTGGTTTGAAACGCGGGGACAGCGAAAATCGCCTGCTTGATCTGCTCATCACTGATATTCAGCCCAAGTTTATTGGCATATTGATCCAGCAAGGCTTCGTCTATCAATTGAGCGAGAGCCTGCTTGCGCAAGTTCTGCATATAACCATCATTGCTCGCCAGAATAGAGAAATTCTCGCCCAATGCTTCCTGCTGACGGTTGCGCTCGTTCTGTACCGCTTGTTCCAACTGGGAACGGCTAATTTCTTGCCCATTCACCTTTGCCGCATAGTCCCCGGAACCACCAATAAGATAATCACCAACGCCGGTTAAAACGAATGATGCAATGATCAAAGCAAGAATAATTTTGAGCACGACGTTGTTAGCGGCCGCGCGTAAATTGTCCATCATAATGTGACAATACTCCGCTGTAGAATGGATAAAACTCCCTGCGCTGGCCAGGCCATGCATCCTTGCGATTGCCATAGCCGGGAAACCAGACCAGCGCACACTTAAGCTGTTGTCCGGCACTTGAATTGCCAGTAAAAAACATCAGGAATGTTTCTTAACGTTGCGTTGGCAACGACCCACAGGGTGTCGGCATGAATAACCCGTTATAAATAAAAGGCACATCATAAAATGATGCGCCTCGTATCTTACCCTACCAATATCTCTGCGTCAGGTAATGTTTGGCGGTATGAAGTGATGTCTGCCAAACCTGTGACGCAATAATCAGTTAACGGCGTCTTTCAGCGACTTACCGGCACGGAAACCCGGTACTTTCGCTGCGGGAATACTGATTTCTTTACCCGTTTGCGGGTTACGACCGGTGCGAGCAGCGCGTTCACGCACTGAAAACGTACCAAAACCAACCAAAGCAACATCATCCCCGTCTTTCAGAGATTCGGTAACGGAACCAATAATTGCATCTAACACACGCCCTGCCGCCGCTTTGGAAATGTCAGCATCTGCGGCAATTTTGTCGATCAATTGTGACTTGTTCACTCTCTCATCCCCTCTGGCATTCTTTCATCGCGCTGAGTATCCCAAGACGCGACACGTAGCTTTATATCAATCCTGTCAGACCTTAGCAAGTTACAGCTAAAACCAACAGTGCTCTAAGTTAGCGGTACAAAAAAAAGCTGGCAAGCACGATTTGACTTACCAGATCTGATTTTCTCAAGGGTTTTTGCGATAGGTCACTATTTTGCCTTGGCCTTTGCTTTCGGGGTGGAAACCACCTGCATGCCATAAGGCGCATTCTGCAACGCTAACGCCAGAACTTCTTCGATACGCTTCACAGGATGAATATCCAGATCGGCAATCACGTTCTGCGGAATGTCTTCAAGATCCCGTTTATTATCATCCGGGATCAATACCGTTTTGATACCGCCGCGATGAGCAGCTAGCAGTTTCTCTTTCAGACCACCGATGGGCAGCACCAAACCACGTAACGTGATTTCACCGGTCATCGCCACGTCAGCCCGCACCGGGTTGCCGGTCAAACAGGATACCAGCGCGGTGCACATTGCTATACCGGCACTTGGCCCGTCTTTTGGCGTCGCCCCTTCCGGCACGTGAACGTGAATATCGCGTTTTTCATAGAAATCCGCGTTGATACCCAATTTCTCCGCTCTGGCGCGAACCACGGTGAGCGCGGCCTGGATAGACTCCTGCATCACTTCACCCAGCGAACCGGTATAAGTCAGTTTGCCTTTACCCGGAACACAGGCCGTTTCGATCGTCAACAAATCGCCGCCCACTTCCGTCCAGGCCAATCCGGTCACCTGACCAACGCGGTTTTCATCGTCCGCCCGGCCATAATCAAAACGCTGCACACCGAGAAAATCTTTAAGATTATCGCCCGCTATCTGGATATGTTTAACTGATTTATCCATCAATAATGTTTTTACCGCCTTACGGCACAGTTTGGAGATTTCACGCTCCAGACTACGCACCCCCGCTTCGCGGGTGTAGTAGCGGATAATACCGACAATAGCGCTGTCATCCACCGACAACTCGCTTTTTTTCAGCGCGTTGCGTTCAATCTGTTTTGGCAACAGATGCTGTTTGGCGATGTTCAGTTTTTCGTCTTCGGTATAGCCGGACAGACGGATCACTTCCATACGATCCAGCAATGGCGCCGGAATGTTCATCGAGTTGGATGTCGCAACGAACATGACGTCCGACAGATCGTAATCAACTTCCAGATAGTGATCGTTAAACGCCACATTCTGTTCAGGATCAAGGACTTCTAACAAAGCCGATGCCGGATCGCCACGCATGTCAGAAGACATTTTGTCGATCTCGTCCAACAAGAACAGCGGATTTTTCACCCCGACTTTCGCCATTTTCTGGATCAGCTTGCCCGGCATGGAACCAATGTAAGTACGGCGGTGACCACGAATCTCGGCCTCATCGCGCACCCCGCCCAGCGCCATACGGACATACTGACGTCCGGTAGCTTTGGCGATTGACTGTCCCAGCGAGGTTTTACCTACTCCCGGCGGCCCGACCAGACACAGGATAGGCCCTTTGATCTTGCTGACACGGCTCTGTACGGCCAGATATTCCAGAATGCGTTCCTTGACGCGCTCAAGGCCATAATGGTCGGTATCAAGCATTTCCTGCGCTTTGCGCAAATCTTTTTTCACTTTGCTGCGCGCATTCCACGGTACCTGCACCATCCAGTCGATGTAGCTGCGCACCACCGTCGCTTCTGCCGACATTGGTGACATCATTTTCAACTTTTGCAGTTCGGCTTCCGTTTTTTCACGCGCTTCTTTCGGCATTTTCGCCGCTTCAATCTTGCGCTTTAACGCTTCATGTTCATCTGGCGCATCATCCATCTCGCCAAGTTCTTTCTGAATCGCTTTCATTTGCTCATTCAGATAGTACTCGCGCTGACTTTTTTCCATCTGCTTCTTAACGCGGCCACGGATGCGTTTTTCGACCTGCAACAGATCGATTTCAGATTCCATCATCGCCATCAGATACTCAAGACGCTCCGTGATATCGGACATTTCGAGTACAGATTGCTTATCCGCCAATTTCAAAGGCATGTGCGCCGCGATGGTATCAGCCAGACGCGCGGCGTCATCAATGCTGTTCAGAGAGGTCAGAACTTCGGGCGGGATCTTTTTATTCAGTTTGATATATCCCTCAAACTGATTGATTGCCGTGCGCATCAGAACTTCCTGCTCACGCTCCTCAATCGCCGGGGAGTCCAGGTATTCCGCCTGAGCAGCAAAGTGCTCGCCGCTGTCGGACAATGTCGTAATGCGCGCGCGCTGCAACCCTTCGACCAGCACTTTGACCGTACCGTCCGGCAGTTTCAGCATTTGAAGAATCGAGGCTACCGTCCCTACCGAGAAAAGATCGTTAATACTTGGCTCATCCGTTGAGGCTTCTTTCTGTGCCACCAGCATGATCTTTTTATCATGATCCATTGCGGCTTCAAGGCACCGAATCGACTTCTCCCGACCAACAAACAACGGAATGACCATGTGCGGATAAACCACCACATCGCGCAGCGGCAATACGGGGATTTCTATGCGTTCGGAACGCTCAGGGTTCATAGAGCTCTCTCTTAGTTTCGTTTCCGCCAGGTTAAGGGAATCTCGTGAAACACGATCTTCACGGGTTTCACCAAATAGGTATTCGAGTATATGGGGATAAATATCTTACATTCAACGACCAGAATACGCGTAAAAGCGAATGGGGGATAAAATCCCCCATTTTTATCTTTCAAAACGTCTGTTTTGGCTAATTATTCGCCGGATGCTTGCTGAGCCTCAGGCTTGCCGTAGATTAGAAGCGGTTCGGATTGGCCGTCAATCACTGATTCATCAATGACAACTTTATCGACGCTCTCCAGTGATGGCAGGTCGTACATGGTATCCAGCAAGGCCGCTTCGACAATGGAACGAAGACCACGAGCGCCGGTTTTACGCGCCATCGCTTTCTTCGCGATTGCCGTCAGCGCTTCGTCACGGAACTCCAGTTCAACGCCTTCCAGGTTAAACAGCGCCTGATACTGTTTGGTCAGAGCGTTTTTCGGCTCACGCAGAATCTGAATCAGCGCTTCTTCGTTCAGTTCCCTGAGCGTGGCGACCACAGGTAAACGGCCAATAAACTCAGGAATCAAACCAAATTTGATCAAATCACCCGGTTCAACCTGGCCCAGCAGTTCTCCCTCGGTGGCTTTTTCCGCCGAACCTTTCACCGTGGCACCAAAACCGATGCCACGGCCAGTATCGGTACGCTGCTCAATCACCTTGTCCAGACCGGCAAACGCCCCGCCGCAAATAAAGAGGATCTTGGAGGTATCGACCTGCAAGAACTCCTGCTGGGGATGTTTACGCCCGCCTTGCGGCGGCACGGCGGCGATCGTGCCTTCGATCAGTTTCAGCAATGCTTGCTGCACACCTTCGCCCGACACGTCGCGTGTGATTGACGGATTGTCGGATTTGCGTGAAATCTTGTCGATTTCATCAATATAGACAATCCCGCGTTGTGCTTTCTGCACATCGTAATCACATTTTTGCAGCAGTTTCTGGATGATGTTTTCAACGTCTTCACCCACATAACCGGCTTCCGTCAGCGTTGTCGCATCGGCCATGGTAAAAGGCACATCCAGGAAACGAGCCAGTGTCTCAGCCAGCAGGGTTTTACCGCTACCCGTCGGGCCAATCAGCAGGATGTTGCTTTTGCCCAGTTCAATGCCGTTGCTGCTGTCGCCGTTGCGTAACCGCTTGTAGTGGTTGTATACCGCAACAGACAGCACTTTCTTGGCCTGTTCCTGGCCGATGACGTAATCATCAAGATGACGGCGGATTTCATGTGGCGTCGGCAACGCGCTACGCTCACGATGCGGCGCCACTTCTTTAATTTCTTCGCGAATAATGTCGTTACACAAGTCAACACATTCATCGCAGATATACACTGACGGCCCGGCAATCAGCTTGCGTACTTCATGCTGGCTTTTGCCGCAGAAAGAGCAGTACAGCAACTTTCCTGAACCGTCTTTGCGCTTATCTGTCATCAGTAAACCTCTTTTTAGTCTTTTGCCCGCAGGCCAACCACAGCGATATCGCTACAGCGAACGCCGACATTTTATAGCCAATACGCGCAAAAAACATCGCATCACAGACTATCGGCCTTACACTGATTTTTGCCACTATAGACAATCAACATAGCAGAGTATTATTCACGATGCGTGAATACAGAGTCCACCAGGCCATAGTCTACTGCTTCATTGGCAGAGAGGAAACGGTCACGCTCGGTGTCTCTCTCTATCACATCAATAGACTGACCAGTATGTTTCGCCAATAGTTCATTCATTCTGGCTTTTACTTTCAGTATTTCTTTGGCGTGAATTTCAATATCCGTGGCCTGTCCCTGAAATCCGCCCAGCGGCTGGTGGATCATCACCCGTGAATTCGGCAGGCAGATACGTTTGCCTTTTGCGCCGGCGGCCAGCAGAAACGACCCCATGGAACACGCCTGCCCCATACAAATAGTACTGACATCAGGCTTGATGAACTGCATCGTGTCATAAATGGACATGCCCGCAGTAATGACGCCGCCTGGCGAGTTAATATAGAGGAAAATATCTTTTTCCGGGTTTTCGGCTTCCAGGAACAGCATCTGCGCCACGACCAGGTTCGCCATATGATCTTCGACCTGACCGGTCAGAAAGATTATCCGTTCTTTCAGCAGGCGGGAATAAATATCGTAAGAACGCTCCCCACGCGAGGTTTGTTCAACCACCATCGGCACTAAAGCCATATGAGGTGCTTGTTTTTCTTGTTCGCCACTGTATGACATTCAGGTCTCCTAGATAAAATGCGTCCGGCGCCATTCCTGCCCGATTCTACTTGAGATAAAGGGTAATGACCATGCTCACGCACTGGCGTCACTCATCAGCATAGCGGCAGGATTATACCGCGGCGCCATCATGCGCCCGCTGTTATTGCGATTATTTGGGGGTTAATGACTCGCTTTTCAAGCTTACACTACCCATTGTTTTATATTAAAGAGTTATCAGCAATAACCCAGCCGCTATTCTTTAATATAGTGCAAGTCAAGTTATCCTGTTCAAAGAAAACACCTAATCCATGATGATGTTCAAACAGAAAAAAAGCCCGCGCCATCAGGCTACGGGCTTTATGGCCGGAAAGCAGGCTTTTCCGGCACAGGTAACAGCAGAGAGACGTAATGGACTTATGCAGTCGCAGTCTGATTCATCAGTTCGTTGAAGCTGACTGATTTCTCAACCACTGTCGCTTTGGCAAGCACGGTTTCCACCGCTTGCTCTTCCAGCGCGACATTACGCATGTTGTTCATCATTTCTTTGTTTTTGCTGTAGAACTCGATAACTTCCCGCGGATCTTCGTAAGCGGAAGCCATTTCTTCGATCAGCGTGTTGACGCGTGCGTCATCGGCTTTCAACTCATTGGCGCTGATGACTTCACCCAGCAGCAAACCAACAACAACGCGGCGTTTTGCCTGCTCTTCGAACAGTTCGCGCGGCAGTTCCAAAGCTTGTTTTTCGTTACCGCCAAAGCGCTGCGCTGCTTGACGACGCAGCACATCAATTTCGCTTTCAATCAGTGCGGCCGGAACGTCGATCTCATTCGCGTTAACCAGGCCGTCCAGAACCTGAGTTTTGATGCGGTTACGAATCGCGCCTTTCAGTTCACGCTCCATGTTTTTGCGCACTTCAATACGCAGGCCTTCCTGAGAACCATCAGCCACGCCGAAACGCTTGATAAAGTCTTCAGTCAGTTCCGGCAGTTCACGCTCTTCAACTTTCTTCAGCACGATAGCGAACTGAGCCGCCTTACCTTTCAGATTTTCAGCGTGATAATCTTCCGGGAAGTTAACGTCGATGGTGAATTCTTCGCCAGCCTTGTGGCCGACCACGCCGTTTTCAAAACCAGGGATCATGCGGTTCTGGCCCATTGCCAGTACGAAATCAGCGGCCTTTCCGCCTTCGAATTCTTCACCGTCGATAGAACCAGTGAAATCGATGGTGACACGGTCTTCAGCGGCGGCGGCGCGATCGGTTTCTTTCCAGGTTGCCTGTTGTTTACGCAGCGTTTCCAGCATGGTATCAACATCAGCGTCAGTCACTTCAACAACTGGTTTTTCAACTTCAATGGCATCCAGACCCTTCAGTTCCACTTCCGGGTACACTTCAAACTCAACAGAGTAAGTGAAGTCTTCGCCCAGTTTGTATTCGCCCGGAACATAGTTCGGCGCGCCAACCGGGTTAATCTTTTCTTTGATGATGGCGTCAACGAAGTTACGTTGCATCAAATCGCCCAGCACATCCTGACGCACAGAAGCGCCATAACGTTGAGCGACAACAGTCATCGGCACTTTGCCTTTACGAAAGCCGTCAATACGTACTTTTTTGGCCACGTTGACCAATTCGCTTTTAACGGCGCTCTCAATGCTGTCAGCAGCAACGGTAATCGTTACACGGCGCCCAAGGCCTTGAGTGGTTTCCACAGAAACTTGCATCTTGTTACCTCAAAAAATCACAGTGCTCGGTCAACCCCAAAACTATTCTCACCACAGCAAAGCCCGCTCCAATCATGGTCGACATGATTAACAGTCGGCACAAGTGAAAAAAGCCTCACAAAACCGGGACGTCGGTGTCTTACCAGACCCTGTTCCCTGTAGTCAGAAGCGTCCCGAATACATTCTGGAAAAATAGACGCGGCATTATAGCGGTATAGATAGGATGAGTCGAGGACGGCGGATTGACTATTACAGCAAGCTATTCACACTTTTCTCTATAACCCGTTCCGAAACAGACCGGAACGGGTTAGAAAGGCGCGCTATGACATGATGCCCGCACCGCCGCAAGGCGGAGATGAAGGCACAGCATTCTGCAAACCGCTCCATTCCTGCGCCGTGTAAGTATGCAGCGCCAGCGCGTGTACCGAACCCGCCAGTTCCGCCGCCAGCACGCGATAAATAGCCCGATGACGCCCTAACATCCGCTCCCCGGCGAAACGATCGCTGACCATCACCACCTTGAAGTGGCTTTCCGATCCCGCCGGTACGTTATGACGATAGCTTTCATCAGTGACTTCCAGGTGAACAGGCTCAAACTCCACACGCAACTTTTCTTCTATCGTTTTACGCATCATACGGCTACCCTTATCGGCTTTGGAAAAGTTTAGTCTCAGCTAAACGCCCTCTGTCATTTACCGCTATCGCGCTTCCGATTCCCTTCAATCTTAGCTGTTTTCAAGCTGTTATGCTTTATAACACCGCAATCAACAGATAAAAATAACAATGCCATGCCATTTCCCCGGCGGCGCTGATGTGATAAAAAACCAGCTTGCCGACGCAATGGTGCGGAAAAGACATATTTCAGAACAATTTACCGGTGCTCTGCTCTTTTCCCAGGCGGTGGCGATGATATGATATCAGTAATTTTTATCGGCTCACCATTCCAATCAGCACTGAGAAAAGACGAATGTTAAAAAAAATATTTTTCCCTCTTCTGGCCGTCATCCTGCTTGCGGGATGCGCAGCCAAAAGCAACACCTTGAATATTACGCCTAACATCACACTTCCTTCGCAGGATCCGACCCTGATGGGCGTTACTATCAGTATTAACGGCGCGGATCAGCGTGCCGATCAAGCGTTGGCCAAAGTGAACCGCGAAGGGCAATTGATTACGCTGACCCCGTCACGCGATCTGCGTTTCCTGCTGCAAGAAGCGCTGGAAAAACAAATGACGGCGCGCGGCTATATGATTGGCACCGGCGGTCCGGTTGCGCTACAGATCATCGTTAATCATCTGTATGCCGATGTCTCTGAAGGCAACCTGCGCTACAACATCACCACCAAAGCCGATATTTCTATCGTCTCTCAGGCGGCAAATGGCAACAAGCAGGTGAAAAACTATCGTGCGACCTATAACGTTCAGGGCGCCTTCACAGCGACCAATGAAAAAATCACTAATGCGGTCAACACGGTGTTAGGCGATGTCATTAATGATATGGCGCAGGACACCAGCGTCAGTGACTTTATCAAGACTAACGCTCGTTAATTACTTTAATCCGCTTCCGTTGCGCGCAGGCTTGCCTTGCTGCGCAACGGAAAGGACTCTCCATGTTTAGTGGCATCATCAATCTGTTCAGCCAACGTAATTCGCGTTTTCTGCTATTGCTTGGCTTCGCCTCCGGTTTACCGCTGGCGCTCACTTCCGGCACGCTGCAAGCCTGGATGACCGTGGAAAATGTGGATTTGAAGACCATCGGTTTTTTCTCTCTGGTCGGTCAAGCCTATGTATTCAAATTCCTCTGGTCGCCAGTGATGGATCGTTATACGCCGCCATTTCTGGGACGCCGACGCGGATGGCTGCTGCTGTGCCAACTGTTGCTGATAGTCGCCATTGTCTGTATGGGATTGATGAACCCCGCCCGCGATCTGTGGTTGCTGGCGGTGCTGGCGGTCATGGTCGCCTTCTTTTCCGCCTCGCAGGACATCGTTTTCGACGCTTATAAAACGGACCTGCTGGCGCCGCAAGAACGCGGCACTGGCGCCGCCACATCGGTGCTGGGCTATCGTCTGGCGATGCTGGTTTCCGGCGGTCTGGCATTATGGATTGCCGACAGGTTGTTAGGCTGGCAGGCAACCTACTGGCTCATGGCTGGATTAATGCTGATTGGCGTTATCTCGACGCTGCTGGCGCCGGAACCGAATAATACCCAGCCAGCGCCGCGCTCCCTGGAACAGGCGATCGTCGCCCCGTTGCGCGACTTTTTCGCACGTAACAACGCGTGGCTCATTCTGCTGCTGATCGTACTGTATAAACTCGGCGATGCCTTTGCCATCAGCCTGACCACCACGTTTCTGATCCGCGGCGTCGGTTTTAACGCCGGCGACGTCGGTCTGGTCAATAAAACGCTGGGGCTATTCGCCACCATTGTCGGCGCCTTATACGGCGGCTTGCTGATGCAGCGCCTAAAACTGTTCAGCGCCTTGATGCTGTTCGGTATCCTTCAGGCGGTATCCAACGCGGGATACTGGCTGCTGGCAATAACCGATAAAAACCTATTCACCATGGGCAGCGCCGTGTTTCTGGAAAATCTGTGCGGCGGAATGGGAACGGCCGCTTTTGTGGCGTTATTGATGACGCTGTGCAATAAATCATTTTCCGCCACTCAATTCGCCCTGCTTTCCGCCCTTTCCGCCGTGGGACGCGTGTATGTTGGCCCGATAGCGGGCTGGTTTGTCGAATCCTATGGTTGGGCGTGGTTCTATCTCTTCTCGATTATTGCCGCGCTGCCCGGCCTTTTCCTGTTGCTAATATGCCGTAATACGCTGGAATACACGCAGAAAACCGATAGTTTTCAGCTACGCAGCGCCTTTCCTTATTGCTACAAGACGGCGCTGGGGATGCTCGCTATCGGGTCAATTCTGCTGGGATTGTGGTTGATGCTGTTAATCACAAACGCATTGGGATGGACATCGCAGACACGGATGGTGGAGTATTTACTGATCGCCGGTGGCGGGCTGGCGCTGCTGGGCATTCTGTCAGGCAGTCTGTTGGACTACCTCGCGCTGCGCTCCCCTTGCCCGGATAAACGGTAAACTCGCGCTATGCGGATTAAGTGGATAGCAAGTCGACTCCAGCACTTTTATCCACTTATTAACTTAATTTTTTCTTCATAATCGGGCCAAAAAAATTTATTACTCTGCGAGGAATATTTTTTTGCACTAATCTGCTTTATGGCAAAAAGCGTTTTACAGCGGAAATACTCAATGTGCAGAAAATAATCTCACATAAAGTGGTAATTTTTTATTATCCATCCATACTTTTACCGATGTGTCTGCTTAATTATCTGTTTTTTATGATTATTTTTTATCTTCATGTTATCGTTGTGACAATCAGGGCAAAAACAGCAACAACAGGCTGACATACTCTTAATCATGTTTACAGTACAGTAACCTTCCCGTAAAATGCCCGCTCGCGTGAAATGACAATAGAGCCCTTGCTATTGAGGTCGCTAGATGAGACTCAAGAAATACAATAGAATTTTTGGGATGTTGTCTTTATTTGCTACCGCTATTTTGCTCAGCGGTTGCGATATGGCACTGATGAATCCCAAAGGACAGGTCGGGTTAGAGCAACGATCGTTGATACTGACAGCCCTTGGGCTGATGTTGATCGTCGTCATTCCCGTCATCATTATGACGATCGCCTTTGCCTGGAAGTTCCGTGCTTCCAACGATAAGGCGAATTACACACCAAACTGGTCACACTCCAACAAGATAGAAGCGGTTGTCTGGACCGTACCCATCATCATTATCGTTATCCTCGGCGTTATTACCTGGAAAACGACGCATGCGCTTGATCCCTACAAGCCGTTGGAATCCGACGTCAAGCCGATTAACGTCGAAGTGATTTCGCTCGATTGGAAATGGCTGTTTGTTTACCCGGATCTGGGCATCGCCAGCGTTAATGAACTCGCTTTCCCAGCCAACACGCCTGTCGCGTTCAAAATCACCTCTGACTCGGTAATGAACTCATTCTTCATTCCTCGTCTTGGCGGTCAGATTTACGCTATGGCCGGTATGCAAACCAAGCTACACCTGATTGCTAATGAACCGGGAAAATATGACGGTATTTCCGGGGGTTACAGCGGAAGAGGCTTCTCCGGCATGAAATTTACCGCCATTGCCACGCCAAGCCAGCAGGAATTCGACCAGTGGGTTGCCAATGTCCGTGCATCTTCCAAGACACTTAACAGCATGGATGAATTCAACCAACTGGCTCAGCCGAGTGAATATCATCCCGTGGAATACTTCTCCAGTGTTCAACCGGATTTGTTCAGGAATATTATTATCAAATTCACAGGCAACGACATGAACATGCAACATCATAGTGAAGGCATGAAGCAAGACCAAAACATGCAACACAATGAAAGTATGAACATGAGCGAGCATAGCTCGCAACAAGGCGCCGAGGGATAATACGATGTTCGGAAAACTTACACTCGATGCGGTTCCGTATCATGAACCCATCATTATGGTCACCGTGGCGGCGATCATTGTCGGCGGCCTGGCGCTGCTGGCGGCAATAACCTATTTCGGCAAGTGGAAATGGTTATGGTCTGACTGGTTCACCTCCGTGGACCACAAGAAAATCGGTATCATGTATATCATCGTCGCGTTGGTGATGATGGTGCGTGGTTTTGCCGATGCCATCATGATGCGCGGTCAGCAGGCGCTTGCCTCGGCCGGACAAGAAGGCTTCCTTAACGCTCACCACTACGATCAAATCTTTACCGCCCACGGCGTTATCATGATTTTCTTCGTAGCGACGCCGTTTGTCGTTGGTTTGATGAACCTGGCGGTGCCGTTGCAAATCGGCGCACGCGACGTTGCCTTCCCGTTCCTGAACTCCCTGAGTTTCTGGTTATTTGTGGTTGGCGTCGTTCTGATTAACATCTCGCTGGGAGTAGGTGAGTTTGCTCAGACGGGCTGGGTAGCTTATCCGCCGCTTTCCGGTAAGGAGTACAGTCCCGGCGTCGGGGTCGATTACTGGATATGGAGTTTGCAGATATCCGGTCTGGGAACCACGCTAACGGGGGTCAACTTCTTCGCCACCATTATGAAAATGCGTGCGCCTGGCATGACGCTGATGAAAATGCCGGTCTTTACCTGGACCGCATTGTGCACCAACGTGCTGATTATTGCCGCGTTCCCGATCCTGACAGTGACGATTGCGCTATTAACGCTTGACCGTTACCTCGGCACCCATTTCTTTACCAATGATATGGGCGGCAACATGATGATGTATATCAACCTGATTTGGGCCTGGGGTCATCCTGAGGTTTATATTCTGGTGTTGCCAGTATTTGGTATCTATTCGGAAGTAGTCGCCACCTTCTGTAAGAAACGGCTGTTTGGCTACACGTCGCTGGTGTGGGCGACGATCGCGATTACCGTTCTGTCGTTCGTGGTTTGGCTGCACCACTTCTTTACCATGGGCTCCGGGGCGAACGTAAACGCCTTCTTTGGTATCGCCACCATGATTATTTCAATCCCGACCGGGGTTAAAATCTTCAACTGGCTGTTTACCATGTATCAGGGGCGTATTCAGTTACATTCCACCATGCTGTGGACCATTGGTTTCATCATCACCTTCTCCATCGGTGGGATGACCGGCGTGTTGTTGGCGGTTCCCGGCGCCAACTTTGTGCTGCATAACAGCCTGTTTCTGATTGCTCACTTCCACAACGTGATCATCGGCGGCGTGGTGTTCGGATGCTTTGCCGGTATCACTTACTGGTTCCCGAAAGCGTTTGGCTTCACCCTGAACGAAACCTGGGGCAAGCGTGCGTTCTGGTTCTGGATCATCGGTTTCTTTGTGGCCTTTATGCCGCTGTACGCGCTGGGCTTCATGGGCATGACACGTCGTCTGAGCCAACAAATCAACCCGGAATTCCATCCGCTGCTCTTGGTGGCCTCAATGGGTGCCGCGCTGATTGCCTTGGGAATTCTGTGCCAGGTTATTCAGTTCTACGTCAGTATTCGCGACCGTCATCAGAACCGCGACCTGACGGGCGATCCGTGGAATGGCCGCACGCTGGAATGGTCAACCTCCTCTCCGGCGCCATTCTATAACTTCGCCACCGTACCGCATGTTGATGATCGCGACGCATTCTGGGATGCCAAAGAAAAAGGCGAAGCCTATAAGAAACCTGCTGGTTATGAAGAAATCCACATGCCGAAAAACACCGGCGCCGGTGTGATCATCTCCGCATTCAGTCTGGTGTTCGGTTTTGCCATGATCTGGCACATCTGGTGGATGGCGATCATCGGGTTTGCCGGCATGATTGTGACCTGGATTGTGCACAGCTTTAATCAGGATGTGGATTACTACGTCCCGGTTAAGGAAATTGAACAAATTGAGAATCAGAATTTTGATCAACTCAGCAAAGCAGGTCTGAAAAATGTCAACTGAAACTCTGACTAACCAAAACGCCCATGCCGAGCATGGGCACCATGACGCAGGCGACACCAAGGTATTCGGCTTTTGGATCTACCTGATGAGCGACTGCATCCTGTTTGCGTCTTTGTTCGCAACCTATGCGGTGTTGGTTAACGGTACGGCGGGCGGACCGGCAGGCAAGGACATTTTCGACCTGTCCTTTGTGCTGGTGGAAACGTTCTTCCTGCTGTTCAGCAGTATTACCTACGGCATGGCGATGATCGCCATGAACAAGGGCAACAAATCTCAGGTCAATACCTGGCTGGGTCTGACCTTCCTGTTTGGTCTGGCGTTTATCGCGATGGAAATCTATGAATTCCATCACCTGATCGCCGAAGGCTACGGCCCGGATCGCAGCGCGTTCCTGTCCGCCTTCTTCGCATTGGTCGGTACGCACGGCATCCACGTTACCGCCGGTCTGATCTGGCTGGTCATCATGATGATTCTGGTAGCCAAACGTGGCCTGACCGCCGTCAACAGAACCCGTCTGATGTGTCTGAGCTTGTTCTGGCACTTCCTTGACGTGGTCTGGATTTGTGTCTTCACCGTTGTTTATCTGATGGGGGCGATGTAATGAGTCATTCAACAACCGATCATGCAGGCGCCAGCCACGGTAGCGTAAAATCCTATCTGATTGGCTTTGTTCTGTCCGTTATTCTGACAGTCATTCCTTTCGGCCTGGTCATGGCCGGTTCAGCTTCACCAGGCGTTATCCTGCTCACGGTTCTGGGATGCGCGGTTATTCAGATAGTGGTGCACCTGGTGTACTTCCTGCATCTGAATACCTCGTCGGAACAACGGTGGAACGTGGTAGCCCTGGCGTTTACCGTCCTGATTATCGCAATTGTCGTGGTGGGCTCCATCTGGATTATGATGAATGCGCACCAGAACATGATGCTCCAGTAACCGAGCCGTAAAAGATGATTAAGCAATACCTGCAAGTCACTAAACCAGGAATTATTTTCGGTAATCTAATTTCTGTGATCGGCGGATTTCTCCTTGCTGCCCAAGGCAGTATTGATTATCCCCTGTTTCTCGCCACCCTCGTTGGGGTATCGCTGGTTGTTGCGTCTGGTTGCGTGTTTAACAACGTGATCGACCGCGATATCGACAAAAAAATGGAGAGAACCAGAAATCGTGTTCTGGTTAAAGGACTGATTTCACTGAAGGTAACGCTGGTCTACGCTTCATTGTTGGGTATTGCAGGCTTCACGCTGCTGTACACCGCGGCCAACCCGCTGGCCATGTGGCTGGCGGTAATGGGATTCGTGGTTTATGTCGGTGTTTATAGTCTGTATATGAAGCGTCATTCTGTTTACGGCACGCTGATTGGCAGTCTGTCAGGCGCCGCGCCGCCGGTTATCGGTTATTGCGCCGTCAGTAACCAGTTCGATGCGGGCGCCCTGATCCTGTTGCTGATTTTCAGCCTGTGGCAAATGCCCCACTCCTACGCGATTGCCATTTTCCGTTTCAAGGATTATCAGGCCGCCAATATCCCGGTTTTACCGGTGGTGAAAGGGATTTCCGTGGCGAAAAATCATATTACGCTCTATATCCTCGCATTTATGATTGCGACCTTGATGCTGTCCCTGGGCGGCTATGCGGGTTATAAATATCTGGTTGTCGCCGCCGCAGTCAGCGTGTGGTGGCTGGGAATGGCATTGTCCGGCTATAAAAATGCCAATGATGATCGGATCTGGGCCAAAAAACTGTTTGTGTTTTCTATTGTCGCCATCACTTCGCTGAGTGTGATGATGTCCGTTGATTCCATCGCGCCAGCACAGGAAGCGTTGCTGACGTACTTACGCTAACAGACATTGCCTTCACGGTATTCATCCTGAAAACAGGCGGCCCACCGCCTGTTTTTTATCGCGGGCTATCCCTGCCCGCTTCCCTTCGGGCCGTTGCTTCGCAACGTTGAAAATCGCTCCCGGCGATTTTTTATCGCGGGCTATCCCTGCCCGCTTCCCTTCGGGCCGTTGCTTCGCAACGTTGAAAATCGCTCCCGGCGATT
>NZ_JAMPJU010000030.1 GCF_025840185.1 Brenneria izbisi
TTGTTGTCTTGGCATAGTGACCTCGCTTTCGTTGATTGATTTGAAAACAAGGTGGGCGCTAAATCAAGGACAGATCACCACAAGGCTTAAACCATTAAAAAGGAAATTTATATGGCTAATTATGCATACATGACTATCGAAGGTAAATCACAGGGATTGATTTCTGAGGGTTGCTCCACATTAGAATCTATCGGTAACCGATATCAGGCAGGGCATACTGATGAAATCATGATTTTGGCTTTTAACCATATGATGAGCAATGACGGCCATGCTGTTCATAATCCTATCACCCTGGTAAAACCTATCGATAAGTCAACGCCGTTACTGGCAATGGCATTGAACGAACAAGAGAAGGTCAAGGTGTTGCTCGACTTTTACCGCACGACGCAACATGCCAAACAAGAGAAGTTTTTCTCGATTCAGATCAATGATGGACTCATATCAGATATCAATCTCGTCATGCCTAACATCATTGATGATGGTGCTGGCCTGATATTGGAGCATATCTCTATCAGATATAAAGATGTTACATGGACGCATCACAAGGCTGGAACGTCTGGTTATGCATTGTGGGAAATGACGAAGTTTATGAACTAAACAAGTGCAGGGGAGACCCTGCATTTACTTATCTTTATAATACCAGTCTGAAATTCTACCCAGTATATACAAGATAATACCAGCAATAATTAAATGGATTATTTTTTCACTCCACGGAGCATATCCAACGAAAAGTATATAAAGCATCCAAAAAAAACAAAATGGAAATAAAAACATTGCCAGATGATTCAGGATGAAAGCCAATATCTTCTTTATAAAGAAAGTCATATTATTAAATCCTGCTTTCAACTTTATCAATTAGTTTGTTGAACATGCCTATACCATATGTTCTTTTCATTTTTATCGCTTCGGTTAATGGCTCAACTTGCTCTTCAAACAGGAAAAAAAGAAGGTCTAGATCATCCTTTCTTAGTTCAGAGTATACTTCAGGATTCTGCTCTTTTAGAGACCGAGATCTATATATTGACCTATCCATCATCCCGCCTGCCATCAAGCCATAATAAACAATTCCTGTGAACATTTTTTTCATATTGCCAATTTTTTTTGATGCTCTCATTACAACCTGAGATATAATAAAACTCCCAACTAATCCTCCTGCTATTTTATTATATATAGTCTCTTTTTTTGCTTCAGAAACATTACGGTTAAAAATATCGAAAATTCTCGTTACTGCTTCAATGATTTTATCTCTTGAAACAATTCCTCTATGGATAGCTTTAATAACTCTCTCTTTTTCTCTTGATCTCGATGAGCGTGAATCTGTATCAATAAATCCATAGGCGAGATACCCGAAATTTTTTCCGAGTTCACTTACCCCATTTCCCATTCCTTCATAAAAATCCGTAGTGGTTAGCATCTTCACTATACGGTCAGCCAGTTCATCCAGATCTGCTTCAGTCATTGTTATTCCATCCGTGAATTACAAGATTACTTAGCTTAGATTGTAGTGTAATCGCTCAATGAGCGGAATACATTCTTGTGATATTACTAGTGTGCTATTTATATTGGTGGTTGTTTTTATTCCCGATGAAGAAAAGCTCTATAAAGTTTTCCCTTAAATTGCACACAAAATCCATTGGGGGTACTTTTGGGGGTATCAGCTAAAATAGAACAGTTATTTACCCTTCAGAGTCAATGAAATATGCAATAGGTATTGCTCCTATTATCGCACTAATTACTTATATGTTGTTGATTTAATTAATATTAAATTCATTCAGAGTGAAATCGCGTAGCCTCTACTACATAGAGGTCATATTGCCGATGGCTCAATGTGATAATCTGTATCGCCGTAGCAGCGGTATTTATGTTGTCCGTATTGCAGCTCCCGCCCGATACCTGATCTGTCCTTGATTTAGCGCCCACCTTGTTTTCAAATCAATCAACGAAAGCGAGGTCACTATGCCAAGACAACAA
>NZ_JAMPJU010000031.1 GCF_025840185.1 Brenneria izbisi
TCCATCGTTTGCCTGTCTCCGTTGTTGGAGTGAACATATCAAAAACAGACAATTACACAATTTAAATTACAGTCTCGGATGGTCTCAATTGTGGTGAATTATTTTTTTTGTTTTCATGTATCGACGGATTGAGGCCCATGTCCCTATTGGCATTATTGTGCTCGTTATTCTGACGACTTGGGAAACGGTTGATCTCATCCGGTGTTGGTTTATAGTTATCTTGGTTAAACTTGGCTTTTTTCTCATATTCAGTGCGAGGAATAGAACGGCCTAATACCTCATCAAAGACATAGTTTTCAGCAATACGTTTATCATGTTCTTCACTGATAAGATCAATTTGGGATTTGTTTGCTTTAGTCCATACAAACTTCTGCTTGAAAAAATCTATGACAAGTGTTGTGAAGCGTTTAAAAATATTATCCTGACGTGGAGTAGTCTGTTTCCTCTTAACACCTTCAGGGGCGCTTCTGGATGCCCTGTTTTGGTTTTGAGAGGAGGATGTTTTCAGGATAGTATTTGTTCCAGAATCAGAAATACTGACTGATGGTTTCTTACCTGCAACGACCTTACTGACTTTTGTTTTATCACGGTAAGATTTAACGCCACGCATACGAGTATGAGGAGCTGGTGCAACCAATACAGGTCTTTGATTCTCATCAGTAGAAGAGCCGGAGTGTGTTTCAGGTAATACGATTTGTTCTGGTTCAGCAAGAGCAGCCACGGTGAAGCTTCTGACATCAACGACGATTTCAAGATCAAGTTCACTGAATGTTTTGTAGACTTCAACCGCTTCCTGCTTAGCTGCGTCACGAACAGCCTGTTCTGCGGCTCTTTGCTCCTGAGCTGCTTTACTACGCCATTTGGCACTGTGGATACGCTTCATTGGAGGACGGTTTGTTTCAGCGGCTTTGGCAAGCCATAGTGCTTTTTCTTCATTATCCAGAGCAACCGCCGCTTTTTCTAATGCCTCTTCATGCTGGGCCTGAAGGGAACGATGATCAATACGTTCTGACGAACCAGCAGCAGCAAGGTAGCTGTTCGCCATAGCTGACCATGATTCACGCCATAAAACAGACATTTTTCTGTCGTTCCAGCTCCTTTCCTTTTTACCAAAACCTTCTGGTCCTATAGTTTTTAATGTCAACATAACGTGAGCATGTGGGTTGTCGCTATCAAGATCATGAAAAGCGATGTCGGCAATCATGCCTTTATCAACGAAATTTTTCTGGCAATACTCAAGGACAAGTTTTTTCTTGTCGTCATTGTTTAACTCGGCAGGAATAGCAACATCGAAATAACGAGCTGTTTGACCATTTTGCTGACGCTCGACCCGTTCAACTTCATTCCACAATGCTGTAGAATCTTTAACAATATGTTCTGGAGCATTAACAGGTGCTAATATGAAATGCCCGTACAAATCAGTACGGCGACTATAATCATAGGTATCACCTGTTCTTTCATCTGTGATTCTGCAACGAGCATGATAGGCAGCTTTCGCAACGGAAGATTTGCCCTCACTTCGTTTCACAATTTTAAAATCAAGATGAAAAATAGCCATACAATAAAAAGAACCTCAATATAAATTTAAATATCAAACCAAAATATAAATCTCCAATGCGACTATGCTGGTTTTAGTTTTTCGCAAGAAAAACTCTGGTGTTGACGTTGACCTTGTTTCCGAAGGAAACGGTGTTAGCCTGCGGCAGGCAACCGTCGGTAGACCCCGGTAGCTGTCAACGAAGTTGACACCCTTATTCGTTTTTATGCTGCCGTTTTCAGCCCAGTTTCTGGCTTCTCCGGATTCAACATCACTACCTCGACTCGCTG
>NZ_JAMPJU010000032.1 GCF_025840185.1 Brenneria izbisi
TCCCCCTCTGGCAGGATAGTTGACACCCCATACTGAAAATCTCTATGGGGGCAACGGAGCCTGTTATGAAACGCTATTCACCGGAACGTAAAGCCGCCGTTTTGGCCAAATTACTGCCGCCCTACAACATGACCGTTACCGCACTTGCACAACAGGAAGGGATATCGGAAGCTACCCTTTATAATTGGCGAACCCAGGCCAAGCTGGAGGGAAAACCGGTGCCCGGAGCTAACAAAACCACCGACCTTTGGTCGACAGAAGCGCGCTTTGCGGTCATCGTTGAAACCGCCACCCTCAGTGAAGCCGAACTGAGTGAATACTGCCGTCGCAAAGGCCTTTATCCTGAACAAATCGCCCAGTGGAAACAGGCTTTTCTCCAGACGCCACAAGCTGATACCGGCCAGTCGCAAAAGCAGGCCCAAAAGAAAATCAAAGGGCTGGAGCGCGAATTGGCGCGCAAAGAAAAGGCCCTGGCCGAGGCGGCAGCGTTGCTGGTCTTGCGAAAAAAGCTGAATCACTATTACGGTGTGGAGGACGAGGACGACTGACCCCTGCGCATGAACGCACGCAGCTTATCCAATGGACAGGTGAAGCCATGCGCGCCGGCGCACGTCTGCTCTCCGCTTGCCGGGAAGTGGGGGTCAGCCTGAGCACCTGGCGGCGCTGGCGCGGCCAGGCTGAAGACCGTCGCCCCACCGCAGCGCGTCCGGTACCGGCCAATAAACTGACGGCTGAGGAAGAGCGCCAGATAATCGCGGTATGTAACGAGCCGGAATATGCCAGCTTGCCGCCGGCACAGATCGTGCCACGGCTGGCGGACAAGGGCATCTACCTGGCCAGTGAGTCGACGTTTTACCGGGTGCTCCGGCGACACGGGCAGGTACATCATCGAGGCCGCAGCCGGGCACCGCTGAAAGTGAAGAAACCGACCAGCTATCAGGCTCTCGGGCCACGTCAGGTGTGGACGTGGGACGTCACCTGGTTAGCCTCACGGGTTCGTGCATCCGTTAGTGCTGCATGCCGACAATGGTGCGCCAATGAAATCCCAGACGTTGAAAGCGAAACTGGAAGAACTGAATATCACCGGCTCGCACAGTCGCCCACGAGTCAGCAACGATAATCCCTATGTGGAGTCGCTGTTCAGGACGCTAAAATATGTTCCGGCGTGGCCGTCATCAGGCTTCCTGGATCTGGATGAAGCGCGGCGTTGGGTCGAGGAGTTCAGGCAGTGGTATAACGAAGCGCACCGGCATAGCGCCATCGGTTATGTGACCCCGGACCAGCGGCATCGGGGGGAAGATATAAGCCTGCTGGCAAAACGAAAAGCCTTATATGAGACGGCTCAAAAAACCCGACCGGAACGATGGTCAACCTCATGCCGTCAATGGCAGCGAGTCGAGGTAGTGATGTTGAATCCGGAGAAGCCAGAAACTGGGCTGAAAACGGCAGCATAAAAACGAATAAG
>NZ_JAMPJU010000033.1 GCF_025840185.1 Brenneria izbisi
TCCATCGTTTGCCTGTCTCCGTTGTTGGAGTGAACATATCAAAAACAGACAATTACACAATTTAAATTACAGTCTCCTATAAAGAGTACCCCTCCAAAAATTTCCGCGAAACTCACGGTTGGTGAACATCCCTAAATAGCTGTTCCTAATACCGCTACACTTTGGTCTGTCCATGTTTTCCTCCCGGGAATGGACTGACGGTCTCCATAAAATGGCGAACCTTTTTCAGCAGTTGCCACATGGCGCGGCACTGGTGGTTTCGGGTTATCGTGTCGTGCAGTGCCTGCCACAGTCGTTCAACGTGATTCACCCACGGTGAGTATACGGGCTGGTAAATAACCCTGAACTTCGGGTTCTGTTTCAACCATTTCAGCGTTTGCTGGCTTTTATGGATTATGTAGTTATCGACGATAAGCGTGATCGTTTTCGCCCGCCGGTATGTCGCTTTCATGTGTTCCAGCAGACTGATAAACAGTGCTGAGCTTTTCCTGCTACCCCCGACGTAGCTGACTTTTCCTGTTCCGCTGTGCAGGGCTCCCGCCAGATAATATTTTTCGTTCTGGCCCGGTGTCACAACGCGCTTCTGCTGACCACGCACTTGCCAGTCTGCACCGATTTTGGGGTTGAGATGGATATCCACTTCGTCCTCGTAAAACACCGGATGGTCCACACTGCATTTTTGCAGTGCTCCGTGGATTTCCATCATTTTTTCTTCCTTGTGTGGATCGCGTATATGCAAGGTAGGCGCAGCCCTGCGCCAGACAAGTCCGGCTGCCGGCAACCATCTCCGTACCGTAGAAGCATGAAGCTGACAACCTGTTATCTCGCGGATTTTTATCGCCAGCAGTTCTGTGCTCCAGCGCGAACGCTGGTAGCCAAAATCCCCCGGCGTTCGCTGGACCAGTTGGCGTAACAATGCACATATCTGTTCAAATGGCCATCGTCGTTGCCGTCCGGAAGGCAGGATTTTCAGGCCTTCCAGACCATATTCTGTCAGCCAGTTAATCCAGCGGCCTATCGAAGAGCGGGCACAGCAAAGTGTTCTGGCGACATGGCTGACGCTGTTTCCATCGTGAAGCATCAGCATGGCGTTGAGCCTGCGTGCATGGTTTTTATCACGTGTTTTATGGATGGTTTTCCGCATCAGGCGTCGTTCGTTACGGGGCATTGGTGCTATGATCGGCATCGCTCAGTCCGGTTGGTGATTTTGGTTGGTTTGGCGATTGATCAGATCGCACAATTCGGACTGAGTTCCCTCACGGTGATCTACTATTTGGAACAGCTATTTAGTTTAATACTAAATAGCTTCGCATATTACCGCTCCATTTTAGCCAGTCCGTGTTGATTGCCGGGGAACGGCGATGCAGCATTCA
>NZ_JAMPJU010000034.1 GCF_025840185.1 Brenneria izbisi
GAGACTGTAATTTAAATTGTGTAATTGTCTGTTTTTGATATGTTCACTCCAACAACGGAGACAGGCAAACGATGGACGAAAAGAAACTCAAGGCACTCGCTGCCGAACTGGCTAAAGGCCTTAAAACCGAAGCCGACCTCAATGCGTTTTCCCGCATGCTGACGAAGTTAACCGTCGAAACGGCGCTTAATGCTGAGTTAACTGACCATCTCGGGCATGAGAAAAATGCCCCTAAATCAGGCTCTAATACCCGAAATGGTTACTCGTCTAAAACCGTGTTATGCGACGACGGCGAGATTGAACTGAGCACGCCACGTGACCGTGAAAACACCTTCGAGCCGCAACTGATAAAGAAAAATCAGACGCGTATCACGCAGATGGACAGCCAGATTTTGTCCCTGTACGCCAAAGGGATGACGACCCGCGAAATCGTTTCGACATTCAAAGAGATGTACGACGCTGATGTGTCTCCCACGCTGATATCTAAAGTCACCGATGCGGTTAAAGAACAGGTGACAGAATGGCAAAACCGGCCACTGGATCCTCTCTATCCCATTGTTTATCTTGATTGTATCGTGGTGAAAGTCCGTCATAGCGGCAGTGTCATCAACAAAGCGGTGTTCCTCGCTCTGGGTATTAACACCGAAGGCCAGAAAGAACTTCTGGGCATGTGGCTGGCAGAAAATGAAGGGGCGAAGTTCTGGCTCAGTGTGCTGACGGAGCTTAAAAACCGGGGGCTTCAGGATATCCTGATTGCCTGCGTGGACGGCCTGAAGGGCTTCCCGGATGCGATAAACAGCGTTTATCCTCAGACACATATCCAGCTGTGCATCATCCATATGGTGCGCAACAGCCTGAAATACGTCTCGTGGAAGGATTACAAAGGGGTCACCAGCGGGCTGAAAGCTGTGTATCAGGCCCCAACAGAGGAAGCGGCGTTGATGGCGCTGGATAAGTTCGCGGGCATCTGGGATGAGAAATACCCTCAAATCAGCAAAAGCTGGCGTGCGCACTGGGAAAACCTGAATACGTTTTTCGGCTACCCACCCGATATCCGCAAAGCTATCTACACCACGAATGCAATTGAATCACTGAACAGCGTGATCCGTCAGGCGATAAAGAAACGCAAAGTCTTCCCAACGGATGACTCGGTGCGGAAAGTGGTTTATCTGGCAATACAATCGGCCTCGAAAAAATGGAGTATGCCGATCCAGAACTGGCGGCTGGCGATGAGCCGTTTTATTATTGAGTTCGGTGACCGCCTGAGCGCTCACCTTTAATACGATGGCAGTTACACAGAATTACGGACAGGCTC
>NZ_JAMPJU010000035.1 GCF_025840185.1 Brenneria izbisi
CATGGCTTCCTGAATAATTTCTGCCTTGAGACGCTCTTCAGCATACATTTTTTTGAGGCGACGGTTTTCCTCTTCTAAATAACTGCGCCTAATAGTAGATCACTGAAGGGAACTCAATCCGGTTTGAGCGATCTGATCAATCGCCAAATCAAAACAAATCACCAACCGGACTGAGTTATGCCGATCATAGCATTCATACCCCGAAATGAACGACGCCAGATGCAAAAAATTGTCCAGAAAACTTCTGATAAAAACCACGCCAGACGCCTTATCGCCATGCTGATGTTGCATCGGGGGGAATCGCTGACTTGCGTTGCTAAAACCCTATGCGCCGCCCGTTCATCCGTCGGACGCTGGATTAATTGGTTCACGTTATTTGGTATTGAAGGCCTGAAAAGTCTGCCGTCGGGCCGTCAAAAAAATGGCCTGTCGACGACATGCTGCGAATGCTCAATTTGCTTGTCCAGCGCTCCCCGCAAGATTTTGGCTATTTGTACTCACGCTGGAGTACCGAGATGTTAACGATTGAAATTAATAAGTTATTTAACTCAACGTTGCATCCAGGGTCACTTCGCCGTTGGTTGCCAGGAGCAGGCATTGTCTGGCGCAGAGCGGCCCCGACCTTGCATATTCGGGATCCTCACAGAGCAGAAAAGTTGGCTGCTATCAATGAAGCATTGAAAAAGAACAGCGCTGAACATCCCGTGTTTTACGAGGATGAAGTTGATATCGATCTCAATCCTAAAATCGGCGCGGACTGGCAGAAAAAAGGTCAGCAGAAACGCATCCCCACGCCGGGTAAAAATGAAAAACATTACCTTGCAGGTGCGCTGCATGCCGGAACGGGCAGAGTGGATTACGTTAGTGGAACACGTAAAAACGCAGGCTTGTTCATCGATATGTTATGCCAGCTGAGAAGCACGTATCGCAGCGCCAAAACGATCACCCTTATTGTCGATAATTACATCATTCACAAAAGCAAAAAGACATTGAAGTGGCTGAAGAAGAATCCAAAATTTATTCTTATTTATCAGCCGATTTACTCGCCATGGGTGAACAAAATAGAGCTCTTATGGTTAGCCTTACACGAAACGGTAACCCGGAATCATCACTGTAAAACAATGTGTGAGTTACTAAAAAATGTCAGACAATTTATTAAAACCGCATCACCTTTCCCAGGCAACAAACCTGGACTAACAAAAGTGGAGCGGTAATAGGCGCAGTTATTTAGTTCTTTGAGGCGGGTCATCATGGAAGCATCCATCCCGCCAAAGCGTGAACGCCACTTATAGAAACTGGCGTTGC
>NZ_JAMPJU010000036.1 GCF_025840185.1 Brenneria izbisi
GGATCTGTCCCCGAAATTATTCCCACCTAATTACGCTACCATTTCATAATGCACCGGCGTTTGATAACCCAACGTTGAGTGCCTGCGACGGCGGTTGTAAAACACCTCAATATAATCAAACAGGGCGTTCATTGCCTGCTCTCTGCTGCTAAACGCTTTACCTTGCATCAGTTCCGTTTTCAGCGTGTGGTAGAAGCTTTCCATTACCGCATTATCATAACAGCAGCCTTTCCCGCTCATTGAGCAGGCTAACTCATTGTTTTTCAATATCTCACGGTACCGATGGCTGGCGTACTGGCTCCCTCTGTCCGAATGCACGATGACCTTCCCCGTCGGTCTGCGCTGTTTTATTGCCATCTCTAACGCGTCAATCACCAACTGCTTTTTCAAGCGCTTGCTCAGACTCAAGCCGATAATGCGTCTGGAATACAGGTCAATCACCGTCGCCAGATACAGCCAGCCTTCTCCCGTGCGGATATACGTGATATCCGAAGCCCACGCGATATTCGCCGCTGACGGATTAAACGTCCGGTTCAGCAGATTGGGCGCTACCGGATAATCATGCCGGCTGTTGGTCGTCACTTTGTAACGAACCTGATTCGCCGCTTTCAGACCAGACTGTTTCATCAGGCGGCTGATACGTGCCTTGCCGTGAAATCGTTGCTCATCGCGTAAATCACTTTGCAAGCGACGGATACCGTAAGTCCCCCGGCTGTCGTGATGCAACTGAATCAGCCTCTGGCTCAGGGTGTCGTTAGACAACTGTCGTTGGCTGGGTGTTCGGTTGCGCCATGACTGGTAACCCCGCCTGCTGACATTGAGCAACAGGCAAATCCGCTTCACTTCATGGAAAGCCGATAACTGATTGACCATGGCGTATCTTAGCGGCTTTCCCGCGCAAAGAACGCCGCCGCTTTTTTCAGGATAAGTTTATCCTCTTCCAGTTCAGCGATTTTGGCTTTAAGACGGCGGATCTCCAGTTCCTGTTCGGAAAGCAGTGGCGTGTTGGAGAAAGCAGCCCCCGCCTTCTCCTGATAGAGTTTTTTCCAGTTGTAGAGCGTGTTCTCTTTGATATCAAGCTCCTGCGCCATACGAGCGACGGATTTGCCGCTTTCGAGCAGCAATGCAACGGCTCTACGTTTGAACTCCGGGGTATATTGTTGTCTTGGCATAGTGACCTCGCTTTCGTTGATTGATTTGAAAACAAGGTGGGCGCTAAATCAAGGACAGATCA
>NZ_JAMPJU010000037.1 GCF_025840185.1 Brenneria izbisi
AATCACGAGCGTCCGAATATGGCATTGAATGGCTACACGCCGATGCAGCATATTCAACGCATGACCTGATTCTACTTATCACCTCCGTTAAAAATGGGAGGATTACCGAACTTGCCCGTAAAGAGCTTCGCAGGCAGGGGATTGAGCCTAAGGGGTAGTTTATATTGATTTTAAGTGAGCGTTACTCATCTGCGTTTGGTAGGTGCGAACCGCAATGCTTAACTCATTAATATAGCGTTCAAATTCATTGATGGCATACATCAGGAATCGATCATCCATAAGCACGTCATTAAATACGGTAATTGAAACACCGGCATTATCTGCCATCGCACGAGGAATAGCTCGCAGGAGCCGTTTTTCAGCGTCAGTTTTTTTTGTTTTCTGACAAGAAAGTATCTTATAGTCATCTGCCACACCATCGCTATGAGCCATGATATTTCTGATCACGGCTAGGTGATCAACATCCTTAATGTTTTTACCGCCAAAGTCGCCTTTGAGACGATTGTGGCAATCCTCAACCGTCTTGTGTTTTTTGTCTATAGTCTTACATGAAAGGTCGTCCATAAGTTCGAGGCAACCAACCATATGGTGCTCGAACAGACCAAAAATGGTAAGAAATGTGGAGCGACGGGTAAGCTGTGCTATCAGATGTTTGTATGTAGATCTAACTTCATCTTGATCATAACCAACGCAGGAGCCGCATGAATAGTAAGTTCGTTGAAACGTTGTAACGCTCCCATCTTCATGATATCGCTCATCTGGAAACTCCCCCACCTCAACTCCCCCTGGCTTATCAGCATCACTTAGAGCGCGGGATATATTCACCTCCGCCTGCTCCGCAAGCATCTTCATGACGGCTATAGAAGAGGTTGCTCCCCATAACTTTACGCTAAAAAATAATTTTGCCACGTCCTGAATTTCCTTTTGAAATAACCTGTTTATTTTATCTTTTAGCAATAATCTGATGTATTCATAACTATTTTTCACACAATTATTTTAGAAGCATCTATTTTTGACACTTAGAGCCTATCATACTTTACGAATGAGAAAATTAATTCGCTGAGTTCTTTGATATATATCATCCTAATTATTTTTTTTGCATCAATGGTCTTGTTTGTTCATTAGCGATAATATCCAGGATCTGTCCCCGAAATTATTCCCACCTAATTACGCTACCATTTCATAATGCACCGGCGTTTGATAACCCAACGTT
>NZ_JAMPJU010000038.1 GCF_025840185.1 Brenneria izbisi
TGTAGTCCCCCCTGAATTTAGTCTTACCGCTTAATAGAGTTCTCTGGTTAAAATACAACCAACGGAGGCTCATCATGAAGAAAGCGCGTTTCACTGAAACTCAGATCCTGCGAGTTTTGAAAGAGGTTGAAGGTGGACGGCATGTGAAGGATGTCTGCCGCGAAAACGGTGTGTCGGAAGCCAGCTATTACAACTGGAAAGCCAAATATGGTGGTATGGAGTCCTCCGATATTAAGCGAATGAAAGCGCTGGAAGAAGAGAATCGCCGATTAAAGCAAATGTACGCATCCTTGAGCTTAGATCATGAAATTCTTAAGGATGTTGTAGCAAAAAAACTTTAGCGGTGCCTGAAAAGCGTGAGCTGGTGCGTTATATCATGACGGAACATCAGGCCAGTGAGCGACGCGGGTGCCGTATTATCGGTATTAGTCGAAGTCTGTTGCATTACCGCCCGAACACGACACGGGATCTGCCGGTGGTCGAGGCACTGCAAAAATTGGCGCATCAGTATCCGGCCTATGGCTTTGGACTGATGTTCAATAAGTTACGACAGGCAGGATCGCAGTGGAATGCAAAACGGGTTTACCGGATTTATCGTCTGTTAAAACTCAATCTTCGCCGCAAAGGGAAAAAACGCTTACCTAACAGGCATCCACAACCATTGGTTATTCCACATAAAATGAACCACTGTTGGTCAGTTGATTTTATGAGCGATGCCTTGATAGACGGGCGGCGATTCAGGTTATTTAACGTCGTTGATGACTTTAACCGGGAAGCGCTGGCCATCGACGTTGATTTGAATATACCGGCTCATCGTGTTGTGCGAATTCTGGAACGATTAAGCGCAGAACGAGGCTACCCGGCTTTTATACGAAGTGACAATGGGCCAGAACTCACCGCCGCCATATTAGCCGAATGGGCAGAAGGTCATGGTGTGATACTCGATTTTATTCAGCCCGGAAAGCCGATGCAGAACGGGTTTATCGAGCGATTTAACAAAACGCTGCGAACAGAAATACTCGATATGTATCTGTTCAGAACATTGTCTGAAGTGCGCGTACTCACAGAAGACTGGCGCATAGAATATAACGAAGAACGCCCGCATAGCTCACTGGGTGATATGCCACCTGTTATCTATGCGAGGCAAAAACTAGCCGGAG
>NZ_JAMPJU010000003.1 GCF_025840185.1 Brenneria izbisi
CTCAGCAGTGAAACGCCGTAGCGCCGATGGTAGTGTGGGGTCTCCCCATGTGAGAGTAGGGAACTGCCAGGCATCAACTAAGTGGAAAGCCCCATGCGACAGCATGGGGCTTTTTGCGTTGTGCCACAGTCTGCATCCATGTCTCAGGTATATTTAGTTTGTTTTAAATTCGTTCTAACTTTAACCTACTGATTAATCGATCTATTTACCTCTTCTTATTTTCTTTCTGCGATAAACTATCTCTATATATAATAAAATTGCATAAGCTTATTGAAATAGTGATGAAACATTTTCACCTTAGCAAGCGACTACTCGACTTTCTTATCAAAACTCGCTATCTTCGGGCATCTAGAAGTCTAAACGTATAAACATATAAACGTATGTTGTGAGGATGTAAGGTTATGCCAATCCGGGTTCCAGATGAGTTACCAGCCGTCAATTTTCTGCGCAATGAGAATGTCTTTGTGATGACATCCTCACGCGCTAAAACGCAGGAAATTCGTCCTTTGAAAGTGTTGGTACTGAACCTGATGCCAAAGAAAATCGAAACAGAGAACCAGTTTCTACGGTTGCTATCGAATTCTCCTTTACAGATCGATATTCAACTATTGCGTATAGATAGTCGCGAGTCGAAGAATACGCCAACTGAGCATCTGGATAATTTCTACTGTAATTTCGATGATATTCAGGATGAAAATTTTGACGGCTTGATTGTCACCGGCGCGCCATTGGGACTGGTCGATTTCAGTGATGTTGTGTATTGGCCGCAAATAGAGCGCGTGATTACCTGGGCAAAAGAGCACGTAACTTCAACCCTGTTTGTGTGTTGGGCGGTGCAGGCAGCATTAAATATTCTGTATGGTATTCCCAAGATGACGCGTCAAGAAAAACTGTCAGGCGTTTATTCGCATCAGACCTTGCAGCCACACGCTTTGCTGACCCGCGGTTTTGATGAAACCTTTTTAGCGCCACATTCCCGTTATGCGGACTTCCCGACAGAGGTCATTCGTCAGTATACCGATTTGGATATTCTGGCGGAGTCCGAACAGACTGGCGCTTATCTGTTTGCCAGCAAAGACAAACGTCTGGCTTTTGTCACCGGACATCCTGAATATGATGCGCATACGCTGGCTGATGAATACTTCCGTGACTGTGACGCCAGCCTGCATCCGATGCTGCCCGTGAACTACTTTCCTGCCAATAATCCACAGATTGCACCAAAAGCGACCTGGCGCAGTCATGGTCACTTGTTATTTGTTAACTGGCTGAACTACTACGTTTATCAGATCACGCCATATGATCTACGCCGTATGAATCCGACATTGGAATAATTCATCTTCTCTCGCTTTCAAGGCGCCTTTTGTGGCGCCTTTTTTACTTCTGTTTTCCCATCATTCCAGCTTATGAAAGCATTTCCTCTTCTCTTTGAAAGTTAATCTTCTTATGAATCATGGTATTGAATTAGATTTAAGTTAAAAATGGAAATTGTTTTTGATTTTTTTATTTATTGAATTACGCTTAAAACTGTCGGTTAAGAAATATTCAGTTTTCATCCGACGTCCAGATAGTCGCTTAGCGTAGAGGATTCTGAGAAGGAACCATGAAATGACGCAACAGACAATAAGCAAAGAGTTGTTGTTCAGCCAGCGTTTTGGTGAGGCAGAGAAACAAATTCTCACGGATGAAACCGTTGATTTCTTAACCGAACTCGTAGGGCATTTTACCGTCGCGCGGAATCAGTTATTGGCTGAGCGTGAGGTGTGGCAGCATAAGATTGATAACGGGCAACTACCAAATTTTATTTCGGAAACCGCTTCCATTCGTGATGAGGGATGGGGAATTCGCGGTATCCCTGATGACCTGAAAGATCGTCGCGTTGAAATTACTGGTCCTGTTGAACGCAAAATGGTTATCAATGCATTGAATGCCAACGTAAAGGTTTTCATGGCTGATTTTGAGGATTCTCTCTCTCCCAGCTGGGACAAGGTGATCGAGGGACAGATTAATTTGCGTGATGCCGTTCGGGGGACGATTTCTTATCGTAATGAGGCGGGAAAAATTTATCAGTTGAAGCCAAATCCCGCGGTTTTGATCTGTCGGGTACGCGGTCTGCATCTGCCTGAAAAACATGTCACGCTGCAAGGTGAGGCGATCCCCGCAAGTTTGTTTGATTTTGCGCTCTACTTTTTCCACAACTACCGTGAACTATTGGCGAAAGGCAGTGGCCCTTATTTCTATTTGCCAAAAATGCAGTCGTGGCAAGAGGCGGCATGGTGGAGCGAGGTCTTTTGCCATACAGAAGATCGTTTTATGCTCCCAAGAGGGACGATTAAGGCCACGGTATTGATCGAAACGTTGCCAGCTGTCTTTCAGATGGACGAAATCCTTTACCATTTGCGCGATCATATCGTTGGGTTGAATTGTGGTCGTTGGGATTACATTTTCAGCTATATCAAAACGTTGAAAAACCATCCTGATCGTGTCCTGCCTGATCGTCAGTCTGTGACGATGGAGCAACCTTTCCTGAGCGCCTATTCAAAATTATTGATCAAAACCTGTCATCGTCGCGGGGCGCTTGCGATGGGCGGCATGGCTGCTTTTATCCCCAGTAAGGATGCTGAGCGCAACAACTGGGTGCTGGACAAGGTGCGTAAGGATAAGGAGCTCGAAGCCAGAAACGGTCATGATGGCACCTGGGTCGCCCATCCCGGCCTGGCGGACACTGTGATGGCGGTTTTCGGGCAGACTCTTGGAGCGCGCCAAAACCAACTCGATATGCTGCGTGAAAATGATGCGCCGATCAGCGCCGCACAATTGCTGGCACCATGCCCTGGAGAACGAACCGAAACCGGCATGCGCGCCAATATTCGCGTCGCGGTACAGTACATCGAAGCGTGGATTTCGGGTAATGGTTGCGTGCCGATTTACGGACTAATGGAGGATGCGGCGACGGCTGAGATTTCTCGTACTTCAATTTGGCAGTGGATTCATCATGGAAAAACGCTGAGCGACGGACGCGTGATCACCAAAGCGTTGTTTCAGCAGATGTTGGCCGAAGAGATGCGGGTGATTCAGGAGGAACTCGGAGAGGCGCGATTTAGTGGCGGTCGGTTTGATGACGCTGCACGCCTGATGGAAGAAATCACGACGCAGGATGAGCTTATCGACTTCCTGACGTTGCCTGGTTACGCCCTGCTTGATTAATTCTCACTGACGGTAAAAAAGGAATCGCAGCTATGACGACTTCTCGTACCCAACAGATTCAACAACTTGAACAAGAATGGAAAAGCGCTCGCTGGGAAGGTATTGCCCGACCTTATCGTGCTGAAGACGTGATCAGTTTGCGTGGCTCGGTGAACCCTGAATGTACGTTGGCCCAGTTGGGGGCGGCCAGGTTATGGAAACTGCTGCACGGTGAATCCCGCAAAGGTTACGTCAATTGTCTGGGCGCCTTGACGGGTGGACAGGCGTTGCAACAGGCGAAAGCAGGGATTGAAGCCATTTATCTTTCTGGCTGGCAGGTTGCCGCCGATGCGAATTTGGCGTCCAGTATGTATCCCGATCAATCATTGTATCCGGCCAACTCGGTGCCGGCGATGGTTGAACGCATCAATAACACTTTCCGGCGCGCCGATCAGATTCAATGGGCTAATCAGATTGAGCCGGGCGACAAACGCTACACCGATTATTTTCTGCCGATCGTCGCCGATGCGGAAGCTGGCTTCGGCGGGGTTCTGAATGCATTTGAACTGATGAAGTCGATGATTGAAGCGGGAGCAGCGGCCGTCCATTTTGAAGACCAACTTGCCTCCGTCAAAAAATGCGGGCACATGGGCGGGAAGGTTCTGGTGCCAAGTCAGGAAGCGATCCAGAAACTGGTGGCGGCGCGTTTGGCGGCGGATGTCCTGGGAGTGCCGACATTACTGGTTGCGCGAACCGATGCCGATGCCGCGGATCTGCTGACTTCAGATTGCGACGAGTATGACCAGGCGTTTATTACCGGTGAGCGGACGGCGGAAGGTTTTTATCGTACCCATGCCGGCGTAGAGCAAGCTATCAGTCGCGGTCTGGCTTATGCGCCTTATGCTGATCTGGTGTGGTGCGAAACATCGACGCCGGATTTGGAGGTGGCGCGTCGTTTTGCACAGGCGATTCACGCCCGCTATCCCGGTAAGCTGCTGGCGTATAACTGCTCGCCTTCCTTCAACTGGAAGAAGAATCTGGATGACCGTGCGATTGCACGCTTTCAGGATGAATTATCGGCAATGGGTTACAAATATCAGTTTATTACGCTGGCCGGTATTCACAGTATGTGGTTCAACATGTTCGATCTGGCCCACGCTTATGCACAGGGTGAAGGCATGAAACATTATGTCGAGAAAGTACAACAGCCGGAATTTGATGCGATAAAAGACGGTTACACCTTTTCCTCGCACCAGCAGGAAGTGGGTACGGGCTATTTTGACAAGGTGACGAACATTATTCAGGGCGGAATCTCTTCCGTCACGGCCTTGACGGGATCGACGGAAGAACAGCAATTCTGAGACTAAGCGGTCAGCGTAATGCTGACCGGGCTTCATGTGGAGTGCATGATGGCGCGAGACCTTGAGCAACTGGTGGCACAGACGATTTTGCAGGGGTTTGATGCGCAATACGGTCGCTTTCTGGAAGTCACCTCTGGCGCGCAACACCGATTTGAACAAGCGGACTGGCCTGGCATACAACAAGCCATGAAGCAACGTATTCATCTTTATGATCATCATGTCGGGCTGGTGGTTGAGCAGTTGCGTTGCATTACCGGCGAGCGCTGTTATGACGCGGATTTTCTTGGCCGGGTAAAACAGATCTACACGCAGTTGTTGCCGGACTATCCGCGTTTTGAAATTGCGGAAAGCTTTTTCAATTCGGTTTACTGTCGCTTGTCCAACCATCGGGGGCTCACGCCCGATAAATTATTCGTTTTTAGTTCCCAGCCAGAAAAACGTTTTCGTGAAATTCCTCGTCCTATTGCGCGCGTCTTTCTTCCCTCTGATGGCTGGTCAGCGATGCTGGAAAGGTTGTTGCAGGATTTACCATTACGTTTGCCGTGGGAAGATTTAACGCGGGATATTTCATATATCGTCAATTATCTTCAATGCGCCTTTTCCATGCAACAGCTATCCCAGGCAACGTTACAGGTCGCCAATGAGTTGTTCTATCGTAATAAAGCGGCCTGGCTGGTGGGGAAACTGTTGTTACCCGAAGGCATATTCCCTTTTCTGTTGCCGATTCATCACAACGAACAAGGCGCGGTATTTATTGATACCTGTCTGACCAGCCACGCTGAAGCCAGTATCGTTTTTGGTTTCGCTCGTTCCTATTTTATGGTTTATGCCCCTTTGCCATCGGCATTGGTGGCTTGGTTGCACGATATTCTACCGGGGAAAACCACCGCTGAGCGCTATCTGGCGATTGGTTGTCAGAAACATAGTAAGACGGAGTATTACCGCGAATATCTCCATTATCTTGGCGAATCGCGGGAGCAATTCATTATTGCGCCCGGCGTGAAAGGCATGGTGATGCTGGTGTTTACGCTACCATCGTTCGATTGCGTTTTTAAAGTGATCAAGGATCGCTTTGCGCCGCAAAAAGAGGTTAGCGCTGAACGGGTAATGGCCTGTTATCGTTTGGTAAAAGAGCACGATCGCGTCGGAAGGATGGCGGACACGCAAGAGTACAAAAACTTCGTTATTGATAAACACCGTATCAGTCCTGAGTTAATGGCTGAGTTACAGCGTGAGGCGCCGGGAAAACTGGAGGATTCAGGCGATCAGATAGTGATCCGCCACCTGTACATGGAACGACGAATGACGCCGCTGAATCTTTATCTTGAGCAGGCGACGGAACAGCAACTGCATGATGTGATTGAAGAGTATGGCAATGCTATCAAGCAATTGGCCGCCGCCAATATTTTTCCCGGCGATATGTTATTTAAGAACTTCGGCGTGACCCGGCATGGTCGGGTGGTGTTCTACGACTACGATGAGATTTGCTATATGACGGAAGTCAATTTCCGTGATATTCCGCCGGCACGCTATCCCGAAGATGAAATGGCCGCGGAACCCTGGTACAGCGTCACGCCTGATGATGTGTTTCCCGAAGAGTTCAGACATTTTCTTTGTAGTGACAAAAAAGTACGGCGACTCCTTGAAGAAATGCACGGCGAGTTGTTTTGCGCCGATTACTGGCGAGCGCTACAACAACGTATCCGTGACGGACATATTGAGGATGTCTATGCTTATCGGCGCGGCAAACGATTTAGCCTGCGGGCAACGGAAAATGCATAGTCTGAAAAGGCGTGACGCCCGCTAGCCGCCGCCCAGCATGACGCATTATGCGCCGCTGTATTCGTTGGTGATCTGTTTGGCGGCTTTAATCACCAACGCGCCCAGTTCGGTCACGCGGTCGTCGGTAATGCGCGAAACCGGGCCGGAGATCGAGATAGCGGCAAAGGCTTCGTGATGCTCGTCCAGAATACAGGCCGCGATACAGCGTAAGCCCAGCGCATGTTCCTCATCATCAAACGAATAGCCCTGTTTGCGGATCAGCGACAGATTATCTTTCAGGTTCTGCGGCGAATTCAGCGTATGCGAAGTATAACCATGCAGCCCTTTTTTGTGCAGCAACTGGGTGACCTGACTTTCCGGTAAATTCGCCAGAAATGCTTTTCCGGCCCCGGAAGCATGCATCGGCAGTTTGCCGCCGATCGGCGCCGACATGCGCATCAGTGCGGTGCATTGAACCTGATCGATGATGATGGCCTGACAATCGCTTTGATCGAGCACCGCCAGGTTGACCGTTTCACCGGAAGCTTCCATTAGTTTTCTCAGGATCGGGTGCACAATAGCCAACAGATTACGGCTTTGCAGAAAGCTGCTGCCGACGATAAAAGCGTGAGAGGCGATAGTCCATAACCCCAAATCACCCACCTGGCGGACAAATCCTTGCTGCTGCATGGTGGTCAGCAGACGATGCGTCGTCGAGTTGGGTAATCCCGCTTGTTGGGCAAGATCGGTGAGCGCTACGCTGCCATGCGCTTTGGCGATATATTCCAATAGTGTTAAACCGCGCGTCAGCGATTGTACCTGTCCGGTAGCCTGGGCTGGGGTCGCGGCGCTGGCTCTGGGTTTTTTGCCTCTTTTGGCAGGTTCAGGTGGCGTCATGGCATGGTTCCCCTATTGTGATAATGGAATTGATTTTCGTTTTTCCTGCCAATAATGCAACACTTCTTTCGCTGGCGCGAAAATAACCTGTGCGCCTGAAAAAGTCTCATGTGACGCGACATCAGCAGATCCGCAACTTATGCTAGGATAGGCGCTCGCATCGGCGGGATATTCATCGGTTGGCAATGAGGTTCTTGTGATTAATCGGGCAGACGAATTGCGCCGTCAGTTAGCGCAACGCATTATGGTGTTGGATGGTGGTATGGGAACCATGATCCAAAGTTATCGCTTGCAGGAAGAAGATTATCGTGGCGAACGTTTTGCCGACTGGCCGAGCGACGTGAAGGGTAATAACGATCTTCTGGTATTGACCAAACCACAGGTGATTACGGAAATCCATGATGCCTACCTGAAATCGGGCGCCGATATCCTCGAAACCAATACCTTCAACGCCACGACGATTGCGATGGCCGATTATTCGATGGCGTCGCTGTCGGCGGAAATTAATACGACGGCGGCAAAACTGGCGCGGATCTGCGCCGATAAATGGACCGCGCTGACACCGGATAAACCGCGTTATGTCGCGGGCGTGTTGGGCCCGACCAACCGAACCGCGTCGATCTCCCCGGATGTGAACGATCCCGCCTTTCGCAATATCAGCTTTGATCAACTGGTCGAAGCCTACCGAGAATCAACGCGGGCATTGATTCTCGGCGGTGTTGATTTGATCATGATCGAAACCATCTTCGATACCCTGAACGCCAAGGCCGCGATATTTGCGGTGGAAAGTGAATTTGAAGCGTTGGGGATCGAACTGCCGGTGATGATTTCCGGCACAATCACCGATGCATCCGGGCGAACCTTATCCGGTCAGACGACAGAAGCCTTTTACAACTCGCTGCGGCATTGCCGTCCGCTCTCTTTTGGCCTGAACTGTGCGTTAGGGCCGGATGAGTTACGCCAATACGTCGCCGAACTGTCGCGTATCGCTGAATGCTACGTGACGGCACACCCGAACGCGGGGTTGCCTAACGCCTTTGGCGAGTACGATCTGGATGCGGCGGAGATGGCGCAGCATATCGGGGAATGGGCGCGCGCCGGTTTCCTGAATATTGTCGGCGGATGCTGCGGTTCCACCCCGGAACACATTGCGGCCATCGTCAGGGTTGTCGAGGGCGTGGCGCCAAGAAAATTACCGGAGATACCGGTAGCCTGTCGCCTTTCCGGTCTTGAACCACTGAATATTGATGCCAATACGTTGTTCGTTAACGTGGGCGAACGCACCAACGTGACCGGTTCGGCGCGATTCAAACGTCTGATTAAAGAAGAGAAATATAATGAAGCGCTGGATGTCGCCCGTCAGCAGGTAGAAAGTGGGGCGCAGATCATCGATATCAACATGGATGAAGGCATGCTGGACGCGGAAGCGGCGATGGTTCGTTTTCTGAATCTGATTGCTGGCGAGCCGGATATTGCGCGTGTGCCAATCATGATCGATTCCTCGAAATGGAGCGTCGTTGAGCAGGGCCTGAAATGTATTCAGGGTAAGGGGATCGTCAACTCGATTTCCATGAAAGAAGGCGTCGAGGCGTTTATACAGTACGCCAAACTGGTCCGGCGTTATGGCGCAGCCATGGTGGTGATGGCATTTGATGAGGTGGGGCAGGCGGATACCCGTGCGCGGAAAATAGAAATTTGCCGTCGTGCTTACCAGATCCTGACTAAAGAGGTGGGATTCCCGCCGGAAGACATTATTTTCGATCCGAATATTTTCGCTGTGGCGACCGGGATTGAAGAACACAACAACTATGCGGTGGATTTTATTGAAGCCTGCGCGGATATCAAAGCCCAGTTGCCTCATGCCATGATTTCCGGCGGGGTGTCCAACGTATCGTTCTCATTCCGGGGCAACGATCTGGTGCGTGAAGCTATCCACGCGGTCTTCCTCTATCACGCGATCCGCAACGGTATGGATATGGGGATCGTGAATGCCGGACAGTTGGCGATCTATGACGATCTTTCGGCTGAACTGCGCGACGCGGTTGAAGATGTGATCCTCAACCGCCGTGATGACGCGACGGAGCGCATGCTTGATCTGGCTGAAAAATATCGCGGTAACAAAGCGGAAGACGAAAGTACCAAACCGCAGGCGGAATGGCGGGGCTGGGCGGTGAACAAACGTCTGGAATACTCGCTGGTCAAAGGCATTACCGAATTTATCGAACGGGACACGGAAGAAGCGCGTCAGCAGGCGGCGCGCCCCATTGAGGTCATTGAAGGGCCGCTGATGGATGGGATGAATGTGGTTGGCGATCTGTTCGGCGCCGGAAAAATGTTTTTGCCGCAGGTGGTGAAATCGGCGCGCGTCATGAAGCAGGCGGTAGCTTATCTCGAACCTTATATCGAAGCCAGTAAAGCCAAAGGCACCACCGCCGGGAAGATTCTGCTGGCAACGGTGAAAGGGGATGTGCACGATATCGGTAAGAACATTGTCGGCGTAGTATTGCAGTGTAATAACTATGAGATTATCGATCTTGGCGTGATGGTGCCGACGGATAAAATCCTGAAGACCGCACAACAAGAAAATGTGGATATCATCGGGTTATCCGGCCTGATAACGCCTTCACTGGATGAAATGGTGAACGTGGCGAAGGAAATGCAGCGCCAGGGGTTTGCGATACCGCTGCTCATCGGCGGGGCGACGACCTCTAAGGCGCACACCGCGGTGAAAATTGAGCAGAACTACAGCGGCCCGGCGGTCTATGTGCAGAATGCGTCCCGCACGGTAGGGGTGGTGTCGGCGCTGTTGTCAGCGAACCAATATGATGATTTCGTTGCCCGTACCCGCAAAGAATACGAAACGGTGCGCATTCAGCACGCACGTAAGAAACCCAGAACGCCGCCGGTTACGCTGGCTGCTGCCCGTGATAACGCCGCCGTGCTGGATTGGGAAAACTATACGCCACCCGTTGCGCATCGTTTAGGTGTACAAACGGTCACGGCCAGTGTCGAAACGCTGCGTAATTATATCGACTGGACGCCTTTCTTCATGACCTGGTCGTTAGCGGGTAAATATCCACGTATTCTGCAAGATGAGGTGGTGGGTGAAGAGGCGACGCGTTTGTTGACGGATGCCAACGCCATGCTGGATACGCTTTCTGCAAGCGGTTCGCTCAATCCCCGTGGCGTCGTCGGATTGTTCCCCGCCAATCGGGTGGGGGATGATGTGGAGATCTATACGGATGAGCGACGTAATGCGGTGCTGCTGGTCAGCCATCACTTGCGTCAGCAAACAGAAAAAAAGGATTTTCCGAATTACTGCCTGTCCGATTTTGTGGCGCCGAAATCCAGCGGTAAGCCGGACTATCTTGGCGCATTCGCGGTGACGGGGGGGCTGGAAGAGGATACGCTGGCCGAACAGTGGGAAGCCCAACATGACGATTACAATAAGATCATGGTGAAAGCGCTGTCAGACCGGCTGGCGGAGGCGTTTGCCGAATATCTGCATGAGCGGGTGCGCAAAGTCTACTGGGGTTATGCGGCGCATGAAAACCTCAGTAACGACGAACTGATCCGCGAAAATTATCAGGGGATCCGCCCGGCCCCAGGCTATGCTGCTTGCCCCGATCATACTGAAAAAGCGCAGATCTGGCAGTTGCTGGATGTCGAGCGGCATACCGGCATGAAACTCACCGAGTCATATGCCATGTGGCCGGGCGCGTCGGTATCCGGTTGGTATTTCAGCCATCCTGACAGTAAATATTTTGCGGTCGCCCAAATTCAACGCGATCAGGTGGAAGATTATGCCCAACGCAAAGCGATGGGGATCAGCGAAGTCGAGCGTTGGCTGGCGCCAAATCTTGGCTATGATGCGGACTGAACAACATGAATATATCTTCTTCCGGCAGGCTAAAACGACTGTTTTCCATCGAGGATTTTTTTGATTTTGGTGAACGCTATGGGATTGATTTTCACTTCCCGGCTTTATCGTCATGCCGTGATCAGGCGAAAGAAAAACGTATCGTTGTGCAAGGCGATGTGGAAGAGATGGCGCTGTCGTCGGGCATCTGCCTGACCAATTCCAATGTGCGGGTGTTGCAACCTTATGAATCAACGTCGCTGCATGGTTCTCCGCTTTATACGCTGGTGGTGCTGGAAGGTTGCGTGGCGCTGCGGCTGAACGGCGAAGCGTTTGTTGTTCGCTCCGGGATGGCTTTCAGTACCCGATTGGGAGAACATCTGGTGATGAACGCCAGTCATTTTGCCGAGCACCATCTCAAGACGATATCGCTTGGCATCAATCCGGGCAACTTCCAGCCGGCTCCTCTGGTCACCTCATTGCTGCATGAGTGGGAGCGTGAAGGAACCCCGGCTTTTGTGTGGCAGGTTCCCGGTTATCTGCTGTCGGGATTACAGCATGCGCTGGAAAACACCGCACCGGGTTTGTCACGTCAGTTCATGCTGGAAGGCGTGATGCTTCAGCTTCTGGGATATGGCTTGTCGTGCGGGCAACCCGGCAGGGAAAAGCGTTATCTGGCTTCACCAGGTGAACAAAACCGGTTGGAGAACGTGCGCCGATTATTAGAACGACAACCTGAAAGAGCGTATACGTTGCATGAACTGGCGCAATTAGCGGCCATGAGCGCCAGTAGCCTGAGAACCAAATTTCGTCAGGCTTACGGGCAATCGGTTTTTGATTACCTGCGTGATTGCCGACTGGAACTGGCGCGTCGTTATCTGGCGCAAGGCTACAGCGTTCAGCAGGCTGCCTGGATGTCGGGCTATCAGCATGCGACCAATTTCTCCACCGCCTTTCGGCGCCGTTACGGTATTGCCCCAAGCGATGCGCGAGCCACGAGTTAGCGCGTTTTATTCGCCCACCAACCTTCTTTCACCAACTATTCTGATTTCATACTCACGCTTTGCGGATAATCCGGCGTTTTCTGCACAGTTCCCGGTTTGTTATTGCTCATAGGTAAATTGTCACTGCGCATAGTTATTGTGATAACAAAAACGGTAATAATTCTTATTTACAATAATAAGGTCTGTGGAGAGAGTCATGCTCAGAAAAACGCGGCTGGCGTTGGTCGTCGGCTGTATCACCAGTGGTGTTGCCATTCCGGTGATTGCTCAGGATGCGCCAGCCTCCTCTCAGGAAGATACACTGGTGGTCACATCTCAAACTCAAAGCGGGGCCACTAAATTGGTAACGCCGGATATAGAAACGCCGCAGGCGGTTTCCATTGTCACGCGCGATCAGATTCAGGAGCAAGGCGCTATCAGCGTGCGACAGGCGGTAAGCTATACGCCCGGCGTGTTCAGCAACCAGATCGGCGCCTCCAACCGTTTTGACTATATGGTTCTGCGCGGTTTTTCTGATGGCAGTCTGGACAATGTCTATCTTGACGGCCTGAAAATGATGGGAGATACCAACTCCCACAGTTCCCTGGTGGTCGATCCCTGGTTCCTGGACAGTATCGAGGTGGTAAGAGGCCCAGCATCGGTGCTGTATGGCCGGGCTTCTCCGGGCGGGATTGTCGCGTTGAACTCTCGTCAGCCATCGTTTGAACGTAGCGGACAGATCAAACTGTTTGCCGGTAATAACGCCCAGCGCGGGGCGGCCTTTGATGTCACCGGGCCGTTGGATGATGACGATCGTCTGGCGTTTCGCCTCAGTGGTATGACGCGCTATGCGGATACCCAGTTCGGGCCGCTGAAAGAAGAGCGTTACGCCATTGCGCCGAGTCTGACGTGGCGCATTTCTGATAAGACCCGACTGGATCTGATGGCTTACCTGCATCGTGACCCGGAAGGCGGCAGCCATTCAGGTTTACCGTATGAGGGGACGGTGGTTGCCCATAATGGTCAGAAAATCGCTGACACCTTCTATGAAGGCGAAGAGAATAACGAGAAGTATGATCGTAAGCAGAATATGGTGGGATACAACTTCGAGCACGGTTTTGATAATGGCTGGTCGCTACGCCAGAAGCTGCGTTATCTGCGTACTAAAGTTCATCTGGATCAGGTTTATGCCTACGGTTGGAGCACCGGCGACACCTTAAATCGCTATTATTCCGGGGCGCGTGAATCCCTTTCCGCGATTACATTGGATAACCAACTGGATGGCAGCTTTGATACCGGTTCGGTGAATCACCGTCTGCTGGTGGGGATTGACTATCAGCAACGTCATAATGATGTGGACTGGCCTTCAGGCGCTTATCCGGGAATTGATGCATTTAACCCGGTTTATGGCGCGTTGCCGACAGCGATGTATGCCTCAACGTTTGAGAAGCATAAGCTGCAACAAACGGGGATTTATGTTCAGGATCAGATGACATGGGAGCGTTGGCGCCTGACGTTGGGCGGTCGTCATGATCAGGTGAAAGTGATCAATATCGATAAGCGCAGCGGTTCACGCAGTGAACTGGATAAGGATAATTTTAGTTCCCGTGCGGCATTACTTTATCTGTTCGATAGTGGCTTTGCGCCTTACGTCAGTTACTCCACGGCATTCACGCCCACCAGTTTTGTCGGCGAGGACGGCAACGTGCTTGAACCGATGAAAGGCAAACAGTGGGAAGCCGGGCTGAAATATCAGCCGGAAGGTTCGCAAAGCCAGTACAGCATGTCGGTATTCCGTATTAATCAGAAGAATGTGGCGACCAAAAATCAGCCGAGCGACCCCTATCGTTCCGTGGGTGAAATCGAATCCGAAGGGGTGGAACTGGAGACGGTGAGTCAGATTACGGACAACCTGCGCTTGCAGGCTGCATACACTTATACGGATATACGTTATAAGAAAAGCAATGATGTGAGTGAACAGGGAAAACGCGCTGTTTATGCGCCGCGTAATCAAGCCAGCGCCTGGGCCAGCTATGATGTGAAAAGCGGCCCGCTGGATGGATTAACGCTCGGCGGCGGTGTGCGTTATGTCAACGGCATCACCTCCGATCGCGCCAATACGCATACTTTGCCTTCGTATACGCTGGTGGATATGGCGGTGGGTTACGATTTATCAAAAATCGGTTTGCAAGGGTTAAGCGCGCAGTTGAATGTGAATAACCTGACGGACAAACGTTACGTTGCGGCCTGTAACTCGCTGGAGTTTTGCTACTTTGGCGCCGAGCGCAGCATTGTCGGCAGCGTTTCCTATTCTTTCTGAATCATACATTTCGCAGTGATAAAACGAATCAGGCCGGGGGTATTCCGGCCTGATTCGTTACGCGCCATATGAGTTCAGCGGCTTAATACAAACCAATCACCTTCCACCACAGCAACCCGGCGCTCATGAAAATGGCCTGATTGACGAGGCTGATAACGAAACCTGTTCGCCACCAGACGGCGGTGGGGACATAGCCGGCGCCAAACAGGATCGGGCCGCGGGCGTGCGTGTATTGCGTCAATGAACAGTACAGGCTGCTGGTGAAGGCCAGCATAAATGCCATCGGCACGGCAGGGATGTTCAGGTTAATCCCGACGCCAAGGAACACGGCAAAGAGCGCGGCGATTTGCGCGTTGCCGCTGGCGAAAAAGTAGTGGGTATAGAAGTAGGCGGCATTGAGCAGCAGCAACACCAGCACCCAACTGGTTCCCTGCATCATATGACCAATGCTATTACCGATCAGGTCGCCAAACCAGGTGGTGAAACCCAGTCTTTTCAACTGATTGGCCATCATCAGCAACGCGGCGAACCAGATCAGGGTATCCCACGCGCCTTTTTCACTTTTTACATCTTCCCAATTGAGCACACCGGTCAACAGTAAGAAGGACAGCCCGACAAAGGAAGCGGTTGTCGCATCAACTCCCAGCTTGTCGCCAAAAATCCACAATACCAGCAGCAGGATAACCGTAAAGGCCATCAACCACTCGCCGCGGCTCATGTTGCCCATCTTTTGCAGTTCAGAAACCGCCAGCTTAGGCGCATCAGGCGTGTGGCGAATTTCCGGTTTGGTCAGCCAGTACACGAACAGGGGGATAACACTCAGTGAGATCAGACACGGCACCAGAGCGGCAACGAACCAACTGCCCCAGGTGATGGTGACGCCCGCGTTTGCCGCCAGTTTTACCGCCAGCAGGTTGCCGGTGTAGGCTGTCATGAACATGGCGGCGGTGACATCGTTGACGTTGCCGATACAGGTGATGAGGAATGTCCCGATTTTACTGCGTGAGGCATCATCCGGCTTTGAATCAAAGCTGCGCGATAGCGAATCTGCGATAGGATAGATAATACCGCCGCAACGGGCGGTATTACTCGGCATTGCCGGAGAAAGCACCAAATCGGCGAAGGCCAGACCATAAGCCAGACCAAGTGTGCGCTTGCCTAACAAACGGATCATTTGTAACGCGATACGACGGCCAAGACCGGTTTTGATAAAGCCGCGCGCGATCATAAACGCGACGACGATCAGCCAGATCAGCGAACTGTTCAGATCGCTGAGCGCCGTCTGGATCGCGCCGGTGGCGGTGGTGTCGCCTGCCGCATAAGTCAAGGCGAACAGGGTCATACTGATAATGCCGATGGCCCCAATGGGGAGAACATTTGCAACAATACAAATAATGGTGGCGACAAAAATAATGGTTGAATGCCAGGCGGGTCCACTTAATCCGGTCGGAGGCGAAAATTGCCAGAAAGCGCTAGCGATAGCCAAAATAATAATGAGTGCAAGCCAATTCAGGCCATATGATGTTTTGGTCTTCATCCATTTTCCTTACAGCTTATATGGTTTTTTAAGCGGAATTTTTATAAATCCGACATAACAGATTGTGAAAGAAAGCATAGCGCTTGCTGTATGCTCAAAAAGAGTAAATACACATCTTATTGATTTGGATTCGATTTCCTAAATATTGTTATTTAATTAACTATCCGCACTGAAACCTGTCAGCGGATTTATCCCACACAGAGACAGCCTGAAAGTCCTGGCAGGAAACATCTGGTAGTATAGTTGGTTATTGAATGTTCAAATTTACATTTACATTAGAGGTATTAACTTAGTGTTAACGCTGCTGCATTTACTGTCCGCAATTGCATTACTGGTCTGGGGGACGCACATTGTCCGTACCGGCATCATGAGGGTGTATGGCGCCAGCTTACGGCGGGTATTGAGCGAAAGCGTCGAGAAGAAACCTCTGGCTTTTATGGCGGGAATTGGTGTTACGGCGTTGGTGCAAAGCAGTAACGCCACCGCATTGTTGACCACGTCTTTTGTGTCTCAGGGTTTAGTGGCGTTAGCGCCCGCGCTGGTCATTATTCTCGGCGCGGATGTCGGTACGGCGCTGATGGTCAGGATATTAACGTTCGACTTATCCTGGCTTTCTCCGCTGCTAATCTTTCTGGGCGTGATTTTTTTCCTCAGCCGTAAGCAGACGCGGGTAGGACAACTTGGACGCGTCGCTATCGGCCTTGGGCTGATTCTGCTGGCGCTGGAAATGATCGTGGCGGCCGCGACGCCTATCACCCAGACTGCCGGCGTTAAAGTGCTTTTTTCTTCGCTGACCGGCGACATTATGCTGGATGCGCTTATCGGCGCATTGTTCGCTATGGTGAGTTATTCCAGTCTGGCGGCGGTGCTGCTGACCGCAACACTGACCGCCAGCGGCGTGATTTCGCTGGAAGTGGCGATGTGTCTGGTGATCGGCGCCAACCTGGGCAGCGGCGTGCTGATCATGATTAGCTCCACCGCGCAGAATGCGGCGGGGCGTCGGGTGGCGCTGGGCAGTGTATTGTTCAAACTGATTGGTTGTCTGGCCGTATTGCCTTTCGTTGAGCCGCTTTCCCGGTGGTTGGCGAAATGGCCGCTTAGCCCGGAGGAACTGGTGATTTATTTCCACCTGTTCTACAACCTGATCCGCTGCCTGATATTGATTCCATGCGCGGAGGTGGTCGCTCGTTTGTCCTGCTTGATGATCGCCGACTCGCCGGAGGTGGATATCCAGATGAAGCCCCGGCATCTGGATACCAGCGCGTTGGATACGCCCGCTCTGGCGCTGACCAATGCCGCGCGTGAAACGTTACGGATCGGTGATGTGCTTGAGCAGATGTTACGGCTGTATCGGGACGTGCTGCGGGGCGATCATATGCAGCGGCGTGAGATCCGTCGGCTTGATGATGATGTGGACGTGCTTTATACCGCCATCAAACTCTATCTGGCGCAGATCCAAAAAGATGGTCTTGATGAACGGGATTCCCGGCGTTGGGCTGAAGTGATCGAAGTCGCGCTGAACCTCGAACAGGCGGGAGATATTATTGAGCGCATGGCGGATGATGTCGCTAATAATTCATCCAAGGTACGCCGCGCTTTCTCGGCTCAGGGATTGGAGGAACTGAATCACTTGCACGAACACTTGCTGGCAAACCTGCGGCTTGGGCTATCGGTCTTTCTTTCCGCGGATGTTACCAGCGCCAAGCGGCTGCGCCGCGCCAAACATCGTTTCCGTATTCTGAATCGTCGTTATGCGCATGCGCATGTCGATCGCTTACATCAGCAGAACGTACAGAGTCTGGAAACCAGTTCGCTGCATTTGGGGTTGCTGGGAGATATGAATCGGTTGAATTCGCTGTTTTGCTCGGTGGCTTATAACGTGCTGATCGTCTCGCAGGATGAGGACGACGAGCGGGACGAATCGCCGTTGACGCTGTAATTAATCCATGTGGGGAGGATTTCACACCACATGGATTAAGGCGCGTTGAGCGTGTGGTTTGGTTACTCGAACAGACTGCGATGCAATGTCTGCACCACGCGCTCGGCATCATTGCCCGGAACCAGGAAGCACAGGTTATTGCTGCTGGCGCCGTAGCAAATCAGGCGGATATTGAACGGTTCCAGCACGCCAAAGACTTCTTTACCGACACCGCAAGCCTGAGACAGTTTGTTGCCGATAAGGGCCACCAGCGACAGATTTTCTTCCACTTCCACGCGGCACAGTGAGGAAAGTTCGGTCAGCAGGGCGCTGGACAGCAGGCTATCGCCGATTGACGTCGAACCAGTGGTATCCAGCGTCAAGGCCACGTTGACTTCTGAGGTGGTAATCAAATCCACAGAGATATGATGACGGGCGAGAATACTGAAGACTTCGGCCAGAAAACCGCGTGCGTGCAACATATTCAGGCTGTGCAGGGTAAGCAGCGTTTGTTTGCGCCGTAGCGCCAACGCGCGGAATAACGGCGGGTTTTCCGTTTTATTGCATACCAGCGTACCGCCTGCGGTCGGATCTTTACTGGAACCGACAAAAACCGGAATATCGCTGCGCACGGCTGGCAGAAGCGTCGCCGGGTGTAGCACTTTCGCGCCGAATGTCGCCATTTCCGCGGCTTCTTCAAACATAATCTCGTCAATACGTTTTGCCGCCGGCACCACGCGCGGATCGGTGGTATAGATGCCGGGGACATCCGTCCAGATATCAATGCGGCTGGCGTTTAACGCTTCGCCCAGCAGCGCCGCGGTATAATCGCTGCCGCCGCGACCCAATGTCGTGGTTTTACCGCTGGCCTCGCTGCCGATAAAGCCCTGCGTAATGATTAACCCTTGCTCAAGACGAGGTTGCAACTGGCTGCGCGTCAATTCGCCCAGTACCTGACAATCGGGTTCGGCGCGCCCGAAATGATTATTGGTGCGCATGATTTTACGGACATCGAACCACTCCGCCGTCACATCGCGCTGGCGCAGAATTTCAACGAACAGCAGGGTGGACATCAGTTCGCCATGACTCACCAATTCATCGGTCAGGGCGTTGGAGGTCGCCAGCGCCGCCGCTTCCGACAATGTGGCGATGTTTTCCAGCATTCGCTCGATTTCATCGCGGATGACCTCTGGGTTTTCCAGTCGATCGATAATCGCGTATTGGATCTGACGGATTCGTGTCAGATTCTGAGTGCGTTCTTCCAGATTCTGGCCTGCGGCCAGTGCAACCAGCAGGTTGGTAATGCCCGCCGAGGCAGACAGAACCACAACCCGTACCGCGGGGTTGGCAAGAACGACATCGGCGCTGTGATTCATGGCGTCAAAATCAGCCACGCTGGTGCCGCCAAATTTGGCAATAATCAAAGGTGTTGCTGGTGCGGAAACTTCAGTAACAGACATGTCAAAAAACCTCGTGTCAGGGGGGCGGTTGTTTTCAACCACACAGTCCATTAATCAGCCTTGGCACAAGGGAAGAGCGGTAAGCAGGGAGCAGGCGTAGAAATAAAAAAACTACGATACACCCAGAAGCGCTCCACCTTGCTGAACGTCCTTAATCAGGACGAACCGGGTGACAACCCAGGGGATTCAGCCCCTGCGATCGATGGTGTGAATACCGCATTACACATCACCTCGGCGTCGCTCCCCCTGGGGTATCATCATCGGATTACGGCTCCTCCGATACCTTGCCTGGGCAACGCTCCTCTTCTGGCTTGCACATGGAATGCGCAAGTATGCTGTTAGAAATAGCGGGTAATCATACTGCTGTCAATAAACAAAAGGATGTGATGACCATTTAGCAAGAAAAGGGATCTCAATCGGCATTTTACGGGATACAATCGATTTAGTAACTTTTGAATTCATGCTGAGAGAGAAAGTATCGTTATGCAAAACATCAATCCAAGCCAGACTGCCGCATGGCAGGCGTTACAGCAACATTTTGAAGTGATTAAAGACTTGAAAATCAGTGAGTTGTTCGCGCAGGACAGTAACCGTTTCGCCCGGTTTTCCGCTACTTTTGACGATCAGATGCTCGTGGATTACTCCAAAAACCGCATTACAGAGGAAACGCTGGAAAAACTCCAGGCGCTGGCGCGGGAAACGGATTTGGCTGGCGCGATTAAGGCGATGTTTTCCGGCGAAAAAATTAATCAGACAGAAGGGCGCGCCGTGCTGCATGTCGCGCTGCGTAACCGTAGTAACACGCCGATTCTGGTTGATGGCAAGAATGTGATGCCGGAAGTGAACGCCGTGCTGGAAAAGATGAAACTGTTCAGCGAACGCGTTATCGGCGGTGACTGGAAAGGGTACACCGGCAAAGCGATCACCGATGTGGTGAATATTGGTATCGGCGGCTCCGATTTAGGTCCCTATATGGTGACAGAAGCGCTGAAACCGTATAAAAATCATCTGAATATGCATTTTGTCTCCAACGTGGACGGCACGCATATCGCAGAAACGTTGAAGCCGCTGGACCCTGAAACCACTCTGTTCCTGGTGGCGTCCAAAACCTTTACCACACAGGAAACCATGACTAACGCCCACAGTGCGCGTGACTGGTTCCTGAAAACCGCGCAGGACGACAAACATGTCGCCAAACATTTTGCGGCCTTGTCTACCAATGCGAAAGCAGTGAGTGAATTCGGTATCGATACCGACAACATGTTCGAGTTCTGGGACTGGGTTGGCGGACGCTATTCTCTGTGGTCGGCGATTGGTCTGTCGATTATTCTTTCGCTGGGATTCGACAACTTTGAGCAACTGTTAAGCGGCGCTCATGCCATGGACAAGCACTTCGCTTCAACGCCAGCGGAACAAAACCTGCCAGTGCTGTTGGCGTTGATCGGGATTTGGTACAACAATTTCTTCGGGGCTGAAACGGAAGCGATTCTGCCCTACGACCAGTATATGCACCGTTTTGCCGCCTATTTCCAACAGGGAAATATGGAATCCAACGGGAAATACGTCGATCGCAATGGCAATCCGGTGGACTATCAGACCGGCCCGATTATCTGGGGTGAACCGGGCACCAATGGTCAGCATGCGTTTTATCAGTTGATTCATCAGGGCACCAAACTGGTTCCGTGCGATTTCATCGCACCGGCGGTAAGTCATAATCCACTGAGCGATCACCATAGCAAACTGCTGTCCAACTTCTTCGCGCAAACGGAAGCGCTGGCATTCGGTAAGAGCCGCGAAGTGGTCGATGAGGAATTCGCGGCGGCAGGTAAAACAGCGCAGGAGGTCGAGCATGTGGCGCCGTTCAAAGTCTTTGAAGGGAACCGTCCGACCAACTCGATTCTGCTGCGCGAGATTACGCCTTACAGCCTGGGCGCATTGATCGCACTGTATGAACACAAAATCTTTACCCAGGGCGCGATTCTGAACATCTTCACGTTCGATCAGTGGGGGGTGGAATTGGGTAAACAACTGGCCAACCGTATTTTACCGGAACTGGAAGAGGCGAAAGAAGTGACCAGTCATGACAGTTCAACGAATGGTCTGATTAACCGATTCAAACAATGGCGCGCCTGAGTTAGAAAATCGCCAACTTTTCAATATCATGGAGGGGAAAATGCAGATTCGCATGTTACTGGGTATCTCCGCAGTCATCTTGTTGGCTGGCTGTAGTACAACCAATCAACTCAGCACCGCAGGACAGGTTGTTACATTTACGGATACCAAACCGGGTAATGAGTGCCAGTTATTGGGACAGGTCAGCGGTAGTCAATCCAACTGGTTTTCCGGCAATGAGAGCGATGGCAGTTCAATGCGCGGCGCGGCGAACGATCTGCGTAACAAGGCCGCGGCAATGGGAGGAAATACCCTGTATGGCGTAACCAGCCCAAGCCAAACCTTCTGGTCTAGCTTTGCGCCGCTGGATAGCAAGATGGTTGGCGACGTGTACAAATGTCCCTAAGCTAAGCGCGAGGCATTTTCACTGACGAGGTTTGGCGCTCAATGAATAGACCGGCGAATGTACCTCTGGTATGCGCCGGTTTTTTATTCGCCCTCGTCCTGACTTTGTCTGAGTCTCAGATCCAGCGGCGTTTTACTGGCTTCGCCGCCAATTTCGCGCGCCAGGCGCGGAACCAGATATCCAGACACTTTTTTCATCATCTCTTTGACCAGTACACGCGCTTCGTCATCACTGACCATAAAATGCGCCGCTCCCTGTACTTTATCCAGTACGTGGAGATAGTAAGGCAGTATGCCGATGTCAAACAGCGCATTGCTCAGGTTTGCCAACGTATCTGCATTATCGTTCACTCCACGCAGCAGGACGCTTTGATTCAGCAGCGTGACGCCTGCGCGACGTAAACGCGCCATACTTTGTGTTAAATCAGGATCAATCTCCTGCGGATGGTTAATATGCGTGACCAGCAAAACTTGAAGTGATGTCTGTGATAAGCGTTGGCACAATGTAGCGGTAATGCGTGCCGGGATCACCACGGGCAAACGTGTGTGGATACGCAGCCGCTTCAGATGCGGTATCTTTTCCAGCGCGGTAATCAACCAGGCAAGCTCATGGTCTTTCGCCATCAGCGGATCGCCGCCGGAAAAAATGATTTCATCCAGTTCCGGGTGTGCTTGGATATAGTCCAATGCCTGACGCCAATTGGTCTTGTTGCCCTGGTTGTCCTGATAGGGAAAATGGCGGCGGAAGCAATAGCGGCAATTGACCGCACAGCCGCCTTTTACCAGCAGCAGCGCGCGGTTGTGGTATTTATGCAGTAACCCCGGAACGACGCTGTGCTGCTCATCCAGCGGATCATGGCTGAAACCGGGCGTGGCGATAAATTCCGCGCGTGAAGTGAGCACCTGCTGTAAAAGCGGATCGTCCGCATTGCCTTTTTGCATGCGTGCGGCAAAAGCGCGGGGAACACGCAACGGGAAAAGTCTGCGGGCGTCGTGGCCTTGTCGTAGCCTGGCGTTGTCGCTTAACGCTAAAAGTTGCAGTAATTCTTCTGGATCGGTAATTACGTCCGCAAGTTGCTGCAACCAATCTTCTCTGGAAGGTATATTTAGGGTTACAATGTGTGCCATTTTTTGGCTTAGTACCAGTATCAAATGTAGAGGGCCTTTATGGCGACTTATTCTAGCAACGATTTCCGTTCCGGTCTTAAAATCATGTTCGAAGGCGAGCCTTATGCCGTCGAATCAAGTGAGTTCGTCAAACCGGGTAAAGGTCAGGCTTTCGCGCGTGTGAAAATGCGTCGTCTGCTGACTGGCAAGCTGATCGAGAAAACATTCAAATCCACGGATTCTGCTGAAGGTGCGGATGTTATCGATATGAATCTGACTTACCTGTACAACGATGGTGAGTTCTGGCATTTCATGAACAATGAAACGTTCGAGCAATTGGCTGCGGATGAGAAAGCGCTTGGCGACAACGCCAAATGGCTGCTCGATCAGGCGGAATGTATCGTGACGTTGTGGAACGGTCAGCCGATTTCCGTGACGCCGCCGAACTTTGTCGAACTGGAAATCGTCGATACCGATCCAGGTCTGAAAGGCGATACCGCTGGTACTGGCGGTAAACCCGCGACGCTGAGCACTGGCGCGGTGGTAAAAGTGCCATTGTTTGTGCAGATCGGTGAAGTGATCAAAGTGGATACCCGCTCAGGCGAGTATGTCTCTCGCGTCAAATAATTGACGCTTGATGTAAAGCCAGCCGCAGCCGCCATTTTTATGGCGGCTTTTTTTATCTCTATATTTTTAAGCCCCACTCTGAAAAGTTCCACGAAACAGGCAGGATTGACTACGCTTAGAAGGTAGTCTTTTTGCTGCTTTTAAGAAACCTATTTATCATTGAAGAAGGAATAACCTATGTTGAAGAAAAGTCTGGTCGCTATTTTTTCGCTGTTAGTTCTCTCTGCCGTAGTCGGGTGTAACACTACCCGTGGTGTTGGACAGGATGTTGAAGCCGGCGGGGAAGCGATACAGCGTAGCGCGCAATAAAGAGATAAGTCGTATAAATTTTAACGTGAGGAAGGCGCTATGATGGTGTTTTCTTCAGCCCGACGACATAATGCGGCGGTGGATGAGTTGGAGAAAAACGATGTCACCGCTCGTTATCACTGTATATATGTTGACGCTCCGTAATGTGTTTATACCCGTCATACTTCAAGTTGCAGGTGCGTTGGCTGCGCTCAGTATTCAGCCCAAAGGGGCCGCTGCACGCAGCGTTCAAATCTGCTCCTGGCAGATTTGTCACCCGAATCACTTACTGATGTAAGCTCATCGGGGTTCCTTCGCTTGCCGCCTTCCTGTAATTCGAATTATTTAGGGTATATGACTTTCGCTTGGTACGGGCACTGGCGTAATTTTAGCGGACGAACCGGGTTAATTGCCGCATTGGTCAGTTGGGGAATTGCCCTGTTTGAATATTTATTGCAGGTTCCGGCAAACTGTATTGGATATCAGGTCGCCCCCGCCGGACAGTTAAAAATATTGCAGGAAGTGATTAGCCTTTCCGTATTTATTCCGTTCTCCATTCTTATTTTACCTTTCCGTACTGATTATATCTGGGCCGGTTTATGTTTATTGGCCGCGGTATTCTTTATGTTTCGGGATAAAATTATGGGATAACGGCTTATCCTGATTAATTCTCATTCCCCTTTAATCTTGCAAGAAAGAAAATAATACGGCCTGCACAGGGCAGGCCGTTAATTGCAAAACAAAACCGCTTACAGCGTGACAACACCAATGATGGTCACGACGCTCAGGATCGCTGCCAGACCGTAGAACACCCATTTCCCGGCGGGAATATGGATTTTCAGATCATGCATGGCGTGGTGAAGACGGTGCAAACCACACCAGAGCGGCAGGATAATCATCAGCAGCAGAAAAACGCGGCCAATAAAGCTTTGGCTGAATGCGGCAATGCGTTCATAAGTCAGCGCATCCGGGAACAGGCCAAGCGGTAGCAGGATACCAACCAGCAGGATGATGACGGGGGCGAAAAACGCACTCCACATACCACCGGCGCCGAACAAACCCCAGAAAGGGGGTTCATCGGAACGTTTTGGCGTTTGATTAATCACGTTATTCCTCCTCATCAGAACAGTAAGGCGATAGCCAGTACCGCTACCGTTACTACGATGGTCACTGCCCAAAGTCCTTTAATGATCGGCTCTGGTCCCATTTTCTCATCTTTTATCACGATGATGGATGCTTTCGGCGCCAGTTCAAACCAGGTTTTGGTGTGCAGCACCGCCGCGAGCAAAGCAATGATGTTGATTAGCAACACCAATGGGTTTTGCAGGAATCCCACAAAGTCAGCCCAACTTTCCGGGCCATCCTTCAAGGCGAATACGCCGCACATCAATACGATGCTGAACCAGACGGCAGGTAAGGCCGTACCTTCACGCAACATATAAAAACGGTAGAATCCCAGCTTTTTCCACCAGGTTGGCGACATGTCACGGACATACGCTTTACGTTTGGATGTCATTATTGCCCCTCCCTTATTGTGGTTTCAGCATGGCAATCATGAAGTCTTTAGCACTCTCAACCTTGCCTTGCTGAATTGCAGCGGCAGGATCCACATGCTTCGGACAAACCTCTGAGCAGTACCCCACAAAGGTACAACTCCAGACCCCGTTGCTGCCGTTCAACTGCGGCATACGCACTTTTTTACCGTGATCGCGGTTATCCAGGTTGTAACGGTGCGCGAGGGTTATCGCCGCCGGGCCAATGAATTCAGGATTCAGACCAAACTGTGGACACGCTGCATAGCAGAGGCCGCAGTTAATACAGCCAGAAAACTGGTGATATTTGGCCATCTGCGCCGGAGTTTGTTTGTTCGGGCCATCAGCCGGTTTTCGATCGTTGCCGATGATATAAGGCTTGATGGCTTCCAGACTTTCAATAAAGTGCGTCATGTCGACCACCAGGTCGCGCTCGATGGGGAAGTTACCCAGCGCCTCAACCTTCAGCCCGTCCTGATAATCACGCAGGAAGGTCTTACAGGCCAGCTTGGGTACGTTGTTCACCATCATGCCGCAGGAACCACAGATCGCCATACGGCAGGACCAGCGGTAGGAGAGATCCGCAGCCAGGTTATCCTTGATATAGCCCAGAGCGTCCAGCAGGGAAGTCTCTTTGTTAAACGGGACTTCAAACGTCTCAAAATACGGCGCGTTGTCCTGTTCGGGGTTGTAGCGCATGACTTCCATTTTCAGGGTTTGCATCTCAGCCATTCGCCTGCTCCTTCTTGCTTTTATCCTGAGCATCGTCGCCTTCGGCACCGTAAACGCGTTTGGCCGGTGGCAGTTTGGTGATTTTCACATCGGTGTAATCCAGACGTGGCGCACCTTCAGGGTTATAAAAAGCCAGCGTATGCTTCAGGAAGTTAACATCGTCACGCTCGGTGCAGCCTTCATCCAGACGTTGGTGGGCGCCGCGGGATTCTTTACGGTTAATGGCGGAGTGCGCCATACATTCCGCCACGTCCAGACTATGACCCAGTTCAATGTTATAAAGCAGGTCGGTGTTGAACACACTGGAATGGTCGGTGATTTTCACCCGTTTGAAGCGCTCTTTCAGTTCGGCCAGTTTATCGACGGTTTTCTGCATCAGTTCCGTTGTACGATAAATGCCGCAGCCTTCTTCCATGGACAGGCCCATTTCATCACGGATTTTCGCCCAGCTTTCCGTGCCTTCCTGTTTCATCAGATCATTCAGGCGCTGTTCGACATCACGGGTTTGCGCATCAAGTGCGCTGCCGTTGGCAGGGGCGGCGGACTGTGCGCGCTGTACCGCCTGCTCGCCGGCGACGCGTCCAAACACCACCAGTTCAGCCAGCGAGTTGGAACCGAGACGGTTTGCGCCATGCAGACCGACAGACGAACATTCACCGACGGCAAACAGGCCTTTGATACGGGTTTCGCAGTTTTGATCGGTTTCAATACCACCCATGGTGTAGTGCGCGGTAGGACGGATTGGAATCGGTTCTTTAACCGGATCAACGCCAACATAGGCTTTCGCCAGTTCGCAGATGAACGGCAGACGTTCTTTGAGTTTCTTCTCACCGAGGTGGCGCAGGTCAAGATAGACCACATCGCCCAGCGGGGTGGAAATGGTGCGCCCGGCGCGCCATTCATGCCAGAAGGCCTGAGAAACCTTATCGCGCGGACCCAGTTCCATGTATTTGTTTTTCGGCTCGCCCAGCGGCGTTTCCGGGCCCATGCCGTAATCCTGTAGATAACGGTAGCCGTCTTTGTTGACCATGATGCCGCCTTCGCCGCGGCAGCCTTCGGTCATCAGAATGCCGGAGCCAGGCAGACCAGTCGGGTGATACTGCACGAACTCCATATCGCGCAAGGGTACGCCGTGGCGGAATGCCATGCCCATACCGTCGCCGGTGACGATGCCGCCATTGGTGTTGTAGCGATACACTCGTCCCGCTCCACCGGTGGCGATCACCACCGCATTGGCGCGGATCTGAACCAATGAGCCTTCCATCATATTGATGGCGACGACACCGCGTGCATGCCCGTCATCAACCAGCACATCAAGAACGAAATGTTCATCGAAACGTTGGATCTGTGGATATTTGAGGGAGGTCTGGAACAAGGTATGCAGCATGTGGAAGCCGGTTTTATCGGCGGCAAACCAGGTACGTTCTATTTTCATTCCACCAAACCGGCGAACGTTGACAGAACCATCGGGTTTACGGCTCCATGGGCAGCCCCATTGTTCCAGTTGGATCATTTCTTCAGGACAGTGTTTGACGAAGTGTTCGACCACGTCTTGTTCACACAACCAGTCGCCACCAGAAACAGTGTCGTTGAAATGATAATCGAAGCTATCGTGATCCTGAGTGACCGCTGCTGATCCGCCTTCTGCCGCCACGGTATGGCTACGCATCGGGTAGACTTTTGAGATCAGCGCAATTTTCAGTTGGGGATTGGCTTCCGCGGCGGCAATCGCCGCTCGTAAGCCAGCGCCCCCGGCCCCGATAATGGCCAAATCGGCATTAAAGGTTTGCACTGCATTCCTCCAGTTACTTAAGTTAATTAAGTTAAAATAAAAATATAATATCTATTCATTGCTATCTTTATATATCCACATATATCTGCGGAACGTCTTATGCAGGTAGCCCTATAAAAATTGATTCGCAAACTTATTAAGAATAGACATAACGCTATTTTTTGTATGGAAATAAGTATACCGAATGATTGGCGGATGAAATTTGATGTGATCCAGCATTTTGTTGTTTTTTCACAGTGTCCTGTAATAAAAGATAAAAACGTGATCGAACGGCTTATTTTTATAAAAATGCTGCTTTTATTTCTTTAATAACACTTTTACAGGCAGTACGGAAAAATGTTTCACTGGATATATCATGATTCTTTTTCACATTGCCGGGAGCGCGGCGCCCTCGTTGTTGTCGGCTAATGCAAGCGGTTGCTGAACGTTTCTCCTGTAAATTTTTTGTCTGCCTGCGCTGATGCGGGTAGACTGCCCCACCTGTTTGAGTTTGGAGTAAGAACCATGAGCGAGACGGCAAGTTGGCAACCTGATGCTTCTGTCGCTAATTTGTTGAAGCGAGCGTCGATAGTCGCGGCTATCCGGCGTTTCTTCACCGATCGTGGGGTACTGGAGGTTGAAACGCCAGCGATGAGCCAGGCGACGGTAACGGACGTTTATCTATGCCCGTTCCAGACCCGCTTCGTTGGGCCGGGCGCTGCGGATGGGATGACGCTGTATTTGATGACCAGCCCCGAATACCACATGAAACGCCTTCTGGCCGCAGGCAGCGGTCCGATTTTTCAAGTATGCCGCAGCTTTCGTAATGAAGAGTCCGGCAGATACCATAACCCGGAATTTACCATGCTGGAATGGTATCGGCCGCATTACGACATGTACCGACTGATGAATGAAGTCGATGATTTACTTCAGCAAATATTGGAGTGCGAAAGTGCGGAAATGCTTTCGTATCAACAGGCTTTTTTGCGACATCTGGACATTGATCCGCTGTCTGTGGACAAGGCCCAACTGCGTGAAGCGGCGGAAAAGCTGGGGCTGGGCGATATCGCCGGCCGGGAAGCGGATCGTGATGCGCTGGTGCAAATGCTGTTTACCTTCGGCGTCGAACCGAACATCGGTCGCGACAAACCGGCATTTGTCTACCATTTCCCGGCAACGCAGGCTTCGCTGGCTGAAATCAGCACCGAGGATCATCGTGTCGCCGAACGTTTTGAAGTCTATTTCAAAGGCATTGAACTGGCCAACGGCTTCCGTGAACTGACGGATTGCGATGAGCAGCGTCAGCGTTTCGAGCAGGATAACCGCAAACGTGCGGCACGCGGTTTGCCGCCGCAGCCGATTGATGAAAACTTGCTGGCCGCGCTCAAGCATGGTCTGCCTCAATGCGCGGGCGTGGCGTTAGGCGTTGATCGCCTGATTATGCTGGCGTTGGGCGCGGAAAAACTGAGCGATGTGATTGCGTTTTCGGTCGAGCGCTCCTGATCTTGCTTGGCGAAAAGGCGGGGCGGCAACGGCTCCCCGCCTTATTTCTTCTTTGTATATAACTGTATATAACTACAAGCTGCCCGCGCTCCGGTTGCTGGATGTCAGGGTGTTTCCTTTACGCGCGATATTGTCCATTCGTACCTGGAAAGGAGGGAACGGCAGCACCATATTGTGTTTACGGTAATTTTCCAGAATCAACTGGTGCAGTTCATGGCGCAACGGCATACGGTGAACCATTTCCGCGGCGAAAATACGTAGTTCGAAAATCTGAATCCCTTGCTGCAAATCGACCAGAAAAACTTCCGGCGGCGGATTTTCCAATATCAGCGAACAGCGGTTGACTGCATCCAGCAGCAAATCGGTGACCACTTTGCTGTCCGCCTCGGCGGGCGCCGGCACCGTCAGAACCACGCGCGTCACGGAATCTGACAGCGACCAGTTAATAAACTGTTCGGTAATAAACGCCTTGTTCGGTACGATAATCTCTTTGCGGTCCCAGTCGGAAATGGTGGTCGCGCGCGTATTAATGCGCATCACGCTGCCGGTGAGGTCGCGGATTGTGACGGTATCGCCGATACGTATCGGCTTTTCAAACAGGATAATCAGGCCGGAAATAAAGTTGGCGAAGATTTCCTGCAAGCCAAACCCTAACCCCACGCCGAGCGCCGCCACCAGCCATTGTAGTTTCGACCATTCAATCCCCATCAATGAGAAGCCCATCAGACAACCGATCAGCATCAGAATATATTTGCTGATGGTGGTGATGGCATAACCGCTGCCCGGCGACAAATCAAGGTGCTGTAATACCGCCAGTTCCAGTAAGGCCGGCAGATTGCGCACCAACTGGGCGGTAATCACAAAAATCAGTATGGCAATGAGAACCGAACCCAGCGTAATCGACTGAACGCTTTCCACGCCTTTGACCGTACTGCTGACATCCCACAGGCTGATGTTTTCCAGGAAAGCAAAAGCGGAGTGAATTTCCGACCACAGTACGATAACGGAAACCAGTGCGATTAAGGTCAGGATCGAGCGCACCAGCTTCAGGGATTTGGCGCTGATCGCATCCAGATCCACCACCGGCTCTTCAATCGCTTCTGAATTTCCTTCATGGGGGACGCCAGACTGCGGTTCTTCTTCACCTCTGGCCCGTTGCGCCAGAATTTCTGAACGACGCTGCTTTGCCCGGTCGAATGCGATACGGCGTCGCTGAATGAGCATCCAGCGACGAATAATATGATAGACGACCAGCAGGAAAAACCAGATGGAAACCGAGGTTTCCAGCCTGACCAGCAGCGCTTGCGCCGTCGCCAGATAACCAATGCAGGCGGCTAGCGCGGCGGCCAGCGGGACGCACATCAGCAGGTTCCACATCGCCCGGTTGACCGAGTTCTCCCCGGAGCCTTCTTTATCCAGATAGAGCGGAATACCGGCACGTTTCAAGCTGGTGGTCACCAGGCTTAACGCCATACAGAGCAGGATGAAGCACAAGCGACCCAACGTGCTGGAGAACTCGCGATCGTTCAGTTTTTCGAACGTTATGAGCGCCATCACCAATGGCACAATAAACGCAATGGAAAGGCGGTAATAGCGCATTGCTCTGGCGACCCGATCGGGCGACCAGCGGAAATGGACGATAAACAGCCCTTGCGGATGCGCGAATGATGCGCTGATCATGACCAGCCACATCAGCGGTACGGTGGCGGTCACGCTGTCGCCAATCGCCACCGCAACCGGGTAGGGCCAGGCATTCTGCAAGCCGTAGCCCAGCGCGGCCCATAGCACCGGTAACGGCAGCGCGGTCAGGATTGACCAGAAAACGGTACGCAGCGTCAGCATAAAGTGATCGAGAGTGACTTTGCCAACCCGACTGCTGGCGCGCTCTAGAAAAGCGTGATAGTGGCGGCGGGAACTGAAGCTGAACCCCACCAGCAACAGCGCGCCCAGCAGCGGGATGACCGTTTCGCGGCTGGTGACCATCATGATTATGGCGCTGCTGAGTTGGGTAAAGGTATCCATAGACAACAGACGTGTCAGATCCTGCACCAGCTTCAGCGGATAAGCGAAGGTGATTGGATCAACATCGGCCACCCAGAAGAGATAACGGTGCGCGGCTTCTCTCGTCTCTCTCAACGCATCTTCCAGTTGATTATTCGCTACTTTGAGTTTGGTTAACTCCAGAATCTGCGTATCGCAACCGGAAATCAGCGAAGTCAGCAAATCGCGCTGGGTGCGCAGTTGATCCGCCAGAATGCGCCGCTGGGTTGCGTTCAGCGGCGTTCCATCATCCTGTTTTGACTGCTCGATATCATGCGGTTGATTGATCAGGTCCTCAAAATGCAGACGCTGGACGCGTAACTGCGCCATATCGCTGTCCAACAGTTGTGGTTTGGGCATTTCCGGCAATCGTGCCACTTGCGCCCGCAGGGTTTCGCCTAATACCGGCGAGACGTCAAGCCATTGGGCCTGTTCCCGGATAGTGGTCAGCGCCTGACGGACCTGAAGCGTATGCGTGGCGGCTTGACGTTGCTGGGAAGCGATCAAGTCCATGCGTTGCGCCTGCTGATTCAGCGCGACGGACAGTTCCCGGTTAACCTGTAGCTGTGCGCTGATAACACTGGGCAAATCGCCGCCCTGTTCCGCCAGCAATTCGGTGCGTTCCAGCGCTTGCTCGGCCTCTTTCTGGCGCAGACTATTGATATTGCTGCGTAGCGACTGTAACTGCGTATCCATCCGAACATGCCGTTTTTTATACAGTTCGGCGCGTAACCGGGATAATTCCTGACGATTGCTGGCTGACAACTGCGCCAGTTCCAATTCGTCCACACGACTTTTGCGCAGCGCGGCTTCGGTCTGAAGCGCCGCCAGTTGCGCCTGTGCCAGCGGCGTCGATGGTGTGCCGAGAGCCTGGATACGGCGCTCCATATCACCCAGTGAACGGCTGGCTTCGGTTTGCTGTTGGGGAAGCTGTCCGAGCGAGTCGCTGATTTCACGTAATCGATCCTGCTCCTGCTGCAATTGGCGGCTTTGTTCCAGTAGCTGGCTACTGGTTTGCAGGATCTGTTGCTCAAGATCGTTAATCGAAAGATTGTTCGCGGCCGCTGAGGGTTTTTCGTCTTCTGCGGCCAACTGACCACGCAGTTCCTGAATCAGCTTGGGAAAATCATCAATAACACGTTGATATTGCGCCGCACGTTCGCGCGACGCTTTGATTTCCTGTGTCGCATTCAGGGCAGATTGCAGTTCTTCCACAATCTGCGCTTGATCGGCTGCGCCTTTATTGGATTCCGCCTGTTGCAACTGTTGACGTAACTGCGCCTCACTGGGCGCCGCCCACACGGTGGTTGATAACAAGCAACTCAGCAAAAAAATCAGAATCAGACGCACGTTTAGTCTACCTTTCACTGACAACAATGGAGAATTGACGGCGCTCAGCCCGGACGGTCTGTTATGCCTGGCTCAATATGGACATCGTGAGACGGCGTGCGTTCCAACGTTTCGTCCGGTGACGCCGTGGTTTCCTGATCTTCAGACAACATCTCCGCAAAGGGTTCGCCCATGCGGGTAACGCTGAGGCTATTGAGATGCGCGGCAAACTGCACCCGGTTGGGCGCAAACAGGTTAATGACGGTGGAACCTAGCTTAAAGCGGCCCATTTCCTGGCCTTTTGCCAGCATAACCGCGCCTTCGCCTGCTTGCGGGTAGGTCCAGCGTTGTATAATGCCTTCCCGCGGCGGCGTCACGGTGCCTGCCCAGATGGTTTCGATACTGCCGACAATGGTGGCGCCGACCAGAATCTGGGCCAGCGGACCAAACTCGGTATCAAACAGACAAATAACGCGCTCGTTACGGGCAAACAGATTCGGCACATTATCCGCGGTCAACAGATTGACGGAGAACAAATCGCCCGGCACGTAAATCATTTCGCGCAGCACGCCGTCGCACGGCATATGGACGCGGTGATAGTCGCGGGGCGATAAATATATCGTGGCGAATAAGCCATCGCGGAACAGTTCCGCCATGATGTAGTTGCCGGCAAGCAGCGCTTCCAGTGAGTAAAGGTGGTTTTTGGCCTGAATCAGCTTGCCATCCGTGATGGGGCCCAACTGCGACAACAGGCCGTCAGCTGGCTGAACAAGACGATGGGTATGACCATCGACAGGACGAACCTCAGGCTTCAGCGGTCGCACAAAAAATTCATTGAACGTCCGGTAGGCGGCAGTATCCGGCTGCTGCGCCTCCTGCATATTGACCTTGTACTGACGAACGAACAGATCGATAACCAGCTTGGTAAGCTTACCCGCCGGTTTATCCGCTCCCCACCCGGCCAAACGAGTCAGCCAGATTTTGGGAAGCCAATACTGTAATTTGATTTTAATATTATCCAGCACAGTGAGCCTCTTGGGTTAGTGATGCGCCATGATGTAAAAGAAAAGGGGCGCATTGTAGCGATGGATACAATAAATGTCAGTTATCCGTATCGGAAAAGGTTTTACGCGTTTTTACCTGCGCCATGCTTTCCAGTATCCGGTGATAATTATCGAAGCGTTCGGCGGCAATGTCGCCGCGCTCAAGGGCGGCATGAATCGCACAGCCCGGATCGTTGTCATGTTTGCAGTCACGGAATTTACACTCGCCGATATATTCCCGGAACTCAATGAAACCATGCGTGATCTGTTCAGGTTCCAGATGCCACAAGCCAAACTCACGCACGCCGGGGGAATCAATCACGTCTCCGCCGTGCGGGAAGTGATAAAGACGGGCGGCGGTGGTGGTGTGTTGTCCCAGTCCTGAGTTATCGGAAACCTCGTTAACCAGAATACGCTCTTCATCAAGGGCGAGCAGGGCGTTGAGCAGGCTGGATTTGCCGACCCCGGATTGTCCGGCAAAGATACTGATACGACTGGTTAACGCCTGTTCCAGTTCCGCAATGCCTTCCTGGGTATGGCTTGAAACCATCAGTACGCGATAGTTGAGCGTCCGGTAAATATCCATCAATTCATTAACGAACTGGTGGGCTTCTTCATCCAGCAGATCGATTTTGTTCAGCACAATCAGCGGTTCAACTTCCAGCGTTTCGCAGGCAACCAGATAACGATCGATAATATTGAGGGAGAGTTCGGGCAAAATGGCCGAAACGATGACGATCTGATCGATATTAGCCGCAATCGGTTTAACGCCGTCGTAATAGTCGGGACGCGTCAGGACGGAATGTCGCGGATGAACGGCTTCAACGATCCCGCTGATCCCGGAGAGCGCTTCGTTGCCGGCCCGCCACACGACTTGATCGCCGGTGACCAATGATTTAATGGTGCGACGGATATTACAACGATGCACCACACCGTTTTCGGCTTCCACATCGGCATGCATACCGAACCGGCTGATGATAATGCCTTCCTGAGCATCACCCAGTTGGCTATCCTCCCATTCGATCTTGCTTTCTGAATGTTTAAGGCGGCGCTGATGGTTCGCGCTGACCCGCCGTTGCTGACCTTTCGACAGTTTCTTTTTGCTCACTGAGCCTCACTTAATACGCCATTGATCGTCAGGGTACGACGAGCGCCATAAGACAGGGTTGTCGCCCATGATGATTGAAGCGACTATAATACACCCTATTTGATTTTAATTAACTGATGCCGCCAGATGGTGTTCAGTGTGGGCGTGACTATCAATCAATGCCGACAGGCAACAATACACAGCGAAACGGGAATACCAACGATGGTAGATGAAAACAACCTGATCTGGATCGACCTTGAGATGACAGGATTGGATCCTGAACAAGATCGTATTATTGAAATTGCGACATTAGTGACTGATGCCAATTTGAAAGTGTTGGCGGAAGGGCCAGTGCTGGCGGTTCATCAACCCGCCAGCCAACTCGCGCTGATGGATGACTGGAACGTGCGCACACATGGCGCCAGCGGGTTGATTGAGCGCGTCAAAGCCAGTTCGGTTGACGAACGCGCGGCGGAACTGGCTACCCTGGCTTTCCTGCAACAGTGGGTGCCTGCGGGTAAATCACCGATTTGCGGCAACAGTATTGGTCAGGATCGCCGTTTTCTGTTCCGTTATATGCCGGAACTGGAAGCTTATTTCCATTATCGTTATCTGGATGTCAGCACGCTCAAAGAGTTGGCGCGTCGTTGGAAACCCGAAATTCTGTCAGGGCTTAAAAAGCAGGGGACGCATCAGGCAATGGATGATATTCGCGAATCGCTGGCGGAACTGGCGTATTACCGCGAGCATTTTATCCAGCTTTAAGTTGATTCAGGCGTTGGTGGACAGATTGACCGTCAGGCATACAACCTGTACGGTCGTTCAGAACGGATGTTGTATGTTTTAGCAGCGCTTTGATTTTTTTATCGGCAATCAAACGTTTTTTCATTTGCGGGGGCTTGCGGGGGACGGAATTTCTCGTATAATTCGCACCCCGTACCGATACAGAATTTCGTATCCGGTGCCGCGTCATCCTAAGCGGGAATAGCTCAGTTGGTAGAGCACGACCTTGCCAAGGTCGGGGTCGCGAGTTCGAGTCTCGTTTCCCGCTCCAATTTCTTTTCTATAGATGTCCATTGATGTCTGTAGGTCTCTGACTCAACAGGGTAATCGCTCTGTTGAGCCTCCAGCGAAATCCACTGAAAACCACCGTCAACCACGCCGAAGTCGTACACAAATTAGTACACGAAAATCGGGTGCGTTACGGGTGCGGATTGTTTGCTGAGTCGCTTCCCTGTGCTCGGTACACCTCTCTTCAGCACTGAAGGAGGCATACCCTATGGCGTTAACCGATGCCGTCGCCCGGCAGGCCCGCACTACCGGCAAAGCCTACACTCTCAACGATAACGATGGGCTGTCATTGTTTGTGACCGGTAAAGGCGCGAAGAAATGGCACTTCCGCTTTTCGTTACAGGGTAAACAGCAGCGCATCTCGCTCGGTTCTTATCCCGCCGTCTCCCTGAAACAGGCGCGCCAGCAGCGCGACGAACTGCGTGCGCAGTTGGCTGCGGGTAACGATCCGCGTAGCTACCGCCAGCAATCCAAGGCCGCGGCGCAGAATACCTTTGCGGCCGTATTTCGCCAGTGGCGCGACTTCAAGGCGCTGAGTCTGGAAACCGGACGACAAAGCACGCTGTCGCAGATCGATCGCATTTTCGCTAAAGATGTACTGCCGTCGCTGGGTGGTCTGCCGATTTTCGATGTAGAGCCGTCGCATATTCTGGAAGTTCTGCGCCGGATTGAGCGGCGTAAAGCGTTTACTACCGCTGAGAAAGTGCGTACCTGGCTGAATCAGTTATTCCGCTACGCTAAAGTGGAAAAAGGCGTGCGCTACAATCCGGCCAGCGATCTGGATATTGTGGCCGCGCCCCGACCACCGGTGACGCACAATCCCTTTTTGCGCATGGATGAGTTACCGTCGTTTTTGCGCAAGCTGCGCGACTACCACGGGCAGGAGACAACCCAACAGGGCTTACGCCTGCTGTTGTTGACCGGCGTGCGTACCGGCGAGTTGCGCCTTGCTGAGCCTAATCAGTTCGATCTTAAGCGCGGGCTGTGGATTATTCCGCCCGCATCGGTTAAGCAGTTGCAGGTCAGGATGCGCCGGGAGGGTAATAGCGTTCCGGCTTATGTGGTGCCGCTGCCGCGACAGGCCATCGATATCGTGAAAGCGCTTTTAACCTTGCAGAAGCGACGACCGGCGCAACGCTACCTGCTTGCCAATTGCAATAACCTGCAAAAGCGCATCAGCGAAAATACGCTTAACAGCGCGCTGAAACGTATGGGTTATGCAGATCGACTAACCGGTCACGGTATCCGGGCGACGATCTCGACGGCGCTTAACGAACTCGGCTACCCGAAAGAGTGGATCGAAGTGCAATTATCCCATGCCGATCCTAATAAGATCCGGGCGGCCTATAACCATGCGGTTTACGTTGAGCAGCGGAGGATGATGATGCAGGAATGGGCCGACAGGTTGGATCGGTGGGAGGCCGGGGAAACGGTGATGAAAACCGCCACGCCGCGAGGTGTCTCTGCGTTTGGTGTGGCGGCAAATAGCCGGGTGCAGTCTGCGTAAGGCGCGCCGTTGTTTCGCGAAATTATTTTGCGCTAAGCGGCTTATGTTTCGCCGGGATCTTGCCAATGATGCTGATGGGATCGATCGAGAGCAAACGGGCAAGGTGGACAAATTCGACGATGTCTAAACGGCGCTCTCCGTTTTCGACCTTGGCGATAAACGACTGAGGGCGATCCAGCGCCTGAGCCAGACTTTCCTGCGTGACCCCTTTCGCTATGCGCGCCTCGCGCAGCGCCTTGATAACGCGTTGATATTCATCGGAGTAAATGGAAGCCATCTGATCAATTCCGTTAGAAAGACCGGATTGACTATCAATGACGGATTGATTTATCCCAAAATGGGATTATTGGCGTTCGTGGTTGGTCAGGGTTTATGTCTACTTAATTGTTTTTTATTAATTATTTTCTCTAAGACAGTGGCGATATCGATGGATAGCAGATGCGCAATACAGGCAAATTCCACAACATCCAGCCTGCGTTCACCATTTTCGACTTTAGCGATAAACGACTGTGGTCGGCCTAACGATTCGGCCAGACTTTGCTGGCTGATACCTTTCCTAATTCTGGCTTCCCGAAGCATTTTTATAACGCTTTGATATTCTTCTGAATAAATTGACGCCATTTCGTTAACCTTGACTGATATCCCAAAATCGAATATCAGTCATTTATTTAATTATCCCAAAACAGGATAATTAACGGGATTCGTTATGGAGAGGAGTTAGAGCGATGAATAAAAATGACTGGCATCCTGCTGATATCATTGCATCTTTGAGAAAGCAGGGAACAACGCTGGCTGCGGTTTCCAGAGAGGCAGGACTGGCCTCGTCCACGCTGGCGAACGCGTTGACGCGACACTGGCCGAAGGGCGAGCGCTTAATTGCGGATGCACTGAAAAAACAGCCGGAAGAGATCTGGCCTTCACGCTATCAGGATATCGGGCGAGGGCAGGGCGGAGAAGGAGAGGTGGATTGAAAACCCACCCGGCGAAAATTTACAAAATTTTTTTCATCCTGTTAGTGGATTTAGACGCTCCTCACTGGATTTCTATGGAATAGAAATCCAGTAAGGAGCCAACAAGCGCAGCGCGTTAGCCGCTTGATATACGGATTTTGGCGCAGTAAATTGTCAGTGTCACACCGCTGCTGCAAGCAGCACTCCACGTTGCCACGACCTTCAAGGCAACGCGCAGGCCGAGCCTGTGTGGTCGACAACAACCCGTCCCGCTACCAGTTTGCGGGTGATCGCTGCGGCGATGGTAGCTCACTTATCCCAATGCCTTAGGGCTGCATCCCGTTTGTTCTTCGTGAAGCAACTACTTTTTGCATACGCACTGATGCGTACAACACTCCTTATAGCTGGCGCAACCGTCTGCGGCCTTTTGCTGCCTCAGCGAATGTATCCATGAGGCAGCGGCGTCACTTCATACGGCGCAAAGCCGTTGTAAGTGACGCCGCGAACGATCTCTGCGCCAGCCCTTACGCCACGGTGCTGTCCGGCACGACCTGTCATCTGACGCACATTTTCTGCGTCAATTCTCATCAACCCACTTATCAGAGGAGGACTGAACCGATACCGAGGCAGGCTTTCAGCCTGAGGGGATCATCCTGCTGATGCAGGCGGCTGCACTGAGTGCATAACCGATATCCCCGCCATACCTCAACCGCTGCCGCTCCGGCGCGCAGGTATTGTTCAGTGCGGCACGGTAAATCCGTGTCGTGAATCGCCATGCGCCGGAGAACAGAGGTTATTAAGAATAGGGGATATTCTATGTCACGATTAAGTAGGGAGATGCAGACGTTGGCCCGACAGGCTGGCGGCAGCCATAAGACGGTACACGACCGACTAAAAATTGCAGAGCGGCTTGCCAGTCACCTGCTGTCTTTGAATATTCAGATCTGCTCGGTGCAGCATCTGAAAGCAAAACACATCGAATGCTATATCGCCGGGCGGTTAGAACAGGGAATTACTCTGCGTACGTTGCATAACGAGACGGCGGCGGTGCGGGTGATGCTGCGCACCGCCGGGCGGGCTAAGCTGGCGGATGCGGACCGATTGAGCAACAGGGCGTTAGGGCTGAGCGGCGCCAGCCGGGACGGCACGCGGCAAGCGATTACGCCGGAGCGCTATCAAGCGGCTCTGTCAATCCTGCAACAGAAAGATGCAGGGTTAGCACTCACGCTGCAACTGGCTCGGATGATGGGGTTGCGCTCGCAGGAAGCGGTGCAGTGTTCGCAGTCGCTCAAGACATGGGCCGCCGCGCTGGAGCGATGCGACGAACAACTGACTGTGGTATTCGGCACCAAAGGCGGACGGCCCCGGCAAACGCGGGTTCTGGATCGGGAAGCGTTAACGCAGACAGTGGATCAGGCGCTGGCAGTTGCCGCTGCCCGCAATGGTCGGCTGATTGATAAACCGGATCTGAAAAGCGCCATGAACCGCTGGCGCTCGCAAACTGCACTTGCCGGACTAAAAGGGCAATCCTCGCCGCATAGCCTACGTTACGCATGGGCGCAGGATGCGATGCGTTATTATCGGCAACAGTGTTTCAGCAACCGGGAAGCTCGCTCGCTGGTATCAATGGATTTGGGGCATGGGGATGGGCGAGGGCGGTATGTGGAACGGGTTTATGGGAAAGCGTTGTAGAGTGTCGTTGAATAAATTGGAGAGTACTGACTCATACTTGATCTGGCACTTTCGCTAATTTGAGCGTAATCTAATCTGGTAATCAGCTATGTGCCAGAACGGACATTCCCAGATATTCATAGGTGCGTATTGCGCATCAGTCATTTTGACTATAAGACTATTCAATAGGTCGAAGTGTTGGCTTGGTACGATGGCATGTTCTCGTTACAGTTTTGCCTTTACTATTAAGCCGCATGAACTAATTCCTTCAAATCTAAAGGTAGATTCTATGGGAACGTGGGTTATAAAAAATACGTCTTTTAGATCATTCTTTAGCGATAGAATTGGTTATAAGTCTGGTTTAGCACTTAATAATCGTGAAATGATCGAACTTTTAGATAAAAACGATCCGCTTTTTGATATCTTCAAAAATCCGAATGAAGAATTATCCCGAATCCAAACTAATCATATTGAGGATACTTTTCAAAAATTTTTGTATCGTTTAGGCGTTACTACGAAATATTTTATCGGTCATGCTCCAACATTGCTCTATATAGAGTTTATGAGCGATCCAAGCAAGAGAAAATTGCTCGAACAAGTATCAAGGGTTCTCGGCGAGATTCATTTTGATAAAGGGAAATATTCTATATTCGATAATTTTGATGAAGACCTATACTATGAAAGTATCCAAATAGAATTTGGTAATGATGCATTGGGTGTTGCTCGTAGGCTAGTGAAATTAACAAAAGAGAGTGAAGAGGCTAGCCCGTGGGAATGGCTTTCAGCAAGAGTCACTGAATGGAAATCACCAATTCAACTTAAGAGTTTATTTGAAAGTGAATCTTTAGATGCTATGTATGGCAAGTTCATAGATCAAAGGTATATAAATTATTTGTCTAATAATCCTGAAAAGCTTTCTACAATGCATTGGAGACAGTTTGAAGCTCTGACTGCTGAATACTTTGAACGGAAAGGATATAAAGTTGACATAGGGAAAGGAAGGAATGATGGTGGTATTGATGTACGGGTCTGGAGTCCTCAGGGAAATTTTTGTGATCCTCCCGTTCAACTTATTCAGTGCAAACGAACAAAGTCGAAGATTGATAAAGTATTGGTAAAGTCACTGTGGGCAGATATTATAGACGAAAATGCTAGAGGTGGAATAATAGTCACAACATCCTCCTTTTCTCCAGGTGCTCGAGAAGTTTGTAAGGTTAGAAAATACCCTATTAGGGAAGTGAATAGAAAAATCGTTATTCAATGGTTAAAAGAATTGAGAAAATTAGGTAGAGGGGTGTTTATGGGAGAGTAAATCGGACAGCTAGTTCTCACTTTATTTCCGTTTTTTCTAGAAATTGTCATGAATATAATTTTAGGGTATTTTTTTGTTGGCCTTTTTTGTTGGCCATTTAAGTTTCATAAGCCTCTATTTATTTATTCTTTTTTTGATTAAAAATAATTATATCTGATTATGTTGAAGGTTTTCCGAATTAAGTGGGCTTTGTATGATTTTCCCCAGTTGATATATCCTTAAAATCAAAATAACTTTGAGTTATACATACAGCTACGTTAGTTTATCAGAGGGAAAATCATGAATATAAAATGTGTAATATGTGACTAGTAGTATATGCTGCCATTTGAAAAAAGGATTATTAGATATCTAATGTTTATATATAGCTATAAGGAGTGAATAGGATTATGCCGGTATCAAAGAATAAGAGAAAAAATAAATCATCAAAAAGTGGTAAAAATAGAACCCCTTTACTAGACCACAAGAAAATAGGCTCTGAATTGCATCCTGCTTTCTCACAATTAAAGACTTCTCTTGGAGAAAAAATGATTTTTTCTTCTTGGTCGAATGAACGACTTCCTGAGATGTTGTGGGCCGCAATTATTAGGGTGATTAACGAGCAAGATTACGCTATATCTGAATTCAGGCGTGTAATTTCATTCGTATCAAAACATCCTGATAAAGAAAAAATGTCAGATCTATCACTTACAGGAATCTCAAAACTAGATGATAGTCTACGTGACGAATTTTTATGTTATTTACTTTCAAAACCAATAACAGCGTCTGCCTTGACTGTGCTTTTAATATTCAAGGGACTTCCAGCGCGAGAATCTTGGTTAAAGTTTTTGCCAGACGAAGAACCAAACTTGGATCTTCTTATGGTAGCTGTAGGTATGTGTTTTCCTCATCAATCACAAGAAGCTACTGATTGTAGATGGCTTAAAGTTATGCTCCAGATTGTTTCAGGAAAACTTCATGTACCGAAAGAAATGATTGAATCATGGATAACTTATCCATATGAGGGTGACTTAAGAATCATTCGTCCTTCAATTCGCTCATGTGAAATGACTTGTAATCCAATGATGGGACAAGATCTGGCGTGGGCGAAGGAGTTTTGGGATTCAGCATGGAGGAATACACCTTGCTTGGATTTAATTAGAGAAAGTGAAACTAGTGATGCAGTTCCATGTTGTAGTCTAGTGGATATCTCTACGATTCAAAATAAATTAGAAAAGCATTGGATTGATACTCATTCAACAACAGAAATTGATGCAAAGCATGATGGTACTTTTGGTATTGCATTTTACACTTTAACCATATTAAGTGAAATTGTATCCTCTAATATTCGGACTGGTATATTGGCTAGGTTAGGGTTAAGAACGATATTAGAATCTCATATTAACCTGAGGTATTTGGCATTAAAAGATGATAAGGAACTATGGAGTAAGTGGAGAACTTATGGTGCAGGTCAAGCAAAATTAAATGCGCTAAAATTTGATGAGTTGGTTGATCCTCCAAGATTTATTAATTCAGAAATACTTGAGTCAATTGCAGGTGAAGATCTCTGGGAAGAGTTTATCAATATTGAATTAGGAAGTTGGAGTGGCGCAGACCTCAGAAAACTTAGTGCATCAACGGGATTAAAATCTGTGTATGACCAGTATTACTCTTGGTCTTCTACCTATTCGCATGGAACATGGGGAGCAATAAGAGAAGTATGTTTTAATACATGTGGTAATCCGTTGCATCGTTTACATCGTTATCCAAAAGAATCTTCACTACCAGATACACTATATGATGCATGCGTCTTAGTGGATGAAATACTAAATGACTTGAGTAAATTATACCCATCATTTTCTCCGCGTTTGCTGGAAAAATAAAGCTAAATATATTGTATGGCTGGTTATCAGCGTTCACCAAATCAGTCTAAAATGCGGACGTAACCCGTCCGCATCGCTCGTAGCTGACAAGGAGCTATCAGAGGACAGATTCAGTGCCAAAATCGGATGCTGCTAACATCACTGATGTACTCATCAATGGGGAACAGGTTAGGGATACCTTGTCAACTTCCCCAACCTAGTACACAATATAGCCAGTCAACCAACAAGGTGTGCCGAAAATCCTTGTTGAATCAGCCGATTGAGCGAGAAATGTTATTCCCGTTTCCCGCTCCAATTCTTGTTCTATAGACAGCCACCAAAGTCTGTAGCTCTCTGATTCAACAGGGTAATCGCTCTGTTGAGCATCCAGCGAAATCCGCTGAAAACCACCGTCAACCACGCCGCAGTCGTACACAAACTAGTGTAATGATGTGATGTTACTCCCGGATTAATGTAGTCAGTAAAAGCATGGCACTGACTACCTTAGGAAGGGGCGTCCATCACATCATTACATTTCCCTTCTCCCTGAAATATTTTTTTATTCCCTTTAAGGTGCCACCCGATCCAACCCCGCAAATAATGACGTTAGCGTCTTGTCCGCCGGGGGCTGTTGACAGATAATGAGCCATCGTATTGGAGTCATTGGAAAATTGATCGCAAAAGAATCTACCAATTTTGATTGGCATATTTTTTTGCTACATTAACATAATTACTATTTGATTCTGGCGCTGCATCAGATGGCGTAACAATAACACTTGCACCGTGATATTTAAGTAAAGATAGCTTTTCTTTACTTATACGATCATAAGTTATCATAGTAACTTTATATCCTTTTAAGCGACCTATCCAGGCAATACCAATTCCTGTATTTCCCGATGTAATTCATCGCCCGGTTTTATTTTTCCTGAGCGCTCGGCATCATTGATGATTTTCAAGGCGACTCGATCCTTTATTGATCCTCCAGGATTATAAGATTCGAGTTTTATACTAATATCACTATCGGGATAGTCTGTAGCCAAAATTCGTACAACAGGAGTATTGCCAATCAAGTTTAGAGCACAAAGTGATTGGTTATTATCGACAATATTCATGTCATCATTCATTATATTGATATCCAGCGCGGAGTATATGAGACATTTATATATTAGGAAAGCTAAAGACTGGCTAAAGGAGCACATTGTAGCGATAAATTGGATTTTTATGTTGATGTTTTATTTTTTATAAGAGCTTTGATTTTAAGTTTGCTTCTATTATGATTTTTTAAAATAGAAAAACACAAAAAAATAGAATGATAAACTTGTTTATAAAACTAAATTTGTAATAAAATTTGCTAATGAAAGTCGTGATTATAGGTAAGTATAATGAGTTCTACTAATATATTTCACACTATATTCTAAATCATTCGAGTGACAGAAAAGCGATGATGCAGAGATTGCCCTGATGCTTATTGCTGCTGGTTCTGCGTGTTTTTACATTAGGTTACCAGTCAACGACATTTTTCCACCAAAAGGGCTTGCTAGCGTGATCCAATTAGTACATAATGCTGACCGTTGAATCGATGACATATGAAATAGATATAAAATTCATATAGTTATATAAGGTTTAATTAGCTGCATGCGGGAATAGCTCAGTTGGTAGAGCACGACCTTGCCAAGGTCGGGGTCGCGAGTTCGAGTCTCGTTTCCCGCTCCAATTTCTTTTCTATAGATGTCCATTGATGTCTGTAGGTCTATGATTCAACAGGGTAATCGTCCTGTTGAGTATCCAGCGAAATCCACTGAAAACTTCTGTCAATCATGCCGAAGCAGTTCATAAATAAATAGACGGAAATCGTCGGTGGATTGTTTGCTATGCCTTTTATGAAAAAAAAGAATGATTTGAAAGATCAACGGTTTCAAAAAGCGTGCGGCGCTAAAACAGGCCAACTTACAATGCATCTCTCATTCTTCGCTCTATCACACACCCAACAAACGTTCTGGCGTCGGAACTCAGAGCGCACAGGTGCGCTCTGCGGATGTCTCTGCCCAGTCAGATAGCGGCAACGGCGGTTGTTGAGAGAAGATACGCTTCATTATCGGTTTCAATTCCTCTACGCCGGATCTGCCGCCGGGCCAGGTGGAAGGCAGCACGGCAACCCAATTCCCATCGGCATCACACTCCGCCATCTTGAAGCGGAAGGTGTACTGTCCGGCGAGCCCCATACGTAAATCACTGACCACCAGCGAATTACCGATAATGTCGTAGCGCAGCCAATCATCCGTGAACCAGCGAAGCCTGTCGTGCAGCGGTACGTTGTTCAGCAAGCGTGCTAAATCGAGGTTAAGCGGTAGACGCACCCATTCAGGTTGCTCATCATCAAACCAGCTACTTACGGATTCATAGTAGTAACCGTCAGGCGTTTTAGCGATGACGCGCCATAACAGCGTATTTAATGGCATCGGCACCGCACGCAGTTCTGTCACTACGATCCCCTGATGGCGCATGGCGTTGTGAACGCGCTGCTCGGCCAGCACGCGTCCGCCTGTCCCAAAAGCAAGATAGGCTGCGCCGAAAGCCAGCGCGCAAGTCATTAAACGGATGCTGCGTGTGTTCAACCCTTTGATGACGGCAAAAATCACGGTTGCCAGCAACGGGACCGTGTAGACAGGATCAATGATGAAGATCGCCGACCAGCTTTCGGGGATGGTCGGGATCGGCCAGAAAAGTTGAGTACCATAGACGGTAAACGCATCCAACACCGGGTGGGTGATGAGGACCAGCCATAGCGTTAAAAACAGGCGCGCCCGACTGTAGGGTGCTTTAGGCCAGCGCTGCCGGATCAGCCAGGTTAACAGTCCCGCCAATGCCGTCAGCACGAAAATGGAATGTGAAAAACCGCGATGGTAGGTCATCATCGACACCGGATCGGCGTAGGGTATGACCACATCCAGGTCTGGCAGGGTGGCAAGCGCGGCGCCGTAGAAAAGTGAACGCCGTCCCTGCGTTCGGCCTAACAGACTGCCTTGAATCGCTCCCCCCAACAGGGCCTGTGTAACAGAATCCATGTGACGTCCTCTACCTTTTCAAATGAATATCATTGGCATAAGTCAACTTGTGTTGCCGAAGAAGACTGTACCCACAATGCCGATGTTTATGTAGTATCGTGAGGAACATCCACGAAAAAAGACGGCAAGTTATTCTGGCATTATAAGTACCGCTACGCCAAAACAACCAGTCACATCGCCCCAGTGTCGGGGCGCCTGAGCGCGAAACGATTAATCTATGGAGTAAATAGCATGACGAAACTGCGTATTGGTGTTGTCGGGCTGGGCGGCATAGCACAGAAAGCGTGGTTGCCGGTATTGTCTGCGGCATCCGATTGGCTTCTGGAAGGCGCTTTTTCACCAACGCGCGACAAAGCGCTGCCGATTTGTAACGCCTATCGCATCCCTTACGTTTCCTCCCTTCATGAGTTGGCGAGGCGATGTGACGCCGTTTTCGTGCACAGCGCCACTTCCAGTCATTATGCGGTGGTCAGTGAGCTCTTGCGGGCTGGCGTCCATGTCTGTGTGGATAAACCGTTGGCAGAGCGGCTTGACGAGGCTGAACAACTGGTTGAGTTGGCGGAAGACAAAAAATTATCGCTGATGGTTGGTTTCAATCGGCGTTTTTCTCCGTTGTACCAGGCGTTAAAAGCGCGGGCTGGCATGATGGCATCGCTTCGTATGGATAAGCACCGCAACAACAGTGTCGGGCCGCAGGATTGCCGTTTTACGCTGCTGGATGACTATCTGCATGTGGTGGACACGGCCCTCTGGCTTGCCGGAGGGCGTGTCGATTTACAAAGCGGGAACATTTTCACCACCGAGAAGGGAGAAATGTTTTACGCCGAGCATCATTTCGCGCATAAAAATCTTCAGGTAACCACCAGCATGCATCGGCGCGCAGGCGGTCAACGGGAATGGGTTCAGGCCATATTGGATGGCGCGCTAATCCAGGTCAATGGCATGCGGGAGTGGTGTGAGGACAATGGTAAAGGCACGGTCATCCGGCCTGCACCGGATTGGCAAAGTACCCTTGAGCAGCGCGGCTTCGTTGGTTGTGTCCGGCATTTTGTTGACTGCGTACAAAATCAAACCGCCCCGGAAACATCTGGCGAACAAGCGCTTGCCGCACAACGCATGGTGGAGACATTGCTTGGCGAGCGTGTTTAGTGTCGTTACTTATTGCATCATGCTGACGCGTCATCAATAGCGTCAGCGTTTTCTCTTTATTTTACCCAAGGAAACGGCTTATGACTGCTGTGCTGCTGTTGGATCCCCGTGCTGATGACATCGTCCCTGTGTTACACCATGCTGCGCCAGCATTGGAACTGGCGTTATCCGATGGAACAGCAGAGCAGGCTCAGCGTTATCCTGTCTGGCTTGGTCAGCCTGATGTCGCGGCGGGTTTGCTGTCGCAAGGCGCGAAACCTAAGTGGCTGCAATCGACCTGGGCCGGATTCAAGCCATTGCTGGCGGACGGATTGCCACGCGATTATCGCTTGAGTCGTGCGGTGGGCGTTTTTGGTCAACCGATTGCCGAATATGTTATCGCCCATTTGCTCAGACATGAGTTACAGCTAGCTGAACGTCAGGTCAGTCAACAACGGCGTGAGTGGAACCATCGTTTGCCCGGTTCGCTGGCCAGCAAAAATGTGCTGATTGTCGGCGCAGGCGAGATTGGCTGTGAAGTGGCGGGTTTTTTGCAGCCTTTCGGCGTTGCATTATTCGGGATTGTGCATACGCCCCGCGCCTTGCCACATTTTCAGCAGGTTGTGGGGATTGCCGAACTCAAAACAGCGGTACAGAATATGGATTACATCATCAATATTCTTCCCGATACGACAGCAACAACCGATATCTATTGCACAGAGGTATTTGCCGCCATGAGGTCATCGGCTTTGTTTATCAATGTGGGCCGGGGCTCGGCGGTGATAGATGAAGATCTGCTGACCGCGTTGCGCACCAAACAAATTGCGGGTGCGGTGCTGGATGTATTCCGGCAGGAGCCTTTACCCACGGCGCATCCGTTCTGGGCAGAGCCAGAGTTGACGCTGACCGGCCATATCGCCGGCCCGATGGTGCCTGTCCTGATGGGGCAACTATTCCTGCATAATCTGGCGTGCTTTCATAAAGACGAAACATTACGCGGCGAAGTGGACTTCTCCCGCGAATACTAAAAATCATTACAGCGTTGTTGTTCAGGCGACGCTCACCCATCAGGATATTTTTCCATGAAAAGGGCTTGCTAGCGCTATTCGATTAGTACATAATGCTGACCGTTGAATCGCTTTTATGATAAATAGTTATAAAATTCATGGTGTTATAGCAATTTAACAAAGTAGGATGGTTAATTATCGTGAAAATTTGCTTTTCATTGGAAGTAAAGGATAATTAATCCGGTTATATGCGGGAATAGCTCAGTTGGTAGAGCACGACCTTGCCAAGGTCGGGGTCGCGAGTTCGAGTCTCGTTTCCCGCTCCAATTCTTATTCTATAGACAGCCACCAACGTCTGTAGCTCTCTGATTCAACAGGGTAATCGCTCTGTTGAGCCTCCAGCGAAATCCGCTGAAAACCACCGTCAACCACGCCGAAGTCGTACATAAAGAAAACGATGGTCAGAACCCCACTTCAATGTTTAGCGAGAGATAAGCGGCAGGATGACTTGCCTCGCTATGCTGGCTATCGCTTTGCCGAAAGCGTGATGAGGGCATAAACCAGCCGAGAATGGATTCCACTTCAATATTGTCGTCAGGGCGCCAGCCAAACATTAACTCTACCGCTGAGCCTAGATGTTTGGTGGAAAGGCGATCGTATCTGGGGCTGAGCTCTGTGGAGTCGTCGCGCAATAATGCCAGTTGATCTTGTCTGTAATCGTGATAGACCAAATCCAATGACGCTTCTGGCGTGAGATTGATGCCAATGCCGCCCGTCAGGATATGGATATTCGTCAGTTCAGGATCAAAGGTGTTGCCATAGATTTTATATTTAATTATTCCCCCGGAACGGGCTTCATTGGAATGCAATCCGGTTTGGCGATAGCCTTTATCAGTGTTGTCGGCTTGATTGCCATCGCCACTGCCCCAGGCGTAGCCGAGCGTGATCCGCGGGCGTAGCGGTACGCTATCAAAAATATAAGTGCCGCCCGCATCAACGGCATAGCCGCGTAAACGTCGGCTGGCTTCTTTCCCTTGCATGACGCCAAATTCAAACCAATGCTGCAACCCCTGTTTGGGAAACGCATGTGAGCGGATACCGGTATTGATCTGGCGATTGTTATCGGTGGTGATATCGCGTTGTATCACGCTATAAAGGCCAAGACGCCAAGTATTGTCCAGATAATAGCGCGCCAGAATACCGCCGGTGTTTACCGGATCCTGTTTTGTTTTACTGTCAAAAAGATCTTTTTGCCAATGATTGACGCGACCGGCGATGGCATCCACTTCAATATTTCCTTTGCTGATGCGCGCATGAACGCCATCGAGATTTTCGTCAAACAACCATTCGCGTTCATCGCGTATTAACCATCGCCCCAGACGTAACTCGGTATGCGGTATGAGCTTATCGCTGACCTTCATATAAGCCTGATTCAGATTCAGACTGGTGGTTTGCTGTTGCGCCTCGCGGGATTCGCGTTCAATTTTTTTTATCCATTCCAGTTCCGCCAGGCCGGAAACCGGCGCATCTTTCATCGTTTGCAACTGTAATCGGAAAGCCGGTTCCAGTTCTGTGGCATTATCCTTTTTCTCCCCCTGCCTTAATTTTTTGTTGCGTTGGTGTTTTCCTTCCAGGATCAGACGGGGTTTTATGGTGACCCACTGTTTCCGTTCTTCCTGTTCTGCTTGTGTGGCCGCGCCAGGCATGGCGGCCTGTGCAGTGAGTGGCAGCAGTGATAAAAAAGGGAGAGTAAGACAATGACGTATCATAAGTAATCCGATGATTGGCGTGATGAGGTGTGAAGACGCCCTTCGCAGATATGCAACAATGCCTGCGTGGTTGGTGTTCGCTGGCTAAATTGGGTGCTTAGAAAGATGTGGCGGGCGAGTGATAGCGTGGTCAGCGCCTGAATTTCCGGCGCGGAGACGGTCGGCGAATGGGCCAGAAAAGCCTGAATAAAAGCCGCTTCATGGACACTCAATGCCTGAATATCGCCGAATTGACGCAATGCGAGTTCCTGAATATGCGCCAGGTAATTTCCCGCATCAATAGCGGGGCAGCCGATGCAGCATAGATCAAAATCGAGCAATACCACGTTACGCGGTGGTTGCGCATAAATCATGACCTGATCAGGATAAAAATCGCGATGGATTGCTGTTGATGCCGAAGGGACGAGGGACGTCGCCAGCCGCTCGCACCCGGCCAGCACCTGCTTGATACGCGCCGCCCATTGAGGTCGCAAGGTCGCCGCCAGGGTCAGGCATTGTCGCAGTACCGCCGCCTCATCGGATATCGTCCACTGTTTATCCGCTGATAATTCACGCAACGCCTGATTTTGGTGTAACGCCGCCAGAGACGCGCCCACTTTCTCTCCCAATAGCCTTAAATCATGGCTATCTGGGAGCAGCAGTTCGGTTAGTAGCTGTGCGCTGACTTTACGCTGTAGCCATAATTGTTCCGCGTCCATGACCGCCAACGGCTCCGGCACGGATACCGATGATGATGTGTCAAACCCGCTCCGCCATAAGGCGCGCTGTTTTGCAAAAGAGGCGTGATCCACGCCTTTCGCCCGATATTTACCCAAGACCGTCATCGGCGCGGTTCGCCCCGGCAACGTCCACTGATAGGCAATTAGCGCCCGTCGACCGGGTTTATGCCGGATAACCTCTGCCTTCAGCCATTGCGCCTCTTCAGGCAGCGACAAGGCCTGTCGCATAGGATTCGCGACATAACCTGGATCCGTTAACGTCAGCAGCCGGTCAGTGGGGCGGCGAATAGCCGATGTCTGCGCCTGCGCGACATAATGTGCCGCACGGCTTAACAGGGCTTCAATCTGTTCAGGCCAGCGGGGTGAGCGTTTGCGAAATGGTTCGGTCGCCAGACAGAGCAGCCTGGTTGCGACATACCAGGTTAAATGCGCTAAGGATTGTTGAGTTTCAGGCGTTGCATGCGCGGCGTAGCCCGATAAAAAGCAGGAAACGGCTTGATCCGCCTGGGCTTGTGTCACTGTTTGCTCAATCACTTGTAGCTCAAGACGGGCCTGTAAGGTGGCGAGATCGAGTAGCGGCGAACCGCAGGCGGCGTGATCCCAGTCTAAAAAGCACAGGCTCTGATCAGCGGCGTGAACGACCTGATCGAGCGAAAAATCACCATGAATCAATGTTGACGTGGATGCGCATCGCGGCAATGCCTGTGCGATCTGTCGCGCCAACTGACGAAAGCGGATTTCCTCCGCCGGATAAATAAATGACAAGGTGTTCAGGACATTCTGCAAGGCCTGTATTTCATCCGTTATTGTGCGGCGGGTCGGTAGCGTTAATGCGGATTGATGTATTTTCGCCAGCGTCTCTCCCGTTTGGCCAAGCGCGTTCGGCTGCCATTGCGGATGCTGCTCCGGGCAGAGAATGTCGCCCGCCTGCCACTGGGTAAGCAGCAACTGTCTTCTGGCGTCATGGCCTAGTATGCGGGTATGCCCCATTGATGCGCCCAGCGTTGCGCCAGCCAACATGTTGGCAAAAGCGCTGGGGTGGCAGCAGCGTAATACCGCATAGCGTCCTTTCGGCGTGTCCAGCGCCGCGATAAAACGTCGCTCAGGTTTGTAGCGTAAAAGCCGCCAGGTTATCGCGGATGTTTGCGTGGGCGGTAAAAGGCCGGACCACATATTGGTTGCCGATGATTGATAAAGCGGCCTGAGGTGGCTGATTACCGGATCATTCAGCGGGTGAAACAGTATCAGAGCGAACGCGGCGAGCGCGCTGGGCGCAAAGGGATCTTCCGCTGTCACCAGCTTTTGATAGCGCCGCCGTCGCCAGGTTTGCTTAAAACGTTCCGTTGTCAGCGCGTTGGCATAATAATGACAGCGCTCTCCCGCAGCGGAGACTAGCTCCAGCGCAGCCACGCAACTGGTTCGCGGTTTGTAACGTAAATAGGTGACGCTCAGGGAGCAGGTATCGGCAAAACGTGGCAGACGCCGTAGCGTTTGCAATAGCGCCTCCGTGTCCAACAGCAATCTCAGACCGGGAAGCGCCGTATCGCTCTGCGTTATCGTGATGTCGGCATCCAGTAACATTACGCCATCCTTCCTGTGATTACGCGCGGCCAATGCCTTGCAGATGCCATAATTCCGCATAGCGTCCGCGGCGGGCGAGTAATGCGTCATGGCTGCCTTGTTCAAGAACGCAGCCATCCTCAATAAAGATGATTTTGTCCGTCAAGGCCGCGAATGCGAGGTTATGGGTGATCAACAGACTGAGGCGATCCCGCATCAGCCGCACCAGCGCTTCAATTACCGCCTGTTCATTCTCACTGTCCAACCCAGTGCTGGGTTCGTCCAGAACCAGAATTGGGCTATTGCGGATCGCGGCGCGGGCAATGGAAAGACGTTTCTGCTGCCCACCTGATAACGATTGCCCACGCTCGCTCAAAAGGGTGTCGTAACCCTGGGGCAGCGCGGTAATAAACTCATGGACGTTCGCCAGTTTCGCCGCGGCGATAATTTGCGCATCAGTCACTTCGCCTAACGCGGCCAGCGCAATATTTTCGCGAATAGAGATGCCGAATAGCAGGCTGTCCTGCGGTACGAAACCAATCTGCCGGCGCAGGCTCTCCAGCGTGTAATCGCGAATATTTCGTCCATTAATCATGATGCGCCCGTCATGAGGGTCATACAGCCGTAATAGCAGACGCGCAATGGTCGATTTCCCCACCCCTGAGACGCCGGTAATGGCGACGGATTCTCCCGCCTGTAATGAGAAAGTAATATGATCCAGTACCTGGTACTGTCGTTCGCCTTGTCCGTAGTGAAACCCCACCTGTTCAAAACGAATCTCATTGATCACATTTTTCAGCGCAATCGCGTCGGGACGATTGCTGATATCGGGTCGCTGTTGAAAAAGGTCGATAATACGTTCCCCGGCGGCCAGCGCCTTGGACAAGCGGCCCGTATATTTTGCGTATTCCCGTATTGGCCGAAATGAATTCTTTAAATAAGAGAGGAAAATCACCAGTTCGCCGACTGACATTTTGGCGTTCAGTACCGCCAGCGCGCCTTGCCACAACACCAGTGCGGCGGCGAATGCGATAATCAGATCCACGCTGCGCTCTAGGCCGGCGGTTAAGCGTTTGGAGCGCACGTTTTGTTGCAGGCTGCTGGCGTCGTCGCGTTGGAGGCGTCGGATCGTTTCGGCTTCCAGAGAGAGCGCCTGTACGGTGCCGATAGCGCCCATAAATTCGGTAACCTTGGCCGCAAGAATACCCTCGCACTGACGTTGTCTGCGACTGGTGTCATGGATTTTCTGGCCGGTGCGCCGGGTGTACCAGATTAGCCACGGCATCGGCAGCATCGCGCACAGCGTCAGTTGCCAGTTGAGGTACAACATGATGCTCAGCATTCCGCTCAGGATCAGGATATTCACCAGCATTGGCATCAGCGCGGTAATGGTGGTTTCACGCAGCATACTGATATCACTGGTTAAACGCATGGCGAGATCGCCCGTTTTCACCTTGTGATGAAAGGTCAGCGATAGGCGCTGCAAATGCGCGAAAAGGTCACTGCGCACCGCGCTAAGTACGCGGCTTCCCGCCAGCGCCAACCCGGTCGTACTGAGATAACTCATGGCGGCTTGCAGGGCGGCAATCAGGATCACGCTGACAACGCTCATCAATAACAGCGTTGATGTATCCCAGGCCTCGAACCAGCGAGAACGGCTTTTGTCGGTGGATAAAATATGGTCGATGACAAATGCCAACGGCCACGGCTCCAGCAAGCGCATGCCGGTTGACAACAGCATGGCTGCTAATGCGCCGCTGATTAGCGGGTAATGAACCCGGATATAAGGCCAGAATTGACGCGTGACGGCGCGCCAGGGGCGCTGTTTCATATTTATCCCTCCGGTAAGACCAGATCGGCAAGGCGAAAAATCTGTTGTACAACCGCATCCCAACTCTGATTCTGGATAATGGATTGCCGCCCATTGGCGCCCAACTGACAACGCCAGGCGTGGTCGGCGACCAGCGTTTCCAGCGCACCGCATAGCGCGGGAGGATTATCCGGGGCGACCACCATACCGGTTTCCCCTGCAACCACAATCTGCTCCAGATGCCCGACCTGAGTGGTGATAACCGGTAATCCCGCAGCCATATATTCATAAATCTTGAGGGGGGAGAAATAGAAATCAGGCAGCGCGGGGTAGGGCGCGACGGCGATATCCATTTCCGCTAACCGGGCCGGAATATCCGTATGGGGCAATGCGCCGGTGAAATGAACCCAGTCAGACAGACCCTGACGTTCAACCCTGTCAGACAGTGATGCATATTCCGGGCCGTCGCCCACGATCAACAGGCGCACCGGATTTCCCCGCTGATATAACAGTGCAAATGCGTCAATCAGCGTATCGACGCCATGCCAGGGTTTTAACGTACCTAAAAAACCGATCACGGTTTCACGTTGTGAGTGATGTGTCTGGCGCTCCCGCCGGATGGTAATCGCCTGACCGAAGCGCAGAGGATCAACGCCGTTGGCGACGACATGAACTTTCTGCTTTGTTGGCGGAAATTGCATTAAATAGGCTTTTATGCCGGGCGAAACCGCCACGATAAGGTCAGCGTTGGTTAATACCGAGTGCAGGATGCGCAGCGCCTGCGCCTCCAGCGGTAATGTCCGGTAGCGTTTTTGCTCTTCAATCAACGGCGCGTTGACCTCCAGTATCCCTTTGCATCCAGTCTGTCTGGCATAGGCCATCCCTGCGTCGCTCCACAGTGCGTAACGTTCATACACCGCATCGAAAGGTGGATAACCCGCCAAAGCCTGATGCAGCACGTCGTTTGCTGCCAGCGCCGCCTGAGCGCGTAGCTGGGCGGTGTCATTGGGCAAGGCAGGCAAGCGGTGCAGATGGATCGCCGCCAGATCCGCCGGAGGCTCCCCGCCGATGCGTTGCGCGAACAGGGTAATTTCCGCCCCTGCTTTCAGCAGGCTGCGCAACACTTCCTGGATGTGAATGGAGGCGCCTTTGCAGCCAAAAACAGGGATGCCCGGATCAGTACAGATATACGCGATTCGCATGCGACGATTCCTTTTAAGTCTCTGTCAGTGAGCGTGTTTTACGCTGGCATAAAAAATGTCACGTAGCTGGCTGGCATTGCGGTTGATATCGTATTCAGCGCTGATCAGCGCCTGTGCATTGCGTGACAAACTGATCCGCTGCTCGGCATTTGCGAGCAGAGAATCGATCGCATCCGCTAATGCCTGGGGATCATGAGGCGGAACACACAATCCGGTTTTCTGGTTTATCACTACTTCAGGAATACCGGCAACGGTGGTTGAAATCACCGGCGTACCCAGCGCCATCGCCTCCAGTAAAACAGTCGGCAGACCATCGCGGTCGCCATCATCGCTGATCACGCTGGGGACGACCAACATCGCGGCCTGCTGCATCTCGGCAATGACTTCCGGCTGAGGTTTAGCGCCTGCCAGCGTCATATGATCATGTAGCTTTAAGGTTTCGATCTGCTGTTGCAAAGAGGTAAACAAGTCGCCGCTGCCTATCAGGGTACAATGAAAATCCTGGCCTCGTTGTTTCAACAACGCGACCGCTTCAATCAGCACGTCGAACCCTTTTTTCCTGACTAATCGACCTACCGCCAAAATTCTCCTGGCGTTCGCTACGGGAGGCGAATACGGGAATTGTTGCAGGTCTACGCCGTTGTACACACGCACCAGCCGATCGGCGCTGGCGCCATATTTTTCGCGCAAATAAGCGACGTTATAATCCGATACGGTAATGGCGTAAGCCGCATCGCGCAGCTTGACGTCCAGTTCGGTTGCCTCGTCATAGTGGTAGTAAATATCTTTGGCATGGGCGGTGAATGAATACGTCACGCCGCTGAATATCGCCGCTAAACGCGCAACCGTGGTGGCGAGCGTGCCGAAATGCGCATGCAAATGTTGAATGCCGCGGGCGCGCACAGCCAACGCAAGTTTGATCGCTTGTGCGAACGAATGAGGTGAGCCCCATTGCACCTGAATCAGCCGCTTATCAAATTCAGGCAGTTGCTCACGCGCGGTTTGCAGTAATTGCCAGAAGATTTCAGGATCGTACTGTCTGTCCTTATAACGTGTGACGGGGGCTTTTACGCGAGCAATACCGTCCTGAAAGTGGGGTTCACTCACCGGCCCCAAAGCAAAAATATCAACTTTCATCCCGGCGCGCTCATGCGCTAGGATCTCATTAACAACAAACGTTTCTGAAAATCGCGGGTAACGTTTCAATACGTAGCCGACATAGAGGGGGTGATTAGTTGAATGCATATCGTTGGTCATCAGCTTAAGGCTCCATTGCGGATTCTGGCGCGGAAAACGTCGGCAACCTGTATGGCCACCTGTTCTAATCCTTTAAAATTCAGTATGTCACGCGGGTTGGCGTAGTTCTGAGGTTGGGCCAGCCAGCGTTGAATAACCGCAGGGCTTAATCCTTCAGGCGCAAGACACGTCACCAGGTTGCGCTCAGCCAGTTTGGTGGCCCGTATCCACTGCTCCTGACGGGGTGAGACACGAGGAATGATCAGCGCTGTTTTCTGTAGCGCCAGTATTTCCATGACGGTGTTGTATCCCCCCATTGATACAATGCGTTCCACCCGGCGCATCAGTTCCAGTGGTTCCGGCACAAATGCCGTCATTGTCATATCATCGCGTTGGTTAACCCATTGACGCAGTTGCTCATGTTCTTCGAGGGGCATCATGGAACCGGTAATCAGCATCCCGGTGCGCCCGGTAGGTAACCGGGCGTGTACAAATGCCTTAGCCAGCGCATAGCCATCTTGTCCCCCTCCCACCATGCACAACGCGTAGGGCGCGTTGATTGGGCTGGCGGCGGAAGCCGGGGGTGTTCCCTGAAGCCGTTTGGCGGCATCCAGATAACCCATAAATGTGACTTTCCGCGTTAGTTCCGCGTCAAACCCATATTGCTGGGTGAGATCGTAAAAATCGGCATCTCCGTAAACCCACACCTGAGTGAAATAGTCGCGAATGGCGGACATGTTTCCCAGCTTTGCCCATTGACGTTGAACGGCATCGGGATGATCGATAATATCCCGCAGGCCAAGCACCATTTCTGTTCCTTTGGCCGCCAGTACCGGCAAAATGGTATCGAGTTCTGACATAGCGCCGCGCGGCACATTATCCACCACCACCATATCGGGTTCGAATGCGCTCATGGCGGCATGAATTATGTTGGAGCGCAGGAAGACCAGACGCTTGATATCTTTACCCAATGCCCTGGGACAATAGTTTCCGTCAGGGGTTTTCAGGTAAGTCGGCAGTGTCACGATATCCGCTCCTTTAGGCAACGGAAATTGTCCGGCTTCACGTACTCCGGTAATTAACAGGATCTCGGCATCAGGCAATAGGGTTAATACTGCTTGAGTAAGTAACATATTTCTTCTTACGTGACCTAATCCCATTGTGTCATGCGAATAAAAAACCACCCTAGGGTTACGATATCGTTCTGCTTTCTCAGGCATAATATTGAATCCATATGGTATTGAAGGTCATTATTCTTGAAAGCCTATATATCCTCGTTTGCACAACGTGGGCACATCAAGGGCTGCATGATGCTTATATTTTTCCGCGCTTTTTTTACTGCTACGCACGCTTATTCAACTCAGTGGCAGGGAAATATTTTTGGCGAATTCTTTTTGCGGTCTTAAATCTATCAGATATGTCTGATAATACTCTTTTCATCACGTTATTTGTGGTTATCAAATAGATTAAATAACCGGTTAGAATTTAAGTCAGTATCTGTAATAAAACAGAGACTTTCTTCATATTATTACGAATACATTGCATTTAGTAATTAAATTTAATCATAGCGTTATAATTATTTTTCTGTTTATTATTTTTTGCGGGATTGATTGATATTAATATTTGTCATTTTATGATTGGTTTGTCTTATTTTTTCAACAGGAGTGCTTATTATTAGCAAGCACTATCGGATGTGTTGCTATAATTAGAAATCTATGGGGTGTATTAAAAAATATTATTATTTGCCAATGTATCAGGCTGAAATAAAAAGAGCCGATTACATCGGCCCGTTGAGATAGACGGTTACGCTGTTATTTTTCTAACTTAAATAAAACCGTCAGCGCTGAGGGAGTCCAGCGTGACGCTGAATGCTTCATCCAGAATACCGACAACTTCGTCGATCACCTTGCGCGTCCAGATCAATGGCGGGGAAATAACGATAAGATGACCAATCGGACGGATAATCAAGCCGCGTTTCTGGCATGAGTCGGCAATGCGATAACCTACTTTTGCCGCCGCAGGAAACAGGGCTTTGGTTTGGCGATTGGCGACGCTCTCGATTCCGACCATGAAGTGACTGCCGCGGATATCGCCGACAATCGGGTGGTGGGCAAGGCGCCGCTTCAATGCTTCCATCAGGTACGGGCCAATTTCGCGGACATGTTCACAAATCTTCTCGCGTTCGATAATCCCGATGTTGGCAAGCGCCGCCGCGCAACTTACCGGATGCCCTGAATAGGTATAACCGATACTCAACACCCCACCCCTGGCTTGCGGTTGACTGATGACGGCATAGATCTTGTCGGAAATCAGCGTTGCCCCCAGAGGCGAGTAGCCTGAGGTGAGGCCTTTGGCAATGTTGATGATGTCGGGTTTGACGCCGAACACGGCTTCCGATGCAAAGACGTGTCCGAGACGGCCAAAAGCGGTGACGACCTCGTCCGAGATATAAAGCATGCCGTTCGCATGGCAAACGTCCAGCATTCTCTTATGGTAGCCTTCGGGTGCCACCAGAACGCCGCCAGCGCCCATGATCGGTTCGGCGATAAACGCCGCTATATTCTCCGCGCCAAGACGCGCGATCGTGGTCTGAAACTCCTGAACAAGATGGTCGCAGTATTGCGCATCGCTCATCCCCTCTGGTTTACGATAGCAATTCGCCTCGCTGATATACACCACCAGGTCTTCCACGGCATCGAATCCCAGATTAATCCCTTCGGTTGCCGTCAGGGTGGCGGACATATACGTCGTGCCATGATAAGCGCTTTTGCGGGAAATGATTTTCTTTTTAGCCGGCTGCCCAAGCTGATTGAAATAGTAATGCACCAGCCGAATAGTGGTGTCATTGGCCGTCGAACCGCCGCAACTATAAAAAACATGATTGAGATCGCCGGGCGCCAGTTCAGCGAGTTTGGCTGCAAGCCGGGTTGCCGGAATATTGGTGAGATTATTGAACGATGAGTAGTACGCCATTTCTGTGGCTTGTTTGCTCATGGCCTCGCCGATTTCGCTGCGGCCATGACCGACATTAACGCACCATAAGCCACCGATGCCGTCGATAAAACGATTGCCTTTATCGTCCTCGACATAGATGCCTTCACTTCTGGTCATTACATCGCTGCCTTTTTCTTTGAACTGACTGAAATCGGTAAACGGATGGATAAAATGCGCTTTGTCCAGCGTATGTAAGTTATTCGGTTCGGTAGCGGGTAAGTTCGGTGACGGCTGCAACATTTGGTTTCTCCTTCATTAGCCGGAATAGCTATCTGAATCGAGTCTACCTAAAGGCGTGGGAGAGAGCGTCCCTCTATGGTGGTATGGCTTGTCTGGCTTGAGAACGTGATAAAAAAAGCCGGAAAATAACGTGAAACGCCCCATTTAAAGGCATTTTTGCCCCATTTGAAGGCAGGGCGCGATAATTTTGATTTTTAAAAATGCAGCCTGAAACCGATTGGTCGAACACTCATCGGCAACCCACATGCCAACAGCATGGGTTATGTGCGTTCAAGGGGGCGATTCGCGGCCGGGGGCGTGACGAACATACTGCACAGTTGCAGTTGCGAATTGATACCGAGTTTGGAGTAGATATTTCTGCGATGCACTTTTACCGTTTGATAGCTGATATCAAGATGACGCGCCAATGTTTTTGTCCCTTTGCCGGAGATCATCAGATTGACGATCTCACGCTCTCTTTCAGTCAGAATACTGTTGATTTTTTGATGGTTATCGTCGGGTTCTTCGCTGATGGTCGCGGTGTCACAGTATGAGCGGTAATAGCGGGTAATGATGCTTTTTACCACGCTGTATATATTTTCCAGCGCGGCCAGTTCCTTACTGGTTGCCGTCCGCTTGCGCCAATCCATCGACAGCACGATGGCATCGCCGTTTGACATAGGAAACAACACGTCGATTTCATCCTGTAGATTGAGATGACGATAATATTTCCTGTAATAGCTGGAGCCGGCCAGAGAGCAGGTCTGATGATTGATCTGGACGATTTGCGGCGCGCCGTCGCGTAATTTTTCCAGCAGCGGATCTTCGAGACAGGCAAAAGGAAAATATTTGCCGAGATAAACCGCCTGCTGGCTGGCGGGAATATTGTGCGCCAGCACAACCGGGAAATCACAATTCGCCCGGTATAGCTTGATAATATAGGTTTCGTGATGAATAACGCCGTTAAGCATCCCGGAAAGTCGCTGCGGCAGGCTGGCGTCATCCGCATTCTCAAAGAGATCGGCAATATTTTCATGCCAGCGCAGGATGTCGGGATGCGTCAAAATAGTTGCCAGTTCCAAGCTTACTCTCCCATCGATCATTTTTTCTGATACCGGAATCAAGCAAATTTCATGCCTGTTTCCAACCACCGAGGGATATTGGCGAAAGCGGCGCGAGCCGGAAGCGCGACCTGCTGTGTGAAACACTCGCCTGTCGCGCTGGCTGCTGGATTAAATATGTTCGGAGAAGGCTACCGTGGGCGCTTTACGACGAAAGCCGCGGGTGAGCCAAAGCAGATAGAGAAAACCGGCGCCGCACCAGGCCAGACCAATAATCAGGGTATGGGCCGACAGACTGGTCCACAGCCACAGCGTCAGCCCCGTACCGACGGCGGGCAGCAGGCCGTAACAGAGTAAATCCCGCGGGCGGCGGCGACCGTCTCGATACAGGTAGCTGCGGATGACCGCCATGTTGGTGGCCGAGAATGCCACCAGCGCGCCAAAGCTGATCATGGAAGCCAGCGTCGTCAGGTCGGTGACGGTGGCTAACAGGGAGATCAGCGACACTACCAGAATTGCCATTACGGGCGTTTTGAAGCGTGGCGACAGTTGGCCGAATATGCGTTCAGGCAGAATACCGTCGCGGCCCATGCAATAGATGATGCGGGAAACCGAGGTTTGCGAGGCCAGCGCTGAACCGGCGGCGCCGGCAACATAGGCTGCGGTGAACAGATTAGCCAGCAACGCGCCGCCGGCTTTGTGCATGACTTCGTTGGCGGCGACCTCGGCATCCTTGAATACGCTGCCGGGGAAAACCCACTGACTGACAGCCGCGAGCAAGGTAAACAGCAGTCCGGCGGCGATGGTGGTGATCACGATGGCGCGCGGGATATCCCGCTTGGGATTAGGCGTCTCTTCCGCCAGGGTCGAGACCGCATCAAAACCCAGAAACGACAGGCACAGGATGGCCGCGCCAGCCATGAGCGGCGGGAAGCCTGGCTGGGTGCCGTCGCCCAGAAACGGCGACATCACGTTCAGGGTCGGGACGCCGCTAAGATAGTTGACCGACATCGCGATGAATACCAGAACGAAGACAATCTGCGCTCCGACAATGATGTTGCTCAGACCCGCCACCGAACCGATGCCTATGGTATTGAATACGCTGACCAGTATGATCGCCGCTACCACGAAAACCCAGGCTGGCACTATCGGGAAGGCGATGTTCAGGAAAAGGCCGATAAGCAGATAGTTGATCATCGGCAGGAACAGATAATCCAACAGCAGAGCCCACCCGGTCAAAAAACCCGTGTTGGGGCCGAATGTCAGGCTGGTATAAGAGTAGGTCGATCCGGCAACCGGATATTTGCGCACCATGAAACCATAGGAAACGGCGGTAAAGAGCATGGCGAACAGCGTCATCAGGTAAGCGCTGGCCGTGCGGCCGCCGGTAATTTCGGTGACCACGCCATAGGTGGTGAACATGGTCAGCGGCACCATGTACACCAACCCGAAAAAGATCAAAGCGGGTAGTCCGAGTACCCGGTGCAGACGGGTAGCCTGTGTGTGGCGCACAGCGCCTTGCGCGGGTGGCGTGCTGACGGATGCGTCATTCTGATAATTATTGCTCATAGCGTTACTCCTCGTGAAAGTAGCGTAGTGTTCCATGGTGGATGCGCGCTGGCGAAGAGGTCACTTTATATGCGCTACGTCACATTTGGACATATACCGATAGGGGTAGGCGAGAGGAGATTATTTTTTGATAGGTAATGATTGATACGTGGTTATTGATAAGCCGCGCCTGTCATCAAGAAAGGTATTACTTATTGATTCGATAATGACAACGGATTGGTGATGCTTATCACGTTTCTGTACTTTACTCCCATGCCAACACACATGAGGAAAAAGTGATGTCCGTAATTAATACTCAGGTTAAACCATTTAAAAACATGGCCTTTAAAGATGGTCAATTCATCGAAGTGACTGAAAAAGATATCGAAGGCAAATGGAGCGTGTTTTTCTTCTATCCAGCCGACTTTACTTTCGTCTGCCCGACTGAACTGGGCGACGTTGCCGATTACTACGATGAGTTTCAGCAGCGTGGCGTGGAAATCTACTCTGTTTCCACCGATACCCATTTCACGCACAAAGCCTGGCACGGCAGTTCTGAAACCATCGGCAAAATTAAATATACCATGATCGGTGACCCGACGGGCCAACTGACCCGTAACTTTGACAACCTGCGTGAAGCTGAAGGCCTGGCTGACCGTGGTACGTTCATCGTTGACCCGCAGGGCATCATTCAGGCTGTGGAAGTCACCGCCGAAGGCATTGGCCGCGATGCGTCTGACCTGCTGCGTAAAGTAAAAGCCGCGCAGTACGTTGCTTCCCATCCGGGTGAGGTTTGCCCCGCCAAATGGAAAGAAGGCGAAGCGACGCTGGCTCCGTCTCTGGATCTGGTCGGTAAGATCTAAGTCAGACCCTGCTGAGAAATGTTTTTTATCGGGTGCCAGGCACCCGATTTTTTGCACGGAGAATAATCAATGCTCGACAATACAATGAAAGTCCAGTTGAAAGCCTATCTGGAAAAATTAACTAAACCTGTTGAGTTAATTGCGACTCTGGATGACTCAGCGAAATCGTCTGAAGTAAGAGAATTACTGACTGAAATCGCCGGATTGTCCGAGCAGGTCAGTTTTTCGGAAAATAATGAATTGGCAGTACGCAAACCCTCTTTTCTGATTACTAATCCAGGATCGCAGAATGGGCCGCGTTTTGCCGGCGCGCCGATGGGACACGAGTTTACCTCTCTGATCCTGGCGCTGTTACAGGTTGGTGGGCATCCGTCAAAAGAAGCGCAAGAATTACTCGATCAAATCCGCAATCTTGATGGTCAGTTCCATTTCGAAACCTATTATTCGCTGTCTTGCCACAACTGCCCCGACGTAGTGCAGGCGCTGAATTTAATGGCTGTTCTGAATCCAAATATTACGCATACCGCCATTGACGGCGGCGTGTTTCAGGATGAGATCCAAAGTCGTAACGTCATGGGCGTGCCGACCGTGTTCCTTAATGGCGAGCACTTTAGCCAGGGCCGCATGAGCCTTAACGAAATCGTGACCAAAATCGATACCGGCGCTGGCGCCAGACAGGTTGAAAAACTGAATCAACGCGAAGTCTACGATGTGTTGATCATCGGCAGCGGCCCGGCAGGGGCGGCGGCGGCGGTTTATTCCGCGCGTAAGGGGATTCGTACCGGTCTGATGGGCGAGCGTTTCGGTGGTCAGGTTCTGGACACCGTGGACATTGAAAACTACATTTCCGTGCCGAAAACGGAAGGGGCAAAATTGGCTACCGCGTTGAAAAGCCACGTCGATGATTATGACGTGGACGTGATTGACGCGCAGAGCGCTGAAGCGTTGATTCCAGGCAGCGAACCGGGGGCGCCACACCAGGTGATTACCATGTCCGGTGCTGTACTGAAATCCCGCAGCGTGATCATCGCCACCGGCGCACGCTGGAGGAACATGAATGTTCCCGGCGAAGAACAGTACCGTACGCGCGGCGTGACTTACTGCCCGCACTGTGACGGCCCATTGTTTAAAGGCAAGCAGGTGGCGGTGATCGGTGGCGGTAACTCCGGTGTTGAGGCGGCCATCGACCTGGCTGGGGTGGTGAAGCACGTTACCCTGCTGGAATTCGCGCCAGAACTGAAAGCGGATTCCGTATTACAGGATAAAGTGCGCAGCCTGCCGAATGTTGACATCATTCTTAACGCGCAGACTACGGAAGTGAAGGGAGACGGCCAGAAAGTCACTGGTCTGAGCTATAAAGATCGCGTCAGCGATACGCAGCATGAACTGGCGCTGGAAGGGATCTTCGTCCAGATTGGTCTGTTGCCCAACACCGGTTGGCTGGAAGGGACGGTAGCCCGCAATCGGATTGGCGAAATTGAAGTGGATGCCAAGTGTGAAACCAGCGTGAAAGGCGTATTCGCTGCTGGCGACTGCACCACCGTGCCGTACAAACAGATCATTATCGCCACGGGTGAAGGTGCGAAAGCGTCCCTGAGTGCATTTGACTATCTGATCCGAACGCAGCCAGCCGCATGATGCTGACCGCACAGGCGGAATAAATTTTTCTAAAAATCTGACCTTATTCTCAACCCATTGAGCTATGCTCAATGGGTTGAGTTTTTTCTGGTGGCTAAAAAGCATAAAAAATGCGGGACAGGGCTTGCCAAGGCGCAATAACGAATCCATAATGCCGCCTCTCTTGCATACGGTGGCAGTTGATTGCAGCTTACTATCTGGTTTCTGCTCGTCATTGTTTATGTGGTTGGTTTTTCCGTCCGGTTATTACTCTCTATACCACTAATCCACGTAAAAAATCATAATTTTTTGAACAGACTTATCCACAGATTGCTTGTGAACATTTTGTCCGCCGACTTATTCTGCTGACAAAATTGTGTTTTCTATTCTATTGATATTTATGCATAAAATTTACTTATAAAACGTTATCATGATCACTTGTACTTTTTGTGACAGTTGATTGTCAAAGACTTTTTATATTTACCCACAGGCTGGGATGAAAATTGATGACATTAACGTGCAGGACTCAGGCATCACGAGGCAAGCCTTTCTCCACAGCGCGAATCAGTCTCTTTTTGCGTGCGGATTGAACTTCAATTTCCTGTTCGGCGCGGCGAGCCAATTGCTGCTTGATCGCCCAGTGGATATGTTCATCCAGCAGATCGCTTTCCCCCAGTCGGCGCTGCAAGGCCAGCACGATATGGTCCTCATAAGGCGCGTTGCCGAGCGCCACGGCAATGTTGCGTAACCAACGCACATGACCGATACGGCGTATCGCCGATCCTTCCGTTATGCGTAAAAATTTCTCTTCGCTCCAGGCAAACAATGCTACCAGTTCCGGCGCGTGCAACGCCGCGCGCGGGCTGAAATCCGCTTCATCGGTCAATTGTGAAAAACGGTTCCAGGGGCAAATCAACTGGCAATCATCACATCCATAAATGCGGTTTCCCATCAATGGGCGGAATGCTTCCGGGATCGGGCCTTCGAGTTCAATCGTCAGATAAGAAATACAGCGCCGCGCATCTACGGTATAAGGCGCGACAATGGCACCGGTAGGGCAAGTCGTCATGCAGGCGACACAACGTCCGCACTGTTCCTCCTGTGGTTGATCAACAGGCAAGGGCAGATCGATGAGCAATTCGCCGAGAAAAAACCAGGAACCTGATTCCCGGTTTAATATAAGTGAGTGTTTACCAACCCAACCAATACCGGCTTTGGCCGCCAGCGGACGCTCCATTATCGGCGCAGAATCAACGAACGGGCGAAAATTCAATTCCCCGCAGTAGCGCTGAATCTGATCGCCAAGTTTCTTCAGACGCTGGCGCAGCAATTTATGATAATCACGGCCAAGGGCATAACGGCTGACATAACCTAATCGGGGATTTTTCAGCGTACTGGCGAATGCTGCTTTGGCGGGAAGGTAGTTCATGCGCACGCTGATAACCCGCAGCGTGCCTGGCAGCAGTTCGTGCGCACGGGCACGCAGCATGCCGTGGCGCGCCATCCATGTCATTTCGCCGTGGTATTGTTTATCCAGCCAGTCCTGCAATTTCGGTTCTTCATGAGATAAATCCGTGTCGCAGATGCCAACCTGCTGGAATCCCAGTTCCTGGCCCCATTGTTTGATACGTTGCGCTAATTCACTGAGATCGTAGGGGTATGACATGACTGACCATAAGAAGAATAAACACCGGGCTATTTTACCACATTCCCTTTAACTGGCCGATGTTGTTGGCACGCCGTCTAATTCTGGCGATTGCTTCATTTGCTTGCTAAGTTGGAACCATTCAGTGGCACTTTCCGGGGGATGTGATGGCTGACCACCAACAGCGGGACGCAGAAGCTTTGCCGTGCGCGGTATTTGGCGCAGGATGGTTACGCAGTGAAGAAGCTAGGGCAGCCAGCGAGTCGGGCATTTCATTAAGCACGCTGATGCAACGAGCGGGCGAAGCGGCATTTGAGGTTGCCTGCCGACAGTATCCCACCGCCCGACACTGGCTTATTCTTATCGGGCACGGCAATAACGGCGGCGATGGTTATGTAGTCGCGTCGCTGGCGCTGACCGCCGGAATAACGCCGTATGTGATGGTCTGTTCCGGGCAACGACCTTTACCTGAGGAAGCTCAGGCCGCACGTCAGGCTTGGCTGGCCCAGGGCGGAGAAATCCATGAAGCAGACGATGCATGGCCTGAAACGATTGACCTGATTATTGATGGGCTGCTGGGTACGGGTCTTTCCGCTGCGCCGCGTTCACCTTATGACGCCTTGATTGCTCAGGCCAATGCTCACGCGGCGCCGATTGTTTCTCTTGATGTTCCTTCTGGATTAAATGCGGAAACAGGATGCTGTGCGGGCGAGGCTATCCGGGCAGCGCATACGGTAACGTTTATTGCGTTGAAACCGGGTTTGTTGACAGGACATGCTCGCGATCATGTCGGCAAGCTACATTATAGTGCATTGGGTTTATCCGGTTGGCTGGCTGGACAACCCGCCCCAATCAGGCGGCTTAGCGCCGCATCGCTGGCGGCATGGTTAATGCCACGGCGCGCGACGGCACACAAAGGCGACAACGGTCGGTTGCTGATAGTCGGCGGCAATGACGGCACGGGGGGCGCGGTATTGATGGCAGGAGAAGCCGCGATGAGAAGTGGTGCAGGATTGGTGCGAGTACTTACTCACAAGCAATATTTGTCCGCTTTGTTAGCGGCTCGTCCTGAACTGATGACGCAGGAATTGACCGCGGACTCGTTACGGCAGGGACTGGAATGGGCGGATGTGGTGGTGATTGGCCCCGGCTTGGGACAGGACGAATGGGGGCGAAATGCGCTGCGATTAGCAGAAAATTGTAACAAACCCATGTTATGGGATGCGGATGCGCTTAACCTGCTGGCAATCAATCCATATAAACGGCAGAATCGCGTATTGACGCCACACCCCGGAGAGGCGGCTCGGTTATTGAACTGTCGCGTATCTGAGATTGAAAGTGATCGCTTACTTGCAAGTCAAAAACTGGTAAAACGCTATGGCGGTATTGTGGTATTAAAAGGTGCGGGAACGGTGATTGCCAGCGAGCAAGGGGCGCTTGCCATTGCTGATGTCGGCAACCCTGGCATGGCGACGGGCGGTATGGGCGATGTGCTGGCCGGGATCATCGGCGGTTTGCTGGCGCAAAAATTATCGCTGTATGATGCCGCCTGCGCCGGTTGCGTCGTGCATGGCGCGGCTGCTGACTGGCTGGCGGAACAACGCGGAACCCGTGGTATGTTGGCAACCGATCTGATGCCTGTGTTGTCCCAGTATGTAAATCCTGAGCGGATACCCTTAGAAAAGACAGAATGAAAAAAATTGTATTACCTCTGCCAGATGAGGCAGCAACCATCGCGTTAGGCGCTGCGCTGGCTAAAGCTTGCGAGAGCGCCACTGTTATTCATCTTTATGGCGATTTAGGGGCGGGGAAAACCACGCTCAGCCGCGGCTTTTTGCAGGCACTTGGTCATAAAGGGAATGTAAAAAGCCCGACCTATACGCTCGTCGAACCCTATGAACTTACGCCGCTGGCGGTCTATCACTTTGATCTCTATCGGCTTGCCGATCCAGAAGAGCTTGAATTCATGGGGATCCGCGATTATCTGCAACAGGATGCAATCTGTCTGATAGAGTGGCCGCAGCAAGGCGCGGGCGTATTACCCGATGCCGATCTTGAACTGCATCTGCATTATCAGGAACAAGGCCGACAAGCTGACCTCTACGCTGTATCGGCGCAGGGGGAGGCGATTTTGCAACGACTGGCCCGGCAGACAGGGATAAATGCGCCATGATGAGCCGTATGATTAAGCTATTGCTGTGTGTATGGCTGACGCTCGCCGGATCGGTCTGGGCGGCCAACCTGTCTGATATTCAAGTGGATAATGCTTCCGGTCAGGCAACGCTCAGCCTGAGTTTCAGCGGCCAGCCTATCTATGCGTTCTTCCCGCTCAGTAACCCAGCCAGGGTAGTGATTGATATTCGTCAGACCGCCGTGATCCAGGGGTTGCCGCTGAATTTTAGCGGACAGAATCTGATTAAACGTATTCGCACCAGCAATGCGCAGGATGCGCAAAGCCTGCGTTTGGTGCTGGATTTGACGCAGCCAGCCAGAACCCGCGCCGTGACGCGCAAAACCGGTTCCGGTTATACCGTGGTCTTTACGGTGACGGGAGATAAACCGAAAACGGTAGCGGGAAACGCGCCGACGGCTTCCCCTCCGCCACGCCCGGCGGCGTCAGCGCCAGCGAAAAACCCGTTTGACAACAAGCCAACAGTGGTCGTCAATAGCAACGCGTCAGCCCGGAAGCCGGTCCGAACGCCAGCACGGGCGACGGAGATCAATGAGCGTGTGGTGGTGGCTATCGACGCCGGACACGGCGGACAGGATCCCGGTGCAATAGGCCTGAACGGATTACGGGAAAAGAATGTCACCATTGCGATAGCCCGTAAGCTACAAACGCTGCTGAACAACGATCCCGCTTTCAAACCGGTACTCACCCGTGACGGCGACTATTTTGTCTCGGTGATGGGACGTTCAGAAGTAGCGCGTAAACATGGGGCCAATATTCTGGTTTCTATTCATGCGGATGCCGCGCCGAATCGCAGCGCCAAAGGCGCTTCGGTATGGGTATTGTCGAACCGCCGGGCGAACAGCGAAATGGCCAACTGGCTGGAACAGCATGAGAAGCAGTCTGAATTGCTGGGCGGAGCCGGAGATTTGCTGGCTAACAGCACCGCCGATCCTTATTTAAGCCAGGCGGTATTGGATTTGCAGTTTGGGCATTCGCAGCGGGTCGGTTATGACGTTGCAACTCAGGTGCTGAGTGAGTTGCAACGCATCGGCGGATTGCATAAGCGCCGGCCTGAACATGCCAGTCTGGGGGTATTGCGTTCGCCGGATATTCCGTCGTTACTGATTGAAACCGGGTTTATCAGCAATGTAGAAGAAGAACGGCTGTTGGGCAACAACGCCTATCAGGAGAAAATCGCCAGTGCGATTTATCAGGGCTTGAGGCGTTATTTCCAGACGCACCCGCTACAATCCGCCCCAAAGCAGGAAGGCCGCCCAGCGCAATCGGCGGTCAGTAGAAGCTCAACCAGCGTCACTACGCCGGTGGAAAAAAGAAGCGGAAGTAATAACGGCGGGACAACTCGCCACACCGTCGTGCGCGGCGAAACGCTGTCTGCCATTGCCTCGCGCTACGGCGTGAGCATGGCATCGATCCGCGAGTTGAATAAGTTGAATAAAGATATCGTCTGGGTCGGGCAGCGTCTGGTGATCCCGGCGTCAGGATCAAAGCAGCGGGTTTCAATGGCGAATACGAAAAAAGCAGCGCCGGTGAAACATAAAGTGGTACGTGGTGATAGCCTGAGTGCGATCGCTGCCCGCTATGGCGTCAGCATGAAAGCGATCCAGCAGGCCAATAATATGCGTTCAGGCGCTGTGCAACTGGGTCAGACGTTGATTATTCCGTCTGCATAAGACTGACTTACGCTGATTTTTTTATTCGGAAATGTAAGAGGGAAACGCCATGCCGATTCAGGTTCTGCCGCCGCAATTAGCCAATCAGATTGCTGCCGGGGAAGTGGTGGAGCGTCCCGCTTCCGTGGTTAAGGAATTGGTGGAAAACAGTCTGGATGCCGGCGCGACGCGTATTGATATCGAGATAGAACGCGGCGGCGCCAAGTTGATACGTATCCGCGACAACGGCGGCGGCATCGGGAAGGATGAATTGACGCTGGCGCTGGCGCGTCACGCCACCAGCAAGATCGCCACGCTTGATGATTTGGAAGCCATTGTCAGCATGGGATTTCGCGGCGAAGCGCTGGCCAGCATCAGTTCGGTTTCCCGGTTGATGCTGACGTCGCGTACCGCGGAGCAGTCTGAGGCATGGCAGGCTTATGCGGAAGGCCGGGACATGGCGGTCACCGTCAAACCCGCGGCGCATCCGGTTGGCACCACGTTGGAAGTGTTGGATCTGTTTTACAACACGCCAGCCCGACGTAAATTCATGCGCACGGAAAAAACTGAATTCACCCACATTGACGAGGTGGTGCGCCGGATTGCGCTGGCGCATTTCAATGTCGCCATCACGCTGCATCATAACGGTAAACTGATCCGGCAATATCGTCCGGCGAGCGATCCTTCTCAACATGAACGTCGTCTGGGCAGTATCTGCGGCAGTGCGTTTTTACAGCATGCGTTAACGGTGTTCTGGCAGCATGACGATTTGACTATCCGTGGCTGGGTGGCCGATCCCGCCGGGGCAAAGCAATTGTCAGAAATGCAGTATTGCTATGTTAACCGACGCATGATGCGCGATCGGTTAATCAACCATGCGATTCGGCAAGCGTATCAGGATCAGCTTAACGACGATCAGCAACCCGCTTACGTACTCTATCTGGAGATTGACCCTCATCAGGTGGACGTGAATGTGCATCCGGCCAAGCATGAAGTTCGCTTTCATCAGGCGCGGCTGGTGCATGATTTTATTTATCAGGCGGTGATGACGGTATTGCAGCAGGCATCCGCGCCCGCGCTTACCGTCACTGAGCCGGAGATCGCGCAGCAAATAGCGTGGCGACAAGAAAACCGCACCGCCGCCGGTGCAAACCATTTTGCCCAGCCTGCTTCCGCGCCGACAGAAAAGTCTGGCGAACGGTCGGGTAAAGCGCGGGAGCCTCACTATCCGGCGGGTTCTTCGTATCAGAAGAAACAAGGCGAACTGTACCGCAAGCTGTTGCAGGCTGACGCCGAGGAGCCTTCATCCCGCCAGGTTTCATCAGCGCCGCCGGCGGCGGATTCAACTGCGGCGCAAGTTGAAAAAACGCGTGCCGTTATTGAGTCGCCGTTGGCGAGCAACACCGCTGGTTTTGGGCGCGTGCTGACGGTGTATCCACCTTGTTACGCGGTGCTGGAATATCGCAACGGGCTGGCGCTGCTTTCGTTGCCGGTGGCCGCCTGTTATCTGAAAGCGGCGCAGTTGACGCCGCCTGAAGGTGGTCTGCGGCCGCAACCGCTTCTTATCCCGCAACGTCTGACGCTGAACAAGTCCGAACTTAACATACTGGCGACGCATCGGGCGTTATTGACGACATTTGGCATTGACGTGCTGGTCGAGGCGCAGCGCGCCACGTTAAGAGCCGTACCTTTACCATTACGCCAACAAAATTTACAAAACTTGATCTCTGAACTGTTAGGCTATCTGGCCGATTGTCAGACGGTTGAGCCGCACGCGCTGGCCGGATGGCTGGCGGCCCGGTTGCAGAGCGAACAGGAGGTTTGGGGGCATTCTCAGGCGATACAACTCCTGACGGATGTCGAGCGGCTTTGCCCTCAGTTGGTCAAGGCGCCGCCGCCTGAACTTTTACACATGATGGATATCGCTGCCGTTATCAAGGCTCTGGAACATGAGTGATTTTGCAAAAACCACGTTGTCCCCCGCCATTTTTATCATGGGGCCGACGGCATCGGGTAAAACGGCGCTGGCGATGGCATTGCGGCAATATTTGCCCGTAGAGTTGATTAGCGTTGATTCAGCCCTCATCTATAGAGGGATGGATATCGGCACCGCAAAACCGAGTGCGGAAGAACTGGCTCAGGCGCCGCATCGCCTGATCGATATCCTCGACCCGGCGGAGTCCTATTCGGCGGCGGATTTCCGGCGCGATGCATTGCGGGAAATGGCGCAAATCAGCGCGGCCGGGCGAATTCCCCTGTTAGTCGGGGGTACAATGCTTTACTTTAAAGCGTTACTGGAAGGGCTTTCTCCCCTGCCTGGCGCCGATGCGACGGTACGGCAACGTATTGAGGCGCAGGCCAGGGAAAAGGGCTGGGAAGCCATGCACCGCCAGTTATGTGAGATAGATCCGGTTGCCGCGGCTCGGATTCATCCAAATGATCCACAGAGACTTTCGCGGGCACTGGAAGTTTTTTTCGTTTCAGGTAACACTTTAACTGAACTGACAAAAATGTCTGGTGAAGCGTTGCCGTATCAGGTTCATCAGTTTGCTATCGCCCCGGCGACTCGCGAGTTGTTGCATCAGCGTATTGAACTGCGTTTTCATCAGATGTTGGCGGCAGGTTTTGAAACGGAGGCCCGGGCGCTTTTTGCCCGTAGCGATTTGCATACGGAATTGCCTTCCATTCGTTGTGTCGGTTATCGCCAGATGTGGTCATATTTATCCGGTGAAGTTGATTACGATGAAATGGTTTATCGGGGAATCTGTGCGACAAGGCAACTTGCCAAGCGTCAGATGACTTGGTTGCGTGGTTGGGATGATGTCTGCTGGTTGGATAGCGAAAACTCAAAAGAAGCACTGGACAAGGTAATACAGGTTGTTAGTGCATAGGTTGAGTGATTGTGTACAATTAGCGAGTCTCAGCGCACAAATTTTTGACATCATTATTTTAGAGCCATAGGGTTCTTTGTTACAAACAACAAACAAATAAGGAAAATATAGAATGGCTAAGGGGCAATCTTTGCAAGACCCGTTCCTGAACGCATTGCGTCGCGAACGTGTTCCGGTTTCGATTTATTTGGTGAATGGCATCAAGTTGCAAGGTCAGATTGAGTCTTTTGATCAGTTTGTCATTTTGTTAAAAAACACGGTGAGCCAGATGGTGTATAAGCATGCCATTTCTACCGTTGTTCCATCCCGTCCGGTGTCTCATCATAGCAATAATCCAGGCACCAGCAACTATCATGGCAGCAACCCGGCTGGTCAGCAGCAACAGCCCCAGGAAAGTGATGACGCTGAATAAAGCGTATTGTCAATTCACCACGGCGGGGGCGCTGAATGTATCGCCAGTTTCCCTCGCCTTGGTGTTTTTTGTTCGTTTGAGAGGTTACTCGCTTGTTTGACCGTTATGAAGCCGGTGAACGGGCCATACTAGTTCATATTTACTTCTCGCAAGATAAAGATACGGAAGATTTGCTGGAGTTTGAATCGCTGGTGTCTTCCGCGGGTATTGAGTCGTTACAGGTGATTACCGGCAGCCGTAAGGCGCCGCATCCCAAGTATTTTGTCGGCGAAGGCAAAGCCGAAGAAATTGCTCAGGTCGTAAAAGAGACAAATGCGTTTGTGGTGCTGTTTGATCATGCCCTGACACCGGCGCAGGAACGTAATCTTGAGCGTTTATGCGAGTGCCGGGTTATTGACCGCACCGGACTGATTCTGGATATTTTCGCCCAGCGCGCGCGGACTCACGAAGGTAAATTGCAGGTGGAGTTGGCGCAGTTGCGTCACTTGGCTACGCGTCTGGTTCGCGGCTGGACGCACCTTGAACGTCAAAAAGGCGGTATCGGTTTACGTGGGCCGGGTGAAACCCAGCTTGAAACGGACCGTCGTCTGCTACGTAATCGCATCAGCCAGATTTTATCCCGTCTTGAACGGGTGGAAAAACAACGTGAACAGGGGCGGCGGGCGCGAATGCGTGCCGACGTGCCGACAGTTTCACTGGTCGGTTATACCAACGCCGGTAAATCAACGTTGTTTAATATTATGACATCGGCGGACGTGTATGCCGCTGATCAATTATTTGCCACACTGGACCCAACATTGCGCCGTATTGAGGTGGATGATGTCGGGGATACGGTGCTGGCGGATACCGTAGGTTTTATCCGTCAGCTACCGCATGATTTGGTGGCGGCGTTTAAGGCTACATTGCAGGAAACGCGTCAGGCTTCCCTGTTACTGCATGTCGTTGATGCCGCCGATCCTCGTCTTGACGAGAATATCGAGGCGGTGGATAGCGTGTTGGCAGAGATCGAAGCGGATGAAATTCCTTCGCTGTTAGTAATGAACAAGATTGATATGCTGGAGGATTTCACGCCACGTATCGATCGTAATGAAGAAAATTTGCCGGTCAGAGTCTGGCTTTCAGCGCAGACCGGCGAAGGTATTCCGTTGCTATTTCAAGCGTTGACCGAACGGCTATCCGGGGAAATTGCGCAATATACGTTGTCTCTTCCCCCGCAGGCTGGACGCCTGCGCAGTCGTTTTTACCAGCTTCAGGCAATAGAGAAAGAATGGATTGAAGAGGATGGACAAATCGGTCTGGTTATCCGCATGCCGATTACCGACTGGCGTCGCCTCTGTAAACAAGAGCAGAAACTGACGGATTATATTGCCTGACTGACAAAACGGTTTGAACGGCGAAGAAATAGTCTGGCGGACTCTGGGACATTGAACCTGAAGAACATCTATCATAAAGAATGGAGCTAAAACATGGCGTGGAATCAGCCCGGTAATAACGGACAGGACCGCGACCCGTGGGGGAGCAGCAATAATAATAGCGGCAACTCTGGCGGTAATAACAATAAAGGTGGTCGAGATCAGGGGCCACCGGATCTCGACGATATCTTCCGTAAGCTGAGTAAAAAGCTCAGCGAACTGGGAGGCGGAAGAAGTTCGGGTTCCAACGGCGGTACGTCCGGTGGTTCCGGCCTTGGTGGTCGGGTGGTCGGTATTGTGGCGGTTGCCGCTGTCATCATTTGGGCGGCCAGTGGCTTCTATACCATTAAAGAAGCCGAACGCGGCGTGGTGACGCGTTTTGGTAAATTCAGCCATCAGGTGGAGCCTGGTCTGAACTGGAAGCCCACGTTCATTGATTCTGTCAGAGCGGTGAACGTCGAGTCAGTGCGGGAACTGGCTACGGCAGGCGTGATGTTGACCTCGGACGAAAATGTCGTGCGGGTGGAGATGAACGTTCAGTATCGCGTCACGGAACCGGAGCGCTACTTGTTTAGCGTAACTAATGCCGATGACAGCTTGCGCCAGGCAACCGACAGCGCCCTGCGCGGCGTTATCGGTAAATACACCATGGACAAGATCCTGACTGAAGGCCGTACCATCGTTCGTACTGATACCCAGCGCGTACTTGAAGAAACCGTGCGTCCGTACAACATGGGGATAACCCTGCTGGACGTCAACTTCCAGGCGGCGCGTCCGCCAGAAGAAGTGAAAGCGGCGTTTGACGATGCGATTGCCGCTCGTGAAAACGAACAGCAATACATTCGTGAAGCCGAAGCGTATGCCAATGAAGTTCAGCCGCGCGCCAACGGTCAGGCGCAGCGTATTCTGGAAGAGGCGCGTGCTTATAAAACACGTACTGTTCTGGAAGCGCAGGGTGAGGTCGCCCGTTTCGCCAGAGTATTGCCGGAGTATAAAGCGGCGCCGGAAATTACTCGCGAGCGTCTGTATATCGAAACTATGGAACGTGTCCTGAGCCATACCCGGAAGGTGCTGGTTAATGACAAAGGCGGCAACCTGATGGTCTTGCCGTTGGATCAGATGCTGCGTGGTCAGAGTAGCGGCGATAATACCCAGAGCAATAACAGCAATGCCAGCCCGTTGCGTTTGCCGGCCACATCGGGTAACAGCGGTGTGAACTCCAATCAGACACGAAGCAGCAACAGTGGAAATATCATGGATCAACGCAGAGCGAATGCGCAGCGTGATGATATCACTCGAGTAGGGAGAGAATAATCAATGCGTAAGCCCTTACTATTTATTCTGATCCTGGTACTGATGGTGGTCTATGCGTCACTGTTCGTGGTGCAGGAAGGTCAGCGCGGTATTGTGATGCGTTTTGGCAAAGTGTTGCGTGATGATGAGAATAAGCCTCTGATTTATGTACCGGGATTGCAGTTTAAAATTCCGTTCATCGACTCTGTGAAAATGCTGGATGCGCGTATTCAGACTATGGAGAATCAGGCCGATCGCTTCATTACCAAAGAACAGAAAGACCTGATCATTGATTCCTATATCAAATGGCGGATCAGTGATTTCAGCCGCTACTATCTGGCGACAGGCGGCGGGGATATCTCTCAGGCCGAAGTGCTGCTCAAGCGTAAATTCAGTGACCGCCTGCGTTCCGAGATTGGTCGCCTGGATTTGAAAGGTATCGTTACTGATTCCCGTGGTCAGTTGATGACCGATGTGCGCGATGCATTGAACACCGGGACTGGCGAAACCACCGAGGCAGATAACGCCATTGCTTCAGCGGCGGCCCGTGTTGAGCAGGAAACGACTGGCAACCAGCCGCATATTAACCCGAACAGTATGGCGGCGTTGGGGATTGAGGTGATTGATGTGCGTATCAAGCAGATCAACCTGCCGACGGAAGTGTCTGATGCCATTTATCAGCGTATGCGTGCAGAGCGTGAAGCGGTTGCGCGTCGCCACCGTTCTCAGGGTCAGGAGGAAGCGGAAAAACTGAAAGCCACAGCCGACTATGAAGTAACGCGCACGCTGGCTGAAGCTGAACGTCAAGGACGGATTACCCGTGGTGAAGGGGATGCGGAAGCCGCGAAACTGTTTGCCAATGCATTCAGTGAAGATCCTGATTTCTATTCCTTCATTCGTAGTCTCCGCGCGTATGAAAGTAGCTTCAGTTCTAATCAGGATGTGATGGTACTGAGCCCGGATAGTGATTTCTTCCGCTATATGAAATCGCCGGAAACGTCGCTCGGTCGTTAATCGTTATCCTAAGTAAAATCTTTCTAAAGCCCGTGTTTACGGGCTTTTTTTACGGCGGATTTTCCATGCCCGAACCGGGTTTTTGGGAGTTTTTATGAATGAAACTGTATGGATGGCCCTGGGGCTGGTGTTGATTATCGAAGGGCTGGGGCCTCTGCTGTTGCCCCGTCTCTGGCGGCGTATGATTTTGGCAATGGCGCAGTTGCCGGATAACACATTACGGCGTTTCGGCGGCGGAATAGTGGTGGCTGGTTGTGTTATCTACTATATGTTGCGTAGCCGGATGGGGAGCTAAAATTCATCTAAAAAATGTGCGCAAACGTGTGCTAAAAGTACTGAAAGCGCGCAAATGAGATGTTAGAATCCTTTTTTAAGCAACCTGGTGATTCTTGAGATGGGTAAGAACGTCGTCGTACTGGGCACCCAATGGGGTGACGAAGGTAAAGGCAAGGTCGTCGACCTGCTGACTGAACGGGCTAAATATGTTGTGCGCTACCAAGGTGGCCACAATGCTGGTCATACTCTGGTTATCAACGGTGAAAAAACCGTTCTTCATCTAATTCCCTCTGGCATCCTGCGTGAAAATGTTGTCAGCATCATCGGTAACGGTGTTGTGCTGGCGCCTGACGCGCTCATGAAAGAGATGACGGAACTTGAAGCGCGTGGCGTCCCGGTACGCGAGCGTTTATTGCTTTCTGAAGCTTGTCCGTTAATTCTGCCTTATCATGTCGCCTTGGATAACGCACGTGAGAAAGCGCGCGGCGCCAAAGCCATCGGCACGACTGGTCGTGGTATCGGGCCGGCTTATGAAGATAAAGTCGCCCGTCGTGGATTGCGTGTGGGCGATCTCTTCAACAAGGAAACGTTTGCCGTTAAGTTGAAGGAGATCGTTGAGTACCATAACTTCCAACTGGTTAACTACTATAAAGTCGAAGCTGTCGACTACCAGAAAGTGCTGGACGAGGTACTGGCGATCGCTGACATCCTGACCGCTATGGTGGTTGATGTTTCCGACCTGCTGCATAAAGCTCATTTGCGTGGTGATTTGGTCATGTTTGAAGGCGCGCAAGGGACGCTGCTGGATATTGACCATGGGACTTATCCGTATGTGACCTCTTCCAATACCACGGCGGGTGGTGTGGCGACCGGTTCCGGTCTGGGCCCGCGTTACGTTGATTACGTTCTGGGTATTGTGAAAGCCTATTCTACTCGCGTAGGCGCCGGTCCGTTCCCTACCGAGTTGTTTGATGATGTCGGCGAATACCTTACGCAGAAAGGTAATGAATTTGGCGCCACCACTGGCCGCCGCCGTCGTACTGGCTGGCTGGACGCCGTAGCGGTTCGCCGTGCTGTACAGATTAATTCGCTGTCAGGTTTCTGTATGACCAAACTGGATGTGCTGGATGGCCTGAAAGAAGTCAAAATCTGTGTGGGATACCGCATGCCTGATGGTCGTGAAGTGGATACCACCCCGCTGGCGGCGGAAGGCTGGGAAGGTATTGAGCCGATCTATGAAACCTTGCCTGGCTGGTCTGAAAGCACCTTTGGCGTTCAGGAATACAGCAAACTGCCACAGGCCGCACGCAACTATATTAAACGTGTGGAAGAAGTGACAGGGGTTCCGGTTGATATTATCTCTACCGGCCCGGATCGTAGTGAAACGATTATCCTGCGTGATCCGTTCGACGCTTAATCCCTATGCTGCAAATGTGTGTAAAGCGATAGGTATAAATAGGTATTAGGTATAAAGAAGAAAGGACGGGATTTCCCGTCCTTTTGGTTATTAATTATCTATTCATCCACGACGCTTTCCGCCTGTGCCCTATGCTGCAAGGCATCCAGCAGTTTATTATGGATGTTGTTGAAGCCACCGTTACTCATCACCAGAATGTGATCGCCTGGCTGGGCGGTTTTCACAATCATTTCAACCAGCGTATCGACATCCGCGCTCCAGTGCGCCGGTTGGACGCAGGCCTCGGCGACTTCGGCAACCTGCCAGGGAATATGGGCGGGCTGGAATAAAAAGACTTCATCAGCTCGGCCCAGCGAGGGCGCCAGTTCATTTTTACACATGCCCATTTTCATGGTGTTCGAACGGGGTTCAAGCACCGCCAGAATACGGGCTGTACCGCCGACTTTGCTGCGTAATGCGGCGAGCGTCGCGAGAATGGCGGTAGGATGGTGGGCGAAATCATCATAGACGGTCACGCCATGCGCCGAGCCTCGTAATTCAAGACGACGACGCGCGTTGATAAATTTCCCCAGCGCACGGCAGGCATCAGCCGGCAGGACGCCCACATGGTGGCACGCGGCGACGGCCATCAGCCCATTATGCATGTTGTGCTCGCCGACTAATCCCCAATGGACTTCACCAACGTGTTCGCCATTGTGGTAAATCTGATACTGGCTGGCATCGGCGGTCATTTTTTTCGCATTCCACACACCGTCCTCTCCTACCAGTTCCTGCTCGCTCCAGCATCCCATCGCCATGACTTGCTTGAGGTGAATATCATTGGCGGGCAAGATGATTTTACCGCTACCGGGCACCAGACGCACCAGATGGTGAAACTGTTTTTGAATGGCTTTCAGATCGTCGAAGATATCGGCGTGATCGAATTCGAGATTATTGAGAACCAATGTCCGCGGGCTGTAGTGGACAAATTTGGAACGTTTATCGAAGAAGGCGCAGTCATACTCATCAGCTTCGATAACCATAAACGGACTATCGCCCAGACGAGCGGAAACCGTAAAATTCCCCGGTACGCCGCCGATGACAAAACCGGGCTTATAGCCGCAATCTTCCAGAATCCAGGTCACCATGCCTGCTGTGGTTGTTTTACCGTGCGTCCCCGCCACGGCAATCACCCAACGATCACGTAAAACATAATCATGCAGCCATTGCGGACCGGACACATAGGGTAATCCTTGTTCCAGAACGGCCTCAACGCAGGGATTTCCACGCGTCATCGCATTACCCACGATAACCAGATCGGGAGCAGGGTCGAGTTGCGCAGGATCATACCCCTGAGTCAGCGTGATCCCCTGTTCTTGCAGTAAGGTACTCATGGGCGGATATACGTTCGCATCTGAGCCTGTTACCTGATGCCCTAATGCGCGGGCCAGCAGCGCCAGACCGCCCATAAAGGTGCCGCAGATACCTAAAATATGAATACGCATGCATTTTCCATCGTCAAGTGAATCTGCGTCACATTCTAACGCCATGAATCCAGCAGAAGAAATGGATTTGACTAGGTACTCGGTTTCTCTTTGGGCTACACTGCATGCGCAAACGTTGGCGGTGTATAAATGGAGCCGCTTTTCATTCGTAGATTTGGGATAGTGTTATGAAAACGTTAGGCGAATTTATCGTCGAAAAACAGCACGATTTCTCTCATGCCACCGGTGAGCTTACCGCACTGTTGTCAGCGATTAAGCTGGGCGCCAAGATTATCCACCGCGATATTAATAAAGCGGGTTTGGTTGATATTCTGGGAACCAGCGGCATTTCCAATATTCAGGGCGAAGTACAGATGAAACTCGATCTGTATGCCAATGAGAAATTGAAAGCGGCTTTAAAAGCGCGTGGCGAAGTGGCCGGTATTGCCTCCGAAGAAGAAGACGATATCGTTATCTTTGACGGTGACCGGGCTGAGAACGCCAAGTATGTGGTATTGATGGATCCACTGGACGGTTCCTCGAATATTGATGTTAATGTTTCCGTCGGCACCATTTTCTCAATTTATCGTCGTATTACCCCCTTGGGTCAGCCGGTGACGGAAGAGGATTTCCTGCAAGCGGGTAACAAGCAGGTGGCGGCGGGCTACATCGTTTATGGTTCATCCACCATGCTGGTCTACACCACCGGTCACGGCGTCCATGCCTTTACGTATGATCCGTCGCTCGGCGTGTTCTGTCTGTCGCATGAAAAGGTTTGCTTCCCGGAAAAAGGGAATATGTATTCCATTAACGAAGGGAACTACATCAAGTTTCCGAGCGGCGTGAAGAAATACATTAAATATTGTCAGGAGCAGGACGAGGCAACACAACGTCCTTACACTTCACGTTACATCGGTTCACTGGTGGCGGATTTCCATCGTAACCTGCTTAAAGGCGGGATTTATCTTTATCCAAGCACCGCCAGCTATCCGCAAGGCAAGTTGCGTTTGCTCTACGAATGTAACCCGATGGCGTTTTTGGCGGAGCAGGCAGGCGGCAAAGCCAGTGATGGCAAGAACCGTATTCTGGATATCACGCCGGAGAAATTGCACCAGCGTTCGCCTTTCTTTGTTGGCACAGAAGCCATGGTGAATGATGTGGAGCGTTTTATCCGTGAGTTCCCGGATGCGTAAGCACCGCTTTTTCACCGAGGGTTGCTGATTTATCCTTCAGTGTGCCTGTGGCATCAGGCGCACTGAACGTGCTTTTTTTCATTTTTTACGATGTTTGCGCGGCAAACCAGCTTTCCAGAATAATGACGGCTGATTCCGCGTCCACACTACCTTTATCCAGCGCTCGAAAGCCACCTCGTTCAAACAGTCCGGCCCGCGCTTCTACCGTGCTCAGGCGCTCATCATGCAGCGCTATCTGGACGCCAAAACGACCATGCAGACGATTGGCGAATTTTCTTGCCCGTGCGGTCAGCGGTTGCTCCGTACCATCCATATTGAGCGGTAAGCCGACCACCACCAGGTTGGGCCGCCAGTCCGCCAACAATTTTTCCACCTGCTGCCAGTCTGGTATTCCTTCCTGGGCTTTAAACGCAGTGAGAGGACGAGCGGTGCGCGTGATGTCCTGACCGATCGCCACGCCAATACTTTTGGTGCCAAAATCAAAGGCAAGAATCGTCCGGCTTGCCATCAGGCATGACCTGCTTCAGTGGAGATGTTATGGATATCGACCCCCAGTTTTTTCGCCGCTAAGCGCCAGCGTTCGGCAATCGGCGTGCGGAAAAGGATCTCTTTATCCGCTGGTGTGGTCAGCCAGGCGTTTTCCAGCAGTTCATTTTCGAGTTGGCCGCTGTCCCAGGCGGAATAACCCAGTGCGACCAGCGTATTTTGGGGCTGCCTGGCGGTTCCCAGCGTTTCCAGCACATCTTTGGATGTGGTGATCATCGTGTCTTCGGAAATACCGATGCTGGAAGCAAAACCCGTGCATGGCGTGTGGAGGATAAATCCGCGATCGTCCGCTAACGGTCCGCCGACGAAAACCGGCTTATCCAAACGGATGGCGGGCTCGCGTGGCGTAGGTTCTATTTTCAGCTTTTTCAGCACATTTTCCACCGTAAACTGTTCCATGGGTTTATTGATGATCAATCCCATGGCGCCTTCTTCATTATGTTCGCAAATATAGACCACCGAACGTTTAAAGACCGTGTCCTGTAGTGCTGGCATAGCGATAAGAAAGTGATGCTGTAAATTCATTGTGTGAGTTTATCGATCCCTGTCGGCGTTTATGAACGGCTCGCCATAAAAAGGCGAGCCGGATATTTATGCTTTTCCGGTTCGGCAAAACCGGTTAACGGCGGCGTGCGGCCAGACGTGTTTCAATGGCATCCATCAGCATGCCTGTAATAGAGACATCCGGGTAGGCGGCTTCAATTTCGCGCACACAGGTGGGGCTGGTGACGTTAATTTCCGTCAGTCGATCGCCAATAATATCCAGACCAACAAAAATCAGCCCTTTTTGCTTCAGTGTCGGGGCGACGTCGCGCGCTATTTTCCAGTCGCTTTCGCTGAGCGGGCGAGCTTCGCCACGTCCGCCTGCCGCCAGATTGCCGCGGGTTTCGCCGCTTTTGGGAATACGTGCCAGACAATAAGGGACTGGTTCGCCATCAACCACTAGAACGCGTTTATCGCCATCTTTAATCGCCGGCAGATAATTTTGCGCCATGCAATAACGGCTGGCATGTTCGGTCAGGGTTTCAATAATCACCGAAACGTTGGCATCATCCTGTTTCAGCCGGAAAATAGAGGTGCCGCCCATGCCATCCAGCGGTTTCAGAATAACATCGCCGTGTTTCTGGTGGAATTGACGCAGTTTGTCCGCGCTGCGGGTAACCAGCGTATCCGGTGTCAGATGCGGGAACCAGGCGGTGAATAGCTTTTCGTTACAATCGCGCAGGCTTTGCGGTTTGTTTACGATCAGCGTGCCTTTCTCTTCCGCACGCTCCAGAATGTAGGTGGCGTAAATGAATTCCGTATCGAAAGGCGGATCTTTACGCATCAGCATCACATCCAACTCTTCCAGCGCGATATCCTGCTCGCCGGAGAAATCGTACCAGCCATCATAATCATACTGGACATTAAGACGGCGCGTGGTTGCCCGCGCAACGCCCGCATGCAGATAAAGATCATTCATCTCCATGTAATGCAGTTCCCAACCACGACGCTGTGCTTCCAGCAACATGGCAAAGCTGGTGTCTTTCTTGATATTGATGGCGTCGATAGGGTCCATCACAATACCGAGTTTGATCATTATTTTCTCCTTTACCCCAGATCGCCGAAACGTACCTGTAAGGCTGTAATCGCGGTGAGCGCTGTCGTTTCTGTTCGCAACACTCGTGGCCCCAGCAGGATGTCGGTAAATCCGTATTCTGCGGTCATTGAAATTTCATTGGAGGAGAGACCTCCTTCCGGGCCAATCAACAGTCGAACCTGACTAACCGGCAGCGGCAATGTATTGATGCTCTGTGTTGCTCGCGGGTGTAGATTGAGTTTTAACGCGGCATCCTGTTCCGCACACCATGCTTCCAGTGTCATGGCAGAACGAATGGTTGGCAAGCGGTTACGGCCACATTGTTCACAGGCGGCAATCGCGATTTTTTGCCATTGGCCGACTTTCTTCTCAAGACGCTCGGTATCGAGTTTTACCCCACAGCGTGCAGAGAACAAGGGAGTAATGATATTCACGCCAAGTTCAATGGATTTCTGAATAGTGAACTCCATTTTTTCGCCGCGCGACATGACTTGTCCAAGATGCAGGTGCAATGGCGACTCTTTGTCTTCCAACTTACCTGCTGTGAAGCGTACTCGCACATTTTTTTTCCCAGCCTGTATAATTTCTGCGTCAAACACCTGATTAGTGCCGTCGAACAATTGCAGTAATTGGCCGGTATTCATTCGCAGCACACGCCCTACATGGTTGGCGGCATCTTCGCTCAGTTCGATTTCACCTCCAGCGCCGGGAAGGATTTCTGGATGAAAAATGCGCGGTATTCGCATGCTGATGTTCTAACCTTATGCGTAGTGAATTCGGGGTGGACAGCCTGCTATCCGTGATAAACGAACCACCGCCATCTTGACGGTGGTTGTGCTGATTAACCGTTATAGTAGGTAGCCGGACAGCTACTGGCAAGCCTGTTGAACGTAGGGGTTGTGATTCCCTTGCTTCGCGGCAATCCGTTGGTCGCGCGTGCATTCCCACGGGGTGACGGGATATTGCAGGCTCCAGGCTTCGAATAACTGGGTTTGCTGACGGGATAAACGCAACTGGTAGCGGTCGCGCATGTAGAAGTAGGTACGGGCAATCGCGCCACGGGCGCGGGCTGGCGGCTCCGCCAGATTATTTTTGAAATCGACTTTCATCTCGCATTGACCGTATTGATCGCCGCCGCCGTTCCACTGTCCGTACATGGCATTCCCACGATCGCCATTCACTTCGCCGATGGCGGGTTGCAGGTTGTGCAGATCGGTTTCCATTTCGCGGTACACCGGATCCTTAGTGCAATTTTTTCTGCCGCCATCCTGCCAGCACTGGCGTTGATGGCCGAACTGCCAGGCGGGTACGACATGTTCCCACTCGATACGATTAGCCCGCAACGCGTTTTTTCTGACCTGATAGCCGCAAGATTTGAGATCTGGCGTTCCTTTCTTGCCTTGCCATGTAATGTCGCAGCCGCAGTAAAATGTTTTCGCGCCCTGATTAACCGTTACCGCAACCGCTTTCGCCTGCGTGAAGTTATTTATGTTTTGGCTGAAGGCGGCGGCGGAAAAGAAGCCGATCCCAACCGCGGCGGAAGCGAGAATTTTGCGTAGCATATTCCAAATAATCCATAAGCGACAAAGCTGGCAGACTACCGGATGTCGCGGCGGCAGGCAAATGCAAAAATTGGTTTTTAATGCTAGGCGTTTTATTTTAAATGGGATTTATTACATTGAATCGTAAGGTTTTTCCACAATAACGACAGCGATATTCTGTTTCGCCGCGTTGAACCCGGTTATGGCGCCGCACGGTTAAGTCATGGTGTCGGCAATCACACTGATAAGAGAACGTTTGACCTTGTACGGACTGAACCGCAAAGCGGTGCGTGCGTCTTGCCGGAACCTGTAGCACATGCTCCATCATCCAGCGCCATTCCTTGCCGTGTGGCGAAACCTTACCGAAACGGGCAAAGACCAGCAGATGTGCGAGTTCATGAGGGACTACCTCATCAATGAAAGCCTGCTGGTTTTCTTGCAACAACAGGGGGTTCAACCGAATTTCCCAGTGCTGAAGCCAGGCGCTGCCCGCCGTTGTGCCACGTTGTTGGTAACTGATCGCTGGTTCCGGGTAATGGGTGTTCAGGAAGACATTAGCCTGCTGTAGCTTAGCGCGCAGGCATCGCATGACTGCCTGATGATGAGCGATGGGAATTCGTGGTGTGTTCATGGCTGGGAGCATAAATCGAGCGGCAGGGGGATGCAATAGATGGATAGGCAGGAAAGGTGCGGAAAGAGATAATGAAGAACGGCGAATTTTCATTCGCCGTTCTTCATGCGCGCTGTTGGACGGCTTATCGCGTTAACCGGGGATTATAAACCCGCGGCTTCACGTAACTGTGCCGCCTTGTCGGTTTTTTCCCAGGGGAAATGTTCGCGGCCAAAGTGTCCGTAAGCAGCGGTTTCCTGATAAATCGGGTGCAACAGATCCAGCATCTGAATCAATCCGTAAGGACGCAGGTCGAAAAATTCACGCACCAGCAAAGTAAGCTGTTCGGTGGCGATCTTCTCTGTACCAAACGTTTCTATCATGATGGACGTCGGTTCAGCCACGCCGATGGCATAGGAAACCTGGATCTCGCAACGATCCGCCAGACCTGCGGCCACGATGTTCTTGGCAACATAACGCGCGGCGTAAGCGGCAGAACGGTCAACTTTCGACGGATCTTTACCGGAGAACGCGCCGCCGCCGTGACGCGCCGCGCCGCCGTAGGTATCAACAATGATTTTACGACCGGTCAGACCGCAGTCACCCATTGGGCCGCCGATAACAAAACGACCGGTCGGGTTAATGAAGAATTTGGTGCCGGCAGACAACCATTCCGCAGGCAGAACCGGCTTGATGATTTCTTCCATCACGGCTTCGTGCAGGTTCTTCTGAGAGATGTCTTCAGCATGCTGGGTGGACAGAACCACGGCATCAATACCGGCGATTTTGCCATCGTCATACAGGAAGGTAACCTGGCTTTTCGCATCGGGACGCAACCACGGCAGCGTCCCGTTTTTGCGCACTTCCGCCTGACGTTGAACCAGGCGGTGAGCGTAAGTAATCGGCGCTGGCATCAGCACATCGGTTTCATTGGTCGCATAACCAAACATCAGGCCCTGATCGCCCGCGCCTTGTTTCAGCGGATCGCTGCGGTCAACGCCCTGATTGATATCGGGAGACTGTTTGCCGATGGCGCTCAGCACGGCGCAAGAGTTGGCATCAAAGCCCATCTCGGAATTGACATAACCGATATCGCGCACGGTGCGACGCGTGATCTCTTCAATATCGACCCAGGCGCTGGTGGTAATTTCACCACCCACTAACACCATGCCGGTCTTTACGTAAGTCTCGCAAGCGACGCGGGCTTTAGGATCTTGCTGTAGGATGGCGTCAAGAACCGCATCGGAAATCTGGTCAGCAATTTTGTCAGGATGTCCCTCAGAGACGGACTCAGACGTAAAAAGGTGTTTAGCCATGAGTTTCTTTACCTTCAAATCAAAGCCGTTAAGCAGTATATCGGTTAATCGGTATAGATGGATTAACATCTGGATGGCTATCATTCTAGGTCACCTTCCGGCCTGAGTGCCAGTAGTTTTTCACGCTGACGCGCTATCTGTTTTACGGCATCGGTATTATCTTCTTTTGTCAGAGGCTGTCAGGGACATTTTCATTTTGCTTTTCCGGCGTCATATCTGTATAAACGGCGAGCGGTTTATTACCCGTTATGTAATAGTTAACTGTTCCATTAGATAGCTGACCGCATAGCTTGCGGCGCGCGTGGAGGTGATAGGATTAATGATCCGTTGTTTACTGAGTGTGTTGCGCCCGCAACGCTTTTCTTCTGACGCGATAGCGTCGGCTGCTCAACCCTTCTTTTTATTTGCCCGAAGTTGCCTGTCTTTAAATTCGACACAGGATTCCAGGGCCGGTTAATCCGCGACGTTTCCCTGGTCCAGATGTTTTTTTCCTGTGGTTTTACCACGAGTTTTTCTGACCCGTCCCACGGAGTCCGACAACGTGTTTTACACTAATAAGCGTAACAAAACGGCGGCAAACTGTTTTCTGACCGGTTTTTTGCCGATGTTTTCACTGCCGATGCAGCATGTTGCAGGCATGCTCCAGCGGGCTACCAATAATGCAGGTACGGATGTGATTTGCAGGATAAAAAAAGAAGAGGTTCGTTATGTCTGACGACATGATTCAACAAGGCTCGTCAGCGACGGGTAAACATGAAAATTTGCGCTCTATGCAGGAGGTTGCCATGAATGACCGGAATGCCAGCGAAATGCTTCGTACTTACAATATTGCCTGGTGGGGTAATAATTACTACGATGTCAACGAGTTAGGACATATCAGCGTTTGCCCTGATCCCGATGTGCCGCAGGCGCGGGTCGATCTGGCCAAATTGGTCAAAACATTGCAGGAGGAGAACCATCAACGTCTCCCTGCGTTGTTCTGTTTCCCGCAAATCCTTCAGCATCGCCTGCGTTCGATTAATGCCGCATTTAAACGGGCGCGAGAGTCGTTTGGTTACCAAGGAGGGTATTTTCTGGTTTATCCCATCAAGGTAAACCAGCATAGACGCGTGATTGAATCCCTGGTCAGTTCGGGAGAACCGTTGGGGCTGGAAGCAGGCTCCAAGGCCGAACTCATGGCCGTATTGGGTCACGCCGGCATGACGCGCACGGTGATTGTCTGCAATGGTTATAAAGATCGTGAATATATTCGTCTGGCTCTGATCGGCGAAAAGCTTGGCCACAAGGTGTATCTGGTCATTGAAAAGATGTCCGAGATAGAGATGGTGCTGGAAGAAGCGGAGCGCCTGAATGTGATCCCGCGTCTTGGCGTGCGTGCGCGTCTGGCTTCGCAAGGTTCAGGCAAATGGCAGTCCAGCGGCGGCGAGAAATCCAAATTTGGTCTGGCGGCGGTTCAGGTTCTGCAACTGGTTGAAACGCTGCGCGCCGCGGGACGGTTGGAAAGCCTGCAATTGCTGCATTTCCATCTGGGGTCGCAACTGGCGAATATTCGCGATATTGCGACCGGTGTGCGTGAATCAGCCCGCTTCTACGTTGAGTTGCACAAGTTGGGCGTCAATATCCAGTGTTTCGACGTAGGCGGCGGGCTGGGCGTGGATTACGAAGGAACCCGCTCCCAGTCGGATTGTTCCGTGAACTATGGGCTGAATGAATATGCCAACAATGTGATTTGGGGTATCGGCGACGCCTGTAATGAACATGGATTACCGCATCCAACCGTGATTACGGAATCGGGGCGGGCGGTGACGGCTCACCATACTGTGTTGGTATCCAACATTATTGGTGTTGAGCGTAACGAATTCAGTGAACCGACAGAACCTGACGAAAACGCGCCACGCGCATTGGAAAGCCTGTGGTCAACCTGGCAGGAAATTAAACAACCGGGGAAACGGCGTTCACTGCGTGAGTGGTTGCATGACAGCCAGATGGATTTGCACGATGTGCATACTCAGTATACTCACGGCATGCTGGACTTGACCCAGCGGGCGAAGGCGGAACAGCTTTATCTCAGTATCTGCCAGAAGATTCAGCAGCAGTTGGACCCCAGTAACCGCGCTCACCGTCCGGTGATTGATGAATTGCAGGAGCGTATGGCGGATAAGCTGTATGTGAACTTTTCATTGTTCCAGTCTATGCCGGATGCCTGGGGGATCGATCAGTTGTTCCCGGTCATGCCGCTGGAAGGACTGGATAAACTGCCGGAGCGTCGCGCGGTTCTGCTGGATATTACCTGTGATTCCGATGGTTCTATCGATCATTATATTGATGGCGACGGTATCGCGACAACCATGCCGATGCCGCCATACGATCCAGAAAACCCGCCGTTGTTGGGCTTTTTCATGGTCGGGGCTTATCAGGAAATTCTGGGGAATATGCATAATCTGTTTGGCGACACCGCGACCGTTGACATTTTTGTGTTCCAGGATGGCTCTGTCGAGATTGAAGAGTCTGATGAGGGAAATACAGTTGCCGACATGCTGGAATATGTTCAGTTGGATCCTGAAGTGCTGATGGCTCGTTTCCGTGATCAGGTTAAAGAAACCGATCTGGACATGGAACTGCAAGCACAGTTCCTGCGAGAGTTTGAAACCGGTCTTTATGGCTATACGTATCTGGAAGATGAATAAGCCGTTGACGTGAAACGGCGTACCGCTAACGGAAAGAGAGTTGACCTACCAGGGGGTGTGGCGACACATCCCTTTCTTCCTCCGCGCTGTCCCTGAAAAGGATCTTCGCGATAAGCAACAACGAATTTTTGTCCTGAACGCCATATTTATTCAGTAATCTTGATTTACTGTTCAACACGGATTTTTTATTTAATCCAATCATATCGGCTATCGATTCCGCCGTGCAGCCAGCGCTCCAATACTTAAAAACCGCATACTCGGATTTAGATAGCCTGACAGGGCAGAATAGGCGCTTGTCATGTTGATGCACCACACCCAAGAATTTATAAAAATAATCTATCGATGTCGCTTTAGAAACAAGAATGGTTTTTTCATCAATACATACCGGAAAATGAAGGGGTGAATTATTGATGATAAGAAACGCTGAAGCCACATTATAAAAATGCGTTCTTATTGACTCATAGTATTCCTCGAACCCTTCACTGCTGCCGTCAATGATGAAAATGCATTTTTTCTTCCCTTGTTGCAGAGTGAACCTATTAACGGGCCTAACGGTTAGCATCGGCGTGCTGGACAGAATCTCCCGTAAGCCCACAGTCGTAAAGTTACATTTACTGTAAATTCTCACATCCATGGCGTTTAACACATATGCGTTTATTTTGAAGAAAGAACATAAGCTAACAACAGCTGTTTATGTTGTTCAATGTTACCCAGTTATTAAGAACGAGTAGCGTGTAAGTTTTTTATAAAATAGATATCTGGAAATGATAGTTGGCACGGCAATAGGTCAGATTTGTATCCATATGATAATATTAGAAAATATTTTTCTGACTGAAGTCATAGTATGCTTGATTTGTTGAACCATTTCTATCTTTAAAATACATCGATCCGGCATTTTAAATACAGATATTAAAAAAATGAAATTTAATCAATGAAAACTATTGAATCTTCGATATCAATTTCATAAAGCTATCAATTAGCCTGTGTGTTATCTCTGTATTTTATAACGTCTTATTTCCATAAAACGCGCTGGCGAAGAACATGAGGCAGTGAAAAAGGGAAACGCTTTCGCCATGAATAGGTAAACATAATTAAAGAATATTTACGGAATAAAACGCGCTCCTGAATAATGGCGTTCCTTACAATCTGATCGCTTGTGGGGAAGGAATGGGGGGGTTATTAGAGAAAAGGCACATTGGCAGTCGAATTTAGCTGCATACCAATGTGCCGCAGTAATGACGTAATAGCTTACTGGCTAATGGTGATTCAATCTCACCGCATTACTTTTCCGCAGCAATACGCTCACGGATATGATTTGCCCGCTCTATTGATGAAGGGTGAGAATCAAACATGCTGCTTTGGCGCCCTTCATCCAATTTGGCCAATTTCTCAAAGCTGGTTGCCAATCCTTCAAGTTTGATGCCGCGTTTTTTCAGCAAATCGAATGAATAATCATCCGCCTGGCTTTCTTGAGTCTGTGAGAATTGGGCATTGACCAGTTTTTCACCCAGATCGGCAAGTTGTGACTGCGATAAAGAGGCGGCGACGCCCCCGGTGGAAGCGATGGCGGTACGCGCCGCTGTCGTGGCGTAAGCGACCTGCATGGCTTTACGGGTGTGGCCCAGCGCGACATGGCCCATCTCATGCCCCAGCACGCCTTCGACTTCGTTATCCGTCATCATGTCCATCAGGCCGCTGTAGACCCGAATACAGCCGTTCGCCATCGCCCAGGCGTTTACGTCTTTTGTCAGGTACACCTTATAGTTGGCGGGTGTGCCGTTTATATCATGCCCCAACGCATCGGCAATGTTGTTCAGTCGCTTGGTATAGGTGCTGCTGGCGGGAGCGATTTGCGCTTCTTTATCCATTTGTTCACAAGACTGATTGCTGAGTGTTTTCACTTCGTCGTCACTCAGTGTGGCAGCCTGAAATGCCTGAGCGCCGGATTGCATTAATGTGTCGGTATTCAGATTCTGGCAGCCACTCAATAAGGCGGCGATGCACAGAGCGAGTGCGGATGTGCGCATAAGAGAAGTACGGGTTGTCATGACATCATTTCCCTACGATAGATTGATGATAAACAATGATTAATCGTTATATTGGCAATGTGTTGTTAAGCAATATGGTTGTTAACCAGCATAGTATGCAAAAAAAGCAGCATAAACGTAACTGAAAACAGCATGGATAAACAAGTAAGAATTCTGATTTGTATAACTTTGTCCGCCCCCATTGAGCATGGTTAATACGTTGTGAATTCAGTGTGGAATGTTCTGGAGAAGTGTGGTGCGTTTGCGAAACCATAAATCCTCTTTTTTGCTCGCATGTTCCATGTGCATTCACCCTGGTTTTCATGTACATTTGTACCTATATTGCTGTTGTGTTTTTTTATTAATCCACTGATTTATATATCATAATGTCTGGCAAGACATCTGTTCAATCCGATCTGGAGTAAAGCATGTCCTCTCGTAAAGACCTTGCTAATGCTATCCGTGCGCTGAGTATGGATAGCGTGCAAAAAGCCAAATCCGGTCATCCGGGCGCGCCGATGGGTATGGCGGATATCGCCGAAGTGCTGTGGCGCGATTATCTGAACCATAATCCGACCAACCCGAATTGGGCTAATCGTGACCGTTTCGTGCTGTCCAACGGCCACGCCTCCATGCTTATTTACAGCCTGTTGCACCTCACGGGCTATGATCTGCCGATCGAGGAGTTGAAAAATTTCCGCCAGTTGCATTCCAAAACGCCGGGACACCCGGAATATGGTTATACCGCGGGCATAGAAACCACCACCGGCCCGTTGGGACAAGGGATCGCCAACGCGGTCGGGATGGCGATTGCCGAACGCACGCTGGCGGCGCAGTTCAACCGTCCGGGCCATGAGATTGTCAACCACCACACCTATGCATTCCTGGGCGACGGCTGCATGATGGAAGGGATTTCCCACGAAGTCTGCTCGCTGGCCGGCACCATGAAGCTCGGCAAACTGACAGCGTTTTATGATGACAACGGCATCTCCATTGATGGTCATGTGGAAGGCTGGTTTACCGATGACACCGCCGCTCGTTTCGAAGCCTATGGCTGGCATGTGGTGCGCGGCGTAGACGGTCACGATCCTGACGCCATCAAACGTGCTATCGCCGAAGCTCAACTGATCACGGAAAAGCCGTCGTTACTGATGTGCAAAACCGTGATTGGTTTCGGTTCGCCGAACAAGGCCGGTACGCACGATTCTCATGGCGCGCCGCTGGGTGATGCGGAAGTGGCCGCTTCCCGCGAACAACTGGGCTGGCGCTACCCGGCGTTTGAAATCCCGGCTGAGATTTATGCCGAATGGGATGCGAAAGCGGCCGGACAGCGTAAAGAAGCAGCCTGGAATGAGGCGTTTGCCGCCTACGCCAGCGCCTACCCGGAACTGGCCGCCGAGTTCAAGCGCCGTACCGCGGGCGACCTGCCGGCCAACTGGCAAGCGGATGCCCAGAAATTTATTGAGCAGTTGCAGGCCAATCCAGCGAAAATCGCCAGCCGTAAAGCCTCGCAGAACGCACTGGAAGCTTACGGCAAACTGTTGCCGGAATTCCTCGGCGGTTCAGCTGACCTGGCGCCGAGCAACCTGACCATCTGGTCTGGCTCCACCTCACTGGATAAAGACCATGCTGGCAACTACATCCACTATGGCGTGCGTGAATTCGGGATGACCGCGATCGCCAATGGCATCGCCTTACACGGCGGTTTCCTGCCGTACACCGCCACTTTTCTGATGTTCGTGGAATACGCGCGTAACGCGGCGCGGATGGCGGCGCTGATGAAAATCCGCAGTATTTATGTTTACACCCATGACTCCATCGGTCTGGGCGAAGACGGGCCGACGCATCAGCCGGTAGAGCAACTGGCAAGCCTGCGGGTGACGCCGAACATGAGCGCCTGGCGTCCGGCAGATCAGGTAGAAACGGCGGTGGCGTGGAAGTATGCCATTGAACGTCAGGACGGCCCGACCGCACTGATCCTGTCGCGTCAGAATCTGGCCCAGCAGCCGCGTAGCGCGCAGCAACTGGCGGATGTGGAGAAAGGCGCCTACGTGCTGAAAGACAGTGACGGCCAGCCGGATGTCATTCTGATTGCCACGGGGTCGGAAGTCGAACTGGCGGTTGGCGCGTATGACACGCTGACGGCGGAAGGACATCAGGTTCGCGTGGTTTCGATGCCGTCCACCGATACGTTTGACAAGCAGGATGCGGCCTACCGGGAAGCGGTGCTGCCGCAAGCCGTCACAGCTCGTGTGGCGATTGAAGCGGCTATCGCCGACTACTGGTATAAGTATGTGGGCCTGAATGGTGCGATCGTGGGGATGACGAGCTTCGGTGAATCCGCCCCCGCCGAACTGCTGTTTGAAGAGTTCGGCTTCACCGTGGATAACGTGGTGGCGAAAGCGCGGGCGCTGCTGAAGTAATTTACGCGAACGAAAGAGTAGCGAGCGAACCGCCAGAGCAATCTGGCGGTTTTTTATTATTGATTATCAACGCCATCCCTGGATCTTACCCTGTGGGCCGCTGCATACAACGTTAAAAATGCTTCCGGTATTTTATTATTCGCTCCCAGCGTTTTTTTATGACGCAGGTCACTCTTCTGAAGTGCGCCGAGCGAGAATATTTCTTTTGCAGATTAATTCGTTTATGCTAGCTGAAGCGTTTCAGTTGTGGGATTAATTGCATTTCCGTAAGGGATTTATGGCATCGTTTTCTTTGCAACACACTGATTGTACCCAAAGGAATGGGGGTTGCCGCCAACAACGCTGCAACTTCATGTGAGAAGGGTATATTCTACGGGAACGATATGATCACCACCACACAAGGAACGCCATGACAATTCGTATTGCGATAAACGGTTTTGGCCGTATTGGTCGCAGTGTTTTACGTGCGCTGTATGAATCGGGTCGCCGGGCGGAAATTAGCGTCGTCGCCGTTAATGAACTGGCGAGCGCGGAAGGGATCGCCCACCTGCTTAAATATGATTCGAGTCATGGTCGTTTTCCCTGGGATATTCGCCAGGAATGCGATCAGTTATATGTTGGCGATGATTGCATCCGCCTGCTGCATCAGGCAGGGATCGAACAGCTACCCTGGCGCGAGCTTGGCGTTGATGTGGTACTGGATTGCAGCGGCGTCTATGGCAGCCGTGCCGATGGCGAAGCGCATTTGTCGGCGGGAGCGAAGAAAGTGTTGTTCTCCCATCCGGGAACCACGGATTTGGATGCGACGATTGTGTTTGGCGTCAATCATCAACAATTAAAAGCCGAACATCACATCGTTTCCAATGCTTCCTGCACAACCAATTGCATTATTCCTATAATCAAGCTGCTGGATGATGCGTTTGGCATTGAAAATGGAACGGTAACGACGATCCATTCATCAATGAACGATCAACCGGTGATCGATGCGTATCATCATGATCTGCGACGTACTCGCGCTGCCAGTCAGTCCATCATTCCGGTGGACACGAAACTGTCGGCGGGGATAACCCGGATTTTTCCGCAGTTTCTTGATCGTTTCGAAGCGATATCGGTGCGGGTTCCTACGATTAACGTCACGGCGATCGATTTGAGCGTCAGTGTGAAAAAAGCAGTAAACGTTAATGAAATTAACACGTTATTTCAAAAATCAGCGCATGAGACATTTCGTGGTATAGTTGACTATACCGAGTTGCCGTTAGTTTCGGCTGATTTTAACCATGATCCACACAGTGCCATTGTCGATGGCACGCAGACGCGGGTTAGTGGTCAGCATCTGATTAAAACACTGGTCTGGTGCGATAACGAATGGGGCTTTGCCAACCGAATGTTGGATACAACACGGGCGATGGCAGCCTGCGGTTTCTAGTACGACGGTATTGATCAGGGATCAATGTCTCGCTCAAGCAACTTTAAAAGAGAATCAACAAGAGGATTCACCATGTCTGTAATTAAGATGACCGATCTGGATCTGACCGGCAAACGTGTCCTTATCCGTTCCGATCTGAACGTGCCGGTAAAAGACGGTAAAGTGACGTCTGATGCGCGTATCCGCGCTTCTCTTCCGACCATCGAACTGGCCCTGAAACAAGGCGCCCGCGTGATGGTGACTTCCCACCTGGGACGTCCGACCGAAGGAGAATACAACGAGGAATTTTCTCTGCTGCCGGTGGTTAACTATTTGAAAGAAAAACTTTCTTCTCCGGTACGCTTGGCGAAAGATTATCTGGACGGTGTTGACATCGCGGCGGGTGAGCTTGTTGTTCTGGAAAACGTTCGCTTTAATAAAGGTGAGAAGAAAGACGACGAGGTTCTGGCCAAGAAATATGCCGCGCTATGCGACGTGTATGTCATGGATGCCTTTGGTACGGCGCACCGCGCTCAGGCTTCTACTCATGGCGTGGGAAAATTTGCGCCTGTCGCCTGTGCCGGCCCGCTGTTGTCCGATGAGTTGGAAGCATTGGGTAAAGCGCTTGGCAATCCGGCTCGTCCGATGGTCGCTATCGTCGGCGGCTCCAAAGTTTCAACCAAGCTGACCGTACTGGATTCGCTGTCTAAAATCGCTGACCAGTTGATTGTCGGCGGCGGTATCGCCAATACCTTCGTTGCCGCTCAAGGCCATAACGTTGGTAAATCGCTGTATGAAGCAGACCTGATCCCGGAAGCGAAGAAATTGCTGGAAACCTGTGATATTCCTGTTCCGAGTGATGTTCGCGTTGCGAGCGAGTTCTCCGAAACGGCTGCCGCAACCCTGAAATCGGTCACCGCGATTAAAGACGATGAACAGATTCTGGATCTGGGCGATGTTTCTGCCGAGCGTCTGGCGGAAATTCTGAAAAGTGCCAAAACCATTCTGTGGAATGGTCCAGTCGGCGTATTCGAATTCCCGAATTTCCGCAAAGGCACGGAGATAGTCGCCAAAGCAATCGCTGAAAGCGACGCGTTCTCTATTGCCGGTGGCGGCGACACACTGGCGGCAATCGATCTGTTCGGCATTGCTGACCAAATCTCCTATATCTCTACTGGCGGCGGTGCTTTTCTGGAGTTTGTCGAAGGGAAAAAACTGCCAGCGGTGGTGATGCTGGAAGAACGCGCCAAGCAGTAATATTTTATAAGCCGAGCGTAATTGATATTGCCTCTGCTGCGGTTACTCTGGCATATAAGCCGGAGTAGCCTGTCGATTTAAACATCGATTTCTCTAACCCTCTACGGCCAACGAAACAGGACACGTAATATGTCTAAAATTTTTGATTTCGTAAAACCTGGTGTCATCACTGGTGATGATGTTCAGAAAGTTTTCGCAGTAGCTAAAGAAAACAAATTTGCGCTGCCGGCAGTAAACTGCGTCGGTACTGACTCAATCAATGCCGTACTGGAAGCCGCGGCCAAAGTGCGCGCGCCGGTTATTGTTCAGTTCTCCAACGGCGGCGCTGCATTCATCGCCGGTAAAGGGCTGAAAGCAGAAGGCCAACAGGCGGCGATTTTGGGGGCGATCTCCGGCGCTCACCACGTTCATCAGATGGCGGAATACTATGGTGTACCGGTTATTCTGCACACTGACCACTGCGCTAAAAAATTGCTGCCGTGGCTGGACGGCCTGTTGGATGCGGGTGAAAAACATTACGCGGCAACGGGTAAACCGCTGTTCTCTTCACATATGATTGACCTGTCCGAAGAGTCACTGGAAGAAAATATCGAAATTTGCAGCAAGTATCTGACTCGCATGGCGAAGTTGGACATGACGCTGGAAATCGAACTGGGTTGCACTGGGGGTGAAGAAGACGGTGTGGACAACAGCCATCTGGATAACTCCGCGCTGTACACTCAGCCGGAAGATGTGGCTTATGCCTATGAAAAACTGAGTGCTATCAGCCCGCGTATCACTATCGCCGCATCATTCGGCAACGTTCACGGTGTTTACAAGCCGGGTAACGTGCAACTGACGCCAAAAATCCTGCGCAACTCTCAGGATTATGTATCAGAAAAATACAACCTGCCGCACAACAGTCTGGATTTCGTCTTCCACGGCGGTTCCGGTTCTTCCGCGGAAGAGATCGAGGAAGCAGTGGGTTACGGCGTAGTGAAAATGAATATCGACACCGATACCCAATGGGCGACCTGGGAAGGTATTCTGCACTACTATCAGAAGAACGAAGGCTATCTGCAAGCCCAACTGGGTAACCCGGAAGGCGCCGACAAGCCGAACAAGAAATACTACGATCCGCGTGCCTGGTTACGTGCCGCGCAAAGCACGATGGTTGTGCGTTTAGAAAAAGCCTTTAAAGAACTGAACGCTGTTGACGTTCTTTAACTAAGATTCTTAAAGGTTTATCGCTAAGGCTCCTACGGGGGCCTTATTTTATCTTTATTTCGCCGCAGATCGCGGTTTTTGGTGTGAAAGTGATGCCTTTTTAAAAAGGGCAAGAAACAGGAGTCATTAAATGGAAGAACTGAATGTTGGTGTGGAACAGGCGACCAGCTGGCTGGTAAGCCATCAGGATATATTAATACAGTATACGGTGAATATTGTTGCCGCCTTGCTGACCTTGATCATTGGGTTGGCTATCGCTCGCTTTGTCGCGGGAACATTGAATAAATTGCTGGTGAGCCGTTCTATTGACTCTACGGTAGCGGATTTCCTCTCCGCACTGGTGCGTTATGGCATTATCGCCTTTACGCTGATTGCCGTGCTGAGCCGGGTGGGAGTACAAACGGCCTCCGTTATCGCGGTGCTGGGTGCCGCGGGTCTGGCCGTTGGCCTGGCGTTGCAAGGCTCGCTGGCGAACTTTGCGGCAGGCGTGCTGCTGGTGACGTTCCGGCCTTTTCGTACTGGCGAATGGGTCGATCTGGGCGGTGTCGCCGGTACGGTCACACAGGTGCAGATTTTCTCCACCACGTTGCGCACGGCTGACGGCAAGATCATTGTGGTGCCGAACGGCAAAGTGATTGCCGGTAATATCATCAACAGTTCACGCGAACCGGATCGCCGTACCGAGATCATGGTCGGTGTCGCTTATGATGCGGATATCGATGAGGTGAAAAAACGGCTGGGCGATATTATTGCCGCTGATACCCGTATTCAGCACGATAAGGGCGTGACGATTCGATTGAATGAAATGGCGGCATCATCGTTGAATTTTGTGGTGTGGGTGTGGACCACCAATGGCGACGCGCAAGCGGTTTACTGGGATCTGCTGGAAAGCTTCAAGCGGGTGCTGGATGAACATCGTATCGGCATTCCTTATCCGCAGATGGATGTGCATCTATATCATACCGATCGGCAGGAAACGCACTAATTCTATTCTGGCTTATCCGGGATTACGGTTATTCCCGGATAGGACGCCAGGCGACAAACCTCCATAGCCATTAGAGGATGGCCGATTACCGCCTTAAAGGTGAAACTTTCCCGCTTTCCTTGTTCTATCTTTCTCCCACCCTATTTTCTTTTTCCTGATAGTTACAATGAAACCAGATCGCACACTGTATCTGCATACCGTTGCTATTTTTATTTTGGCGCTTTGCCTGCCTTATGCCGGCCCGCATTTCTTCGCATTCAACCAGAATACGGTGGATAACATTGAGTTGTTTCAATCTTTTTTCCTGTTGTTCGGCGCAATCTTTACCTGGTTTTATGTCAAACCACTCCGTTGCGAGAGAGAACGGGGTATTTTCTGGCTGTGGAGCATCAACTGGTGGATATTGCTTTTTGGTCGCGGGATCAATTGGGGACGAAATTATTTCCCGGAAATGCCAAGAGCCTATTTTCGGGCGATATCTGTCGTGTTGATAGGCATTGTTCTACTGATGTTGTTACTTCCTTCCGTCCGGCGTGAAATAGTCCGACGTTTTTGCACGGAAATGTTGCCCGTTTGGGATATAGGGTTGATGGTGGCTTATTTTCTGATTTCCGATACCATTGAACATCATCGACTACTGTCATTTCTGTTTGTATATGACGTGCGATATAAGGATTTGATGGAGGAACTCTATGAGTTGCCATTCATGTTCTCGTTATTTTTTACCGCCTTCTATCTACAAAAAAGGGAAAAGTCGGTTTCCTCCGTCTGTTATTTCTGCTCATAACCTCAGCCTTTTTGTACCCGTCAATCAATATTAGAACCACTAATGTTAAATTAGAAATTTAAATTTTCATTAATAACTCAGTGTTTGTAAACTGCCGCTCATCTCAACAAGCGTTCTTATCGGAGGCGATAATGTTGGCGGCTTATTTGCAGGGACTTATTCTTGGCGCGGCGATGATTTTGCCCTTGGGTCCACAGAATGCTTTTGTAATGAATCAGGGTATTCGCCGTCAGTATCATGTAATGATTGCGCTGCTGTGCGCATTCAGTGATATGGTGCTGATCTGCGCCGGTATTTTCGGCGGTAACGCCTTGCTTAGCCAGTCTTCGTTACTGATGGCGCTGGTGACCTGGGGCGGTGTCGCTTTTTTGCTTGGGTATGGCTGGGGGGCGATGAAGACGGCTTTCAGCAAGGATCTGACGCTCGCCGACGCGGAGGTGATGAAGCAGTGCCGCTGGCGCATTATCGCCACTATGCTGGCGGTGACCTGGCTCAATCCCCATGTGTATCTGGATACGTTCGTGGTGCTTGGCAGTTTGGGCAGTCAGTTTAGCGAAGATGCCCGCGGCTGGTTTGCCATGGGAACCATCACCGCCTCGTTCGTCTGGTTTCTGGCGCTGGCGCTGCTGGCCGCCTGGTTAGCGCCGTGGCTGAATACGCCTCGTTCACAGCGCGTTATCAATCTGTTTGTGGGCATAGTGATGTGGAGCATCGCTTTACAATTGGCGCGTCAGGGCTGGTAATCAATTACTCATGTTTACAGCAGGTTTCAGAAATTCACCTATATTTTGTTGTGTCAGCAATGCGTTAAGTTACCTGTATTGATCATTTACCTTCGATGCGGAAAGCAGCGCGGCGGTAACCTGTTTTTGTGTCCGACTCAACGGCACAACGTAAGTTAAGGAGAGATTAGTGAAGCTAAAAGTACTGGCATTAGCGGCGATGGTGGGATTGGGGGCGCTGCCGCTGGCGACGCAAGCTGCGGAATTGCCGAATGGCCCGCATATTGTCACTTCCGGCACCGCCAGTGTTGACGCCACGCCGGATATGGCGCGTCTGGCTATCGAAGTGAGCGTGTCATCGAAAGATGCCGCCGATGCGAAAAAACAGGTTGATGCACGCGTGGCGCAATATTTTGATTTTCTTGGCAAGAATGGTATCGAGAAAAAGGATATTAACGCCGCCAACTTACGTACCCAGCCCGAATATGATTATCTGAAAACGGGTGGTTCTGTTCTGAAAGGGTATCGCGCGGTACGTCAGGTGGAAGTCACGTTACGTCAGTTGGATAAACTGAACGAGTTGCTGGATGGCGCGTTGAAAGCGGGACTGAATGAAATTCGCACCGTCGACTTGGGCGTTACGAATCCAGAAAACTATCGTGATGAAGCACGCAAGAAGGCGATAGAACAGGCAACGGCGCAGGCGCAATCGTTGGCGCAAGGGTTTAACGCTAAGTTGGGACCGATCTATAGCATTCGCTACCATGTCGCCAACTATCAACCGATGCCGGTCGCCAGAATGTTTAAAACCGCGGACGCCGCCGTGCAAAGTGAAGCCGCTCAAACGTATGAGCAGCAAACCATTCACTTTGACGATCAGGTTGATGTGGTATTTGAATTACAGCGCAATCCATAGCGCCGGGCGGGGCTGGCTTATCAACTAAGCGTCAGGATTGTCTAAGCACATGATGTCCGTGCGCGAGCAGGGCATCAGTGACTTTTCTCATCATCCTGCTTTCCGGGGCGAAACGGTGCCAATAGAGCATGCGGCGCTGGAACAGTCCGGGCGTCAGGTCAATTAATTCATTACTGGCCAGTTCTTTCTCAATCTGTAGATGGGGGATCATGCAGCAGGTGGTTCCCTGGCGCGCCAATTGCACAAACGCTTCTGATGAATTCACGATATGGCACGGCACGCTGCCGGGCGAGAGATCAAAGTTTTGCTGTAGAAAAGCCTGATGCATATCATCAAGGTGATCAAACGCGACTGCCGGCGCGCGCAGCAGCGCGGAACGTGTGACGCCATTAGGAAAATAGCGGGCGGCAAACGCGGGCGAGGCGACGAACAGATAATCCAGCGCGCCCAGTTTATCCACCAGGCAACTCGGCAACGGTTGTGACTGAATACTCACGGCGCCGACTACTTCACCACGACGCAATCTTTCCTGCGTTCGCGTTTCATCTTCCACCTGTAGATTCAGACGAATAGGGGAGTCAACCAGTACCGGTTGCAGCGCGGGCAGCAGCCAGGTAGCAAGGCTATCGGCATTGACCGCCAGCGACAGCAGCAACGGAATATCGCCGCTACTTTCATCGCCCAGCCATTCTTCTTCCAGCAGTTCAACCTGATGTAACAATGCCAGTAATTTCTGCCCTTGTTCAGTGGGCCGGGGGGGAATGGTCCTGACGAGCAACGGCTGACCGAACAAATTTTCCAATTGTTTAATACGCTGCGATACGGCGGATTGAGTAATGCATAATTTCTGGGCGGCGCGTTCAAAGCCCCGCTCACGTATTACGGCATCCAGCGCCTGAAGCGTTCGATAGTCCGGGCGTTTCATGGAGAGTCAGCATTCCTCTGAATGAAGTCTGTTTTTTTCACTATGCCACATTTTATTGTTTTACCATGCAGAAATCTTATTTCCCGGTTCGGGGTTCATGAAATTTACCTGCCATCCGTGAAATAATGTGCAGGGCGCGCATCGAATTCGCGCTATTTATCAACCGGCGTGTTCTATAATACGCGCATATTTTTTCGTGTTTACGTACCTGAAGCAGACAAACTATGACACAAGATGAACTGAAAAAAGCAGTGGGATGGGCAGCGCTGGATTATGTGCGTCCCGATACGATTGTCGGGGTGGGGACGGGCTCTACCGCCGCTCATTTTATTGACGCGCTGGGTTCGATAAAGCACCAGATTCAAGGCGCGGTATCCAGTTCCGATGCATCAACGGCGAAACTTAAAAGCCTGGGTATTCCGGTTTTTGACTGCAATGAAGTGGATTCGCTGGATGTATATGTGGATGGCGCGGATGAAATCAACGGGCATATGCAAATGATTAAAGGCGGCGGCGCTGCGTTAACCCGCGAAAAGATCATTGCGGCCATTGCCCGTCAGTTTGTCTGTATTGTGGACGCATCAAAGCAGGTGGATGTGCTGGGCAAGTTTCCGCTGCCGGTTGAAGTGATCCCGATGGCCAGAGCGTATGTCGCCCGTGAACTGGCAAAAATGGGCGCACAGCCGGAATACCGTCAGGGGGTGGTGACGGATAATGGCAACATCATTCTGGATGTTCACAATCTGAATATCATGGATGCCGTCGCGGTAGAGAATCATATCAATGGCATAGCGGGCGTCGTGACCGTCGGGCTGTTTGCCAATCGCGGCGCTGACGTGGCGTTGGTGGGGACTGCCGATGGCGTAAAAACCGTGGTGAAATAAGCTGCGGATAACTTCAGGCACGAGCGATCCTCATGCCTGAAATTTTTTTATAAAAAAATTTTTATTTAACGGCTCACTTTTGGTACTTAATATTACTTTTTCTTATTTTGTTCGTCGTCAATATGGCGATGCGCATTGTTGGCAATATTTTTCGCCATAAGTCTTTTCGGCGTCATGTGCTGGCTGTAGTCGCAAAGCAATCGTTTGTATTGCTGACGGCGTAATTTTTGTTATGTTGGCAGGGGCTGTTTAGCAAACTGTCGCATCTGAAGTCTGAAAATAAGGTCGGGAAATGGCAAAGGTATCACTGGAAAAAGATAAAATTAAGTTTCTGTTAGTGGAAGGGGTGCACCAGAGCGCACTGGAGAATTTGCGCGCCGCAGGTTACACCAACATTGAATACCATAAAGGGGCGCTGGATGCGGAATCCCTGAAAGCATCCATCCGTGATGCGCATTTTATCGGTATTCGCTCGCGTACCCATCTAACAGAAGAGATTTTCTCCGCGGCGGAAAAACTGATCGCGGTGGGTTGTTTTTGTATCGGGACTAACCAGGTAGAACTATCGGCGGCGACAAAACGCGGCATTCCGGTATTCAACGCGCCTTTTTCCAATACCCGTTCCGTGGCGGAAATGGTACTCGGTGAAATGCTGCTGTTGCTGCGCGGCATTCCGGCGGCGAATGCGAAAGCGCACCGTGGCGTCTGGCATAAACTGGCGGTTGGTTCCTTTGAAGCGCGCGGCAAGAAACTGGGGATCATTGGCTACGGCCATATCGGTACGCAATTGGGCATTCTGGCAGAAGGCCTGGGGATGCATGTTTACTTTTATGATATTGAAAGTAAATTGCCGTTGGGGAATGCGCAACAGGTTCGCTATCTTTCCGATCTGCTGAACATGAGTGATGTGGTCAGTCTGCATGTGCCGGAAACCGACAGCACCCAGAATATGATGGGCACGGAAGAACTGGCGCTGATGAAACCGGGCGCTATTCTTATCAACGCGTCACGCGGCACGGTGGTGGACATTCCAGCCTTGAGCGATGCGCTTGGCAGCAAACACCTTTCCGGTGCGGCGATTGACGTCTTCCCTCAGGAACCCGCTACCAACAGCGATCCGTTCTTGTCGCCGTTGTGCGAGTTTGACAATGTGCTGCTGACCCCGCATATCGGAGGCTCCACGCAGGAAGCGCAGGAAAATATCGGTGATGAGGTGGCCGGGAAACTGGCGAAATATTCGGATAACGGCTCTACGTTGTCCGCGGTGAACTTCCCTGAAGTTTCACTGCCGGTACATGGCGAACGCGCCAGCCGGTTGTTGCACATTCATGAAAACCGTCCCGGCATTATCACCAAGATCAACCAGATCTTTGCCGAGCAGGGTATCAACATCGCCGCTCAGTACCTGCAAACGACGCCTGAAATTGGTTATGTGGTTATTGACGTGGAAACGAATGGCGCGCAGACAGCGCTGCAACTGATGAAAGCGATCCCCGGTACGATCCGTGCTCGCCTGCTGTACTGATTCTTTTATTTAATCAGCCAGTCCTTAGACAATGGCCCGCTTGCGCGGGCCATTTTGCATCATATTATTTGGACATCTTTTTGTATTTGATGCGGTGTGGTTCTAATGCATCCGCGCCAAGCGTTCGTTTTTTGTACTCTTCATACTCGGTGAAGTTACCTTCGAAGAATTCCACTTTTCCTTCATCCTGATAATCCAGAATGTGGGTGGCGATGCGGTCCAGGAACCAACGGTCGTGCGAAATAACCATCGCGCAGCCGGGGAATTCCAGCAGGGCGTTTTCCAGCGCGCGCAGCGTTTCGATATCCAGGTCGTTGGTTGGTTCGTCAAGCAGCAGTACGTTGCCGCCAACCTGCAACAGTTTCGCCAGATGCAGACGACCACGTTCGCCCCCGGATAGCTCGCCGACGCGTTTGCCCTGATCGACGCCTTTAAAGTTAAAACGGCCCACATAAGCGCGGCTTGGCATCTCGGTGTTGCCGATCCGCATGATATCCTGACCGCCGGACACTTCTTCCCACACGGTTTTGCTGTTGTCCATCGCGTCGCGGAACTGATCGACCGATGCCAGTTTCACGGTTTCGCCTAACTCGATAGCGCCGCTATCCGGTTGTTCCTGACCAGACATCATGCGGAACAACGTCGATTTACCCGCGCCGTTCGGACCGATGATGCCGACGATCGCCCCTTTCGGCACGGAGAAGGATAGTCCGTCGATCAACTGACGTTCGCCATAGGATTTGCTCAGGTTGGTGACTTCAATCACTTTGTCGCCAAGCCGCGCACCAGGCGGAATGAACAGTTCGTTGGTTTCGTTGCGTTTCTGGTATTCCGTGCTGTTCAGTTCTTCAAAGCGGGCCAGACGCGCCTTGCCCTTTGACTGACGGCCCTTGGCCCCCTGACGCACCCATTCCAGTTCTTTCTCAATGGATTTCCGGCGCGCCGCTTCCTGCGAGGCTTCCTGCGCCAGACGCTGATCTTTCTGCTCCAGCCAGGAAGAGTAGTTGCCTTCCCACGGAATGCCTTCGCCACGATCCAGTTCCAGGATCCAGCCCGCAACGTTATCAAGGAAGTAACGGTCATGGGTGATGGCGACCACGGTGCCTTCGAAGTCATGGAGGAAACGCTCCAGCCAGGCTACGGATTCCGCATCCAGGTGGTTGGTCGGCTCGTCGAGCAGCAGCATGTCCGGCTTTTCCAGCAACAGACGGCACAACGCGACGCGGCGGCGTTCACCGCCGGAAAGATTGGCGATTTTCGCATCCCACTCGGGCAGACGCAGGGCATCCGCCGCACGTTCCAGTTGGTTGTTCAGGTTATGACCGTCATACACCTGAATAATCTCTTCCAGCTTGCCCTGTTCAGCGGCCAGCTTGTCGAAATCCGCATCCGGTTCAGCGTACAACGCGTACACTTCATCCAGCCGTTTCAGCGCGGTAACCACTTCTGCCACCGCTTCTTCAACCGATTCACGCACGGTGTGTTCAGGATTTAACTGCGGTTCCTGCGGCAGATAGCCGATTTTAATACCGGGTTGCGGACGCGCTTCGCCTTCAATGTCCTTATCAATGCCGGCCATAATGCGCAGCAGCGTAGATTTGCCCGCTCCGTTCAGACCCAGTACGCCAATTTTGGCGCCGGGGAAGAAACTGAGAGAGATATTTTTCAGAATATGACGCTTCGGCGGAACGACTTTACCGACGCGATGCATGGTGTAAACATATTGAGCCACGTTGCGACTTCGCCTCTTTCTGTCTGTGTTGTTATTGACACGTTGTTATTGACACGATGGTTTATGCGCCACGTCGTGGCGGCCATATTGGGGCTTATTGCCGCCGAGGGTGGGAAAACCCCGCCTTCCGCGGATAGAACATTCTGATAGTGAAGTGTAACTGGTTTCCGTGTCCGATCCCAGACATCCGGCGATTTGTCGTTGCGACGCGGATGTCGCGCCGAAAAAGGCAAACGATTCAGTCCATCATGCCGGAAATTGTGCCGGAATTGACATATCGCTGTCTGGCATGTTGTGCCACACTGAATGGGTGTTGTCCGGGAAATCATGAACGGGCGGGATGATGATATCGACAATTGAAGATGTCGGTAGCGGGTCGATAACGGATAGAGGTTAACGCAGGTTATGGTTAAAGCGGGTCATTGGTGGTACGCCATTGCAGCAGTATGTCTGGCAGGGGCTTCGGGGCATGCGCTGGCGGATTCTCTGGATGAGCAACGTCAGCGCTATCAACAGGTTAAACAGGCATGGGACAGCAATCAGCTGGATACGGTCGCTCAACTTATGCCCACGCTGCGCAATTATCCGCTTTATCCTTATCTTGAATATCGTGCATTAACGCAGGATCTGACCCAGATCAGCGCCACGCAAGTCAGGCAATTCATTGCCACCCACCCGACGTTGCCCCCGGCGCGTAATCTGAATACCAGCTTTGTCAACGAACTGGCGCGTCGTCAGGATTGGTCAGGGTTATTGGCGTTCAGCCCGCAGCCGCCCAAGCCGGTCAGCGCACGCTGTAATTTCTATTATGCGCAATGGGCGACGGGCCAGCGGCAAGGCGTGTGGGATGCGACGCGTGATATCTGGCTGACCGGGCGCTCCCTGCCTTCCGTCTGTGACAAACTGTTCTCTGCCTGGCAAGCAGCGGGTGAGCAAACCCCGCTAACGACGCTGGAACGTATTCGTCTGGCCATGAATGAAGGCAGCGCCGGGCTGGTGAATTATCTGGCGAAACAATTACCCGACGATTACAAAACCATCAGCGATGCGCTGATAGCCTTGCAGAACGATCCGAATACGCTGGAAAGCTTTGCCCGTTCTATTGGGCCGACGGATTTTACCCGTAAAGTCACATTATCGGCATTCAGTCGCGTAGCGCGTCAGGATGTCGAGAATGCGCGCTCAATGTTGCCCGTGATTGTGCGTTTGCAAAAAATGAGCGCAGCCGAGCGTCAGGAAATGGAAGAAACCGTGGCCTGGCGATTGATGGGAAGTGATGCCACGCCAGAGCAGGCGCGCTGGCGCGATGGCGTGGCGCAACGTAGTACGTCAATCTCTCTGATTGAACGCCGCGTGCGCATGGCGCTGGGGACGGGCGATCGACAGGGATTGATTGACTGGATGGCGCGTTTGCCTGCGGATGTGTTGCAGAAAGATGAATGGCGGTATTGGCGGGCGTTGGTGATGCTGGAGCAGGGGAAACGTCAGGAAGGCGAAGCGCTGCTGCGTGAACTGATGAAGGAGCGCGGTTTTTACCCGATGGCGGCGGCGCAGAAACTTAATGAGCGCTACCCCGTTACTATCATGACGGCGGCGAAACCTGACCGTTCGTTATCGCAGTTGCCCGAAATCAATCGCGTAAGGGAGTTAATGTTCTGGCAGATGGATAATCTGGCGCGCAGTGAGTGGGTGGGGCTGGTTGCCAATCGCAGTAAACCCCAGCAAGAAGCGCTGGCCCGCTACGCGTTTGAACAACGTTGGGCGGATTTGAGCGTGCAGGCCACGATTGTCGGCAAGTTGTGGGATCATCTGGAGGAACGTTTCCCGCTTGCCTGGAACGATGAGTTTCGGCGCGCCACGCTGGACAAAGGTATCAGCCAGAGCTATGCGATGGCGATCGCCCGCCAGGAAAGCGCCTGGAATCCCAAAGCGCGTTCCCCGGTCGGCGCGTCCGGTCTGATGCAACTGATGCCCGCCACCGCACAGCAGACGGCGCGGATGAGTAATATCACGACTTACATGAACAGTAGCCAGCTATTTGATCCGCAAACCAATATTCTGTTGGGCACGCGCTATCTGGAATATGTCTACCAGACGTTTGGCCGCAACCGTATTCTGGCTTCTGCGGCCTATAATGCCGGACCGTCCCGCGTCAATACCTGGCTGAGAAATAGTTCCGGGCGCATTGACGCTGTCGCGTTTATAGAAAGTATTCCTTTTTCTGAAACACGCGGCTACGTTAAAAACGTGCTGGCCTACGATGTCTTTTACCGGTATTTCCTGCGTCAGCCCGCGCCGGTCTTGACCGATGCGGAATGGCAACGCCGCTATTGAGGCTTGTGGGCGCGATCATTCCCGACGATTTATGTTATGCTGCCGTACTAGTTAAATAGTATGGCAGCCTGTTATGAATCCGTTATTTCCTACTGATCCTGCGCTTTCTGAACAAGATAATGAAAACTGGTTACGCTTCGTGACATTGCTGCAACAGTCGATGGAGGCTGATCTTCAGCAGCCGTTATTACAGTTGTTGCTGACGCAGGATGAGCGGATGGCGTTGGGAACGCGGGTACGGATTATTCAGGAACTGATGCGTGGGGAAATGAGTCAACGCGAGTTGAAAAACGAGTTGGGGGCTGGCATTGCCACCATTACCCGCGGTTCCAACAGTCTTAAAGCGTCGCCTCCCGCCCTGAAACGCTGGCTGGAGGCGCAGTTGTTGCCTGCGGAGGAACGCGGCACAGAGAAAAAAGGGCGTTAGTTCGCCGTTTGTACGGGCGTCTGGTAGATAGGGTTATGGAACGGAACCAAGGCCAGCAGCAGAGCCTGATGATAAACACTGGTGCGTGACAGTTTGCCATCGGTGAAAACACCAATTGCTCCGCCTTTGTGTTTGATATTCTGTATACCTGTCAGGCGCTCCATTTCATCGCCCAACTCCCGCCCTTCACGAATGCCATGTAATATACTTTCAGGCAGAACCAGGCTTGCAGAGCGAGACTCGCCGCGTAGGTGGGTGTTTTCCACCACCATCCACGCAAAGGTCATGCATTCTTCGATCCCTGCTTCAACACCGACCCAAAAATCAGCTTCAGGGCGAACCTGACGGGCCATCATCACGCGGTTTCTGGCGCCGGTGCGGGTTTCCAATGAACCGAGAGGCTGACGTGGGACACCGCTGTCGACGTCAACGCCTTCGATACGGCAATGGTCCGCGCCAAAAACATCGATGAATGCTAAAGTAACAGCTTTAATTTTTGCCGGGTTGGTTGTTGCAGCGACAACATGATACATAACGGTTTCGAACTCTTTAGTTAATTTGACGCAGTATAACGGAAAATAACCATGTTACAGGTATATCTTGTTCGCCACGGCGAAACAGAATGGAATGTGGCGCGACGTATTCAAGGTCAATCCGACAGTGCGCTGACGCCGCGCGGTGAACAACAGGCTTATCAGGTTGCCGAACGCATCAGGACGCTGGGGATTACGCATATCTTTACCAGCGACCTGGGAAGGACGCAGCAGACGACGGCCATTATCGCTAAAGCCTGTCACGGTTGTCCTATCGTGTTGGAACCCGGCTTGCGGGAGTTGAGTATGGGGATTTTGGAAGCGCGCGATATTGATTCGTTAAGCCCGGAAGAGGAATCATGGCGTAAACAACTGGTGGATGGCACATCCGGCGGGCGTATTCCCGAAGGGGAATCGATGGAGGAGTTGGCGGCGCGTATGCACCGTGTGTTGGCCCGTTGTCTGGACCTGCCCAAAGGGAGCCGGCCATTGCTGGTCAGTCATGGCATGGCGCTGGGGTGTTTGCTTAGTACGATTCTGGGGTTGCCCGCATCGGCAGAGCGCCGCCTGCGCTTGCGCAACTGCTCCTTGTCACGCATTGATTATCAGCAAAGCCCGTGGCTGGCTTCCGGGTGGGTTGTTGAAACTGCCGGGGATATTTCGCATCTGGATATTCCGGCATTGGATGAGCTACAGCGCTGATTGACGTTCAGGGGACTGGATGGGAATAAGGTATTCACAGCGGATGGTTTTGGGAATGTTATCGGGCTCCGCTTTCTCCTCACTGTTGGGATAGAAACGCTCCGCGTCAAACCCTTTGCGGCGGATAAGTTGGAAGGTCGGCAGACAGGTGTCATACAGCGTAATAATAAAATCCTGTAGCCCGTCTGTTGGCCCCTCATACACAAACAGGGCGTAATCACCGCCGGGTAAGGTTATCGTTTCGCCGGAATGTATGATGTCATCGGGCAGATGTCGCGGTTCCAGCGCGGTGGTATAAAGCACCTCCTGCTCGTCGTCTTTTTCCTTGCTGGGGCGCGAGTGGTGCAGCCCGTAGAGCACTGGCGGAACTGTTTTGGTTTCGCCCAGAAACTGACGCCAGTAATGGATCCGGATCTCAGTCCTGAAATTACAAATCTGTTCCAGGCGGCAGTTATAGGTTTGCGTCAACCCAAGCAACGGCGTTTCCGGCAATTCAACAAATGTCGGCTGCGGTAGCGTGAATTCACCTAATCGGATTGGCGGATGAATGCCGAACGTATTCCAGTCGTCGGCGCGACGATAGGATGCAGGCGTCTGGGCGAACTGTTTTTTGAATGCTCGGGTAAAGGTCTGTTGGGAATCAAATCGATATTGCAAAGCAATGTCCAGAATCGGTCTGCTGGTCAGGCAAAGAGCGACCGCGGCTTTAGTCAGCCGCCGTGCGCGAATATAGGAACCAATCGCATGACCTGTGACGTCTTTGAACATTCTTTGTAGATGCCATTTTGAATAGCCCGCTTTCGCCGCGACATTATCGAGTGATAAAGGCTGGTCGAGATGGCTTTCCAGCCAGTTAAGCAGATCACGTATAATACCAGCTTGATCCATAGATCTTCCTCATCAAACATACTGAGCAGTGAGCGTATAGAGAACCCGCATCATAGCAACTTTTTGACATTGTCACCGCTTAAGATTTTTGAAGTTATTCAACTGGTAATTTGGATAACATAACTGGCGACGATGATTTTTCTGAGACGGCGCTTTCCGGTTTATACTGTGACGAATAGTACAATGGATAATCAGAGAATCTGAAATATGAATAAAAAGGTAGTGGTAAGTATCGGCTTGTTGATGCTAGCGGCGGCGGGGCTTGCGCGGGCAGAGCAGGTGGGTTCGGTAGATACGGTGTTTAAGCTGCTGGGGCCGGATCATAAAATTGTGGTCGAAGCATTTGATGATCCAGACGTGGATAACGTCACTTGTTATATCAGCCGGGCCAAAACCGGCGGCATCAAGGGCGGGTTGGGATTGGCGGAGGATACGTCTGATGCGGCGATTTCCTGTCAGCAGGTCGGGCCGATTGTATTAACAGAGAAAGTGAAGAACATCGGCAATCGGGGAGCGGTGGTTTTCCAGAAACGGACATCGCTGGTTTTCAAAAAATTACAGGTTGTGCGGTTTTATGATCCCAAGCGTAATGCGCTGATCTATCTGACTTACTCGGATCGTCTGGTCGATGGTTCACCAAAGAACGCGTTAAGTGCGGTGCCGGTGATGCCGTGGGGAAATGCCGCTAAAACAGAATAAATGAACGAATGATGTGATTGCGACAGAAAGTGCAAGTCAGCCGAAGCAACGAACTGCTTCGGCTGAAAGGAATCAGTCTTCCAGGTCACCGCAGAAACGGTAGCCTTCACCATGGATGGTGGCGATGATTTCCGGCGTATCAGCTGTGGATTCGAAGTGTTTCCGGATACGACGGATCGTCACGTCAACGGTACGATCGTGGGGCTTCAGTTCACGCCCGGTCATTTTCTTTAGCAATTCCGCGCGAGACTGGATTTTTCCGGGGTTCTCACAGAAATGCAGCATGGCGCGGAATTCGCTGCGCGGCAGTTTGTACTGCTCACCGGCGGGGCTTATCAATGAACGGCTATTGATATCCAGTTCCCAGCCATTGAAGCGATAGCTTTCAACCAGGCGACGCTCTTCCGACACAGCGCCCAGATTCATGGTACGGGACAGCAGATTACGCGCGCGGATCGTCAACTCGCGTGGATTGAATGGTTTAGTGATGTAGTCATCCGCGCCAATTTCCAAACCGAGGATTTTATCGACTTCGTTATCACGACCAGTGAGGAACATCAATGCAACGCTGGCTTGCTCACGCAGTTCACGGGCTAACAACAAACCATTTTTGCCCGGCAGGTTGATGTCCATGATGACCAGATTGATGTCATTTTCCGACAGGATATGGTGCATTTCTGCGCCGTCTGTGGCTTCGTAAACAATGTATCCTTCCGCCTCAAAAATACTTTTGAGGGTATTACGAGTTACCAACTCGTCTTCAACAATAAGAATGTGCGGCGTCTGCATGTTTGCTACCTAAAATTGCCAACTAAAATTATAGAAATCGGAAGTACAGAAGTCGCTGTTATCATTGGCGCTATGTGAGGTAAAAGTTACCATCTCACTCAACATTGGACTAAAGTACATAAATATGTTCTCGGTGCACATTCACCCGCCAGAGGAGTGGGTGATAGTGGAGGCTGATTAACAGCGCTCAAAAAGTGGTGCACAGTTTAACCTTATTAACAGCGACATAACAGTAATCACTGATTTTGCGTGCCGACAAATCAACGGTTCCGTTGACATATATCAAATTTCATTGTAGCACGTTAACTATTTTGTGAAAAAGACTTACAGGATTGCTAGTTTAAGTCACAATTTAGCATCTTTTGTGAACGATTCAGCATAGCAAATGATGATGACGGGCGTTAGCGCATTTGACTGAAAATGCCTGGATTGATTGATTTTTACTAAAATTAATCATCTAATTTTTATCGAAAATAATTAAATTACGGCAATGCTTCTTCGTTTAATCCCCGTTTCCTTAATCCGTGGCGGAATGATACCGACATGGTGTTGTGTTGTTGTTAATTCCTCATGCGGCTAATGTTCGGTATTTTCCTGTTGGAAACGTTTTCACTATATGTTTTACGCGCAACAGAGGATATCTATGCAGTTTCATATTATTTTGGTTGAGCCCGCGCGCGCCGAGAACGTTGGCGCAGCCGCGCGGGCGATGAAAACCATGGGGTTCAGCAGTCTGCGTATTGTGAACAGTTGCGCGCATCAGCAACCCGCCGCAGGTTGGGTTGCGCATGGTTCGGGCGATATTCTTGCCGCAGCCGCGACGTTTTCCAGTCTGCGGGAAGCGCTGGCCGATGTGGACTTCACCATTGCGACCACGGCGCGCACCCGTGCCCGATTCCGTTACTATTGCACGCCAGTGGAACTGCTGAGCATCATGCAGGAAAAGGCGCGGTGGGTAGATTCCGCCGCGTTGGTTTTTGGGCGTGAAGATGCCGGGCTGACCAATGAAGAGCTTGAACTGGCGGATATATTGACCGGCGTGCCGATGAAGGCTGACTACCCCTCGCTTAATCTGGGGCAGGCGGTGATGGTGTACTGCTATCAACTGGCGGCATTAATGCAGATCCAACCGGATGAGGCTATTGTGCCGCAAGCTGGCGCGTTGTCAGCGTTGCGACAGCGCCTGGATCAGTTGCTTATGACGCTTGGCGTCAGCGAGGATGAGAAACTACGCGACTGGCTTCATCAGCGGTTGGGACGTTTAGAGCGGCGCGATACGGCAATGCTGCATACTTTGCTGCATGATGTCGAGAAAATGGTATCCAGAGAAGATAGCGATAAATGATTTTTTCACAGCAAAAGATGTTGATTTATACTTTTTAATGAATGATCATTTTGCCAATCCTTTTTCTTATAGTTGATTTAACGTTTTCTGCTTGTGAGTTCGTTGGATGAAAAAAAAGAAATCCATTGACTTCAAGGGGCGATTGCCCTAACTAATAGAGCAGAATTTTTTCAAATTTACCGAGACACGTTTTTAACATGCGTACTATCAGCCTGATCACCACGATTATTACCATCACCGATACAACCAGTAACGGTGCGGGCTGACGCATACAACGAATCCGAAAAAGCCCGCACCGAACAGTGCGGGCTTTTTTTTTACGATGCGCCAATGCGGGGCATTGTTCAAAAAATAACAAAAAACGCTTAACGCGTTTTTGTCAGCAGAAATTCAGGAGAAAAGATAAAAATGCGAGTGTTGAAATTTGGCGGGACTTCAGTGGCCAATGCGGAACGTTTTATGCGCGTTGCCGACATTATCGAAAACAATGCGCGCCAGGGACAGGTTGCCACCGTACTGTCTGCTCCGGCCAAAATTACCAACCATCTGGTCGCGATGATTGATAAAACGGTCGCCGGGCAGGATATACTGCCTAACCTTAACGACGCGGAAGCTATCTTTTCTTCTTTGCTGCAAGGTCTTGCCGAGTCGCAACCTGGTTTCGATATGCCCCGTCTTAAGGCGTTGGTGGATCAGGAATTTGCCCAGTTGAAACAGGTTTTGCATGGCATCGCATTGCTGGGACAATGTCCTGACAGCGTGAATGCATTGATCATCTGTCGTGGCGAAAAGCTGTCAGTTGCCATCATGGACGCGGTATTTCAGGCGCGCGGTTATGCGGTTTCCGTCATCAATCCAGTGGAAAAACTACTGGCTCAGGGACATTATCTTGAGTCCACGGTCGATATTACGGAGTCTACCCGCCGTATCGCGGAAAGCGCCATTCCGAATGATCATGTGATCCTGATGGCGGGTTTCACTGCCGGTAACGATAAAGGTGAACTGGTGGTGCTGGGCCGTAACGGTTCCGATTATTCAGCCGCGGTATTGGCCGCTTGTCTGCGCGCCGACTGTTGTGAGATCTGGACGGACGTTGACGGTGTTTATACTTGCGATCCGCGTCAGGTGCCGGACGCCAGATTGTTGAAGTCGATGTCCTATCACGAGGCGATGGAGCTATCCTACTTCGGCGCCAAAGTCCTCCACCCCAGAACCATCGCCCCCATCGCCCAATTCCAAATCCCCTGTCTTATCAAAAACACCGAAAATCCACAGGCTCCCGGCACGTTAATCGGGATGGAAAGCACCGATACGCACTATCCGGTCAAAGGCATCACCAATTTGAATAACATGGCGATGATCAACGTTTCCGGTCCCGGCATGAAAGGAATGATCGGTATGGCGGCGCGCGTATTTGCGGCCATGTCCCGCGCCGGCATCTCGGTGGTGCTGATAACCCAGTCATCTTCCGAGTACAGCATCAGCTTCTGTGTATCGCAGAACGAATTGGTACGCGCTACCAAGACGCTGGAAGATGAATTTTATCTGGAACTGAAAGAGGGCGTGCTGGATCCGCTGGACGTGATGCAGCGTCTGGCTATTATCTCCGTGGTCGGCGACGGCATGCGCACATTGCGTGGTCTTTCTGCGCGTTTATTCTCCGCGCTGGCCAGCGCCAATATCAATATCGTGGCTATCGCGCAAGGTTCATCTGAACGGTCTATTTCGGTTGTGGTGAATAATGACGTGGCGACAACCGGGGTGCGGGTTGCGCACCAGATGCTGTTTAATACCGATCAGGTGATCGATGTCTTCGTCATCGGCGTCGGGGGCGTGGGCGGCGCGCTATTGGAGCAGATCCACCGTCAGCAGCCGTGGCTTAAACAGAAGCATATCGACCTGCGGGTTATCGGGATTGCCAATTCCAAAGCGCTGCTGACGAATGTCAACGGTATTGCGATGGACACCTGGCGAGATGAACTGGCAAACGCCCGTGAGTCTTTCAACCTGGGGCGCCTGATTCGTCTGGTTAAAGAATATCATTTGCTGAATCCGGTGATTGTCGACTGTACGTCAAGTCAGGCAGTCGCCGACCAATATGCGGATTTTCTGGCCGATGGTTTCCACGTAGTGACACCGAACAAGAAAGCCAATACCGGTTCCATGAGCTACTACCAATTACTGCGCAGCGCGGGGGCGAAATCACGCCGCCGCTTCCTGTACGATACTAACGTCGGCGCGGGCCTGCCGGTGATTGAGAACCTTCAGAACCTGCTGAACGCCGGGGATGAACTGATTCGCTTTACCGGTATTCTGTCGGGATCGCTGTCATTCATTTTCGGTAAGCTGGACGAAGGGATGTCCTTGTCTGAAGCGACGGCGCAGGCCAAAGAGAAAGGTTATACCGAGCCCGATCCCCGTGATGATTTGTCCGGTATGGATGTCGCGCGTAAGCTGCTGATTCTGGCGCGTGAAGCCGGTTATAAGCTGGAATTGGAAGATATTGATGTCGAGTCGGTTCTGCCCGCCGGTTTCGATGCGTCAGGCGATGTGGATAGCTTTATGCGTCGTTTGCCGTCGGTGGATGATGAATTCGCCAGTCGTATCGCGCAGGCGCGTGATGAAGGAAAAGTGCTGCGTTATATCGGCATGATTGAAGAAGGACGCTGTAAAGTTCAGATCAGCGCCGTTGGCGGGAATGATCCCTTGTTTAAAGTCAAAGATGGCGAAAATGCGCTGGCCTTCTACAGTCGCTACTATCAGCCATTGCCGTTGGTATTAAGAGGGTATGGCGCAGGCAATGATGTCACCGCCGCCGGCGTCTTTGCCGATTTGTTGCGTACCCTGTCATGGAAGTTGGGAGCTTAATTATGGTTAAGGTTTATGCACCGGCATCAATTGGTAATGTCAGCGTGGGGTTTGATGTGCTGGGTGCGGCGGTTTCTCCGGTAGACGGCTCGCTACTGGGGGACTGCGTTTCTGTTGTAGCCGCGGATCAATTCAGTCTGCGTAGCGAGGGCCGATTCGTCAGCAAACTGCCGGATGATCCCAAGCAAAACATTGTTTATCAATGCTGGGAACGTTTTTGTCAGGAGATTGGTAAAACCGTGCCGGTTGCCATGACGCTGGAAAAGAACATGCCGATCGGGTCCGGGCTGGGCTCCAGCGCCTGTTCCGTGGTCGCCGGGCTGATGGGGATGAATGAGTTCTGCGGCAAGCCGCTGGACGATACCCGGTTATTGACGCTGATGGGCGAACTGGAAGGTCGTATTTCCGGTAGCGTGCATTATGATAATGTGGCCCCTTGCTTTCTTGGCGGCATTCAACTGATGCTGGAAGAAGAGGGGATAATCAGCCAGTCGGTACCGGCTTTTGATGACTGGCTATGGGTGATGGCGTATCCGGGCATCAAGGTGTCAACCGCCGAGGCGCGGTCGATTTTACCCGCGCAATATCGCCGTCAGGATTGCATCAGTCATGGCCGTTATCTGGCGGGTTTCATCCACGCTTGTCATACTGGTCAAGCGTCGCTGGCGGCCAAATTGATGAAAGATGTCATCGCAGAACCTTATCGCACCAAACTGCTGCCCGGTTTTGCCGAAGCACGTAAAGCCGCCGAAGATATCGGGGCGCTGGCGTGCGGCATTTCCGGCTCCGGCCCGACCTTATTTTCCGTCTGTAACGATACGGACAGCGCACAACGCCTGGCCAACTGGCTGCGGGATAACTATTTGCAGAACGATGAAGGTTTTGTTCATATTTGCCGTCTGGATACGACAGGCGCACGACAACTGGGATAATGCATGAAACTATACAACCTTAAAGATCATAACGAGCAGGTGAACTTTGCTCAGGCTATCAAGCAAGGTCTGGGAAGCCAGCAAGGGCTATTTTTTCCTCTGGAATTGCCGGAGTTTGATCGTACTGAAATTGATGAATTGCTGAAGCTGGATTTTGTTACGCGCAGCAGCCGTATTTTATCTGCCTATATCGGTGAGGAAATCCCGGCGCAGACGGTTTTTCAGCGAGTAAAAGCCGCTTTCGCCTTCCCTGCGCCGGTGGCCCCGGTCGCGGAGGATATCGCCGCGCTGGAGTTGTTCCACGGGCCGACACTGGCCTTTAAAGATTTTGGCGGCCGTTTTATGGCGCAGATGCTGACGGAAGTTTCCGGCGACGACAAGATTACGATCCTGACCGCGACCTCCGGCGACACTGGCGCAGCCGTTGCGCATGCATTTTACGGTTTGGAAAATATCCGAGTGGTGATCCTTTATCCGCGTGGAAAAATCAGCCCCTTACAGGAGAAATTGTTCTGTACGCTGGGCGGCAACATTCACACCATCGCGGTCGACAGTGATTTTGACGCGTGTCAGGCGTTGGTCAAGCAGGCTTTCGATGATGAAGAACTGAAAAAGACCATCGGTCTGAATTCCGCCAACTCCATTAACATCAGCCGACTGCTGGCGCAAATTTGCTATTACTTTGAAGCGGTGGCGCAGTTGCCGCAGGAAGCGCGTAATCAACTGGTTGTTTCCGTGCCGAGCGGCAATTTTGGCGACCTGACTGCCGGGTTGCTGGCTAAGTCACTGGGGTTGCCGATCAAACGTTTTATCGCGGCAACCAATGCGAACGATACGGTTCCGCGTTTCCTGAGCGGCGGCGCGTGGGAGCCGAAGAAAACGGTCGCCACGCTTTCCAACGCCATGGATGTGAGCCAGCCGAATAATTGGCCGCGTGTGGAAGAGTTATTCCGCCGTAAAAACTGGCCGTTGAAAGCGCTGGGCTTTGGCGCGGTGAGCGATGAAACCACCAAAGAAACCATGCATGAACTTGAGGCGCAGGGGTATACGTCGGAGCCACACGCGGCGATTGCTTATCGTCTGTTGCGCGATCAACTCCAGCCTGGCGAATTCGGTTTATTCCTGGGAACCGCGCATCCGGCGAAATTCAAAGAAAGCGTGGAAGCCATTCTGGGTAAAGCGCTGGCGCTGCCTGACGCATTGGCGGAGCGCGCCGCTCTGGATTTGTTGTCGCATCACTTCCCGGATGACTTCGCCACGTTGCGTCAGTTTCTGATGACGTTGCCGAAATAATCTCTCTTCAAGGGCGGCGTTTACCGCCCTGCTTATTGATGCGCTTTATTGTTCGTGGCGTTTAAATACCAGTTCGTCAGCCGATGATTCCGCCGGTGCGAAAAAGTAACCTTCCAGATCAAAGTCTTTTAATTGCTCTGGTTGCGTCAGACGATTCTGAATAATAAAGCGGCTCATCAATCCACGCGCTTTCTTGGCGTAGAAGCTGATGACTTTAAATTTGCCATTCTTCTGATCTAAAAATATCGGTTTGATCAGCGTGGCTTGCAGCGTCTTCGGCTGAACCGCTTTGAAATATTCGTCAGATGCCAGATTAATCAGAATGTCGTCGCCTTGTTCGCTCAGCGCCTGATTCAGTTTTTCGGTGATGATATCACCCCAGAAATGATAAAGATCTTTCCCCGCTTTATTGGCGAGTTTGGTGCCCATTTCCAATCGATAGGGCTGCATCAGATCCAGCGGTCGCAGAACGCCGTATAAACCGGACAGCATGCGTAAGTGTTGCTGGGCAAAATCAAAATCGTCCTCGCTGAACGCCTCTGCCGCCAGACCGGTATAGACATCCCCTTTAAACGCCAATAAAGCCTGACGCGCATTATCGGGGGTAAAGTCAGGGCGCCAGTCATTGAAGCGCGCGGCATTCAACCCGGCCAGTTTATCGCTGATACCCATTAGCGAGGCGATTTCCGCAGGCGTGAGCGTTTTACAAATCGCAATCAACCGACTGGAATAGTCCAGCAGATCCGGCTGGGTATAACGTTGCGTGGCTAAAGGACTGGTGTAATCAAGAGTTTTTGCGGGTGAAATGGTTATCAGCATGCGCCATGTCCTGTAGGTCTGATTTTGTTGCTTTACTGTAGCAAATATCCGGCAAGAAAGCGGCGATGGTTATAACAGGAAAGGGCAATCATCAGGATATCGGAATGAGGTAACCGGGGCTGGCTTGCGCGGAAGTATGCGCGTGTTATTATCAGATTCTGGCTACAACATGATGCTACCAGTTCATGTTCTAAATATTCACGTACACACCATTCATGTACTAACAATGAGAAATGCCAACATGACGGATAAACTGACTTCCCTACGCCAATTGACGACAGTGGTTGCTGACACCGGCGACATCGCGGCCATGAAATTGTATCAACCGCAAGACGCGACGACTAACCCTTCCCTGATCCTGAATGCGGCTCAAATTCCTGAATATCGCCAACTGATTGATGAGGCAATTGCCTGGGCTCGTGCGCAGAGCGGCAACCGTGAGCAGCAAGTAGTGGATGCAACCGACAAACTGGCGGTGAACATTGGTCTTGAGATCTTAAAGTTGATCCCTGGTCGTATTTCCACGGAGGTCGATGCCCGACTGTCTTACGATACGCAAGCCAGTGTCGCGAAAGCAAAGCACCTGATCAAACTGTATAACGATGCCGGTATCAGCAACGATCGTATCCTGATCAAACTGGCTTCGACCTGGCAGGGGATCCGCGCGGCGGAGCAACTTGAAAAAGAAGGGATCAACTGTAACCTGACGTTGTTGTTCTCTTTCGCTCAGGCGCGAGCATGTGCCGAGGCGGGCGTTTTCCTGATCTCTCCGTTTGTTGGTCGTATTCTGGATTGGTATAAAGCCAACGGCGATAAAAAAGAGTTTGCGCCAGGCGAAGATCCAGGTGTGGTTTCTGTTAGTGAAATCTACAGCTATTACAAAGAACACGGTTATGAAACCGTCGTGATGGGCGCCAGCTTCCGTAATGTCGGTGAAATTCTGGAACTGGCGGGCTGTGACCGCCTGACTATCGCTCCTCCGCTGCTGAAAGAACTGTCTGAAAGCGAAGGGGAGGTGGTTCGTAAACTTTCTTATACCGGCGAGGTGAAAGCACGTCCGGCGAAGATGACGGAAGCAGAGTTCTACTGGCAGCACAATCAGGATCCGATGGCCGTTGATAAGTTGGCTGACGGCATCCGCAAGTTTGCGGTTGATCAGGTGAAACTTGAAAAAATGATTGCTGATTTACTGTAATCATGCCAGAAACTTGAAATAGCCGACGTACTGCGCGGCTATTTTTTGTTGGCTCGCCTGATATTTAAATTATACAAGCAGGGTTATTTGGCTACGATATTTCGGGTTTTTTTGGCGATATAAAGATTTTCGTCAGCGCGTTTCATTACTTCTGTTAAACCTTCTTCGCCAATATCATATTCAACCAGCCCAATGCTGACCGCCAGCTTAATGCTATCCCCTGTTGAGGGATCAAAGTTGCTGGCGTTAACCCGCGCTCTGGCCCGTTCTGCGACGTCGTAGGCATCGTCCAGGCTAATATTGGGTAAAACGATCGCGAACTCATCGCCGCCAATTCGCCCAAAAATATCTTCACGTCGAAATGCTTTTTTTAACGTATCGGCGACAAACTTCAAGGCATCATCACCCGCGCTATGACCATAGGTATCATTAACATTCTTGAAGTGATCAATATCTATGATGAGCACGCAAGCAGGACGTCTGCTGAAACTGGAGATACTCAGGACCTTATTCGCCGCCATGAAGAAGGCGTCTCGCCGCAGGTAACCTGTTAGATCGTCATAACGGGCGATGATGGGTAATTCGATCAGATACTTTTTAACTAATACGGAAAGCAGACTGCCTAAAACAGCAGAAATCAGAACGATACTGATCATGCCGATAATGGTGGTCAACGATCCAAACGTATCGAATAAAGAGGGCAGCGGCGCTTCCGAAGTGGTTCTGATACGGACGCCCAGCAGTTTATCCGTCGGCGACAAAATAGGAACGATGGTGGTTAATATATCCTTTCCCGCATATTCACCGATAGAAGGCAATTTGTTCTTACACGTCCTGAGGATCGACATATCATTAAATTTTAATTCTGTTGCTGACAGCCGGTTAATACATTCGCGACGAGTATCACTGGTATTAAAGGCAAACGTCCTGATACGGGCGGAAACATAGTTACCCGTTTTGTAGGTAACATCACTATCTGTAACATCAGCCCCTGCGTTATAAGACGCATAGGTTCTGATTACGGTATCAAGATTGTTTTTTTCAATCCGCCAGGTGTTTTTATCTGATTCATGCATAAAAGCAACGGTGATGAAAAAAGCCAGTGTGCCAAACAAGAAAAAAGCAGAGGTTGGATGGGAAAATATCTTTAATATCTTGTATTTAGTTTTGTTTATCATGAAACTTCCTTGGTATGGCTTCTTCTACTTACTCAAGGTGTGGCAGAGGCGACAGGATTTTATCATATGATCTAAATTCAGGTTATGGTTAATCATAGCCTATTTCGTTATTTTTCCTTTCCTTACGTGATGTTTTATTTCATAAACATCAGAATTGATGTTTAACTTTGGCAAGAGCATTCATCGTATTTGTTTTATTTTCTATTTCAGAGAGTTATTGATTGCTGCCGCTTATTTCATTTTTGAGGCGCTATCTTATCCACTATTATTTTGTCAATAGGTGAGAGGATCCGCAAAACCCTATTACTGACGCAAATTTCTTATCAGTATGGTGGCTTAGGTGCGCAAATCAGATAATATTCTGATAACAATGGGTTTTTAGGGAGGTCTATATGAACATATTATGTATTGGTCTGGTATCCATTTCTGATCGGGCATCCAGCGGTATTTATCAGGATAAAGGAATACCTGCCCTGGAAGCATGGTTATCCAGCGCCTTGACCACGCCTTTTGCAATTGAAACCCGCCTGGTGCCTGATGAACAGGCACTGATTGAACAGACGCTATGTGAGTTGGTGGATGAACGCGGCTGCCATCTGGTGTTAACCACGGGAGGCACGGGACCTGCCCGTCGCGATGTCACGCCTGATGCAACGCTGGCGATTGCCGATCGTGAAATGCCAGGGTTTGGGGAGCAAATGCGACAGATTAGTCTGCAATTTGTCCCCACCGCCATTTTATCGAGACAGGTTGGCGTCATTCGTAAGCAGGCGTTGATTCTCAATCTTCCAGGGCAACCCAAGTCGATCAAAGAAACGTTGGAAGGATTGAAAGATGAGCACGGCATGGTAGTGATGGCAGGAATTTTTGCCAGTGTACCTTATTGTATCCAGTTACTGGAGGGGCCTTATATTGAGACTGATCCTGCGGTGGTAGCAGCTTTTCGGCCTAAAAATGCCGTACGTGAAATAAAAAACTGAAGTTAGCCGATTTCAAACATAAGATTCAGCTTTGCTGGTGTAGCATAATTTTGCCGGTATAGTAACCTTAGCTTTACATAAGGCAGCGCGGTTTTACTGTTCTCATTCTTGTCTTGTACGGTAATTTATGGCTCACGAACATTTTCATTCTCATGCACTGCATCGCCGCTTAAATCGGCAGGATTATAAGACGTTGTCTCTGGCTGCGCTGGGTGGCGCACTGGAGTTTTATGACTTCATCATTTTCGTTTTTTTCGCGGCCATCATCGGCGATCTTTTCTTCCCGGCGGATATTCCTGAGTGGCTACGTCAGGTTCAGACGTTTGGCATCTTCGCGGCGGGTTATCTCGCTCGTCCGCTGGGGGGCATCGTCATGGCCCACTTTGGCGATCTGGTCGGGCGTAAAAAGATGTTCAGTCTGAGTATCTTGTTAATGGCGTTGCCCACGTTGGCGATGGGAATGCTGCCGACCTATGAGGTTATCGGCATTGCGGCGCCACTGCTTCTGTTGTTGATGCGCGTACTGCAAGGCGCGGCGATTGGCGGTGAAGTGCCTGGGGCTTGGGTGTTTGTCTCAGAGCATGTTCCGCGTTCACGCATCGGTTTTGCCTGTGGAACTCTGACCGCAGGGTTAACCATGGGGATTCTATTGGGATCGCTGGTCGCCACTTTGCTTAATACCGCGCTGACGCCAGAACAGATGTCAGGCGGCGGCTGGCGTTTGCCGTTTTTTATTGGCGGGATCTTCGGGCTGGTGGCAATGTATTTACGCCGTTGGTTACAGGAAACGCCGATCTTTATGGAAATGCAGGCCCATAAGAAACTGGCTGAAGAGTTGCCGCTGAAATCGGTGGTGATGGATCACCGAAAGGCTGTGGTGGTTTCCATGTTGCTGACCTGGATGCTATCCGCATGTATTGTGGTTGTGATCCTGATGGCGCCGACATATCTGCAAAAAGTTCATGGCATTTCTGCGGCGCTCGCATTACAGGCAAATTGTCTGGCGACGATTATGCTGATGGCGGGCTGCATCGGCGCCGGTCTGCTTGTTGACCGTTTCGGCGCCGGTAAGCTGTTTATTCTGGGCAGTTTGTCGTTGGCTGTATGTAGTTGGTTTTTCTACAGCATGGCGGCGAGCAACACGACTCTGCTGTTTATCAGCTACGCGATAGTCGGTTTGAGCGTCGGTGTTGTCGGCGCGGTGCCTTATGTCATGGTGCGCGCGTTCCCGGCGGAAGTGCGTTTTTCAGGCATATCATTTTCTTATAACGTTTCTTATGCGATTTTCGGCGGCTTAACGCCGATCTTTGTCACGTTGATTATGAAGATAACGCCGCTGGCTCCGGCATATTACGTGCTGACGCTGGCATGTGTCGGCCTGTTGTTGGGGATCTATTTACATCGTGATTTAAATAGCGAACAGGGCAACAAGTTGGCCGGGCAAGAAAAACCCCGTTCGCCGGTCAGTATTTAGGATTGTTCGTTAAAATTGTATGTTAAAGCAATGAAGCCCGGTCATGCTGACCGGGCTTCATTGCATCGCGGTGGCACTCAGTGCGTGCCGCGAGCGCCAATCGGCAGAACTGTGCGACCATATTGCTCGTTCAGCACTTCGGCCATAGCGAGATAAATCGCGCTTGCGCCGCAGATAATCCCTTCATAACCCGCAAAGGTCAGAATGGCATGGTTACCAGTGAAGTTGCCGACGGCCAGCAAAGCAAACAGCACGGTCAGGCTGGCAAATACAAATTGCAATGCGCGGTTGGCGCGCAATGTACCGAAGAACATAAACAGCGTGAAAACACCCCACAACCCAAGGAATACGCCCAGGAACTTTGCATCGCTGGCTTCCGCCAGACCCATTTTCGGCAACATGATAATGGCGACCAGCGTTAGCCAGAACGCGCCATAAGAGGTGAATGCGGTCACGCCGAAGGTGTTTCCTTTTTTGTATTCCAGTAATCCCGCCAGAATCTGAGCAATACCGCCGTAAAAAATGCCCATGCTGAGAATAATGGAAGAAAGCGGGAAAAAGCCTGCGTTGTGCAAGTTGAGTAGAACGGTGGTCATCCCGAAACCCATCAGTCCTAACGGACCGGGATTCGCCAAGGTATTTGTATGCATAAATCCTCTGCGATAACAGATAATCAAAAATAGATGTTGTTTAAGGTGTTATTGTCCGCCATAACGCCAGGGATTTCCCTTTTTTGCGACGGGCGCGGCATCATATCGGGCGCACTGAACGGACACAACATGATGAAGAAAGAATAGTTTGATCCCACAGGGGTTAACAGCCAATTTTTTTCATCTCCCCCCCTTGATGATGGAATTGTTGGCCCCATCTTATTTTCAACCGAAACAGTTTGACCTTACCGGAAAGGTTTATGTCGGGTATTGAATTTGTGTGGCTGGATTGAAATTGACGGCAACGCAAAAGAAAAATCAGGTTATGACGTTGAAAAACGGCATATCGCCCGCATAGTAGGTTGGACTACCACACCGAATATGACTTTTTAGTGGAGATGTTTAGATGGGTAAGATTATTGGTATCGACCTGGGTACAACCAACTCTTGTGTAGCGATTATGGACGGTACGCAGGTTAAAGTACTGGAAAACAGCGAAGGCGATCGCACGACGCCTTCAATTATTGCTTATACGCAAGATGGTGAAACTCTGGTGGGCCAACCGGCTAAACGTCAGGCGGTGACTAACCCGAAAAATACCCTGTTTGCGATTAAGCGTCTGATTGGCCGTCGTTTCAAGGACGAAGAAGTCCAGCGCGATACCAATATTATGCCGTACAAAATTATTGCGGCTGACAATGGCGATGCCTGGCTGGAAGTGAAAGACCAGAAAATGGCGCCGCCGCAGATTTCGGCCGAAGTGCTGAAAAAAATGAAGAAAACGGCGGAAGACTATCTGGGTGAAACGGTTACCGAAGCGGTGATCACCGTCCCGGCCTACTTCAATGATGCTCAGCGTCAGGCGACCAAAGATGCGGGCCGCATCGCCGGCCTGGAAGTAAAACGTATCATTAACGAACCGACGGCGGCGGCGCTGGCGTATGGTTTGGATAAAGAAGTGGGTAACCGCACCATCGCCGTATATGACCTGGGCGGCGGTACTTTCGATATTTCCATCATCGAAATCGATGAAGTCGATGGCGAAAAAACCTTTGAAGTGTTGGCAACCAACGGCGATACCCATTTGGGCGGTGAAGACTTCGATAGCCGTTTGATCAACTATCTGGTTGATGAGTTCAAGAAAGATCAGGGCTTTGATCTGCGCAATGATCCGCTGGCCATGCAACGTCTGAAAGAAGCTGCGGAAAAAGCCAAGATTGAACTCTCTTCCGCACAACAGACAGACGTCAATCTACCGTACATTACCGCGGATGCAAGCGGCCCGAAACACCTGAATATCAAAGTAACGCGCGCCAAACTGGAATCACTGGTCGAAGATCTGGTGAACCGTTCTCTTGAGCCGCTGAAAGTTGCGCTGCAGGATGCAGGACTGTCTGTGTCTGAAATTCAGGACGTGATCCTGGTGGGCGGTCAGACGCGTATGCCGCTGGTGCAGAAGAAAGTTGCTGATTTCTTCGGTAAAGAACCACGTAAAGACGTGAACCCGGATGAAGCGGTTGCCATCGGCGCCGCGGTTCAGGGCGGCGTGCTGTCTGGTGATGTGAAAGACGTGCTGCTGCTGGATGTTACCCCGCTGTCTCTGGGGATCGAAACCATGGGTGGCGTCATGACAGCGCTGATCGCCAAAAACACCACTATCCCGACCAAACATAGTCAGGTGTTCTCGACGGCGGAAGATAACCAGGCGGCGGTGACCATTCATGTGTTGCAGGGGGAGCGTAAACGCGCGCAGGACAACAAATCTCTCGGCCAGTTCAACCTGGATGGCATTCAGCCTGCGCCGCGCGGCATGCCGCAGATCGAAGTGACCTTTGATATCGATGCCGATGGCATCCTGCACGTCTCCGCGAAAGACAAAAACAGCGGTCGTGAGCAGAAAATCACCATTAAGGCGTCTTCCGGTCTGAATGAGGACGAAATTCAGAAAATGGTTCGCGATGCTGAAGCGAACGCGGAATCAGATCGTAAGTTTGAAGAACTGGTGCAGACGCGTAACCAGGGTGACCACCTGTTGCACAGCACGCGTAAACAACTGGAAGAAGTGGGTGATAAACTGGCTTCTGATGACAAAACGGCCATTGATGACGCCTTGAAAGCACTGGAAAGCTCGCTGAAAGGTGAAGACAAAGCAGATATCGAAGCCAAGATCCAGGCACTGGTTCAGGTTTCCGGTAAATTGCTGGAAGCGTCTCAGCCGGAGGCTCAGGCTGGCGCCGAAGGTGCGGCTGGCGATACTTCCGCTCGTAAAGATGACGATGTCGTTGATGCTGAGTTTGAAGAAGTAAAAGATAAAAAGTAATCGCCCTTTGAGCGGGCGTAGTGACAGTGACCTACCCGATAAATAATGGGATAAAACTGTCGCTGGCAACCAGCACGGGCGTTGAGGAAACTCTGCGCCCGTGCACGCATGTTGAGGGCAGGACAAAAGCATGGCGAAGCAAGACTATTACGAGAGTTTAGGCGTCTCTAAAGATGCCGATGAGCGCGAAATAAAGAAGGCGTACAAGCGTCTGGCAATGAAGCATCACCCGGATAGAAATCCAGGTGATAAAGAGGCTGAAGCTAAATTCAAAGAGATTAAAGAAGCCTACGAAATCCTTACCGACCCTCAGAAACGTGCGGCCTATGACCAATATGGTCATGCGGCGTTCGAGCAGGGTGGGATGGGCGGCGGTGGCGGCTTTGGCGGCGGCGGCGCCGATTTTGGCGATATTTTTGGCGACGTTTTCGGCGATATCTTTGGTGGCGGACGTCGCCAGCGCGCAAGCCGTGGTTCCGATTTACGTTATAACATGGAACTGTCGCTGGAAGAGGCCGTCCGTGGCGTCAGCAAAGAGATCCGCATTCCCACGCTGGAAGAGTGCGATGTGTGCCACGGCAACGGCTCTAAGCCGGGCAGTTCGCCGGTTACCTGTCCGACTTGTCACGGTAATGGCCAGGTGCAGATGCGTCAGGGTTTCTTTACGGTGCAGCAGGCTTGTCCGCACTGTCATGGTCGCGGCAAGATCATTAAAGATCCGTGCATTAAATGCCGTGGTCATGGTCGTGTAGAGAAGAGCAAAACGCTGTCGGTGAAAATCCCTGCCGGGGTGGATACGGGTGACCGCATCCGTCTGTCTGGTGAAGGGGAGGCCGGGGAGCACGGCGCGCCGGCAGGCGACTTATACGTTCAGGTACAGGTTAAGGCGCACCCGATCTTCCAGCGTGAAGAGAACAATCTGTATTGTGAAGTGCCGATCAATTTTGCCATGGCTGCATTGGGCGGGGAAATTGAGGTGCCAACGTTGGATGGCCGCGTGAAGCTGAAAGTCCCGGCGGAAACGCAGACTGGAAAGCTGTTCCGTATGCGTGGTAAAGGCGTGAAGTCTGTTCGCGGCGGCGCTCAGGGCGATTTGTTGTGTCGGGTAGTGGTGGAAACGCCGGTTAACTTGAACGAGCGTCAAAAACAGTTGCTGCAAGAGCTTGAGGAAAGTTTTGGCGGCCCGTCTGGGGAAAGAAACAGCCCGCGTTCCAAAAGCTTTTTCGACGGCGTGAAGAAGTTTTTTGATGATCTGATTTAAGCCGCGAGCGGCTGTCTGGTTGTGAATAAAACAGAAAACCGGTTGGTTGCGTTGCTGCCAGCCGGTTTTTTTACGCTTTTCAGCCGATATGAATAATGTTTAATTGCTCGTTTTTATCATGATTTTTGGAAATTTAAACGACTTTTAGCAAACGATGAAGTCGGGTAACCTAATACCTACGATGAAGAAAAGGCGCGGTATTGCTCTGTTCCTTTAAATTGAGAATGAATGACATGATAAATATGCTGCGCCGTTTTACCGGCTTCGATGCCGCAGCAGGTTTGATGCTGATTGGCGCGACAGCGCTGGCGATGATACTGGCTAACTTTTCTTTCAGTGCCGAGGCTTATCAGCAATTTTTGACGATGCCGGTGGAAATTCGATTCGGCGCGTTGGAAATCAAAAAGAATCTGCTGCTGTGGATTAATGACGCGCTGATGGCGGTTTTCTTTTTGATGATTGGCCTGGAAGTGAAGCGTGAGTTGATGGAAGGCACGCTGGCAAGCCGAAGTCAGGCATTGTTGCCGCTGGCGGCGGCTATCGGCGGCATGGTGTTTCCCGCGTTGATCTTCCTGCTGTTTAACTTTAGCGATGCGGATACCCGTTCCGGCTGGGCGATCCCTGCGGCAACCGATATCGCGTTTGCCGTGGGTATCCTGATTTTATTAGGCAAGCGCGTTCCCCCAGGATTAAAGGTATTTTTACTCGCGCTGGCTATTATCGACGATCTGGGCGCCATCCTGATTATCGCGCTGTTCTATACCCAGCAGATATACTGGCCTGCGTTCGCTGGCGCATTATTGGCGGTTGCCGTGTTGGGGTACATGAATAAGCAGAATGTGATGAAAACGTCCGCTTATCTGCTGGTAGGGATCGTTTTGTGGGTCTGTATTCTGAAATGTGGCGTACATGCGACGTTGGCGGGGGTGATTGTCGGGTTTTTTATTCCTTTGCGAGCGCCTGGTGGTCAGCATTCGCCAGCCACAACGTTGGAGCATGGCCTGCAAGTCTGGGTTTCTTTCCTGATTATTCCGCTTTTTGCTTTTGCCAATGCCGGGATCGTGCTGGAAGGTATTGAGCCTGGGAAGCTTTTCTCACCGCTGATTTTTGGGATCGCGGCAGGGTTGCTGATTGGTAAACCATTGGGTATCACGTTGTGCAGTTGGTTGATCATCAAATCAGGCTATGCCCGATTACCTGCCGGGGTCAGCTTCGGTCAACTCATGGCGGTGTCGGTGTTGTGCGGTATTGGCTTTACCATGTCGATTTTTATCACGCTGCTGGCGTTTACCAATAGCGATGCGGCATTTATTACTTATGCGAAATTGGGGATCTTGCTTACATCAGGGTTGGCTGCGTTTTTGGGGTATATCGTGTTGCACCGCACATTACCTAAATCGCACCGCGCACTGGATTCCGTGCTCCAGCGTTAACCAGGCAAGCGGGACTTAAGACGTAAAAAAACCGGCCTGAGCCGGTTTTTTTAACAACAATACAATCCGCGAAACGCGATTATTGCATGGCGTTGATGCGCGCAACCAGATTGGATTTATGACGTGCAGCTTTGTTTTTGTGGATCAGGCCTTTACCAGCCTGACGATCCACGATCGGTTGCATATCATTAAATGCTTTCTGTGCCGCTTCTTTATCGCCAGTAGCGATCGCCGCGTATACTTTCTTGATGAAAGTACGCATCATGGAGCGACGGCTTGCGTTATGCTTACGGCGCTTTTCAGACTGTACGGCGCGTTTCTTAGCTGATTTGATATTAGCCAAGGTCCAACTCCCAAATATATTCTATCGAGGACAATTCAAAGGCCGAGGAATATGCCCTTTTCGCCTTCGTTTGTCAATGGATTTGTGCAAATAAGCGCCGTTTGTACGTCGACGCTTGTTACGTTGTGATGGCGCAGGATTTTAACAGCTTCACGCGATGGAATACAGCTTTTCACTTCATAAATTCACCAGTAGCTGAAATCACGGCAGCAAAAGGCTGAATCGCGGGTTAACCTTACTCGCTGTACAAGGTATAATCCGCCGATTTCCATTATATTAACCAATTTGTTCTGAGCCAGCCATGCAGCTAATTCGCGGTATACACAATCTTCGGGCACACCATTATGGTTGTGTGCTCACTATTGGTAATTTTGACGGCGTGCACCGCGGACATCAAATGTTGCTGGAACGCCTGAAGCAGGAAGGCCTGGCGCGTCGCCTACCCGTTATGGTGATGATTTTCGAACCACAGCCGCAGGAGTTGTTTTCCGCTTCTGGCGCGCCCGCGCGTTTGACCAGCCTGCGTGATAAGGTGAATTATCTGGCAAAGGCGGGAGTGGATTACCTGCTGTGCGTGAAGTTTGATGCAGACTTCGCCGCCAACCATGCCCAAACGTTTGTATCCAAACTGTTGGTGGAAAAACTGGGCGTTAAGTTTCTGGTGGTCGGCGATGACTTTCGTTTCGGCGCTGGTCGGCAAGGTGATTTCCTGTTATTACAACGTGCCGGGGTTGAAGCAGGATTTGAGGTCATCAGTACCGACTCATTCTGTAATGGTGGAAAACGGGTGAGCAGCACGGCTGTTCGCGAAGCGCTCAGCCAGGATGATTTAACGCGGGCGGAAAGCTTGTTGGGTCATCCCTACAGTATTTCCGGGCGGGTGGTGCATGGCAATGCGTTGGGGCGGACGATCGGTTTTCCCACCGCCAATTTACCGTTAAAACGACAGGTGTCGCCGGTCAGCGGCGTTTATGCTGTCAGTGTATATGGTCTGGGCGATGCGCCGTTGCCGGGGGTTGCCAATATTGGCTCGCGTCCCACGGTAACGGGAGACAAACGCCAGCAGCTTGAAGTGCACTTGCTGGATATGGCCATGGATCTGTATGGTCGTCATATTGAAGTGGTGCTGCGTAAAAAAATACGTAATGAACAGCGTTTTGCCTCGCTTGATGCGCTAAAGCAGCAAATCGCTGATGATGTGGTGACGGCCCGGATATTTTTTGGGTTAAAGACACCGGTTTAATTTTTCTAGCCGAAAACGAAATCGAGAATCTAATGAGTGACTATAAGACTACCCTGAATTTGCCGGAAACAGGGTTCCCGATGCGTGGCGATCTGGCCAGGCGCGAACCTGACATGCTGAAACGTTGGTATGAGCAGGATCTGTATGGGATTATTCGTAAGGCCAAAAAAGGTAAAAAAACCTTCATTCTGCACGATGGTCCCCCGTATGCGAATGGCAATATCCATATTGGTCACTCGGTTAACAAGATTCTTAAAGATATTATCATTAAGTCTAAAGGTCTGTCTGGCTATAACTCTCCATATGTGCCGGGTTGGGACTGTCATGGTCTGCCTATCGAGCTCAAGGTCGAACAACTGATCGGCAAGCCAGGCGAGAAGGTGAGCGCGGCTGAGTTCCGCGCCGAGTGCCGTAAATACGCCGCCGAACAGGTCGCCGGTCAGAAGAAGGACTTTATTCGTCTTGGCGTGCTGGGCGATTGGGACCATCCGTACCTGACGATGGATTTCACGACCGAAGCCAACATTATTCGCGCGTTGGGCCGCATTATTGAAAACGGTCATTTGCATAAAGGGGCCAAGCCGGTTCACTGGTGCGTCGACTGTGGTTCTGCGCTGGCTGAAGCCGAAGTGGAATACTATGACAAAACGTCGCCGTCTATCGATGTGGCCTTTAATGCCGTCGATGTCGCCGCGGTGTGTGCCAAATTTGGCGTCAGCCAGGTTGAAGGCCCGCTTTCTTTGGTGATCTGGACCACCACGCCGTGGACACTGCCGGCTAACCGTGCGATCTCTCTGAATGCGGCGTTTACCTATCAACTGGTGCAGATTGCAGGACAAGCACTGATTCTGGCTGACGATCTGGTTGAAAGCGTGATGAAGCGTATCGGTATTGATCACTGGCAGGTGCTGGGCGAGTGCAAAGGCAGCGATCTGGAATTGCTGCGTTTCCGGCATCCGTTCATGGGCTTTGACGTTCCGGCAATCCTGGGCGAACACGTCACGCTGGATGCGGGTACTGGCGCTGTGCATACCGCGCCGGGGCATGGCCCGGAGGATTATGTCGTCGGTCAGCAATATGGGTTGGAAGTCGTCAATCCGGTAGGGCCGAATGGCTGTTACCTGACCGGGACCTATCCTGAACTGGATGGCAAGTTTGTCTTTAAGGCCAATGATACCGTGGTCGACATTCTGCGTGAAAAAGGCGTGTTGCTGCATATAGAAAAGCTGTTGCACAGTTATCCGTGCTGCTGGCGCCATAAAACGCCGGTTATCTTCCGCGCCACTCCGCAGTGGTTTATCAGCATGGATCAGAACGGTTTGCGTAAGCAGTCGTTGGCTGAAATAAAAGGCGTGCAGTGGATCCCTGATTGGGGTCAGGCGCGTATTGAGGCTATGGTCGCCAACCGCCCTGACTGGTGTATTTCCCGCCAGCGTACCTGGGGCGTGCCGATGTCGCTGTTCGTGCACAAAGACACGGAAGCACTGCATCCGCGTACCAGTGAGCTGATTGAAGCCGTTGCCAAACGCGTTGAGCAGGATGGCATTCAGGCATGGTGGGATCTTGATGCGGCCGATGTGCTGGGTGCGGAAGCGGCGGATTACGTCAAAGTGCCCGATACGCTGGACGTCTGGTTCGACTCCGGGTCGACTCATGCTTCCGTGGTGGATGTCCGTCCTGAATTTTGCGGTCATTCGGCGGATATGTATCTGGAAGGCTCCGATCAGCATCGCGGCTGGTTTATGTCTTCACTGATGATTTCGACGGCGATCAAAGGCAAAGCCCCTTATCGTCAGGTTCTGACGCACGGTTTCACTGTGGATGGTCAGGGCCGCAAAATGTCGAAGTCTATCGGTAATACTGTCAGCCCGCAGGACGTGATGGATAAATTGGGCGCCGATATTCTGCGCCTGTGGATCGGTTCAACCGATTATTCGGGGGAAATCGCCGTTTCCGATGAGATCCTGAAACGTTCCGCCGACGCTTATCGGCGTATTCGCAACACTGCGCGTTTTCTGTTGGCTAACCTGAACGGATTTGAGCCACAGCGGGATAGTGTGAAGCCTGAAGAGATGGTGGTGCTGGATCGTTGGGCGGTCGGTTGTGCGAAAGCGGCGCAGGAAGAGATTATCGAAGCCTATGAGAGCTACGATTTCCACCGTGTGGTGCAACGTCTGATGCAGTTCTGCTCCATTGAAATGGGGTCGTTCTACCTTGATATCATCAAGGATCGTCAGTACACCGCGAAAGGCGACAGCATTGCGCGCCGCAGTTGCCAGACGGCGCTGTATCATATTTCCGAAGCGTTGGTGCGCTGGATGGCGCCGATTCTGTCGTTCACCGCCGACGAAGTCTGGAACTTTCTGCCGGGCGAACGTGCGCAGTATGTCTTCACTGAAGAGTGGTATGACGGTTTGTTCGGCCTGGACGCGGCTGAAACTATGAACGACGTCTTCTGGGCGGATATTCTGAAAGTGCGTGGCGAAGTGAACAAAGTGATTGAGCAGGCGCGCAATGACAAACGTATCGGCGGGTCGCTGGAAGCGTCGGTCACGCTCTATGCCGATGCCAATCTTGCGGGTAAATTGAACCGCTTACATCAGGAACTGCATTTTGCGCTGTTGACCTCGAAAGCATTGGTTGAACGTTATGAAGACGCGCCTGCCGATGCGCAAGATACGGAACTCTCTGGACTGAAAATTGCCTTAAGCAAGGCGGAAGGACATAAGTGTCCGCGCTGCTGGCACTATGAGTCAGATATCGGGACAAATACCGATCATCCTGACATTTGTGGTCGCTGCGCAACGAATATCGGCGGCAATGGTGAAGAGCGTAAATTTGTCTGATGAATAAATCTATCTGTTCGAGCGGATTGCGTTGGCTTTGGCTGGCGCTGCTGGTTTTTATTATCGACCTGGGCAGCAAACAGTGGGTGCTCTCTCAATTTGCTCTGGGAGAGACATTGCCGCTGTTTCCTTCTCTGAATCTGCATTATGCGCGCAATTATGGTGCGGCATTCAGTTTTCTGGCGGATAAAGGCGGCTGGCAACGTTGGTTTTTTGCCGGGGTCGCGGTGGCGATTGTGGTCGCCTTGCTGGTGATGATGTATCGCGGCAGTGCACAGCAAAAGTTGAATAACATTGCCTACGCGCTGATTATCGGTGGGGCGTTAGGCAATCTGTTTGACCGCACATGGCATGGATTTGTCGTGGATATGATCGACTTCTATGTGGGGGACTGGCATTTCGCCACCTTCAATCTGGCGGATACGGCTATCTGCATTGGCGCGGCGCTAATCATACTGGAAGGCTTTTTTAATAAGCATGATGATACCGTCGAACAAAAGGGTCACTGATGTCTGAAACTGTACAGAGCAACAGCGAGGTGCTGGTGCACTTTATTCTGACGTTGGCGGACGGCTCTGCGGCGGAGTCTACCCGTGAAAGCGGTAAGCCCGCGTTGTTTCGTCTGGGTGACGGCAGTTTGTCCCATGAATTGGAGCAGAATCTTCTGGGGCTCAAACGCGGCGACAGACGTAAGTTCACGTTGTCGTCAGAGTCTGCGTTTGGGCCGGTCAATCCCAATCTGATTCAGTTCTTCCTGCGTCGTGATTTTGCCCAGACCGGCGTGCCGGATGTAGGTACGATCATGTTGTTCAGTGGCGTGGGCGGTAATGATATGCCCGGAGTCATTCGCGAGGTGGCGGAAGAGTCCATTACGGTGGATTTCAATCATCCGCTGGCGGGTCAGGCAATTACGTTCGATCTGGAAGTGTTGGCGATCGATCCCTCTAGGCAGGAGGTTCCCCATGCAAATCTTGCTGGCTAACCCACGCGGTTTTTGTGCTGGTGTCGATCGGGCCATCAGCATTGTTGAACGCGCGCTGGAGATATATGGTACGCCGATCTACGTCCGTCACGAAGTGGTTCATAATCGTTATGTGGTTAATGGATTGCGTGACCGTGGGGCGATCTTCATTGAGCAGATTAATGAAGTGCCGGATGGCTCGATTCTGATTTTCTCCGCGCATGGCGTTTCACAGGCGGTGCGTGCCGAAGCGAAGAGTCGCGATCTGACGGTTTTCGATGCAACCTGTCCTCTGGTGACCAAAGTACATATGGAGGTGGCGCGGGCCAGTCGAAAAGGCACGGAGGCGATTCTGATTGGACATGCGGGTCATCCAGAAGTCGAAGGCACCATGGGGCAGTACAATAACCCCGCAGGCGGAATGTATCTGGTGGAGTCGCCGGAAGATGTCTGGCAGTTGCAGGTGAAGGATGATACCAATCTGTGCTTTATGACGCAGACGACGTTGTCGGTTGATGATACATCGGCGGTGATTGACGCGCTGCGCGCACGCTTTCCAAAAATTATCGGCCCGCGCAAGGATGATATCTGTTACGCCACGACGAACCGTCAGGAAGCGGTACGCAATCTTGCGGCGGAAGCGGATGTGGTGCTGGTCGTGGGGTCCAGGAATTCGTCCAACTCCAATCGTCTGGCTGAATTGGCTCAACGTGCGGGAAAATCTGCGTATCTTATTGATTCATCGGAAGATATTCAGGAAACCTGGTTGGCTGGCGTGTCCCATGTCGGCGTCACGGCTGGGGCATCGGCGCCGGATATTCTGGTTCAGCAGGTCATCAAACGCTTGCAGGCGTTAGGCGGCAAGGTTGCCGTAGAAATGCAGGGACGTGAAGAGAACATCGTTTTTGAAGTGCCGAAAGAGTTGCGTGTGGAAGTGAAGCAAATCGATTGAGTTATTCAGGCGGTGGTGCGGTTGGCATCGCCGCTCTTTTCATTTATGTCTCCTGTTATACCTATATTCGCCAATTCGCCGCCAATAACGATGTGATAAAAATGCATGTTTATGCGTTTTTACCTCGGCGGTTTTTTAAGCATGGTACTGATGGCCCTGAATATCTCTGCCGCTGTTCATGTTTTCACGGACAGTTTTACTGATTTTATTACCCTTCCGACATAATTTTCTAATCCGGCTATAAATCCGCTGGCGATAGCGCGTCCCGCCCGTTACCCTGACATCATTTGTTGGGCGTATTACAGAGAGAGACATTATGAAGGATTCATCCATCCGTATCGCGATTGCGGGCTCTGGTGGGCGTATGGGGCGTCAACTGATTCAGGCTGTTGAGCAAACTGAAGGGGCCGTCTTAGGCGCAGCGCTGGAGCGTGCGGGATCATCCCTAGTGGGAATTGACGCCGGGGAACTGGCCGGTCTGGGGAAAACAGGAGTGTTGGTTAACGATAGTCTGGATGCCGTGCGTGATGATTTTGATATTTTGATCGATTTTACCCGCCCGGAAGGGACGCTGGCGCATCTGGCGTTTTGCCGTCAGCACCATAAGGCCATGATTATTGGGACAACCGGCTTCGATGATGAAGGTAAAGCGGCCATTGTTCAGGCATCTGAGGATATCGGCATTGTGTTCGCGGCCAACTTCAGCGTAGGGGTCAACGTTATGCTGAAGTTGCTGGAGAAAGCGGCCAGGGTGATGGGTGACTATACCGATATTGAGATTATTGAGGCGCATCATCGGCACAAAGTGGATGCGCCGTCAGGTACGGCGCTGGCGATGGGCGAGGCGATTGCTGGCGCATTGGGACGCGATCTGAAGACATGTGCGGTTTATGCACGCGAAGGCTATACCGGCGAACGTGATCCGAAAAGTATTGGTTTTGCTACCGTCCGCGCCGGCGATATCGTTGGCGAGCATACGGCGATGTTTGCAGATATCGGCGAGCGCATCGAGATTACACATAAGGCTTCCAGTCGAATGACTTTTGCTAATGGTGCGGTAAGGGCGGCAGTTTGGGTGAAAGGTATGAAAGTAGGTCTTTTTGATATGAGGGATGTGCTTTCCCTTAATGATTTATAATTAATGATTGTTTTTTTATAATTTATAACTCAATGATAAAAGTAGCGATTTATATCGTTACTTTTATTAATTGGTGTTGTGGGTTTTTATGATGACATATTTGAGTTTTTAACTGTTATTTATCGCTATTCATGCCTGAATTTCCTCGATGGAAGCGATAAATGCGTGATGTTGATTGATTATTACTCATATTTTAACAATGTTGGTTAGCAACCGTTTACTTGCCCCAGTTGATGTGCTTTTTTAAGGTTGTGAGCAGTTATTTACGGCGGAAAGCATAAAAAGGTGAGAAAAAAGACGGTTGGAGTAGACAAGTTGGCAGGCCATCATTAAAATGCGCCCAATTTGCCAAAAATTTACCTTACAGGTGGTTTTTGCATTGATTTAGAGCGATGAATCTGAATTAATATGCAAATAACATGATTTTTTATTCCTTGGAGGGTGTTTTGATTAAGTCAGCGCTATTGGTTCTGGAAGACGGAACCCAATTCCATGGTCGGGCGATTGGGGCGGAAGGATCGGCTGTGGGGGAAGTGGTCTTCAATACGTCGATGACCGGTTATCAAGAAATCCTTACTGATCCTTCCTATTCTCGCCAGATCGTCACTCTCACTTATCCTCATATTGGTAATGTCGGCGCCAACAAAGCCGATGAAGAATCTCCCGCTATACATGCTCAGGGTCTGGTTATTCGTGACCTGCCGCTGATCGCCAGTAACTACCGCAGTGAAGAAACCCTGTCCGATTACCTCAAGCGCAACAACATTGTCGCCATCGCTGATATCGATACTCGCAAGCTGACGCGTTTACTGCGTGAAAAAGGCGCTCAGAACGGCTGCATTATCGCGGGCGATGCGCCAGATGCGGCGCTGGCGCTGGAAAAAGCCAAAGCGTTTCCTGGGCTGAAAGGGATGGATTTGGCGAAAGAAGTGACCACGGCGGAAAGTTACCGTTGGCTGCAAGGCAGTTGGACGCTGGAAGGCGATTTACCCGCCGCCAGACAAGAAAGCGAACTGCCTTTCCATGTGGTGGCGTATGACTATGGCGTGAAACGCAATATCCTGCGTCTGCTGGTGGACAGAGGATGCCGCCTTACCGTGGTGCCGGCGCAAACTTCCGCGCAAGAGGTCTTGAAGCTTAACCCGGATGGGATATTCCTTTCCAACGGCCCAGGCGACCCTGAACCTTGCGACTACGCTATCCGCGCGATTAAAACGTTCCTGGAAACGGATATTCCGGTCTTCGGTATCTGCCTTGGCCATCAGTTGCTGGCACTGGCCAGCGGCGCGAAGACGATCAAAATGAAGCTGGGGCATCATGGCGGCAATCATCCGGTAAAAGATCTGGATAATAACCGCGTGATGATTACCGCCCAGAACCACGGTTTCGCCGTTGATGAAAATAATCTGCCCGACACGCTGCGGGTGACGCACAAATCGTTGTTTGACCACACGGTTCAGGGAATTCATCGCACCGATAAAGCGGCTTTCAGCTTTCAGGGACACCCGGAAGCCAGCCCCGGCCCGCATGATGCGGCGCCTTTTTTCGACCACTTTATTGAATTGATTCAGACTTACCGTTCTTCAGCGAAATAATCAGGAGCGAGAAAATGCCAAAACGTACAGATATTAAAAGCATCCTGATTCTGGGCGCCGGTCCGATCGTGATCGGTCAGGCGTGTGAATTTGACTACTCTGGCGCACAGGCGTGTAAAGCGCTGCGCGAAGAGGGATACCGCGTTATTCTGGTGAACTCCAATCCGGCTACCATTATGACCGACCCGGAAATGGCCGATGCGACCTACATTGAGCCGATTCATTGGGAAGTGGTGCGCAAAATTATTGAGAAAGAGCGCCCGGACGCGGTGCTGCCGACCATGGGCGGTCAGACGGCGCTGAATTGCGCGCTGGAGTTGGAGCGTCAGGGGGTGCTGACTGAATTCGGCGTCACCATGATTGGCGCCACCGCCGATGCGATTGATAAAGCGGAAGATCGTCAGCGCTTCGATAAAGCGATGAAGAAAATTGGCCTGGATACCGCACGTTCAGGCATCGCGCATAATATGGAAGAAGCGCTGGCTGTGGCGGCGGAGGTGGGCTTTCCTTGTATTATCCGTCCTTCCTTCACTATGGGCGGCACCGGCGGCGGCATTGCATACAATCGCGAAGAATTTGAAGAGATTTGCGAGCGCGGTCTGGATTTATCGCCAACCAAAGAACTGTTGATCGATGAATCGTTAATCGGTTGGAAAGAGTATGAGATGGAAGTGGTTCGCGACAAGAACGACAACTGTATCATCGTCTGCTCGATTGAGAACTTTGACGCCATGGGGATCCACACCGGCGACTCCATTACGGTCGCGCCCGCGCAAACCCTGACCGACAAAGAGTACCAGATCATGCGTAACGCTTCGATGGCGGTACTGCGTGAGATTGGCGTGGAAACCGGCGGTTCCAATGTCCAGTTCTCGGTTAACCCGAAGAATGGCCGCTTGATCGTCATCGAAATGAACCCGCGTGTTTCCCGCTCCTCCGCATTGGCGTCGAAAGCGACAGGTTTCCCGATTGCAAAAATCGCCGCCAAGCTTGCGGTGGGTTATACGCTTGATGAATTGATGAATGACATCACCGGCGGCCGCACGCCAGCGTCATTTGAACCGTCCATCGACTATGTTGTGACCAAGATCCCGCGTTTTAATTTCGAAAAATTCGCTGGCGCCAACGATCGTTTGACCACGCAGATGAAATCGGTGGGGGAAGTGATGGCGATTGGCCGCACGCAGCAGGAGTCATTGCAGAAAGCGTTGCGCGGTCTGGAAGTGGGCGCCACCGGCTTCGATCCGCAAGTATCGCTGGACGATCCTGAAGCGTTGACCAAAATTCGGCGTGAGTTGAAAGATGCCGGCGCCCAGCGTATCTGGTATATCGCTGATGCATTTCGGGCGGGCATGTCCGTCGACGGCGTGTTTAATCTCACCAATATTGATCGCTGGTTCCTGGTGCAGATTGAAGAACTGGTGCGTCTGGAAGAACAGGTGGCGGAAAAAGGCATGTCTGTGCTGGATGTTGACTTCCTGCGGCTGCTGAAGCGTAAAGGCTTTGCCGATGCGCGACTGGCGCAATTGGCTGGCGTTGCCGAAAGCGAGATCCACAAACGGCGTGACAAGTTTAATCTGCATCCGGTTTACAAACGCGTGGATACCTGCGCGGCGGAGTTCGCGACCGATACCGCATACATGTATTCCACTTATGAAGATGAGTGTGAAGCCAACCCGACGCAGGATCGTGAAAAAATCATTGTGCTGGGCGGCGGGCCGAACCGTATCGGTCAGGGCATCGAGTTCGATTACTGCTGTGTACACGCTTCGCTGGCGCTACGTGAAGACGGTTATGAAACCATCATGGTCAACTGTAACCCTGAAACCGTTTCTACCGATTACGATACGTCCGATCGCCTGTACTTTGAGCCGGTGACGCTGGAAGACGTACTGGAAATCGTCCGTATCGAAAAACCGAAAGGCGTGATCGTCCAGTACGGCGGGCAGACGCCGCTGAAACTGGCGCGAGCGCTGGAAGCCGCTGGCGTGCCGGTGATTGGCACCAGCCCGGACGCCATTGATCGCGCGGAAGATCGCGAACGTTTCCAACAGGCGGTAAACCGTCTGGGACTGAAACAACCGGCGAACGCCACGGTAGCCGCGATTGAAGAAGCGGTGGAAAAGGCACGCGATATCGGTTATCCGCTGGTAGTGCGTCCTTCTTATGTGCTGGGTGGCCGCGCAATGGAAATTGTCTACGATGAAATCGATCTGCGCCGTTACTTCCAGACCGCCGTCAGCGTCTCCAATGATGCGCCGGTATTGCTGGATCGTTTCCTTGATGATGCGATCGAAGTCGACGTGGATGCCATCTGTGATGGTGAGCGCGTACTGATTGGCGGCATTATGGAGCACATCGAGCAAGCGGGCGTTCACTCCGGCGACTCAGCCTGTTCTCTGCCTGCTTATACACTGAGCCAGGAAATTCAGGATGTGATGCGTCAGCAGGTTGAAAAACTAGCGTTTGAACTTTGCGTGCGTGGTCTGATGAACGTGCAGTTCGCGGTTAAGGACAATGAAGTCTACCTGATTGAGGTTAACCCGCGTGCGGCGCGTACCGTCCCCTTCGTTTCCAAAGCGACGGGGATACCGCTGGCGAAAGTGGCCGCTCGCGTAATGGTGGGGCAGACGCTGGCCCAGCAGGGCGTGACGAAAGAGGTCATCCCGCCGTACTATTCCGTGAAAGAAGTGGTGCTGCCGTTCAACAAATTCCCCGGCGTTGACCCGATTCTGGGGCCGGAGATGCGTTCTACGGGTGAGGTGATGGGCGTAGGCCGCACCTTTGCTGAGGCTTTCGCCAAAGCGATGCTGGGCAGCAATTCGCATATGAAAAAATCCGGGCGCGCGTTGCTGTCAGTTCGTGAAGGCGACAAAGCGCGGGTGGTGGATTTGGCGGCCAAGCTGCTTAAGCACGGTTTTGAACTGGATGCGACGCACGGTACGGCGATTGAACTGGGCGAAGCCGGCATCAATCCTCGTTTGGTGAATAAGGTGCATGAAGGTCGTCCGCACATTCAGGATCGTATCAAAAATGGCGAATACACTTATATCGTCAACACCACGGCTGGTCGTCAGGCGATAGAGGATTCCAAACTGATTCGCCGCAGCGCGTTGCAGTATAAAGTTCACTATGACACCACGATGAACGGCGGCTTCGCGACGGCAATGTCTTTGACGGCGGATCCGACTGAGAAAGTGACCTCGGTGCAGGAGATGCACGCATTGATTAAAGGTTAATTAATCGTTTATCCGCAACAGGAAAAGAAAAGCCAGCGTTGATGATAAACGCTGGCTTTTTTCAGCCACAACGCTTCATTTTCTGACGTGTAACGCCTTCTCCCTTGTCTCTCCTGTTTTTTTGCTCGGTGCGTTATTGCTACTTACTGCTGAATGAACAGAATAATCAGCTATACTTATTACTATTGTTTGAATTTTTATGTTGTAAATAACATTTTCAACAATAAGAGGTAAGTATGAGTGTCAACGAAAAGAACCGCACGGTAACTCAGGAGACATTATCGCCACTGACGGGAAAACATCCGTCAGAGGCCTATCCCAAGCCTCCTTTTGAAAGTCAGCCGCAGGAGCCGCCAGGTCTTGCCAGCAAAATGAAACCAGTCCCCGATCATGGCGAAAAAAGCTACCGCGGCAGCGGGCGGCTGAATGGTCGTAAAGCATTGGTCACCGGGGGCGATTCCGGGATCGGTCGTGCCGTTGCCATTGCCTACGCCAGAGAAGGCGCGGACGTTGCGATTAATTATTTGCCAGAGGAGGAGTCGGATGCGCGGGAAGTGATCGCGCTGATTCGTGCTGAAGGGCGTATCGCGGTGGCGATCCCCGGCGATATCCGCACGGAGGATTTTTGTCGGCGTCTGGTCAATGAGGCGGTTGAAAAACTGGGGGGGCTGGACATTTTGGTGAACAATGCCGGTCGGCAGCAGTATGTGGAATCGATTGACGATCTCACAACGGAAGCCTTTGATGCCACGTTTAAAACCAATGTGTATGCGCCATTTTGGATCACGAAAGCCGCGATGCCCCATTTGCAGCCGGGTTCCGTCATCATCAATACCGCATCCGTGCAGGCATTCGATCCCAGCGCCATTCTGCTCGATTATGCTCAAACCAAAGCCTGTAACGTCGCTTTTACCAAAGCGTTAGCAAAGCAGGTGGCGGCAAAAGGCATTCGCGTCAATGCGGTGGCGCCGGGGCCTTACTGGACGCCGTTGCAACCGAGTGGCGGACAACCGATGGACAAAGTGATGGAATTTGCCGCGAGTGCGCCATTGGGACGTCCTGGGCAGCCGGTGGAGATCGCGCCATTATATGTGACGCTGGCATCGGCGGAATGCAGCTTCGCGTCAGGGCAGGTATGGTGCTCCGATGGCGGGACAGGCACGCTCTGACAGTTGGCAGTCGGCCCGCTCATTCAGCGGGTCCTGAGATTGCTTAACCCAGTGCGACTTTGATACCGAGGGCAATCAAAACCGTACCCAGCAATTTATCCACCAACTTCTGCGCCTTTTCCAGACCACGGCGTACTGGCCCGCTTTGGAAAATAATCACCAGCAACGGCCACCAGATTACCGATAATCCCCAAATAATCATGGCGTACCATAGCTTTTCGCCAACGCCGGAATCAGTGCTCAACACCTGAGTAAATACCGCCAGGAAAAACAATGTCGCTTTGGGGTTGAGCAGATTGCATAAATAACCTTGTAAAAAGGCTTTTTTCAGGCTGACTTGCTGTTTCGTCAAATTTGATACCGCCATTTTACTTTCGCCGCGGGATAGCAGCGCCAGGATCCCCACCCAGATCAGATAAGCGGCGCCCGCATATTTCAGCAGGTTGAACAGCCATGGTGTGGTGGTGATCATCACCGCCAGTCCAGCGACGCAGTATGCCATATGCGTCGCCACGCCGCAGACCACGCCGAATGCGGTCATCAACGCGGCAATGCGTGGATAACGAGCAGCATTTTTGATCACCAGAAAAAAATCAGGACCGGGAGAAAGCATACCCAAAGTGGCAATCGTGGCGACAAATAATGACGTTTCTAACATGATCTGTTCCAGATGGATAAAATAGAAAGAGTGAACGCGTAGAATGATAGCGGCAGAATCACGAATTGGCATCTTCATTATTGGCTATTGCCAGACAATATGTTAACAAGTCTCCTTTCTTTATTTAGGGATATTTTCCGTGGCTCAGGATCGGGATAAAAACATGGTCAGTGAAATATCACAGCAACGGGAGATTACCCGGCTGTGCATTCAGTGCGCGCTTTTGCTGTTACAGCACGGCGCGGAAAGTATGGTTGTAGAAAAGTTGTCTTCCCGGCTTGGCTTGGCATTGGGAGTTGATAGCGTTGAGACGTCGATCTCGGCAAATGCCATCGTACTGAGCACCATCATTCAGGGACATTGCCTGACATCCACGCGAAAGAATGTTGATCGCGGCATCAACATGCATGTAGTGACGGAGGTGCAACATGTGGTGATTATGGCTGAGCATAAATTGCTTGATATCGCGGGGGTGGAAAAACGGTTTGCCCATATCAAGCCGCTGCGCTATCCACGTTGGTTGATGGTGTCTATTGTGGCGCTTTCCTGTGGTTGTTTCAGCCGCTTGAATGGCGGCGGATGGGATGCTTTTCTCGTCACGATGATTGCCAGCGGCCTGGCGATGTATGTCAGACAGATTTTTACCGCCCGGCACATGAACCCAATGATTAACTTTTGTATTACGGCTTTCGTGGCGACCTCGGCGTCGGGATTGTTGATGAAGCTTCCCGTTTTTCAACAGACGTCAACCGTGGCGATGGCCGCCAGCGTCTTGCTGTTGGTTCCCGGTTTTCCGCTGATCAATGCGGTGGCCGACATGTTTAAAGGACACGTCAATACCGGGCTGGCGCGCTGGACGGTAGCCAGCCTGCTGACACTGGCTACCTGTATCGGCGTGGTAATGGCGCTAGCGCTATGGGGGTTACGCGGATGGGCTTAACGTTGCTGTGGGCGCTGTTACAGGATATGGCTTTGGCGGCTGTACCGGCGTTGGGGTTCGCCATGGTCTTCAATGTCCCGGTCAAAGCGCTGCGCTATTGCGCGGCATTGGGGGCGTTGGGACATGGCGTGAGGTTTATCGCCATGCACTTCGGTTTGAATATCGAATGGGCCTCGTTTCTGGCGGCGATTACGATAGGCATCATCGGTATTCGCTGGTCACGCTGGTTACTGGCGCATCCCAAAGTGTTTACTGTCGCGGCGGTTATTCCCATGTTTCCAGGGATTTCGGCCTATACCGCGATGATTTCCCTGGTGGAAATTTCGCATCTTGGTTACAGCGAAGAATTAATGAGCATCATGGTGACCAATTTTCTTAAAGCCAGTTTTATTGTCGGCGCGCTGTCGATCGGATTATCTCTGCCGGGGATATGGCTGTATCGCAAACGTCCGGGTGTGTAGTTCGCGTCGAAGCGCTCTTATATTGCACCATCCGTATCGACGAGTGAGAGGGCTTTACGTATAGTGTCAGCAATTTTCTGACCTACAGGGTTTCACCATGGTTATTAGTTTGATTGCTGCATTGGCGGTAGATCGCGTTATCGGCATGGAAAATGCCATGCCGTGGCATTTACCGGCTGATTTGGCGTGGTTTAAGCACCATACACAAGGTAAGCCTATCGTCATGGGGCGCAATACTTTCCGCTCCATTGGTCAGCCATTGCCGGGCAGACATAATATTGTCGTCAGCCGGCTGCCCGGCGACGATGATCGCGTGACTTGGGTCGCTTCGCTGGATGAGGCGCTGGTCGCCGCGGGTGAGGCGAAAGAGGTGATGATCATTGGCGGTGGCAGTATCTATCAACAGATGTTGCCAAAGGCGCATCGCCTGTATTTGACTCACATTGATGCAGAAGTGGAAGGCGATACGCATTTCCCGGATTACGAACCTGATGAGTGGCTTTCTACGTTCAGCGAGTTCCATGATGCTGATGAACGAAACTCACACAGTTACTGTTTTGAGATTTTAGAGCGCCGATAGTCTTTTATTTATCCTGCTCTGCAATGTGAACCCGCTATTATGGCGGGTTTTTATTTTCTGGCGCGTTAATAACGCGATTGCGGATACCGGCAAAGCGGTCAATTTAACCGGTGGTGTCCGCTTTCGGGGAGGGCAGGGATTTTTGCGTGAAATAGCGTTTGTCTTCCCAACGCAGCATGGTCAGTTTTCCGCCCCAGCAGCAGCCGGTATCCAGCGCGTAGATGTTCTCCGGCGTGCCTTTTCCTTCCAGCGAAGCCCAGTGTCCGAAAGCGATGGCATATTCCCCGGCGATTTTACCGGGTAGTTCGAACCAGGGTTTTAGTAAGGACGGAGCCTTATTGGGCGGTTCTTTGCACAGCATATCCAACTGACCGCCTGAGAAGCAGTAGCGCATGCGGGTAAAAACATTTGTGCTGAAGCGTAGGCGAGGCAGACCACTGAGTTCAGGGAGCCAGTGGTTCGGCATATCGCCGTACATGGTATCCAGAAACAGAGGATAGCTATCGCTGCTCAGGATGGATTCCACTTCGCGGGCGCAGATTTTCGCCGTTTCCAGATCCCACTGTGGGGTGATGCCTGCATGGGCCATCACCAGCTTTAAATCGTCATCGATCTGCAATATCGGTTGTTTACGCAGCCAGTTAATCAATTCGTCCGCATCCGCTGCTTCCAGCAACGGTGCCAGGCGATCTTTGGGCTTGCTGCGGCTGATCCCGGCATACACCGCCAGTAAATGCAGGTCGTGATTACCCAGAACAAGCCGAACGGCGGGGCCGAGTGAACGAACAAAACGCAGCACGCCAAGCGAATCGGGACCGCGCGCCACCAGATCGCCCGTCAGCCACAAGGTATCTTGCTCAGGATGAAAGGAAACTTGCGCTAATAGCGCCTGAAGTTCAGCTAAACAACCGTGAACATCGCCAACTAAATAGGTAGACATAATTAATGTATCAGTGAAGAGATTGCCAGACGAAATACGGGGATGCTGACCTGGAATGTGTCGCCTTGATGATCGACCATTTGGTAGTGGCCTTCCATTGTTCCCAGCGGAGTTTCCAGCACGGTGCCGCTGGTATACTGAAATTCCTCGCCGGGGGGGATCAGCGGTTGTTCACCGACCACGCCCTCGCCCTGTACTTCCGTTTGACGCCCATTGGCATTGGTAATGAGCCAGTAGCGGCCAAGCAAACGCACCGGATGCCGTCCCAGATTGCGGACAGTGATCGTATAGGCAAAGACAAAACGCTCTTCATCCGGTTGTGACTGTGACTCGACGTAGAAACTTTGAACCTGTACACAAACACGGGGCGCATTAATCATCACAACGACTCCAGTTATTCCTGTGTGGCAGGATGCCCGGTCAACCAGTTAGCCAACCGACAATATTGCTCGACAGTAACATTTTCTGCCCGACTGCCCGGATCAACACCCAGTTCAGTCAACTGTTCCGGGGTAAAGAGATTGCCCAGACTGTTGCGCAGTGTTTTACGGCGCTGGTTAAAGGCTTCTGTCGTGATCCGGCTTAATACGCGAATATCTTTTACCGGATAGGGAACCTCGGCATGAGGCACCAGACGCACCACGGCAGAATCCACTTTGGGGGCTGGCTTGAACGCGCTAGGCGGGACTTCCAGCACCGGGATAATCTGACAGTAATATTGCGCCATCACGCTCAGACGACCATAAGCCTTATTGTTTGGTCCGGCAACCAGACGGTTAACCACTTCTTTCTGCAACATAAAATGCATGTCGCGGATAGACTGAGTATAACGGAACAGATGGAACATCAATGGCGTAGAAATATTATACGGTAAATTGCCGAATACGCGCAGCGGTTGTCCGGCTTGCTCCGCCAGATCTGAAAAATCGATCGTCATCGCGTCCTGCTGAATAATGGTCAGCTTATCTTGCAGCGTCGGATGCGTTTCCAGCCGGGCCGCCAGATCCCGATCCAGTTCGATCACCGTAAAATGATCGATACGTTCGCCAACCGGGGTCGTTAACGCGCCAAGACCGGGGCCGATCTCCACGATGGCCTCTCCGCGCTGCGGATAAATGGCGGAAACAATACTGTCGATCACGAAATGATCGCTTAAAAAGTTTTGCCCAAAGCGTTTACGGGCGAAGTGACCTTGGTGTACTCGATTATTCATTAATATGTTTTATCATTTTGATGGCAAGATTTAATGCCGTGGTAAAGCTACCGTGATCGGCGCGGCCCGTGGCGGCAAGCTCCAACGCCGTGCCATGATCGACCGAGGTGCGGATAAACGGCAGCCCCAGCGTAATATTGACCGCGCGGCCAAAGCCCTGATATTTCAGCACCGGCAGGCCCTGATCGTGATACATCGCCAGCACCGCATCCGCATGTTGCAGATACTTTGGCTGGAAGAGCGTGTCCGCGGGCAGCGGGCCAATGAGCGTCATACCTTGTCGGCGCAGTTCGTCCAACGCGGGCGTAATGATATCCAGTTCTTCACGGCCCATGTGACCGCCTTCACCGGCATGTGGATTCAGGCCGCATACGTAAATCCGCGGCTGAGCCAGCCCAAACCTGGCTTGCAGGTCGTGATGCAAAATAGTGATGACTTCATGCAGACTTTGCCGGGTAATCGCCCCTGACACTTCAGATAACGGCAGGTGGGTTGTCGCCAGCGCGACCCGTAATTCTTCCGTCGCCAGCATCATGACAACCCGCTTACAAGCACTGCGTTCGGCGAAAAATTCGGTATGACCGCTGAAGGCTATGCCGGCATCGTTAATAATGCCTTTATGCACCGGCCCGGTAACCAGCGCCGCAAATTCGCCGCTCAGACAACCATCGCATGCCCGCGCCAGCGTCTTGATAACGTAGGCGCTGTGGTTGACATTAAGCTGGCCTGGAATCGCTGTTGCCGGTGTGGTAATCGGCAGGATGGTTAAACTTCCCGCGGGTTGTCCTTTAGCAGATTGTTCCGGCTGGTAGTGCTGCAAAGTAAGCGGCAAACTCAATTGTCGCGCGCGGCTTAACAACAGGTCGGGATCTGCGCACACCACCAATTCAACCGGCCATGACTGTTGCGCCAGGGCAATGACCAAATCGGGACCAATCCCGGCGGGTTCGCCGGGAGTGATTACGATGCGTGGGATGCCGCGCTCAGTCTGCATCAGTTTGCGCCATTGATGATTTTCACGTAGGCTGCGGCGCGCTGCTCCTGCATCCAGGTTTGCGCTTCTTCGGCGAATTTACGATTAAAGATCATACGGTATGCCTGTTCCTTCTGGGCCGCATCGGTTTTATCAACCTGGCGGGTATCCAGCAACTGGATCAAATGCCAGCCGAAAGCGGAGTGTACCGGTTGACTGATTTCACCTTTTTGCAGCTTCAACAATGCATCACGAAACGCGGGATCGTACATATCCGGCGATGCCCAGCCGAGATCGCCGCCCTGATTGGCGGAACCGGGATCCTGTGAAAGCTGTTTAGCTTGGCTGGCGAAGTCCGTCGTGCCGCTCTTGATCTGCTGCGCTACCTCTTCCAGCCTGGCTCTGGCCTGGCTGTCGTTCATCACCACCGACGGTCTCAGCAGGATATGACGAGCGTGCATTTCCGTGACCGACACGGTTTTATTGCTGCCGCGAATATCGTTAACCCGTAGAATATGGAAACCCACGCCAGAGCGGATCGGGCCGACAATCTGCCCTTTCCGCGCCTGAGTCAGTCTGTCTGCAAACAGCGTCGGGATTTCCTGCAACTTGCCCCATCCCATTTGTCCGCCTTGCAGCGCCTGGGAGTCAGCGGAGTAGGTGATCGCCAGTTTGCCGAAGTCAGCGCCTTCATTGAGTTGTTTTACCAGTGAGTCAGCCAGCGTTTCCGCTTCATCCACCTGCTGCTGGCTGGGGTTTTCCGGCAGAGGAAGGAGGATATGGCTCAGGTTTAATTCATCGTCCACACCGGTCTGGTTGGCAATCTGCTTAGCCAGCGTATCGACTTCCTGCGGTAAAACCGTGACGCGACGGCGAACTTCATTATTGCGGACTTCCGCAATCAGCATCTCTTTGCGGATCTGGTTGCGGTACGTGTTGTAGTTCAGTCCTTCGTAAGCCAACTGGCTTTTTAACTGATCAACCGTCAGCCGGTTCTGCGCCGCAATGTTGGCGATAGACCGCTCCAACTGTTCATCCGTAACCTGGATCCCCATGCGCTGCGCCATTTGCAAAATGATGTTATCCATGATCAGACGTTCGGTGATTTGATGGCGCAATGTCGCGTCATCCGGCAGTTGTTGTCCTGCCTGTTGAGCATTCAACTTCACCGACTGAAAGAGGCTGTTGACGTCGCTTTCCAACACGACGCTGTTATCCACTACCGCCGCGACTTTATCTACCACCTGTGGTGCTGCGAACGCGGTAGAGGCACTCAGCGCCACTCCGAGAATAAGCGTTCTCCAGTTATTCATACTTTTCCCATTATCTCATCCGCAAGGCGGGTTAAAAGTTTCATTGATACAACCGGTCTGTCGCATTCATACCGACGCATACGCGCTGTACGGCTGTCATTCGAAGGCGCGCTGGTAAGGCAAAATACCGGAACGCAGCATCTTCTCAGAACCGAGGCTGTAATTATTGCTTAAACCACGTAATTCGATATTAAACGATACTCTATTGTCATATTCACTGCTGCGGCTGGCCGAGTTCCAGTCGGTGATTTTACGTTCATAACCGACGCTGACCGCCCAGCAACAGGTATTATATTGCACGCCAACCATCTGGCTGGCAGGCTGATTGGCTTTGGTATCGTAATAATACGCGCCGACAACGGCCCAACGATCGACAATCGGCCAACTGGCTGTCAGGCCTATTTGCGAAATGCCTTGTTGGAAGCCAGGGTTCTGTACACTGGGCAGCATCGCCTGAATGTACTCTGGGCTGGCGTAGCGATAATTCAATTGCACCAGGCGCTCGGCATCTCTGCGGTATTCCAGCACGGCATCGCCCAACGCGACTTCGCTCAGACGGTTATCGTACTGCAAGCCGCCGCGCAGCCCCCAGTTATCATCGATTTTCAGGTAGCTGTCACCTGCCCATACCAGGCTGCCGTTGTCTTTACTTTGATCGAGCACGGTATTGTTGTCGCCCGTGCGCGGACGGTCAAAGTAATAGATTTGACCTATGGAAGCATTAAAACGTTCCACCAGTTCATCATCATAAATACGCGACGTTACCCCGGTCGCCAGTTGATTGGCTGACGCGATACGATCCAGGCCGCTGTAGGTTCGTTCACGGAACAGACCGGAATAGTCGGCTTGCAGCAGCGTCGAATCATAAGTATGGATATCGCTTTGATTCCGGTAAGGCACGTACAGATATTGCGCCCGCGGCTCCAGCGTCTGGGTATAGCCTTGCGACCAGTCCATCTCACGTTCGAACACCAGTTTGCCATCGACCTTGTACTGCGGCATGACGCGGTTGACCGAATCTTTCAGCGCGTTTTTATTGGTATCGCTGATGCTGGTATCGGCACGGTAACGATCCAGATTATTCTGCTGATAATGTGTCGCAAGTAGACGCGCCTCCGTCGACAGGCTACCCCAGCGATTGGCTAGCGGCAGGTTGAGCGCGGGTTCAATATGCAGACGCGTCGCTTCAGGACGGTTCTCGTTAATGTTGGTAAATTTTACCGCCTGACCATAAAGATGCAGATCAACCGGGCCGATATCGTTCTGATAATAATTGATGTCGAATTGCGGTTCGGCGCGGTAGACGTCGCGGCTGTTGACGTTGGAAAATACCTGGAATTGTTTGGTGGACAGCGTGGCGTTCCAGTTTTCATTCGCGTAGCCCGCGCTGAATTTCTGGGTGACATAGCCATCCGTGGTTGAGCCGTACTGCGAGTCCAGGTCGGTAAAGTAGCGATCGTCGCTGACCTTGGTGTAATCGGCGTTAAACCGCCACACCTGATCCATCACACCGCTGTGGCCCCAATGGAACAGCCAGCGTGTGGCGTTATCGTCCTGCGGCGCGACTTTGGCGTATTCATTGTCGCTGGGCAGCCAGTCGAACTGAAAAGCGCCGAGACCCGGCGCGGTGAGATAGCGGAACTCGTTTTGCCACTGCATACCGCGCTTGGTTTGCAGGTGGGGTGTGATCGTCGCATCAAAGTTTGGCGCGATATTCCAGTAGTATGGCGTCAGTAATTCAAAGCCGTTGTTGCTGCCGAATTTGGCATTCGGGATCAGGAAACCTGAGCGGCGTTTGTCGCCAATCGGTAATTGCAGGTAGGGGCTGTAGAACACGGGAACGTTGCCGATTTTGACGCGCGCGTTCCAGATTTCCGCAATCTGTTCTTCTCTGTCCTGAATGACTTCCGAACCGACGACGCTCCAGCTATCATCGCCCGGCAGACAAGAGGTAAAGGAGCCGTTTTCCAAAATGGTATAGCGATTGCTGTCGCGCATTTTCATTTTTTCGGCGCTACCGCGACCCTGACGACCAACCATCTGATAGTTGCCGTCATAAACATCAGTATCTTTGGTGTTGAGGTTCGACCAGGCTTTGGGGCCTTTCAAAATGACCTGATCGTCATCATAGTGCACATTGCCCGTTGCGGTAACGGTACGGGTGGGTTCGGCGCCCTGGGTCGCCGCCTCAATCTGATTAAGCTGCACCTGCTCGGCAGTCAGAACCCTGTTGCCTTGCTGAATGTTGACATTGCCGATGAAGCGAGCGTTAGCGGGGTAGTTAGCCTCCGTTTTATCGGCCTGGATATGGACTGGCAATTGATTGGGATCGCCCGTTACCAGCGGTCTGTTGTACGTAGGCACACCCAGCATGCACTGTGCGGCCAGATCAGCCAGCGCATGCTGGCTATAAAGCGCCGACCAAATCAGGGTGGCCAGCAGGGTTGGGAAGCTTTTTTTCATACGCGGTATCAGGTGTTCCGTCATCAGAGGCGTCATGCCGGCAAACGGTCAGAGACTATATCACTCGTCAGCGTTGCGCTAGTGTTAAATCCCCACAGCTTTATACGCACTGCCGTTAGGTTCAAAGATAAATGACGGGTATGATAAAGCAATTTTTGGTCGACGGCATGAGGATTTGAGGAGTATATGCGGTATTGGGGTAAGTTGCTGGGGCTTGCGCTGGGAATTATGTCGAGCGGCGGCATCTGGGGAATGATTATGGGATTACTGATGGGGCATCTGGTCGACAAAGCCAGGTCATCGCGTCGGCGTGACTTTTTTTCCGCCCAATCCACCCGTCAGTCGCTATTCTTCCTCACGACTTTTCAGGCAATGGGACACCTGACCAAGTCCAAAGGCCGGGTAACGGAAGCCGATATTCAGATTGCGACCAGAATGATGGATCGTCTGGAACTGTTTGGCGAAGCGCGAAGTGCGGCTCAGCAGGCATTCCGTGAAGGAAAGGCCAGCCATTTCCCTTTGCGCATCAAATTACGCAAGCTGCGCGATGCCTGCCTTGGCCGTTTTGATTTGATTAAGATGTTTCTGGAAATTCAATTGCAAGTGGCTTTTGTCGATGGCGTATTGCATCCGAACGAAAGGCGCGTGTTGTATGTGATTGCCGATGAACTGGGGGTGACTCGTGAGCAATTCGAGTTTTTTCTGCGCAATATGGAAAGCACCACCAGTCAGTCCAGACAGGGTAGGGCGAAACAGAGTAATAAATCCTATCAGCGTCGTAGTCATCAGTCATCAGGCGGACATTCTTATGGCGGTCAGCGCCCTTTTACGGCGCCGCGCGGACCAACGCTGGAGAGCGCCTGTCGCACGCTTGGCGTGCGTAGCGGCGACGATGCGGCGACCATTAAACGAGCTTATCGCAAACTGATGAGTGAACACCATCCCGATAAACTGGTGGCGAAAGGGTTATCGCCACGGATGATGGATATGGCCAAGCGGAAAGCGCAGGATATTCAAGCTGCTTATGAGCTACTGAAAAGCAAGGATCATGTGAGATAAGGTTATCTTTTTCTTACTCGTCTTGGATTTTTCTACCTGTAATTTTTCTCTTCTATTTCTCCGCGTTTGTTTTTTCATCATGGCGTCTCAGCCAATCAACCAGTCTTCAAATCAACTTGTCTTCAAAAATCCGCTTCACAACGAAAGTGCATCGGCGTGTTGAATTCAGGATGGGTGATGGCGAGCTCTTGCGCGTGCAGTAGCAGGCGCGGCGCCAGCGCTTTGGCTTGTGGATGCGCGTAAAAACCATCGCCAAGAATGGGGTGGCCGAGCGCCAGCAGATGAACCCGGAGTTGGTGGGAACGGCCTGTTATCGGCATCAGCCTGACTCTGGTGGTGCTATCGCTATCGCGGGACAACACCTGATATTCGGTTTGCGCGGGTTTACCCTGTTCAAAACAGACTTTCTGTTTTGGGCGGTTCGGCCAGTCACAAATCAAAGGCAGATCGATCAGTCCTTCATCGTGTTCCATCCATCCCCACGCGCGGGCCAGATAGGATTTTTTCGGTTCCCGTTCGCGGAACTGCCGCTTCAACTCCCGTTCCGCCGCCTTTGTCAGCGCCACGACAATCACGCCGCTGGTAGCCATATCCAGACGGTGTACGCACTGCGCCGCAGGATAATCGGCCTGAATACGACTTATCACGCTGTCGTGGTGTTCTGGCGCGCGACCGGGAACAGACAGCAAGCCGCTGGGCTTATTCACCACCATAATATGTTGATCCTGATACAGAATATGTAACCAGGGTTCGGTCGGGGGATGGTAAGGTTCCATCTATCGCGCCTTTTTCAGACTCTACCGCTAACGGCCCCGGCCTGCTGAAAAGGAGCAGGCCGGGAGGATAAATACGACTACTGATGCGTGACCACCACCAGACGAATGGCATCCAACCGCCAGTTTGCCTGATGTAAATTGTTCAGCACCTGCTCACGCTGCGTTTCCAATGCTTGCAGTTCATCATCACGAATATTCGGGTTGACGGCTTTCAACGCTTCCAGGCGTTCCAGTTCGCGACGCAACTGTTGATCAGCCTGATGTTGCGCATCGGTAATCAACTGACGCGCTTGTTCTTCCACCAGTGATTCGGCCTGTTGCAGCATGGCGTGGACATCCGCCTGCACCGCATTCACCAGCTTGCTGGAAGTATGGCGGTTGACGGCGTTTAGCTGCCGGTTGAAGCTCTCGAATTCAACCTGTGCGGCGAGGTTGACGCCTTTGCGATCCATCAGCAAACGAACCGGGGTCGGCGGCAGAAAACGCGTCAGTTGCAGATGTTTCGGTGCTTGCGCTTCCACCACATAAATCAGTTCAGCCAGCAGCGTGCCTACCGGTAGGGCTTTGTTTTTCAGCAGCGATACGGCGCAACTGCCGATGTCGCCGGACAGAATCAGGTCCAGACCATTACGGATAAGCGGGTGTTCCCAACTGATAAACTGGGCGTCTTCACGGGACAGCGCCTGCTCGCGATCAAACGTGATGGTGCAGCCGTCTTGCGGTAACCCAGGGAAATCCGGCACCAGCATATGATCGGATGGCGTCAGCACAATCAGGTTATCACTGCGATCTTCCTGATTGATACCCACGATATCAAACAGGTTCAGAGCAAATGTCACCAGATTGACATCATTATCCTGCTCGGCGATGTCCTGCGCCAGCATCTGGGCCTGTTCGCCGCCGTTGGAGTGCATTTCCAGCAGGCGGTCGCGCCCTTGTTCAAGTTGTTGTTTTAATTGCTCATGCTGTTGTCGACAGGTATGGATGAACGCATCCAGATCCTGTTGTTCGTCGGGCGTCTGCAATCGTTCGATCAGTTGCGTATAGTGGGCGTCATAGATGGTGCGTCCGGTCGGGCAGGTGTGTTCAAACGCATCCAGCCCTTCGTGATACCAGCGCACCAGTATGGCTTGCGCGGTATTCTCCAGATACGGGATCAGGATCTGAATCTGCTGCGACTGACCAATACGATCCAGACGGCCGATCCGTTGTTCCAGCAGATCCGGGTTGAACGGCAGATCAAACATGATCAAGTGGCTGGCAAACTGGAAGTTACGCCCTTCGGAACCGATCTCGGAACAGATCAGAACCTGAGCGCCATCTTCCTCGGAGGCGAAATAGGCGGCGGCGCGATCGCGTTCAAGGATGGATAGCCCTTCGTGGAAAACCGCGGCACGGATGGCTTCGCGGGTACGCAGCACCTGCTCCAGTTGCAGGGCGGTGGCGGCCTGCGCGCAGATCACCAACACTTTTTCATCACGATGCGCCGTCAGGTAATTGAGCAGCCACTCCACGCGCGGGTCAAAATTCCACCAGGTGGCGTCGTCGCCTTCTAATTGCTGATAAATCTGCTCTGGGTACAGCATATCGCGCGCGCGGGCTTCGGGCTGTTTGCCGGCCCCCATGATGCCGGAGACTTTGAGCGCGGTTTGGTACTGTGCCGGTAACGGCAGACGAATCTGGTGCAGAATACGCTGCGGGAAACCTTTCACCCCCTGACGGGTATTCCGGAACAGCACGCGGCTGGTGCCGTGGCGATCCATCAGCATGGTGATCAGTTCCTGACGCGCCTGCAGGTTGTCGTCGCTGTCGCTGTTGATCGCTTTGAGCAGTGGTTCGATATCCTGTTCGCCCAGCAGATCGCCCAATGCGTTAAGTTCGGCGGTTTGCGCCTTTTCTCCCGCCAGCAGCAGGGTAACGGCATCGGCCACCGGGCGGTATTGCAGTTGTTCGGCAACGAATTCCTGATAGTTGTGGAAGCGGTTGGGATCGAGCAGACGCAGACGGGCAAAGTGACTCTGCTGGCCTAACTGTTCCGGCGTGGCGGTCAGCAGCAGCACGGCGGGGATAATGCGGGCCAACTGTTCCACGGCCTGATACTCAGAGCTTGGGTTATCTTCACTCCATGCCAGATGGTGCGCTTCATCCACTACCAGCAGGCCCCAGTTGGCATTAACCAACTGCTCGAAGCGCTGGGCGTCGCGCTGCACGAAAGCGAGCGAACAGATAACCAACTGCTCAGTTTCAAAAGGATTGCTGCTGTCCAGTTTGGCTTCTGCGTAGCGTTCATCATCAAACAGCGAGAACAGTAGATTAAAGCGTCGCAGCATCTCTACCAGCCACTGATGTTGCAGGGTTTCCGGCACAATGATCAATACTCTTTCCGCTCGGCCGGCAAGCAACTGCTGGTGGATGATCATCCCGGCTTCAATGGTTTTCCCCAGACCGACTTCATCCGCCAACAATACGCGCGGCGCGTGGCGCTGCCCCACTTCGTAGGCAATGTGCAACTGGTGAGGGATCAGGCTGGCGCGCATGCCGCGCAGACCTCCCCATTGTTGCCGCGCTTGTTCATTCTGATGTTTGCGGGCGCGATAACGCAAGGCAAAGCGATCCATCCGGTCAATCTGACCGGCGAATAACCGATCTTGTGGCTTATTGAAGGTTAGCTTGCTATCCAGCAGGACTTCACGTAATTCCGTTGGTGATTCATTGTCCAGACGCAGACCACAGTACACCAGCAGACCTTTTGCTTCGCGCACGTCCTCAACTTTCATCTGCCAGCCTTCGTGACTGGTCACCGTATCGCCGGGGTTGAATATCACGCGCGTGATGGGCGCATCGCTGCGGGAATAAAGCCGGTTTTCACCGCTGGCCGGAAATAGCAGCGTTATCATGCGCTTATCGACGGCAACCACCGTACCTAATCCCAGTTCGCTTTCCGTATCGCTGATCCAGCGTTGACCAAGTGTAAAAGGCATAAATTGTTAGCTCGATTTTTGTCTGTGTCGGGAGAGTGTTACATCGTGTTTGCAGAAAGGGCGCTATGGTAAAGGAAGGCGGCGCATTCGTCACCTGCTCATACGTCCTGGGCGGAGGGCGGTAATTAAAATAATCCCATCTGGCCGGTAACCAGTGTAGCAAAATCGTCATGCAGGAAAGGAAGAATCGCATCGGCGACGGGTTGTAACTGACGCTCGACATAATGCTGATAATCCAGTGGCGAATGCCGGGTTTCCAGCGGTTCCGGCCCATTGATGGTAATGACGTAATTGATCCAGCCGCCGTTCTGGTATTGCAGCGGTCTACCCTGTTGTCGGTTATAGTCATCGGCGATTTTGGCGGCACGGGCATGTGGCGGAACATTGCGTTGATAATCATCAAGACGACGGCGTAGCCGCTTGCGGTAGATCAGCAGGTCATCAAACTCGCCGTTGAGGGTTTTGACCACGTACTCCCGCAGCCATGCCTGATAGGGTTTTTGCTGGAAAATGCGTAAATAAAGTTGTTGCTGGAATTGTTGGGCCAGCGGCGTCCAGTCGGTGCGCACCGTTTCCAGACCTTTAAACACCATTTTTTCGCCTTGCGGCGTGGCGATCATCCCTGCGTAGCGTTTTTTACTGCCTTGTTCCGCGCCACGAATGGTCGGCATCAGGAAACGGCAAAAATGGGTTTCGAATTCCAGTTCCAGTGCGCTGGTCAACCGCTGGGTTTGTTGTAAATGCTCCCGCCACCAGTGATTAACGTGCCGTACCAGCGTGTTGCCAATTTGCGCCGCATCTTCTTCCGTGTGAGCATGTTTAAGCCAGACGAAGGTGGAATCGGTATCGCCATAAATGACCTCATATCCCTGTTCTTCAATCAGTTCACGCGTTTTGCGCATAATGTCGTGACCACGCAGCGTAATGGATGAAGCGAGGCGCGGATCAAAAAAACGGCAACCGCTGGCGCCCAGCACGCCGTAAAAAGCATTCATAATGATCTTCAACGCCTGCGACAGCGGTTTATTGTTGGCGCGCTTGGCGGCTTCGCGCCCTTGCCAGATCTGATCGACAATGGCGGGCAGACAGTGGGTATCGCGGGAGAACCAGGCGCCGCGATACCCGGCGACGGCGTGTTGTTCATCCGGGTATTGCATCCCGACGGCAAGCCCCACCGGATCGATAAGAAAAGTGCGGATGATCGAGGGATACAGACTTTTATAATCGAGCACCAGCACCGAGTCGTACAAACCGGGGCGCGAGTCCATGACAAACCCGCCGGGGCTGGCCTCCAGCGCGACCTCACCCAAATTCGGGGCGACGTAACCAACCCGATGCATGCGCGGCAGATAGAGATGGGTAAAGGCGGCCACGGAGCCTCCGCTGCGATCGGCGGCCAGGCCGGTCACGCTGGCGCGTTCCAGCAGAAAGGGGAGTAATTCGGTTTTGGCGAAGAGACGGGTAACCAGTTGGCAGTCTTGCAGGTTATAGCGGGCGAGGGCGGGTTTGTCTTCGGCAAAACGGCGATCGATTTCATCCATGCGTTGGTAAGGCGTATCAATGGCTTTCCCTTCTCCGAGCAATGTTTGGGCGACAAACTCCAGACTGAACGATGCAAAGTTCCAGGTGGCGGATTTCAGGGCTTCAATGCCATCAATAATCAACCGGCCCGCGGCGCCAGCAAAGAAGTGTCCTTGTTTGAAACCGTGTTCGCGCCATTCCAGTTCGTTGCCGTTGCGTCCCAAACGCAGCGGAATACGGTAACGCTCGGCGTGTTTTTGTAATACGCGCAGATCAAACTGCACCAGATTCCAGCCGATAATGGCGTCGGGATCATGCTGTTGCAGCCAGTAATTCAATTTTTCCAGCAATTGAGGCCGACTGGCGACATATTCCAGCGTGAAATCATCCGAATCGACAGCGTTGCCATTCGCCGGACCGAGCATATAAACCTGACGCTGCCCGCAACCTTCCAGCCCGATGCAATACAGTTCGCCGTGACGGTTGGTTTCGATATCCAGCGAAACCAGCTTCAGATTGGGACGATAGTCGGCATTCGGCTTCATGCGAACCTGCGTCAGCAGGCCGGACAACGCGGTTTCGCCGTGGAACCACACTGGCGCGGTAATAAAACGTTCCATGAGAAAGCGGTCAGGCGGACGAATATCGGCTTCATAGATCTGAACGCCACTTTCCCGCAGTCGTTTTTCCAACCGCAGCAACTGGCGATACTGAGGGCAATAGAGTCCGAGCAGTGATTGATGATGGAAATCCTGCAAAGCCAGCGGACGCAGTTGCCAGTGCTTCTCCTGGCTTAATACTCCGCGGGCCAGCGATTCTTGCGAGGCCGGAATGAACGCCACCGCCTGTTGGACAGGGAGACGCGCCAGTACAGGACCGTCATCGCTAGCCAGCCAGAATTCCACCTGTATACCGGCAGGTGTATCGTGCCAGTGGCGGGTAAGCAGAAAACCCTGGCGAGTCTGCGTCACGAAAGCGGCCTTTTCATTCTAAGAAGGTAGTATTAATGGTAGTAATAACCGATGAAAATAGAGATAAGTATGGTTATTTATACAGGTTATGTCCAGGCGTTTACCGGCTTAACGATGGGAAAATCACACAAGCTATCGCTGAAGTGCACTGTTCTGGAGCATTTAAGCCTTATCTGGCGCGGCGACCACCCGGTTGCGGCCTCCCTGCTTGGCTTCATACAGCGCTTGATCCGCTTTTTTAAACGCCTGTTCGATAGTGGTGGCGTTGACTTTCGGCGACCATTGCGCCACGCCAAGGGAAATGGTGATGTTGCCGACAATTGGAATAGAGGTTTCCTGTACGCGTTGCCGTAGCCGCTCGGCAATATTGATCGCGACTTCCAGAGGGGTTTCAGGCAACAGTATCAGAAACTCTTCTCCGCCGTTGCGACATAAAATATCGGCTTCACGCGAGGCGGCGCGAATCAATTGCGCGAGGGCGTTAATCACTTCATCGCCCACGTCGTGTCCGTGGGTATCGTTAATCCGTTTGAAATAGTCAATATCCAGCGAAATGATGGAAAAGTTTTTTTGCCCCAATAGCCAATAGCGCAAAACATTCTCCAGCCCCCTACGGTTAAGCAGGCCGGTCATGGGGTCCGAGTGCGCCTCTGTGCGCAGCCTGCCGATCTTACGTTGCAACAAATCAATGCCCAGCAGCATCGCTTGCTTGAGTTGCGTGGCTTCGAAATACCATGAATGAATTTTCCTGATGTCGTCAGAAACATTCAACGCGTCCATTTTGTTAGCGCTACGGGCCAGCAACCAGAGCGGCTTAGCGATTAACCAGGCAAGTACCCAGACACACAGTATCGTCAGAACGGCCAGAGGTAATGTATACCGCAATACATTAAGCATCAGGCTGTCCAGTGGTTTTAATGTCGCGGCTGTTGGACGCAAGGCGATGATTGTCCACTGCGATGTCGGGTCAAAGGCATATCCCGCCAGCATCTTTTTACCCATGAGATTGACTGTCTGTCCGCTGCCGTTGTTCTCGCCGTGTGATTGATTGATATTGAGCTTCAGCGGATTGAGCCCCATCTTGCCGATACGGTTGGCATCTTTGTGATAGAGAATCTGACCATCCTGACCGGTGACATAGATGTAGGAGCCGTCCCGGTAGTAATGCTCATCAAGCAATGCACTAAGAATGTTGGGCATTTTCAGATAGATGGAACCGGCGATAAACCCTTTGTAACGACCGTCACGGGTAAAAATGGGCGCGGATATCAGTACGATGAAATTATTGGCTGAGGAAATATAAGGCTGACTGATCAGCGGCTGTTTTTTTTGCAACGCTTCCAGCGAACCGTGCGTGGAAACCTTCTTCTCGATCAGTTGAGAAGTATCAGGCGTGATCGCCTTGATAACGCCTTGCGTATCGACAATGGCGACAGAGTTGAAACTGTTCGTCTGTAACTGAATTCGATCCACTTCTTTACTCAGACTCTCGCTGTCATCCATCTGTGACGAAACCCTACTGGCGCTGTAGGTTAACTGCTGTAGCGAGGATTTAAAAAAGATCGCTGTCAGGGAGGCCAGTTTAGTAGCGTACACCCGGTTGGCTTCCAGGGTGTTATCAACCAGAAGCTGACGCTGTACGCGGTAACTGGCATAAAAGCTGTTAGCCAGCGTGACCAACGCGCTCATGATGGCCAGCAGGATAATGAGGCGTCTTAATCCGAAATTATTGAAAAATTTAAATAGCATCGTGGATTGGCAGGCGCGGTAAGGAAAACGGTCCACATCATAAGTGTTGGGGTATGGACTGTAAAATTATTGTCATGAAAAAAAGCGTTTGAAAAATTATTTTTTTCCACTGCACATCGCATAGAGATCGCCATATCTACTCCGTTATCCAAACATCCGGTGACTATTAAGTTTATAGCATAAAACATCGTGAAATTTGATATCACAGGAATAATAACTGAAAAATAGTTTCCAACGATAAAAAAGAAGGTGCGAGATTGACCTTATAATAGCTATAAAAATAAACCGCGATTTATTTCCAGCCAGATACTGATTTGCTTAAAGAAACTGCCTGTAACGGCGCACGCACTTTTTAAAAGCAACGACGAAACGTATTGGTGCATTCTGGTTCATTATCTCTTTTCCCTATGATTGCTTCTCTGATGATAAATTCATTTTTTTATTTGTTATTAATTAGTTAATGATAAAATTTACGTTCTGGCATATTTATTGCTGATTTCAATTCCGCCCGCAGGATATATCCCTGAGGCATTTTCAGACTCGCATTGTCAGGCAGGACGGTTGTATTCCACTACTGGAATTGGAATCTCTCATTATCAAAGAGGCGATCATGAATAACAAATTTGTCAGAATTACATTAGCGGCAGCATTGGTTTCTTCAGCGTTTAGTGCCACGAGCGCGATGGCGGCGGAAGTGAAAATTGGCGTAGTTTTGCCTTTGAGCGGGCCGCTGAGCGGCTATGGGCAGCCTTCTCAAAAAGGCGTTGAGTTGGTGAACAGTATGGAGCCAACATTGAAGAATGGCGATACGATCAAACTGGTTATCATTGATGACAAGAGTGATAAGGTCGAAGCGGCGAACGCCATGCAGCGTCTGGTTTCCAGTGATAAAGTGGACGCCGTCATCGGCGAAGTCACTTCCACCAATACGCTGGCGATGACCAAAATCGCCGAAGATACCAAAACGCCGCTAGTATCGCCGACCGCGACTAACGATCGGGTAACCCGCAATCGTCAGTATGTCAGCCGTGTTTGCTTTTCTGATAGTTTTCAAGGCATTGTCGGCGCTAACCTGGCTTCCAGAGACTTAGGAGCAAAAACGGCGGCCATTATGTTCGACAGCAGTAATGACTATTCCGTCGGTCTGGCAAGAGCCTTTCGCAATCAATTCCTCAAAAACGGCGGCACCATTCCGATTGAAGTTCAGGCGCCAGGCGGCAGCAAAGACTTCAAAGCTCAACTTTCCTCCATCAAGGCTAAAAATGTCGACATGATTTATATGCCGATCTACTACACCGAAGGAGCGTTGATTGCGGTACAGGCGAAACAACTGGGATTGAAAGTGCCGGTTGTCGGCGGCGATGGTTTGGCGGCCGACCCGGTATTCTTCAAACTGGGACAGGATGCGGTGGAAGGTTACATGACGACGGATTACTACTCGCCGAATGCTAAAGAGCAGACGCCGGAAGGGGAGAAATTCATCAAGGCATGGGAAGAGAAATATAAAGAGCCTACTCATACCTGGGGCGCGATGACCGGTGATGCTTACAAAATGATTGTGAGTGCCATGAATCAGTGCAGCGATCCTAAAGATCGGGTATGCGTGAATGAAAAAATCCGTGCCACCAAGGATTTTTCCGGTATTACCGGGACGCTGACATTAAAGGATGGAGATGCGATCCGTAGCGCCGTCATTAATGAAGTCAAAGACGGACAATTAGCCTTTAAAACTGTTGTTAATCCATAAGGCAAATAAGGATTGAATGATGGATGCTGCCATTTTCTTCCAGCAAGTGGTAAACGGTATGAGTCTGGGGAGTATGTATGCGCTGATCGCCATTGGTTACACCATGGTATACGGCGTATTACGACTCATCAACTTTGCCCATGCCGATATTATGATGGTCGGGGCGTTTCTTGCCCTGTTTGGATCAACCACATTCGAGCTGCCTTTCGGGGCAGCTATTTTATTCGCGGTTCTCTTTTCTGCGTTATTGGGCGTATGCATCGATCAGATTGCCTATCGTCCATTACGTCAGGCTTCCAAAATATCCATGCTGATTACTGCGATTGGCGTGAGCTTTTTTTTAGAGAACCTGTTTAACGTTATCTTTGGCGGTAGTCCGCGTTTCTTTGCGTCACCGGCGTTCTTTAATCAGACGGTAACCTTCGGCGGCATTATTATTACCAATGTCGCCTGGCTGGTGCCGCTGATAACGCTGACGTTGCTGGCGGGAATTCTTTTTATTCTCTATCGCACCCGGCAAGGGATGGCGATCCGCGCTGTGGCATTTGACGTGAATACCGTTCGCTTAATGGGCATTGACGCCAATCATATTATCGCTTTCGTTTTTGCGCTCGGCAGTTCTCTGGCTGCGCTGGGCGGTATTTTTTATGCCACCAGCTACCCGACGATCGATCCGCTGATGGGCGTGTTAATCGGGCTGAAAGCGTTTGCCGCGGCGGTATTGGGCGGTATCGGCAGCGTCACGGGCGCAGTGATTGGCGGCTTTATTCTCGGCTTTACCGAAGTGGTCGCCGTCGCGGTATTTCCTGAGCTCGGCGGTTATAAAGATGCGTTCGCATTTATGTTCCTGATTTTGGTTCTGTTATTCAGACCGGTAGGCATTATGGGTGATGAAAGACTGGAAAGGAGCCGTTTCTGATGAGAATGCCCACAAATTCATTTTCGCTGCTAACCGGTTATGTGGCGCTGTTTGCGGTTACCTTGCTGGCGCTATTTATTTTGCAGTCTTCATTTAATGACTACGTCATTCGAATTATCTGCAATGTTTTCATTTTTATGATTCTGGCGGTGAGCTATAACCTGATTAATGGCGTGACCGGACAATTGTCATTGGAGCCCAACGGTTTTGTGGCGATTGGCGCTTATATCACGGCCATTTTGTTATTGAGCGCGGATACCAAACTGGAAATGTATGAGATGGCGTCGCCCAGTGCGCTGGTGCTGGCCCTGCATACCTCTTTCCTGCCCGCATTGATTATCAGCGGTGTCTGTGCCGCGATAGTGGCGGTCTGTCTGGCGTTTCCGGTATTCCGGGTGCGAGGGGATTATCTGGCTATCGTGACGTTAGGATTCGGATTTATCATCAAAATCCTGGCGATTAATAACCCGCAGATCACTAACGGCGCGATTGGGATAAATGAAATTCCGCAGGCAAGTAATATGCTGTACTGGTGCGGTTTTATCGCGTTGATGGCCGTGGTGTTTATTTTGCAAATCGTCTATTCGAAATATGGCCGGGCCATGAAAGCGGTGCGCGATGATGAGGACGCGGCCATTGCGATGGGGATTAATACTTTCAAAATCAAAACCTGCGCATTTGCCACCAGCGCTTTTTTTGAAGGTATTGGCGGTGGGTTATTAGCGTCCCTGCTGACCATTATCTCGCCGGACCTGTTTGATTTCATGCTGACGTTCCAATTGCTCATCATTATCGTTCTGGGCGGATTGGGAAGTACGACTGGCGCGATCCTCGGTACGATTGTGGTGGTCGGCAGCGGAGAATGGTTGCGTTTTCTCGATCAGCCGTTGAATTTATTCGGTCAGGATCTGGGGTCTTATCCCGGCTTGCGCATGGTTGTTTTTTCACTGGTTCTGCTGATTATTATGCTATTTGCCCGTGAAGGGTTATTAGGCAAGCAGGAAATTTGGGACGTTAACAGGAAGCGCCGTCATGGAAAATAAAGCGATTCTCAGCGTCGAGAATATCGTCATGCAATTCGGCGGATTACGGGCGATTGATGGCGTCAGTTTTTCCCTCCAGCCAGCGGAAATATTTGGCCTGATCGGGCCGAATGGGGCGGGGAAAACCACCTTATTTAATGTTATCACCTCGAACTACAAACCCACCTCAGGAAAAGTGATGTTGGGGCGGGAAACCATTACCGGTTTAAAACCGAATCAGGTGGTGAACCGTGGTATTGCCCGGACTTTCCAGAATATTCGTTTATTTAATTCCATGACGGTACTGGAAAATGTACTTATTGGATTTGATCGCGCCATTCATTATTCGTTTATTGAGGCCGCGTTGCATATGGGGCGTTTTTTCTCCGCTGAGAAAAAAGCAAAAGCGCAGGCTATGGAAATTCTGGACTATATCGGCATTGCCGAACATGCCGATTCACTGGCGACCAACCTGAGTTATGGCAACCAGCGTAAAGTGGAAATCGCCCGCGCGTTGGCGACGTCGCCGGCATTATTATTGCTGGATGAACCGGCCGCCGGGATGAATCCCAGAGAAACCAATGAACTGGCGCAACTGATTTTTAAAATGCGTAAGGATTATCAATTAACGGTGTTATTGATTGAGCATGATATGTCATTCGTTAATACCTTATGCGAACGTGTGTTGGTTTTGGATTACGGCAAGCCACTGTTCAGTGGCACCACTCATGAGGCAATTAATAATAAAGAGGTGATTGCCGCCTATCTTGGAGATGTGGATTATGCTTAAAGCCAATGATCTACAGGTATTTTATGGATTGATTCAGGGGTTAAAAGGCATCGACATTGAGGTGAACAACAGCGAAATCGTTACGCTTATCGGCAGTAACGGCGCAGGAAAAACCTCAACGCTGAACGGCATTATCAATCTGGTGAAATCGACCGGCAACGTCAATTTCCTGAACGAAGATATTTCCAACAGCCTGACCCACCAAATTGTGCGCAAAGGTCTGGCGTTAGTCCCGGAAGGACGCAAAGTTTTCACCAATTTAACCATTGAAGAAAACCTGCGCATGGGAGCCTACAACAACCCGGTTAATTTCGAGTACCTGAAAGAGAAAATGTACGCGTTGTTTCCGCGCTTGAAAGAGCGGCGCAGCCAGTTGGCCGGCACCATGAGCGGGGGCGAACAGCAAATGCTGGCGATAGCCAGAGCATTAATGAGCGAGCCGGTGTTATTGATGTTGGATGAGCCCAGTCTGGGGCTGGCGCCGAAGATAGTTGGAGAAATGTTCAATATTATTAAACAGTTACAGAAGGAAAATATCACCATTCTGCTTGTTGAGCAAAATGCCACGGCCGCGCTGAAAATCGCTGATCGCGCTTATGTGCTGGAAAACGGCAAGATTGTGCTACAGGGCCAGGCGCAGGATATTCTGGCTAACCCGGAAGTGAAGAAGATGTATTTGGGGGGCTAGAGTTTTTCGCTTATTCCCTGCAACTATGTAAAAGGGAGATAGCAATCTGAAAATGACCAGTTGACGGTTTCTGCTAAGATCCAGACAATCCATCTTTTACCAACGTTGAGTAAGGATTTATGGAAGCGTGGCTGGATCATCTGGTGACCCAATCATTAGCGTATGCGCTGATCGCCGTCGTGCTGGTTTCCTTTCTGGAATCGCTTGCACTGGTTGGTCTGTTGCTGCCGGGTACGCTCTTGATGGCAACGTTGGGCGCGCTGATCGGCAGTGGTCAGATGGGATTATATTCCGCGTGGGCCGCAGGTGTTGTCGGTTGTTTGCTGGGGGACTGGATTTCCTATTTCATCGGCAGACGATTTAAGCGACCGCTGCACCGCTGGTCTTTTCTGAAAAAACATCAAACGCTGCTCAGTAAAACAGAACATGCATTGCATCAACACCCAATACCCACGGTGTTGATCGGGCGATTCGTCGGGCCAACTCGTCCGCTGATCCCGATGGTCGCCGGTATGCTGGGATTGCCGCCTTACCGGTTTGCCGTGCCGAATATCATCGGTTGCCTGCTGTGGCCGCCGGTATATTTTTTGCCGGGTATTCTGGCGGGCGTCGCCATTGATATTCCGGCGGGCGTCGCCAGCGCCGGATTTAAATGGTTGCTGTTGGTGACCGCATTGCTGGTGTGGGCTGGGGCGTGGTTAAGCTGGCGCTGGTGGCGCGGCGACAGGCGTAAAAAACGCGACTGGTTCAGCACGCGGTTGCCGCTTAGCCGCTTGCGTTGGGCCGCGCCGTTAGCACTGGCGGCGATGAGCCTTTCATTGGCGATGTTGATCATGCATCCGTTGATGCCGATTTATCGTCACCTGTTGTGGCAGGTGCTGAATGGGTGACAGGTAAAAAAGAAAGGTAAAAAGGGAAATGTTTTACTCACTGGATGGCGCAAGCGGGCAAAGCGCGTCCCAGGGGAAACAGAGATAATCAAGCGACGGCGGGGGATAGCGCCGCCGTCTGGATTAATGGAGATAAATGGCTGTGATAGAAAAGGAGTTTCAGACTCAGGTCTGCGTTAAGGATGAATCTCAGGGAAATGACGCCGTCACTATGCCTCATCGTCGGCAGCTTTTGAAAGGCGGCATTTCCGCCGCGTTAATGGGAACGCTGTATGGGCGGATCTTACCAACAGGAAGTCTCGCCTTTGCGCTCTCCAGCGGGCAAGTTGCTGCGGCTGAACGGACTTTCGTTCACCCCGGTCTGCTGCATACGGAAGATGATTTTGCGCTAATCAGAAAGAAAATCGCGGTTTCCGCACAACCCTGGCTGGATGGTTGGAACGCATTACTTTCGGACGGCTTCTCTCAGGCTGATCGTGCGCCTCGACCGCTGGAAACGGTGGTCCGCGGCGGAGGCGGCAGCAATTTCGCGCAATTGCATATCGATATTCAGCGGGCTTATCAACTGGCGATTCGCTGGAAAATCTCTCAGGACGCACGCTTCGGGGATCAGGCGATTGCTTATCTCAATGCCTGGTCATCCACGCTAAAAACCCTCACGGGTAATGCCGACCGCTATCTGGCGGCGGGCATCTACGGTTATCAGTTCGCCAATGTCGGTGAAATTATGCGTACCTACCAGGGGTGGTCGTCCGCTGAATTAACGCGCTTTCAGGACATGCTGCTTACCGTTTTTTACCCGCTTTCGTCACGTTTTCTGCGTGAACATAATGATGCGGAAATCACTAACTACTGGGCGAATTGGGACCAGAGCGCGCTCGCCTGCATTCTGGCGACAGGTATCCTGTGCGACAGGCAGGATATCTATGAAGAGGCGATCAATTACTATAAATACGGACAAGGTAACGGCGCGGCGCTACAGGCGGTTTATCATGTGCACTCTGGTTATCTGGGACAGTGGCAGGAGAGCGGGCGCGATCAGGGACATTGTACGCTGGGAATCAGCCTTGCCGCCGTATTCTGCGAAATGGCCTGGAATCAGGGCGACGATATGTATGGCTACGACAATAACCGTTTTCTGGCTGGGGCGGAATATGTCGCCAAGTCTAATCTGAAGGACAAGAACGACGAGTTTTATACTTTGCCGTGGCTTAATTATCGCAATCGGCACGGATTGGCGGTAGGCGTTTCTCCCGCCGGGCTGGGCAGCGCCCGACCGACCTGGGCGTGTGTTTACAATCACTACGCGATGCGTAAAGGCATTGCCGCGCCATATGTCGCTCAGCAGGCGGAACGGATGTATCCAGAAACCAACAATCGCAATGGCGATCAGCTTGGTTTCGGCACGCTGTTATTTTCGCGTGAACTGCAGACGTCTTCTCCTTCACCTTCCGGCCTGACGGCCTACCTGCGCGACGATCGCGTGGTGTTATCCTGGTGGGGCGTGGTTGATGCGCAACGCTATCTGGTTAAACGGGCCACAGCGATTGATGGCGATTTTGTGACGCTAGCCGACGATATCGCAGACCTGCTGACCTATGAAGATACGGATATTGCGAATGCGTCTGAATATTTTTATGCGGTGGCCGCCATCATCGATGGCGTGGAAAGCGCCGCTTCAAAAATTGTCAGTGTCGGCACAAAAGCAAAGATGATTTTCCAGCTTGATTTTGATGAAGCATCCGGCCAGGTTGCGGTGAACCGTATTGAAAACGCGGGGAATGGCGAACTGATCGGCGGGGCGGGATGGGGAAGCGGCGTGAGCGGCAGTGCCGTGGTACTCAATGGCGTTGATGGTTATATTCGTCTGCCGCAAGATCTGTTTGTCTCGCTGGCCGACTTTACGATTGAAACGCGATTTTACGCGGATGAACGCCGAAGATGGGCGAGAGTGTTCGATATTGGCTCAGGCCCGCGTCGGTGGATGATGTTAACGTTGGAAGGCGGAGAGGGCAGGCCGGAGTTTGGCATCACGACGGTTCATAGTTATAACACGCAGCGTGTGGTGTCGAATGTGGACATGCCTTTGGGTCAATGGGTTCATCTTGCGGTTACGGTGGCGGGAAACCGCTGCACCCTGTATATCAATGGCGTGGTGGTGGGCAGCAATGACACGTTTATGTTGGCGCCCTATCATCTGGGGCCGGGGAATGACGCCTACCTCGGACGTTCGCAATATCAAGCCGATCCCTACGCCGCAGGGCGTTATGACTCTTTTAAGGTCTGGCATGGCGCGCTTAGCCATGGTGAGATTGCCGCGTTGAGCGCAGGCAGCAAATAATGTTTTAGTCTGATCTAACCCACTCAGGCCGTCACAGGGCGATGAAGTCCCATGGCGGCCTGTCTTATCAGCCAGACTTCGCGATAACTACGTGTTGCAAGCCGTTATCTGCGCCTGCGCCTGAATGTGAACCGGACATCAGCGATAAAACTCTGCCACCTGATCAAAGATACGCATTGCTTCGCCATGACGCTGTACCTTAATCACGTCTTCCAGTTTTTCGATCTGGCTTATCATCTGCGCCAGACGCTGATCGTCCTGCACCAGAAGCCAGATACGGCTTGCGTCGCCGCCAGCCAACGGCATACAGAGGATCCCTTCCACGTTAAAGGCGCGACGGGCAAACAGGCCGCAAACATGAGACATCACGCCGGGATGGTTGCGCACCGAGAGTTCCAGCGTGACTTGTTTTGAGCTTGATTGAATGGGCATGGTCTTAATCTCCGATCATATCGATGTTGGCAGCGCCCGGCGGCACCATGGGATACACTTTTTCATTCACATCAATCAAGACGTGGATCAACGCGGGGCCGGGACGGTTCAGCGCTTCCGCCAGCGCGGTTTGCGGATCGTCCGCCGCGTTCAGATCGCAGGTGGCGAAGCCGAAACCAGCTGCAATCGCCAGAAAATTGGTGCGGTAGCGATAATCAGCGGCAAAAATACGTTGCCGGAAGAACAGATCCTGCTGCTGATGCACCAGACCCAGCGATTGGTTATTCATCAGGATGATTTTGACATTCAGACCTTCTTCGGCGGCGGTCGCCATTTCCTGAATGTTCATCATCAGACTGCCGTCGCCGGAAAAACACACCACGATACGTTCAGGTTCGACCAGCGCCGCCCCCATCGCGGCAGGCAGGCCGAAGCCCATAGTACCCAGCCCGCCGGAGGTCAGCCACTGTCGTGGGCGGCGCAGCGGATAGGATTGCGCCACCCACATCTGATGTTGTCCGACATCGGTGGCGATAATGGCATTGTCTGTCAGCGCCTGAGCGGTTGCGCGGATCAGGCCATAATGACTGAGCGGATTGTCCGCCCCCGGCATATTTAACGGGAACGTCTGTTGCAACTCGTGGACGGTTGTACGCCATACCTTGCGTTGCTGGGTATCGATCAGTGGCAACAGTTGATCCAACGCTTCGGCGACATCAGCATGCAACGCGACATGCGGCTGGCGGATCTTGCCTAATTCCGCCGGATCGATATCAATATGAATCACGCTGGCTTCAGGACAGAATTGCGTCGCCTTACCGATCGCGCGATCGTCAAAGCGCGCACCCAGCACAATCAACAAATCCGCCTGCTGTAAGATTAGATTGGTTGAGCGTGCGGCGTGCATCCCTAACATGCCGAGCGACAAGGGATGATCCACCGGCATGGCGCCTAACGCCATCAGCGTCATGGTGGTGGGCAAACTTGAACGTTCCGCCAGTCGTATCGCCTGTTGGTGCGCCGAGGCGTTGATAATGCCGCCCCCCAGATAGAGGATCGGGCGCTGCGCCGCATTAATCATGGCGGCAGCCTGCGCAATTTTCTGCGCATCAATGGCTGGCGGACTATCGTTCCGGCTTATTGGCGGCAGGGTATCGAGTTCGATCTCCGCGGTTTGTACGTCTTTGGGAATATCGATCCATACCGGACCGGGGCGGCCTGATTGCGCGATGCGAAAAGCGTCTGGAATAACACGCGGTAGCTCTTTGACATCACGCACCAGATAGTTATGTTTGGTGACCGGAATGGAGATGCCATAGGTGTCGACTTCCTGAAAGGCATCCGTCCCGATCATGTTTGAAGGCACCTGACCGGTAATACAAACCAGAGGAATGGAATCGAGTTTGGCGTCGGCGATGGCGGTCAGCAGGTTGGTTGCGCCAGGGCCGCTTGAGGCCAGACAAACGGCGGCGCGGCCATCTGCCCTTGCCATACCCTGCGCCATGAATCCCGCGCCTTGCTCATGGCGCGCCAATACGTGGCGGATGATTTTGCTCTGGCTAAGCGCATCGTATAACGGCAAGGCCGCGCCACCGGGGATGCCGGCGATTGTGGTGATACCCTGCTGTTCGAGCAGTCGGACAATCAACTGAGCGCCTGTATAACGCATATTTTATATCCTTCATCAAGGCCGGTGCGTTTTCAGAGCGGGGAGGGTGGAAATAAGAAACCCCGCTCGGCTGGCGCCGGCGGGGTTTGGGAATCTTTGCTGGATTCGGAACCCGTTACGGCGCGCTGCCGACGACGACCACCACCACCACACGCACGACAACGACCGCGTCAACTTGCGCGGTGCTTAGTCTTGCTGAAGTGGAAGAATAGTGCGTCACGGGGATCCTGTTATCGATAGTTAGCAACCCCTTTATATAAGCACAGGCCATGAAAAAGACACAAGATCAGCATGGAATAAAAAATCAAAATTCGTGTGAGATCACATTTCTGCCGGGAGCGTGGCAATAGAGTTATGGCGTGATCCCCAGAATTCGCGCTGCTTCGGCGGTGCCGTTCTGTAACGCCAGCGTTGGTCCGTCATAGCCCATTTTTCCATCAACAATCAATACGGTACGTTGCGCGATGCGGGTCGCGTCATCCAGATTATGGGACACCATCAGCAGCGTGATCTGGCGATCCCGACAAATCTCGTCGAGCAGTTCCAGCATTTCCAGACGTAATGCCGGATCGAGCGCCGAAAACGGTTCATCCAGCAGCAGAATGGGACGATGACGCACCAGACAGCGAGCAAGGGCGGCGCGTTGGCGTTGTCCACCCGATACCTGTGAGGGCAAACGGTTGAGCAATGTCGTCAAACCCACTTTATCGGCAATATGCCGCAGCTGTTCACGCTGGCTTTCGTTCAGACGTAAGCCGGGGTTCAGGCCCAACGCGATATTTTGATTGATGGTCAGGTGAGGGAAGAGGTTGTTTTCCTGAAACAGGATCGAGACGGGACGTTTGGCGGGCGGCGTGAAGCGATGATCTTCGCCATTCAATCGCAACGTTCCGCTGTCCGCCATCAGAAAACCGGCAATCAGATTCAGCAGTGTGCTTTTCCCTGCGCCGCTGGGACCGAGGATCGCTACCCGCTCACCCGCCTTAACGTGAAAATCAAAGCGCATGGGAACGTCTTGATAGAGGTATGTCAGCTTATCGAGAGAGATCATGACGGCCTGCCAGTTTTTCAATCAGGGTGAATAGCGTAAAGCAGATCAGCATCAGTAACAGTGCGGTCACGGCGCCATCGGCGCTGCGATAGGCGCCAATCTGCTGATAAAGATAAAAAGGCAAGGTACGGAACTGTTCACTGCCGAACAATGCAATGACGCCAAAATCCCCAATCGACAATACGCTGGCAAAGGCCAGCGCTTGTGCCAGCGGCTGTTTCAGCGCCGCCAGTTCAATAATCCTTAAGCGTCGCCAACCGCGCACATCCAGCGACAGACAGAGTTGATTATAGCGTTCTGCGACGTCGTACATCGGGTTTTCCAGCACTTTGAGCGCATAGGGGATCGCCATCAGCGCGTTAGTCATGATGACTAACGCATAAGGCGAATCCGGCAATCCCAGCGTATTATTGAGTAACAGGAAAAAGCCGGTTGCCAGCACAATGCCGGGCATGGCGAGGATCAGCATCCCGCTTAGATTCATTAACTGGCCGGACAGCGGTTGTTGACGCAATTTCAGTTCCCGGCTGCTCCAGAGCAACATCATGGTCAGCGCGATGCAAAGCAACCCGGCGCTCAGCGCGATACGCAGCGAGGTAAACAAGGTTTGCCACAAAACGGGGTGTTGCAGCACGGTGAGCAGTGAAAGATTCACGCCGTCGATAACCACTGCCAGCAAGGGCGGAACCACCAACAGCAATAGCGCGCCAATCAGCAGACTATCGCACAACTGACTAAACCGGCTGTCCTGCGGATTACGCCATATAAGCTGCCGGGCGTTGCCGACCGGCAAGATGCGTCCCAGGCGCTGACTTAGCAGTACCAGTCCGAGACAGCAGGTCATCTGGATTAATGCCAGTAATGCGGCACGTGAGGGATCATAATCAAAGCTTAGCGCCTGATAAATAGCCAACTCAATGGTTGTCGCCTGCGGCCCGCCGCCCAACGACAGTACTGTAGCGAAACTGGCGAAGCAAAGCATAAAGATCAGTGCGGCTGTCGGTAACATTTGCCTGCGTAGGGCGGGCCACTCGACGATCCGAAAATGCTGCCAGCCATTCATGCCCAGTTGCGCCGCCAACTGGCGCTGCTCTGTGGCAATACCTTCCAGCGATTGCAATAACAGGCGGGTTGCCAGCGGCAGATTAAAGAAAATATGCGCCAGCAAAATGCCTTGCAGACCATAGGGCGAAAACGGATATGGCAGACCGAAAAAACCGATTAGCTGCGCCAGCCACCCTTGACGGCCATACACGCTGAGCAGGCCAAAGACGGCGACCAGCACCGGCAGAACCAGCGTCATGGCGCAGAGCCGCAATAACCAGCGGTGGCCGGGAAAACGGCGGCGGAACAAGGCTCTGGCAAGGAAAATAGCGGGTACGGTGGAGAACAGCGCGGACAAGAATGCCTGCCAGAAGGTGAAACGAATAACATGCCACAGGTAGCTGTCATGCCATAAGGCCAGCCACTGGCGGTCGGGGGCCTGTAACCATAGCGCCCCGAAAGCCAGCGCAGCGACGGAAATCAGCAGCGTGGCGGCCAGTAATCCCGGCCACAGGCTACCGGCGGTCAGCGGCTGACGGCGCGTTGCCATGCCTGAATCCAGTTATTCCTTTGTTCCGCTACCTGTTGCGCGTTGTATTGCAGCGCTTTTTCCGGTACGGGCAGAGTGGCGAATCCGGTTGGCAATGCGGTGGGAATAACCGGGTACATCCAGTTGGTGGTGGGGATCGCCTGCTGGAATGCCGGGCTCAGAATGAATTGCATGAAGCGTTTTGCCAGTTTTGGCTGCTTGCTGGCAGCCAGTTGTCCGGCGACTTCAATTTGCAGGTAATGTCCTTCACTGAAATTTGCTGCCGCGTAATCCTCTGTTTCCTCTTCAATAATGTGATACGCCGGCGAGGTGGTGTAGCTGAGTACCAGATCCGCCTCGCCTTTCAGGAACAGGCCGTAGGCCTCGCTCCACCCTTTGGTGACCGTGACGGTTTTTCTCGCTAGTTTTTGCCATGCCAGCGGCGCCTGATCGCCATACACTCGCTGCATCCATAACAGCAAACCCAGCCCTGGCGTGCTGGTGCGCGGATCCTGATAAATCACTTTCCACGGCTCTGGACTGTCGATCAGTTCGTGCAGACTTTTAGGCGGATTTTTCAGCTTTTCTTTGTTGTAAACAAACGCGAAATAGCCGTAGTCATAAGGAACAAACGTGGTGTTGTTCCAACCGCCCGGCACGTTAACCGCACGGGTATCCAGATCGTTTTTGATGAACAGACCGGTCTGTTCCGCAGCCTGCAACAGATTATTGTCCAGCCCTAAAATGATGTCCGCCTTGCTGTTTTTTCCCTCCATGCGCAGACGGTTCAGGAGCGAGGCGCCATCTTCCAGGGCGACAAAGTTCAATTCACATGCGCACTCTTTTTCAAATGCGGTTTTGATCACCGGACCCGGCCCCCATTCAGAGGCAAAAGAGTCGTAGGTGTAGACGGTAAGCGCTGGCTTGGCGAACGCCGGGGCGGATAGTAGTAACAAACACGGCAGGATTTTCTTCAGCATGGATGCTGAATGTTTTAATAATGTCATGAACACTTTGCACTCCTGAGGATCATGGGGTGGCAAAGGTCTTTGAGTCAGCGATAAGCACTCTCAAATCCCTCCGCCGGTATTAACCGGATCAGGTTCGACGGGTGTTTTCTCAGCGAAAAGCCGTTGCGTCAGTTTAATCTGTCGCGTGGCCTTTTTCGCACCCCGTTGAGAACGGCCCATTGTAAAGGGTTCAAGGGAGCAGGGAAAGGTTCTCAGTTTTCTGGCGGAGCAAACCAGGCGGATTTGAAATCGAACCAGCCCAGCATATTCATTCTGATGCCGCGCATACTGCGTTGGCCTTGTAGTTTCAGCCAGTGATGGAGCAGGGGATGCAGTTGCCCGCTGTTGACCAGCTTATCGCACCATTCCGCCAGAGATAGTGCGTTGTTACGCCATTGTCGCGCATCATGATGCAGATCCTCATCCAGACAGTGTTGCATCAGCGGTAGTTCGTAGAGCATGGCGAACAGGGAAAATTCGAGGGGAAAATAGCAATTCACGCTACTGAACCAGATGTCGCTTTCGCTGTTTCCCTTATGCCAGTCTTCGTAACTGACGGTCTGAACGTGCAGAATTACCCCATGCCTTGCCAGCAAATTACGCAGAATTTCACTGAGTATGCGGTATTCAGGGTGTTCCTGATAAAAGGTCAAGGTAATCTGTTTCAGTCCTTGCGGCACGGGCAATGGCGTGTCTGGCTGGTTATGGTGCCAGCGTGGTAGCAGGCTATACGCGGGCGACCAGTCGCGTTGATGAACCGCATCCGCATGACTCAATAGATCAATGGGGTTAAGCACCTGCCGCAGCCAGCGGCGTATTTCCGGGCGCCTGGCCTGCGGTGAACGTTTATCGAACAGGATGAAATAGCAGCCCTCTTCCATTCGGCTTTCCAACTGTTCATGGCGGGAATCATCGGACTGTAACTTGACGGAAACCGGCATCTCTTCCGGTTCATCCGGCAATACCCAGATATTTACTTCATCGATCAGCGCCCGGTAGCCAAAATAATCATCAAATGCGCGTATTTTCATATGACTGTCGTTATTGCTGACAACGGCATAAGGACCCGTCCCGATGGGACGGCGGGCAAAATCGGGCAGAGTGCGCCATTCCTGCGGCAGGATCATGGCGGGAACGCTGCCAAGCAGCCACGGCAGCCAGTGGTCGGCGCTGCTTAACTGTACATCAATGACAAAGGGCATCGGCGAGGTGACATTTTCGATATGAGAAAAAAGCGGCAATTCGGTTAGTCGGGTAAGCGAACGGATGACATCGTTCATCGTCAGTTCCCGACCATGGTGAAAACGGATGGATGGACGCAGATAGAATCGCCAACGCCGCGGTTCCAGCATTTGCCAGTGATGCGCCAGATCGGGCGTTAGTTCCCCATTTTCCTCATTTATGTTGGTCAGGCCGCTGAAAATCTGTCGGGCGATGTGCATTTCCGAGCGACGTAATGGCGATCCCGGTAATAAGTTACACAACGGGCGATAGTAGAGGATCCGCAGGATATGTTTGCCTTGCCGGAAACTGCGGCCAAGGTGGGCAAGCAGCATCTGACGTACCGTTTCTTTATCACCGACAAGCTGCACCAATTGATCGATACGATCCTGTTCCAGTAAATCCTCTGCGCGCTGCTGTTGCAGAGCTAAGCCGGTATAAATGAACGAAAGCTGTGAGCGCTTGCCCCTGCCGGCTTCCGCCTGCCAGATCAGCCATCCTTGTCGTTGCATCGCGCCCAGCAAAGAACGGATATGACGGCGTGAACAGGTTAAGACGCCAGCCAACTCTTGCAACGTTGTATCGGTGGTTTGTCCCTGAAAGTGTTGCCACAAACGGATGAACTGTTGTTGCAGACGGTTGGACGACATAAAAGGGGAACTCCCGACCATAAAGTCATCAATTTATCTTTCCCTATATTACGCCGATACTTTTGCATAATGAAAGCGTGGAGGTGGCTTATGGCGATTTCCCGGTTGTACCCGTTCTATCGCGTTTATCTTTCGGCGTGCCGGGCGAAATGGTTGCGTTGGATGTCTGCTCAGCAGCGGTTGGCATTATTACAGCAGGCGACGCAGTGGCACATAGAGGATATGTCGGAAGAGGAATACCGTCACTGGATCTAGCTGTGAAAATTAGAGAAAACTTCTGAGTAATGGTGCTTTTCACCAGCCAGCGCGTCTTTCGCTGGCTTTTTTTATTATTGCTCTGGCGATCAGCCGGGAACTTGTATGATTAGAAAATATACATAGAAACTAAAGTTATCATGTGAGGATAAATAATGGGACTATGTGTATCGAAATTATGCGCATCAGATTTTACGCCCCTTAATGGTGGCCGCGCTGAAGGAAGCGCACGGACCGCCAGCAGTCATAAGGCATGGACTGACATCATATCGAATATAAAAAACCCGGACGGCGACGGCAGGATCGACTCTCTGCTCAACAGGGTCGGAATGATATATGGCGCATCGAAAACGCTCCGGGAAAGAATGAACCAGATTGATCAGCAGGGCGGGGTGTCTTTACGTATTGTGCCTGACAGTAACATTCGTCAGAGTTTCGGATACGCTGAAGCCCGGTTGGGTAGCCGGGAAGTGGCGCTGTCGGAGTCCACGGCGAGAGATGAGAAAGGCTGCTATTATCGTCCTTTGAGCATCATGCTTGTTGAATTAACGAATATTAGCAGAATCAAAGAGTTTCAGCAGGTTAACAACAGGTTTCTCCAGGGCTGTTCCAGTATTGAAAGGGCGGCTCATGATACTGAAAAGGTAGAATATCAAACCACGCAGGATATGAATCGATATTACCGGGAAGCGAGATCGATTATTCAAAACCTGGATTATGGCTCTCCCAATTTGTGGTATTTGCATGAAAACGGAGAGATGGTTTATCCTACTTTTGAACATTATTTCAGAACCATGTGTGAGTCAGGGCATACGGATGCTTATAGAAATTTTTTTAGTATGGCTGAGCAGCACAGATTAATGCGAAAGAATGAAAACGCCGGGTAACGATACTTTTCACCCGGCAGTCGCCTGGCAGCGTGAGTTGCGCTGGCGTTTTGAACTCATCAAAGTTCTCAGCGGCAGTATGCGTTCAGCGCCTGCTGATCGTTGAGTAAGGCGCTGTAGCGGGTTAATTCAGCCTGTTGGCGGCTATTGCGCACCTGTAGCGCCAGATTGATAGCAGCAAGCTCTTTTGCGTTATCAGCCAGTTTCTGTGCTATTTTCCCTTGTTTCGCCAGCCATTCCGCCACATCGTTCCAATTCCACAGCGGAGAAGCGCCGCTTAGTCGCTGGATTGGTGAAGGAAAGTCGCCCGTACCGCGTTTTCCATCTTTCATCAAGGCAATTGCCTGACGTGACATGCCGGATAATGCCGCAATATCGCTGAGCCCAACCAAAGCCGCATCAGCGGATTGTACCAGGGCATTAATGCCAGCCGACTCAATATCGCGAATCGCGCTGAGTACCGCAGCAGCAAAATTTGTACTTTCACGATCAAACTCCAGATAGACGGCGTGACCATAAAAGCAAAGTAAGGCATCGCTACAGCCATTGGAAAATAGCGCATCTTCCAATCCCGGTGTCTCAGCGGTAACGCCCGATAGCGTGAGAGAAAAATGGTAAGTTGTCATATATTCCTCAATTCCTCATTAAGCGGCTTAGCTTAGTTTTTTTTCAATATCATCAGACAGTGGTCTACTTGACGGCGGATCTGTTTTGCATGGTTTTCCGGGTTTGCCGGTGTAGACCAAATGCTCATCATGTGATCGGCATGGTCTGGCGTGTCACAAATGAGCCTGCCAAATGCATGACCTTTACTGGGTTTGAATCTCCAGCCTTGCGCCAGCGCATATTCAATAGCAGCTTGAATATGTTTGTTTGGGTGTTTTTTCATCGTCATCCTGAATAATGAAGTTATGGTAAGCCTGTTGTTGACCGTTGTCAACACGTGATGTCTTAAGTAAGCAGGAAATATATCTGTTTACGGATCGAAATAGTGGCGGAGCGCAAGGGATTGCGTATCGCCTCGCAACTATTGCTGTGAGGGAAAAGCGGAGGAAATACCTGTCGGAGAAGCGGTGTCTTAAATAGTTGACGTCAAACCTGGATATTCCAATGTAAAAAGCCCCGATCATTGCCGATTCGGGGCGACGTATTGTGGTGCTTACTTAAAAAACGGCGGAATAAGTCAGGCCAAAGGTGCGGCCGCGTCCTTTATATTCATACAGCGATGCCGCGCCGAAGGCCGGGCTATACTGGAGAGGCGCCCGTTGTCCCCAGGTGGTGGTGTATTGTCTATCCAGCAGATTTTCCACGCTGAAGCTGATTTTGCCGACCGGTAATGCATAGCTGCCGATAAAGTCGAGGGTATTGTAACCGTTGATTTTTCGGCCTTCCGCATCCGAAACGTCGAAAGTTTGCTGGGTTTGCAGGCGCAAAGACCAGTCATCAGGCGCCCAATTGATATAAGCGACGGCTTTCGAGGCGCTGGCGTCGCGGACATCCAGTTTATCCCATTTACCGTTGGACTTAAGTTCGGATTTGACCAGATTAACGTTTACTCCGGTGCTCCAGTCGCTGTCGTTAAAGAAATAATCGGCGGCGCCTTCCACACCATAGATCCGTCGTTCGTTGGGCTTAACGAAAATGGTCAGGTCTGATGAGTTGATTTCGACCGATTTGTCGGAAATGGAGTAGTAAGCGGCGACCTGGGTATGCAGATTATCACCGGTATAACGCCAGCCAAGTTCATAGGAATCGACCTTGATGCCTTCCATTTGGGACTGGTTAACGTTCACGCTGTTAAGCAACTGGTAGTGGTCATTGACCAACTGGTAACTTCCCCGTCCGTAATATTTGCCCGGATCCGGTAATTCGACGCCTTGCGAGAAGTTAAACCACGCCTGCTGTTTTTCCGTCAGATGGGCGAGGACGCCGGCGTTAAACAGCAAGTTGTTATAGTCGGTGCTGCCGCCGGGAATGGTATCCGCGGAGGCGGCGGTGCCGTTGGCGATGGCCTGCTGTTGATTATAACCGACAAAGTCCTTCACCTTATTTTTGGTCCATTGGTAGCGCACACCGCCGCTAAGCGTAAACATGGGGGTGATGTCATAGCTGGTTTGCATGAATGGCGCCAGATTGGTGATGCTATAACCGGGGTAGCGGTCAACGCTGAAGATACGCTGGTTGTTCAGCCCCCCCGACTGGCTGGCGCGGGCCAAGTCGAAGAACATCTGGTTGGCGTCGAAGGTTTCATGTTCGGCATCAACGCCGTAGGTCAGCGTCAGCGCGTCAAGCGGTGTGCTATTAAAGGTCAGCTTGGCGCCATACTGACTGGTGTTTTGCTCCGAGGACGACAAACTTCTTACTGTACCGCCGCTCAGTGTCGGGAAAGGGTAGAAGGTCAGTGCTTCATCACGGTAGTAAATCTGCGCCACTAAATCTTGTCCCCAGAAATCGGTGTTACCGTACTGGAGACTGATCAGATGACGTTCGGTGCCGGGAATTCGGTCCGAGTGGAGACCGCCGCTATTGCTTGCTTGTCCGTCGCCGGTCACAGCGGAGAAGTTTTCGCCAAGATAGAGCCCGTGCTTGCCGTCGCCTTGACTTTTATAATACTGAGTCACCAGTTGCAGTTGCTGATGTTCATCGATTTGCAGCGTACCGGTTCCCATCACGTCGAGGCGGTCTGAGTATTGCAAGCCGGTCTGGGTATTATCCAGCAACACGTCGTTGCCGTTGCCGTCATACCAGGCGCCAAATTTTTGATAGGCGACGGAAAGCCGACCCGCGAGGTTCTCGTTGCCCCCGCTAACCGCCGCCGCGACGCGATCATCATGATCGCGCTGGCTGCCGAAGCCGGTTTTACTGCCCAGTTCCAACTCGACTTGCCGATCCGCTTGTCCTTTTTTAGTCACCAGATTAATCAATCCACCGGTACTGCCGCCGCCGTAGAGTGAGGTGGCGCCGGAAATCACTTCAATATGCGCGATATTGAACGGATCGATGGAATCAAGCTGGCGGCTGTCCGAGCGTGAGGAGTTGAGGCGGACGCCATCAACCATCACAACAATGCTGCGTCCGCGCATGTTCATGCCGTAGTTTGTCCTGCTCTGGCTGCTGACGTCCAGACCCGGAATCAATTGCGCCAGCACATCTTTCAGTTCTTTACCGCCTTGTACTTGCTGCTCGATTTGACTGCCGTCTATGACCCAGGTGGTTTGCGCCATCTGCTCGACAGTACGCAGAGTACGGCTGGCGCTGACCACCATCTGATCATCGGCTGACTGCGCCTGAACAGTCCCCGGAACGTAGGCGGCGAACAACGATGGAGAGATGACCCAGAGTATTTTTTTTGTCTTTAACATTTTTTTGCCCTGCATAAAAAAGCGTGATGATTACGCCAGGTTGTGGTTATCAGAACTATTGTGGTTATTAGCAGTGTTGTTGTTACGCGTCATGGTATGGTTTATCCCGCTGCGCCACTCGATAAACGATGGCGATGTGCTGAGATCGAAATGCTCTCTTCCTATCGCCCGATTGAGAATATTGGCGGAGCGCCAGGCCATCAGGCTCAACTGCGGTTCGGAGATGCCATGTTGCTGCATACTGGAGTTGACCGCGAACAGATGGTTGTCGGCGGGGCCTTGCCAGTCCAGCGTGAAGTCTGGGTTGATCCGATAGTTGCCATCATTGGTCATCGACAGACGCCGATGCAGCGGCGAGAGCACGGCGGGCGACGCGGTGCGATAACCCGTGGCAAATATCACCACATCGCTTTGCAGCAGGTCATGTCCGTTATCCAGCTTGTGGTGAAGCTTAAGCTGGTAGCGCGAACCGGTTTTATCCAACGCAATCAGCGAACGGCTGGGCAGCAGCGAGGCGTTGCGCGGTTGCCGCAGCACGTCAAAGCGATGGTACAGTTCACGATAGATCGCCAGTAGAGACTCAGCGGTAATGCCATCCGACGTCATTTTCTGTTCCGCCAGCATGTTTTGCTTGGTGTTTTCCTCCAGACCAAGGAAGCTGGTGACATAGTCCGGCGTAAAATATTCATTGGCGAACGGCGCTTCATCCAGCGCATTGAAATTGTTGCGTCGTGATACCCAGTTGATGTGCGTCGGTTCTCCCCATTCGCCGCGCAAGATATTCAGGAAAAGATCGGCGCCGCTTTGTCCGCCGCCGACGATGGTCACGGTTTTGCCCGTCAGCGTCGGTTTGCGCAGATTCATTTCGCTGGCGTGGAAGCAATCGTCACTGATGTCGTTTACGCATTCCGGCAGATAGGGTTGTTTACCGATCCCCACACAGACATGACGAGCCTGCCAGACGCCATCCTGCGTTTCGATGATAAAGCGACGTCGCTTTTCGTCGAAATCGACGGCATAAACCGGTGCGTCGAAGGAGAGGTTATCCATGTTATCGGCAGCCCAGCCCAGATAGTCGGAGAACTCGTCCCGTGAGACGGTGCGCATCTCGGTTGTCAGAAAACGATAGAATTTCTTCTTCTGCACCAGATAGTTGATAAAACTGAATGGGTTGCACGGATCCACCGCGCTGACCAAATCCTTTAGAAATGAGGTCTGCATATGGCAGTCGGGCACCAGCATGCCGGGGTGCCAGGCAAAGTGAGATTTACGCTCAAAAAAGCGGGTTTGGAAATCGGTCAACGAGTATGCCAGCGCGGAAATACTCAGGTTGAATGGACCGATGCCGATACCGATGAAATCTAGTTGTTCTTTCATTGTGCAGGCTCCTGTGCCACTAACCACAGCGGGTTTGGCAAATCCTGAAGATAGTTGGGTAACATGCGGTTGCCGCCGTCATGCTCTGAGAAGGTCAGTTTTACAGGGTTGAGCACTACCCGGATGATCGTCGGCTTAAAGAGGTCAAACAGCGCAAAACGTTCCGCCAGATGAGGATGGTCGTCCATGTAGACTTGTAGTTCACCGGCCAGCAACTGGTAAAAGCGGGTTTCACTGATCCCCAATCGCTCGGTGAGCGGGGAGATAAAGCGCAGCACCGTGACGAAGTGGCCGGTCTGCAAATCGTGGATGAGATAGTCGGCGCTCAAACGCACCGTCACGGCGCTGACGGCGTCGGGCAAGGAGCGACGCTCAGGGAAATCCTCTTGCGTCAGTCGCATGTCGCCCTGAAAGTCCTTCAGCAGCACTCGCTGCGGACAACCCTTTTTCATGGCCAACGTAATGTTCTGACCGTGGGCGATCAGTGATACCCCGTAGCGGCACAACAGGTGATAAAGCGGCACCACGGTGACTCGGAACAACTGTCGCAGCCATGTTTCGGCGTCGAGTCCTGATTGGGCGATGTAAGCGCCGATCAACGGCTGCCCTTGTTCGTCGCATTCCATCAGCGTCGCCATCAGGATCGCCTGTTCGTCAGGATGCAGATAGCAGGATGGATTCTCTCGCCAGATAACGCCCAACATTTCCTGATAGCGATAGGGCGCTTGTTTAAGCGTCTGGTAGCCGGAATGCGCCAGATATCCTGCCGCCGGTTCGCCGAGAACCACAGCGCCGCTGGCGTTAAGCGTCGGATCGTTGGCGACGATATGCTGTAGCCAGCGCGAGGCGAGCGGACCCGCGGCAATGTACTTACCGGGGATCCCGCGATAACACGAGGTGTTGTAGATGGTTAACGGTAGTTTGATGTCCAGCTTGCTGCGTCGACTGGCGTTGGTCAGCGTGCGCAACGATTGTTGCGCCAGATAGTGATCGCCGAATTCCCCCAGCGATACGATCTCTCTTTCCGCCAGTTGCGGCAGGAAGTGCAGCGCAATTTTCTGCTGCCACTGCCAGGGATGCACCGGCATAGGCAACCACGCTTCCGTCAAATCCAGCGCTTGCCAGTGCTGTTGAAAGCGCTGACGTTCGGTTTCATTCATGGCGCTTTGCAGTAAAGTGTCCATCGATACTTCGTCATCGAGGCACCACACCGCGAACTCACGCCGAACCGCCAGCCAGTGCAGACGAAACGTTTGCCGATATTCCGGGGCGTAACGGTGCAGGTCATCCAGTCCCCAACCGCGCCGCCCTTTATTGAAAACAAATTTAGGGTGGCCGGATAGCAGGCACTGTAGCGTATCGTCATCCAGCGTGATCAGATCCTGCGCGCTCATGCCGTGACGTTGACGCCGTAGTTGCAGGTCGCCGCGCAGGGTGGCGTAGAGATCTTCAAGGTGTTCCGCAACCTGAGCGTCATTCATTCCGAGCCGCGGGGCGAGTTGTCTGAGCAGCGCATCCGCGGTGATGGGCGATTGTTCGCAACGCACGCTGTCAGCATCGATCCACAGCCAGCCCCAGATGCCGCGGTGGGCGGCAAAGCGCCACTCGCTTTCCGGCAGCGAAATACGCCATTGGCCGTCGCTTTCTGGTTCAGCCTGCAACGTTCGCTCGTATTCCAGTTCCGCTAGCATTTTGGCGACCAGCAACCGGTTAACTCGCCGCCAGTCCTCATGGTAATCGTTCATTACAGACCCACCTCCGTGAAGAAGGCGTTGCGCTGATTCATGATCAGACGTGAACGCTTGTGCGGGAAGTCGAACTCCTTGACGGCGCAGTAGCCCGCAGCGGGCAGGTGGCGGAACAAGCGCTGATTATCCGCACGCGGTTCAGCTACAATCCGCCCGGTTTGCGGAGCATCAAGATAGAGATAGTGCGTCAGTCCGCGCAGCCAACTGCGCACGAAAGTCGCGCCGCGCCAGTTCTGCTCGCCAACCAGCATATGCAGACCGCGATCAAACGGTTGCCAGCGATAGTGACGGCCAATACGGTCTTCAGCCGCCCAATAAACCTCAAAATAGCCGAAGGGCTGATCGTCATAACAACCGATGAGCGGGTACAGATGGGCGTCTTCAAGTTTGCTGATCAGGTAATCATATTGCAGGGTTTCCGGCCCGCGTTGTTCCCAGAAGAACGCGATGCGATCGTCGTTCATCCAGCGGGTGAACTGCGGCGTGTCGCGATCGGCGTCAGGCAGGCGGAAGCTCAGCGTCTGTCTGATGCGCGGATCATAACGGCGATAAACTTCCCCTTGCGGACGCGTTGGCCGCGGGGGATAACAGAGCGCGCGCGCATCGTCATACTGTAGGGGCGATGTTGGCTGGCGGCGCATCGTACGCAACCACAGCGGCAGTTGCCAGAATGCTTCCCGCGCCAGAAAATCGCTTTGAACCTGTTCAAACAGCGCCAGCGCATCCGGGATATCGCGCCATTCCCGCCAGGGGAGCGTCACACCGGAGAGCGTCGGCACCGCAATAAATAACTGATCGATCGCCTCCGCCAGCCAACCGGATGGCATTACGCCGGGGCAATGCAATTGCGCGCTGTTATCCACTCCCCAGCTCAGCGCCAGGGGTTGCGCCTGTATCGCGCAGTACATGCCATTGATTGCATGAACGATATTGGCTTGTGGCATCATGCCATCTCCTGATTTAACAACGGGTTGGGAAAATCGAAATAGATCACAGCGGGATCGACGATAGTGTTTTCGTTGTGATCGTGCAGATAGCAGAAAAAGTTGCCCTTGCAATTCCATACCGGGCTGTCCAGCACATAGTCCAGACAACCGGTGTTCATGGCCGTGGCGCGCAATTCGGTAAGAGACGAGCGCACCTGCGCCATCAGTTGTGGTTCGCTGCCGAAATCTGCGGCGGCTAAAGCGGCGGTGACCGCCAGCGTTGAGTTCACCAGCAGGTAGTAAGGGAAATAGCGCAGTAGTTGTTGCGTGGTAAAGCGGTTCTCCGCATCGGCTTCGCCAATTTCTTCCAGCCATGTCTGAGCCTGTTGTGTAAAGCCGCTGCCCTGACAGTCGCGATATAGCATGCCGACGGGGAGATCGTGCTTCATTTCCACCAGAATATTTTGCTGGTGCGCCAGCAGCACCAGACCATAATCCGCTTCGGCGCTGAACAGCGGCGTCAGTACATGCTGACAGTAGGCGCTCAGCCATACCTGAGCGGCCCGCGCCGGGTTGATGGACAATCGCTCAGCCAGCCGCCGGACGGCTGCGGTCAGCAGGCTGTCGCCGCCGTCCGGCGCGGCCTGCGTCAGCGTGACCAGAACATTGGTCTGACTTTTTGCGTCGCCGAACAACAGATTGTGGCGCAGGGCGAACAGGCTTTCATTTTCTATCTCGCCTTCCAGATTGCGCAGCCCAGCCCAACCATCTTCCTGCATTACCTGAAACGTGGGATAGCGAGCCTGCAATGCCTGCCAGCGTGAGGTTTTCGCCAGACGCGCCAACCGCATGCCCCGCTTTAGCTCTTTGATGGACAGGGTGCGGATCGAATTGGTCAGCCGCACGCTGAGGGAGAATTTGATCATGTCGCGGCTGGTCGGGCAGTAAAGCGAGCGCGACGAGGAGGTCGGCAGCCAGTGCTGTCCGGCCTCGCCCATGTCACGCAGCATGCCTCGCTGCACCAACTGTTGGCACCAGTTTTGTTGCAGGAGGTGTTCCGCCTGCCAGGGGTGCATGGGCAGCAGCCATACATCGTCGGTGACATGACCTATCAGATCCGGCGCGTTTTCTATCGCGAACCGCAGCAAACGCTGTTGTAGGCTGATGCCGAGACTTTCGCCGCCAATCTGTTCTTTGGCAACAGCGAACCAATGCAATGGAAAGCGAGCAGCGAAATCCGGTAAGTAGCGCTGCGCTTGCGCCTCATTAAATGGTTGGTGAGACTTCGGCGCGGGATGAAACGCATGGCCGACCAGCAAACCTTGTTCCGCCTGAGCGAAGGTCAGCGGCTGGCGGCGCAGCGTCGGCCAGTCGAGGCGCTGTGCAATGGCCTGATGAGTGTGGTGATGACTTTCCAGTACCCGCTGACGGAAGCTTGCCAGCACTTGAGCGGGCAGGTTGCCGGCAATGGCGGGTTTCTCCAGCAGCGCTGAAACCAGCGTCGCGAAATCAATATCCTGTGAGCTATCGTCAGACAGCAACTGAGCGGGAAAACGGTAGCGGTGATGCTGGGTGGCGGAGAAGTAGATAAGTGGTATTCGGAGCATGCGCGATGGCGACAGAGGAAGCATAACTGCGGTTGGCGACTGAGTGTAAGGTGCGTGTTCCACATACCAATCCTTAGTTTCTCTTATCAATGCGTTAAGAAAACATTGAGCCGCTACATCATTTACCTGATTTGATCTCTGCATGTTCATGGTGAGCAGGGTTCTCGTTCGTCCAAATGAGAACTTGAATTCTGACAATAATAATTCTTATTATCAATATTAATGTTAATATTTTGTCAGTTTTCCTTTTTTATACATACACTAACTTTACGGATTAATTACATTTCATGCGATATTTGCCATTTTTGGGGGCGGCAAAGCCCATATCGTTTTCCAAAGAGAATTATTGGACGCTGGCGCTGTGCGCAGGTCTGTTAGGTATTGGTCAGAATGGGCTGCTGGTGGCGTTACCGGTACTCGTTAGTGAAACTAAACTTTCACTGTCAGTTTGGGCGGGTTTATTAACACTGGGTTCTATTCTTTTTCTCCCGGCCTCGCCGTGGTGGGGGCGGCGAATTGATCGGCACGGCTGTAAGCCAGTGGTGGTGGCGTCGCTGTGCGGGTATGTATTGAGTTTCATGTTATTGACGCTGGCCTGCCTGGGAATGGTTCAGGAATGGTTGTCTGCGACAGTCGGATTATGCGCATTGATCGTGGCGCGCATTATTTACGGACTGACGGTATCGGGTATGGTGCCGGCCTGTCAGGTATGGGCGTTGCAGCGGGCGGGGCCGGACCACCGGATGAGGGCGCTGGCCGCGATCAGTTCCGGCTTAAGCGTTGGGCGTCTGTTCGGCCCGCTGTGCGCGTCGGCGGTGCTGGTGCTGCATCCGCTGGCGCCATTGTGGTTGATGGCGCTGACGCCGTTGCTGGCTCTGCTGATTATCTGGCGTGAGCAGGGTGAACCGCCTCAGATATCGCCCGCGCGTTTATCGGTGCGGCTACGTGCGAATATGCTGCTCTATTTGTGTTGCGCGCTGTGTCTGGCCGCCGCCGTCAGCCTGATGCAGCTTGGATTGTCGCCTGCGCTGAAAATGCGACTGCCCGCTTACGGAGAAACGTTAAGCCATCAGGTGGCGCTATTGTTGAGTCTGGCGGCCATCGCTGCGTTGCTGGCACAATTTACGGTTCTGCGGCGACAGCTTTTAGCGCCCGGCATGCTGTTGATCCTATCGGGGGGGCTTATGACGCTGGGTTTGGCATTGATGGTGTGGGGAGGCATAGCGCTGTTTTATCTCGGCTGTGGAATAACCTCGTTTGGCGCGGCGCTGGCTACGCCGTCCTATCAGATACTGCTCAGCGATCGGCTTCAGGCCGGGGCGGGGGCTGGTTGGATCGCCACCAGCCATACGTTGGGTTACGGCCTGAGCGCCTGTCTGGTTCCGTTAGTGACAATGTGGCGGGGAGAAGCCGCGCTCATCGCTGGTGCGCTGGTGATGGTGTTGATCTTTTGTGTCATGAGTGGGGGAATTTGGCGGCAACGGCGTATTAGCGGGTATGAATAGGCTGGCGCGCCTGACGGCGCCCCAGCCTGACCGATCAATGCAGAAATAACGGCTGATTTTTCTCGTATTCCGCGATGGACGCTTCGTATTGCAGCGTCAGCCCGATACTGTCCAGCCCGTTGATCATGCAGTGACGACGAAAGCTATCGATTTCAAACGGATAGTCTTTGCCTCCGGCATGCACAACCTGATTTTCCAGATCGACCGTAAAGGTCATGCCTTGCTGTCCTTCAACCAGTTTGAACAGTTCATCCACCTCAGCTTCGCTCAGCGTAACGGGCAGCAACTGGTTGTTAAATGCATTGCCGTAAAAGATATCGGCGAAGCTTGGCGCGATGATCACGTTGAAACCATAGTCAGTCAATGCCCACGGCGCATGTTCGCGTGATGAACCACAGCCGAAGTTTTCACGCGCCAGCAGGATGCTGGCGCCTTTATAGCGGGGTTTGTTCAGCACAAAGTCAGGGTTGGGTTCCTGACCTGCCTCATCCAGAAAACGCCAGTCGTTAAACAGGTGTTGACCAAAGCCGGTGCGTGTGACCTTTTGCAAAAACTGTTTTGGAATAATGGCATCGGTATCGACGTTAGCGGCATCCAGGGGAACCACCAGACCGGTATGTTGCGTAAATTTAGCCATGTTGGTTTCTCTCTTAATTCAATTCGCGGATATCGGCAAAATGCCCTGTAACCGCCGCGGCAGCGGCCATCGCCGGGCTGACCAGATGGGTGAGTCCGTCACGGCCCTGACGTCCTTCAAAGTTACGATTACTGGTTGATGCGCAACGTTCACCGGGGTTCAGCCGGTCGTTGTTCATCGCCAGACACATCGAACAGCCTGGCAGACGCCATTCGAAACCCGCCTCGATAAACACTTTATCCAGTCCTTCCAGTTCCGCCATGGTTTTCACTGGACCTGAGCCGGGGACGACGATAGCTTGAACGCCTTGAGCCACTTTGCGGCCTTTGGCTATTTCCGCCGCGGCGCGCAGATCTTCAATGCGCGAGTTGGTGCAGGAGCCGATAAATACTTTATCAACCGCCACATCGGTCAGTTTGATACCAGGCTGCAAACCCATATAAGCCAGTGCTTTGGCGGCGGAAGCGCGTTCTACCGGATCGCTGAACGATTCAGGAGACGGAATAACCTGATCGACGGCGATAACCTGACCGGGGTTGGTACCCCAGGTAACCTGCGGGGCAATCTGCGCGGCATCCAGCGTAACGACGGTATCGAATTGCGCGTCGTCGTCCGATTTCAGCGTGTTCCAGTAAGCGACGGCCGCATCCCAGTTTGCGTCTTTCGGTGCAAACTGGCGTCCTTTCAGATAGTTGAACGTGGTTTCATCCGGTGCGACCAGACCTGCTTTGGCACCCATTTCAATCGCCATGTTGCACAGCGTCATACGGCCTTCCATGCTCAGCGCCTGAATCGCTTTACCACAGAATTCAACCACATGACCGGTGCCGCCCGCGCTGCCGGTTTTACCGATAATCGCCAGCACGATATCTTTCGCGGTGATACCCGGCGTCGTCTCGCCTGTGACTTCGATCTTCATGGTTTTGGCGCGACCCTGTTTCAGGGTTTGCGTCGCCAGCACATGTTCCACTTCCGAGGTGCCGATGCCAAACGCCAGTGCGCCGAATGCGCCGTGCGTCGCGGTATGGGAGTCGCCGCACACAATGGTCATCCCTGGCAGCGTCATCCCTTGTTCCGGGCCGATAACGTGAACAATTCCCTGAAATGGATGGTTCAGGTCATACAATTGCACGCCGAATTCAGCACAGTTTTTGATCAGTTCCTGCATCTGAATGCGCGCCATTTCGCCACTGGCATTGATATCTTTGGTTTGCGTCGAAACGTTATGGTCCATGGTCGCAAAGGTCTTACCCGGTTGGCGAATCTTGCGGCCCATGGCCCGCAAACCATCAAAAGCCTGCGGCGACGTCACCTCGTGTACCAGATGACGGTCGATATACAGCAGGGGCGTTTCATTCGGCGCTTCGTGAACCACATGCGCATCAAATAATTTCTGATATAACGTCTTACCCATGGTTATGCCCCTTGTGCCACAAAGCGGGCAATGATGTCGCCCATTTCACTTGTACCTATTGCATTGCCGTCGCTGGCCAGATCCGCAGTGCGATAACCTTCGGCCAGCGCGGTATTGATGGCTTTTTCGATGGCGTCAGCCGCATCATCCGCTTCCAGGCTATAACGCAGCAACAGGGCCAGCGATAAAATTTGCGCGATCGGGTTGGCGATGTTTTTACCGGCGATATCCGGCGCGGAACCGCCCGCAGGCTCGTACAAACCGAATCCCTGATCGTTGAGACTGGCGGAAGGCAGCATTCCCATGGAACCGGTGATCATGGCGCACTCATCGGACAGAATATCGCCGAACAGGTTGGAACACAGCAACACGTCGAACTGGGATGGATCTTTGATCAACTGCATGGTGGCGTTATCGATGTACAGATGAGACAGTTTCACATCCGGGTATTCTTTGGCGATTTCATTGACGATTTCACGCCACAGAATAGAGCTTTGCAATACGTTGGCTTTATCAATAGAGGTGACGATACTGCGGCGCTTACGCGCGGATTCAAACGCGATATGCGCGATGCGCTCAATCTCGAAACGATGATAGACCTCGGTGTCGAAGGCGCGCTCGTGTTGACCGCTGCCTTCGCGTCCCTTTGGCTGACCAAAATAAATACCGCCCGTCAGTTCGCGCACGCACAGAATGTCGAACCCTTTGGCGGCGATATCGCCGCGCAACGGGCAGAAGGCTTCCAACCCCTGATACAGCCGCGCCGGACGCAGGTTGCTGAACAGTCTGAAGTGCTTGCGCAGCGGCAATAACGCTCCGCGTTCCGGTTGTTCCGCCGGGGGTAAATGTTCCCATTTCGGGCCGCCGACCGAACCAAACAAAACGGCGTCGGCCTGCTCACAACCGGCGATGGTGGCCTGCGGCAGCGGTGCCCCCTGGCGATCGATGGCGATGCCGCCGACGTCATATTCGCTGGTGGTAATCCGCAGATTAAAGCGCTGGCGCACCGCGTCCAACACTTTGTGGGCCTGCGCCATTACTTCCGGGCCAATGCCGTCTCCGGGTAAGACGGCGATATGGTAGCTTTTGCTCATCACGCTGTTTCCTGATTATTTTGTTGTTTACTGTTGTGCTGTTGCAGACGCTGGATTTCTTTTTCTACCTGCTGAGCGCGTTTAATATTGTTCAATACATTTACCATCGCTTGTGCGGAGGATTCGACGATATCCGTCGCCAGCCCGACGCCGTGGAAGCGGCGGCCCTGATAATCCGCGACGATATTCACCTGGCCCAGGGCGTCTCGGCCTTGTCCTTTGGCGGTCAGTTGGTATTTAACCAGTGAAATCTGGTAGCCGGTAATGCGGTTGATCGCCTGATAGACGGCATCAACCGGACCATTGCCGGTAGCGGCTTCCGCCTGCGTTTCCGCCCCGCAGTTCAGTTTGACGGAGGCGGTGGCCATCACGCTGGAACCAGACTGCACGCTGAAATAATCCAGGTTGTAAAAATCCTGCTCTTCCTGCTGACTGTTGATAAACGCCAGCGCTTCCAGATCGTAATCGAAAACCTGACCTTTTTTATCGGCCAGTTTCAGGAAGGCGGAATATAAATCATCCAGATTGTAGTCGCTCTCCTGATAGCCCATCTCTTCCATACGGTGTTTAACCGCCGCGCGGCCTGAACGGGAGGTCAGGTTCAACTGAACTTCTTTCAGACCGATGGATTCCGGCGTCATGATTTCGTAATTTTCGCGATTTTTCAGCACGCCATCCTGATGAATGCCGGAAGAGTGAGCGAAGGCATTAGAACCTACCACGGCTTTGTTGGCGGGGATCGGCATGTTGCAGATCTGGCTGACCAATTGGCTGGTGCGGTAGATTTCCTGATGATTGATATTGGTGTGTACGTTCAGAATATCATGACGGGTTTTAATCGCCATAATCACTTCTTCCAGCGCACAGTTGCCAGCACGTTCGCCGATGCCATTCAGGGTGCCTTCAACCTGACGCGCCCCGGCATGAACCGCCGCCATCGCGTTGCCTGCCGCCAGACCCAGATCGTCGTGGGTGTGTACGGATATGATGGCTTGATCGATATTGGGAACGCGCTTGTAAAGCGAGGCAATGATATTGCCGAATTCATGAGGCAGGGTGTAGCCGACGGTATCGGGAATATTAATGGTACGGGCGCCGGCCTTGATCGCGGCTTCCACGACCCGGCTCAGATCGGCGATTGGCGTGCGGCCCGCGTCTTCACAGGAAAACTCGACGTCGTCCGTGTAATTACGCGCATGTTTGATCATATAGACGGCGCGTTCGATGACTTCATCCAGCGTACTGCGCAGTTTGGTGGCGATGTGCATCGGCGAGGTGGCGATAAAGGTATGGATGCGGAACGCATCGGCCACACGCAGCGCCTCGGCCGCCACATCAATATCTTTCTCGACGCAGCGAGTGAGGCCGCAGACCCGGCTGCTCTTGATGTTGCGGGCAATAGTCTGTACGGATTCAAAGTCGCCGGGCGAGGAAACCGGGAAGCCTACTTCCATGACGTCAACCCCCATCCTTTCCAACGCCAGCGCAATCTGGAGTTTTTCTTTCACGCTCAGACTAGCCTGTAATGCCTGTTCACCGTCACGTAATGTGGTATCGAAAATAATGACTTGCTGGCTCATTGGTTTGGTTCCTTGTCATGTTTATCTGGCGCCCGGCGAGTAAAAAAAAACCCGCGCATCGGCGCGGGTTTTTTTATTGGGTGGCGTGAAATCAGTTGTGAATTTTGCCCACCAGCATACCGCGCAATGTTGATGCGTCTAGTAGTAGGCTTAGTAGGAAAACAAAATTGAACATGATGTCTCGTCATCTGGAATTCGATATAGCGTTATTGGTACTGGATCTTCATGGTTATGTCAACCTTTGATTTGATGTGACGCGCGTCAAGTAACCTCTCGATAGCTCGCTATTTATGTCGGAAATAGCGTTGCGATTCTGAGCGATGAAGGTAGACTGCCCACCCAAATAACACACCTATGTACGCTGAAATATTTCCGGCTAACGATTTGATAATGAGTCGCCTTTTATCGATGAACAATCTTTTACAGCAATACCATGTGGTACACCGGGTACAGCATCAGATCGCGCAGTGCGCCGGGCGTATCGCGTTACGCGAATGGGCGCCAGGCGAAGAGAAACAGCTTACCTGGTCACAGGCGGGGCGGCGTATTCGGCGCATTGCCGCTGCTTTACTGGAGTTGGGCGTGGATGTGCAGGAACGCGTCGCCATTTTCTCGCACAACTCAATGAACTGGACGCTGGCTGATTTATCCCTGCTGCATCTGCGAGCCATCAGCGTGCCGATTTATGCCACCAATACCGCGTCGCAAGCCGCATTTATCATTAATGACGCGGATATTCGCACGCTCTTTGTGGGCGGACAGGCGCAGTTTGATGCGCTGCTGGCGTTACGTGATACGTGTCCGCAATTGCGCAATATCATCGTGCTGAATGATGACGTGGATTTGCGTAATTGCGACATTGCCGTTTCTCTGCGTGAATTTGAATCTCAGGCAGGGGAAGCCTTCTGGCATAACGAACTGCAAAACCGTATTGATAGCCGTGAACTTAGCGATTTATTTACTCTGATTTATACCTCCGGCACCACGGGCGAACCCAAGGGCGTGATGCTGGATTACGCGAATATGGCGATGCAACTCCGGCTGCATGATCAACGTCTGAGTGTATCCGACACCGACCGTTCGCTGTGTTTTCTGCCGCTATCCCATGTGTTCGAGCGTGCGTGGAGTTTTTTCATCATGCATAGCGGCGCGCAGAATGTGTACCTCAGCGATACCACTCAGGTTCGCGAGGCGATGCAGGCGGTTAAACCGACCATGATGTGCGCGGTTCCCCGTTTCTACGAGAAAGTGTACAGCGCCGTCCATGAAAAAGTGGCGCAGGCGCCCTGGTATCGCCAGTACCTGTTCCGTTGGGCTATCGCCCAGGGAGACGCCATTTGTCGGATGCGATGTGCGGGAAAACGTCCCGGCATATTCAACCGTATTAGGCATCGTTATGCCGATCGTTTGGTTCTCAGTAAATTACGCCAGCTTTTGGGCGGACAGATCCGTTTCATGCCGGCGGCGGGCGCACGGTTGGATGACAACATCATTCAGTTTTTTCTCTCCATGGGCGTGCGCATCATATACGGTTACGGCATGACCGAAACCTGTGCGACGGTCTCCTGCTGGGAAGCGCGTCATTTCCGTTTAGGATCAATCGGCACTCCCTTGCCGGAGATTGAAGTGCGGATTGGCGCGGATAGCGAAATTCAGGTGCGTGGCGCCACGGTGATGCGGGGTTATTTCCATCGTCCGCAGGAAACGGCTGAAGTCTTTACCGAGGATGGTTGGCTCAGAACCGGCGACGCCGGCGAGTTGGATGCGGACGGTAATCTGTTCATCACGGAACGTCTGAAAGATCTGATGAAGACTTCAGGTGGAAAATATATCGCGCCGCAGTATCTGGAAGGCACATTGGGACAGGATCGCTTTATTGATCAGATCGCGATTATCGCGGATACGCGCAAGTACGTCTCCGCCTTGATTGTGCCATGCTTTGAAGCGCTGGAAGAGTACGCCCGTTCCGTTAATCTGAAATACCATGATCGTCTGGAACTGCTGCGCCACAGCCATATCATCGAATTGTTCGAGCAGCGCCTGCGCGAAATGCAAAAAGAGCTATCCCGTGTCGAACAAGTGAAAAAGTTTACGTTGCTGCCTGCACCATTTTCGATGGAAGAGGGAGAGCTTACGCCAACGTTAAAGTTGCGTCGTAAAGTTATCAACCAACGCTATCAGTTGGAAATCGACGCCATGTATCCTGAATCGTGATGGGTGTCGTAGCGGGAAAAACGTTTACTCTGAAGATAGTGAGACTCAATATTTCGCGCTGTAATTCATGCTCTTTGCGGAAGATACGTTAAACACAGAGGCCGCTATTCAGTGTTTTATCTCAGATCTCAACCTCCCTATGGCTGATTTCCGCTTAGAGTCCTGGGGCGGAATGATTTTTTGCTGTTTGCCTGCATCATAATCTCGCGTTATGTTGATTAGTTATATTTACAAACCCTGTTGTATTAAGAGGCAAAACCATGGAGATGTTGTCAGGCGCCGAGATGGTGGTCCGATCGTTGATCGATCAGGGCGTGAAACATGTGTTCGGCTATCCCGGCGGTGCGGTGCTGGATATTTACGATGCCTTGCATACGGTCGGTGGTATTGAACATATTTTGGTTCGCCATGAGCAAGGCGCTGTTCATATGGCTGATGGTTATGCGCGCGCCACGGGCGAGGTCGGCGTAGTGCTGGTGACGTCCGGCCCCGGCGCGACCAATGCCATCACCGGTATTGCGACAGCCTATATGGATTCAATTCCTATGGTGGTGCTGTCTGGTCAGGTGGCGACATCGCTGATTGGTTACGATGCGTTTCAGGAGTGCGATATGGTGGGCATTTCCCGACCTATCGTGAAGCATAGTTTCCTGGTCAAGCAGGCGGAAGATGTGCCGACGGTACTGAAAAAAGCGTTTTATCTGGCATCCAGCGGCCGTCCCGGTCCGGTGGTGGTGGATTTACCGAAAGATGTGATGAACCCGGCCAACAAGTTGCCTTATGTTTATCCCGATCATGTCAGCATGCGTTCTTATAACCCGACGGTTCAGGGACATAAAGGACAGATTCGACGTGCATTGCAAACGCTGCTGGCGGCGGAAAAACCGATCATTTACAGCGGCGGCGGGGTGATCAATTCCGGTTGTCATGAAGAACTGCTGGCGTTGGCCGAGAAACTCAATCTGCCGGTGACCTGTTCGCTGATGGGGCTGGGCGGTTTCCCAGGCACGCATCGTCAATGCCTGGGGATGCTGGGGATGCACGGCACTTATGAAGCGAACATGGCGATGCACCATTCCGACGTTATTTTTGCCGTCGGCGTGCGTTTTGATGATCGCACGACTAATAATCTGGCGAAATATTGTCCTGATGCCACCGTACTGCACATTGATATCGATCCCGCTTCAATTTCTAAAACGGTCGATGCGGATATTCCAATCGTGGGCGATGCCAAACAGGTACTGAGCCTGATGCTGGAATTGCTGGCCCAGGGTGAAACCCCGCAGCAATTTGATGCGTTGCGCGACTGGTGGCGGAATATTGAGCAATGGCGCGCCCGTCATTGTCTGAAATACAGCACCGAAGGCGACAGCATCAAGCCGCAAGCGGTGATAGAAACGCTGCACCGCCTGACTGACGGCAAGGCGTATATCGCATCCGATGTGGGCCAGCATCAGATGTTCGCCGCGCTCTATTATCCCTTTGATCTGCCTCGCCGTTGGGTGAACTCCGGCGGGTTGGGCACCATGGGGTTCGGTCTGCCCGCGGCGCTGGGCATCAAACTGGCGCTGCCGGAAGAAACCGTGATCTGTGTGACCGGCGACGGCAGCATCCAGATGAATATCCAGGAGTTGTCCACCGCATTGCAATATGATTTGCCTATCGTGGTGGTTAACCTGAACAACCGTTTCCTGGGCATGGTGAAGCAATGGCAGGACATGATTTATTCTGGTCGTCACTCCAACTCCTATATGGAATCACTACCGGATTTCGTGAAGCTGGCCGAGGCTTACGGTCATGTCGGTATTTCCATTAAGACGCCGGACGAACTGGAAAACAAATTGGCGCAGGCGCTGGCGCGGAAAGACCGGCTGGTGTTTGTCGATGTCAATATTGACAGCAGCGAGCATGTTTATCCTATGCAGATCCGCGGCGGCGCGATGGATGAAATGTGGCTTAGCAAAACGGAGAGGACCTGATAATGCGTCGGATTTTATCGGTATTACTTGAAAATGAATCAGGTGCATTGTCACGTGTCGTCGGTCTGTTCTCACAACGCGGCTACAATATTGAAAGTCTGACTGTTGCGCCCACTGACGATCCAACGCTATCTCGTATGACGATTCAGACTGTCGGTGATGAGAAAGTGTTGGAGCAGATCGAGAAGCAATTGCATAAGCTGGTGGACGTGTTGCGCGTGAGTGAATTGGTTCAGGGATCTCACGTGGAGCGTGAAATCATGCTGGTCAAATTGCAGGCAACCGGATACGGGCGTGAAGAAGTGAAACGTTGCGCCGACATTTTCCGCGGGCACATCGTTGATGTGACATCTTCGCTGTACACCGTCCAACTGGCCGGCACCAGTGACAAACTGGATGCCTTTTTGAATACCGTGCGTGAAGTGGCGGAAATTGTGGAAGTGGCGCGTTCCGGTATTGTCGGCGTTGCCCGCGGCGATAAAATCATGCGTTAACACGCTTTTTCGCTGTTTTTTCTTTTAAGAGGCTCGATAATATCCTATCGAGCCTCTTCATTTTTTATGGCTGTATTCTATATGTGATAAAAGCGGTTGCCGTTCGGTCGCTTCTGCTGTTAGATCTACGCGATATCCATGATGAACTTATGGTCATCGCCATTTTATTTATCCGGCCTATTAAGGGGTTAACGTGAAACTGGATGAAATCGCTCGTCTTGCGGGTGTTTCACGCACTACTGCCAGCTATGTGATTAACGGAAAAGCCAAACAATATCGTGTCAGTGATAAGACCGTTGAAAAAGTCATGGCTGTCGTCAGGGAACACAATTATCATCCCAATGCTGTTGCTGCCGGATTACGCGCGGGGCGCACGCGGTCGATTGGTCTGGTTATTCCCGATCTGGAGAATACCAGTTATACGCGCATCGCCAATTATCTGGAGCGTCAGGCGCGGCAACGCGGCTACCAACTGCTGATCGCCTGCTCTGAAGATCAACCTGATAATGAAATGCGTTGTATCGAGCACCTGCTGCAACGTCAGGTTGATGCCATCATCGTATCCACGGCGCTACCGCCTGAGCACCCCTTCTATCAACGTTGGGCGAATGGCCGTCTGCCGATTATCGCATTGGACAGGGCATTGGATCGTAAGCATTTTACCAGCGTGGTGGGTGCTGATCTGGAGGATGCCGAGATGCTGGCGCAAGAGCTCAGAAAAGTACCGGCGGAGTCGGTACTGTATCTGGGCGCGTTACCGGAGCTTTCCGTTAGTTTTCTGCGCGAACAGGGATTTCGTCAGGCATGGGCGGATGATCCCCGTGAGATCACCTATCTTTACGCCAACAGTTATGAACGCGTCGCGGCGGCGGCTGTGTTTGCCGATTATCTTAAAGATCATCCTATGCCGAAGGCGCTGTTCACCACGGCTTTCCCGCTGTTGCAAGGGGTGATGGATGTGACGCTGAAACAAAGCGGGCGTTTACCGAATAATCTGGCTATCGCGACTTTTGGCGATAATGAACTGCTGGATTATCTGGAGTGTCCGGTATTGTCTGTCGCCCAGCGTCATCGAGAGGTGGCTGAGCGTGTATTGGAGTTGGTGCTGGCAAGTCTGGATGAACCAAAAAGACCAAAGCCGGGCCTGAATCGTATCCGGCGGAATCTGTATCGCCGCGGTTCACTCAGCCGGCTCTGAATTCCGCTTTTAATCTGACGCCATACGTCCTGATGTATGGCGCTGCTTCCCTCTTCTGTTCGTCAACCAGAAACCGCTACCCGGAAAAGCCGACGGCAATATTCCAGAAAATAGCCGTACAGGATGCCCATCATCATCGAAATCACCACATTACTGGTAACCGCCGCCAGTATTTGCGCGGAGTCAGCGCCGATTGCCAGAAGAATGGCGACATAGACCGGAGACTGAAAGCTGACATAAGCGAACAGATCGGCAAGATTGCGCACGATGAAATGATTGGCGCCACGGCGTTTAGCGAAACGCAATATGCGATCACGATAAATGCCATAAGGCCAGGCAATGAGAATATTGACTGGAATGGAGAGCAATCTTGAAGAGAGCGACTGTTCCAAACTCATGCCGGACAGCGCAATCTCGATAATCATACCGGTGACGAAGCAATACACCACTAAGGCAAAAGTATCTGCCGTTGCGCTACGCAATCTTGATGCGGGGGAAAACATACCAATTCACTCCAGAACGAAGCATAGGATAAAAGCCAATAAATGAGGCTTATAAAAAGGCTTTATTTCTACTTTATAAGCTAAACGTAGTTTACATCACTATTTAATGTATTAATAAGTAGCTATAAATATTTATTTTTGACTCAATGGTCAGCTTTTCCGCTACTTTATATTCGATTTGCCGCTTTTTTACCTATTTAGCGCGCTCAAGGAATTAAAAATCTTTATTTTACAATGAGTTGTTTTTTATTGTGTCGGCAAGTGCGGCGGTAAGAAAAATAATATTTAAGAAGCGGGGATGGGTAGTAAAAAATGATAATCTGCCTGCCTTCTTTATTGACGACAGCGAGGAACGGATGGCAGACGTCCTATTTATTCTGTGCCGGTCAGAAATAAATTTTTCTTTTTTGCTGACTGATTTCAGGCGTTAAAAAATGTAAATTAAAGTCAATCGACTGATTAATAAAGAATCGACGATGCCAATGTCAGAAATGTGACCTTGAGCAAGCGCCAACAACCGCTGTATAATTATCCATATCAAGTGAAAGCCTTGTGATGCAAGGCTTCAGGCGGACTAAGACTATTCTGGAAACCTTTCTATTTGGTATCATCCTGTTACTGGAAAATTAATCGGGCAGCGTGAAATTAAAGCTATATCTTTACGTGATGTTATTCATTTAGTGAATTTCTCTTAAATTTTCATGACGTTAATCTTTAATAATCTTCCTCCATTATTTTTTTTACCTTCATGACAGCCCAACATCATGCAGAAATAATTCCAAAGCACGCCTGCTCTGGCTTGACAAGGTTTTAATACCCTCCGTACACTCTTCAATGTGGGAATTTGTGGGATAAAGTGGTGAAAAAGGTTACGAAGGGGTAATTCACGCATGTTTCGTGGTGCTACGCTGGTTAACCTCGACAGCAAGGGGCGGCTTGCCGTACCAACCCGTTACCGGGAAACGCTGAACGAGGAATCGCAAGGTCAAATGGTGTGCACCATTGATCTTCATCAGCCATGCCTGCTGCTTTATCCCCTGCCCGAATGGGAAGTTATTGAACAGAAGCTTTCCCGTCTGTCGAGTATGAATCCAGCGGAACGACGAGTTCAGCGTTTGTTGCTGGGGCATGCCAGTGAGTGTCAGATGGATGGCGCCGGACGCTTGTTGTTGGCGAGCACGCTGCGGCAGCATGCAGGTCTTACAAAAGAAGTGATGCTGGTCGGGCAGTTCAACAAGTTTGAACTGTGGGATGAACAGACCTGGTATCAACAGGTCAGGGAAGATATCGACGCTGAACAATCGACTCAGGAACCGTTGTCTGAGCGATTGCAGGACTTATCACTATAGACATGCTGGAAAATTATAAACATACCACCGTTCTGCTTGATGAGGCTGTTAACGGTCTGAATATTCGCGGCAACGGAATTTATATCGACGGCACATTTGGCCGTGGCGGACACTCTCGCCTTATTCTTTCCCAATTGGGACCGGAAGGGCGTTTACTGGCTATTGATCGCGATCCTCAGGCGATTGAAGCCGCTAAAGCGATAAACGATCCCCGTTTTTCCATTATTCACGGTCCTTTCTCCGCCCTTGAGGATTACGTGGCGGAACGTGATCTGACCGGTCGCATTGATGGCGTTTTACTGGATCTGGGCGTTTCCTCGCCGCAGTTGGACGATCCTGAGCGTGGTTTTTCATTTATGCGCGATGGCCCGTTGGATATGCGTATGGACCCCACACGTGGATTGTCCGCAGCCGAATGGCTGATGAAAGCGGAAGCCGAGGATATTGCCTGGGTATTGAAAACCTTTGGCGAAGAACGTTTCGCCAAGCGGATTGCCCGCGCCATCGTCGAGCGTAACCGTATCGAGCCTATGACGCGGACGAAAACGTTGGCGGAACTGATTGCTGCCGCCAGCCCGATACGTGAAAAACACAAGCACCCGGCGACGCGCAGTTTTCAGGCCATCCGAATTTATATCAACAGCGAACTCGAAGAGATAGAACAGGCATTGAGTGGAGCGTTGAGTGTATTGGCGCCGCATGGCCGCTTGTCGGTGATCAGTTTCCATTCGCTGGAAGACCGAATTGTCAAACGTTTCATCCGTCATCAAAGCCGTGGTCCGCAAGTACCAGCTGGTATGCCGCTGACGGAAGAACAGTTGCGTAGTCAGGGCGGACAAACGTTAAAAGCCGTGGGGAAAATGATGCCTTCCGCTGAGGAAGTCGCGGAAAACCCGCGTGCGCGCAGTTCCGTCCTGCGATTTGCCGAGAGATTACCAGCATGATAGGCAATGAGCGTCACGGGTTGGTCGGCGTTATCGGCGAAGATTTGCTGCGCCATGCCAAACTGCCCTTGTTGTTGATGATTGCGGTGCTGGTATCGGCCGTATTCGTCGTGACAACGGCACACAAGACGCGGCTGTTGACGGCGGAGCGCGAACAGTTGCTGTTGGAGCGTGACGCGCTGGACATTGAGTGGCGTAACCTGATTCTGGAAGAGAACTCGTTAGCGGATCATAGCCGCGTAGAGCGGATCGCGACGGAAAAGCTGCAAATGGTGCATGTCGATCCGTCACAGGAAAATATTGTGGTTAAGCAATGAACTAATAGGCAGCCAATACAGCATGAAAGCAGCCCGTAGCGGAAGATTAAAGCGCCAGGAAGATCAAGCCAGCTTTGTTAGCTGGCGTTTTGCGTTGCTTTGCAGTTGTATTCTACTGGCCATGGTTGCTCTGATGGTGCGTGCGGCTTATCTTCAGGTGATTAACCCTGATCAACTGGTTCGCGAAGGCGATATGCGTTCCCTGCGAGTGCAGGAAGTGCCAACCGCGCGCGGTATGATTAGCGATCGCGCCGGACGCCCCTTAGCGGTGAGCGTGCCGGTAAATGCGGTCTGGGCTGATCCGAAAGCATTGAATGAACGTGGCGGCATTACGCTGGATACGCGCTGGAAAGCACTTTCTGATGCGCTGGAAATCCCTCTTGACCAGATGGCCGCCAAGATTAACGCCAATCCCAACGGACGTTTTGTCTACCTTGCGCGCCAGGTTAACCCCGCCATCGGCGAATATATCCACAAACTTAAATTACCTGGCATCAATCTTCGTCAGGAATCACGCCGCTACTATCCCTCAGGTCAGGTGACCTCCCAACTGATTGGCTTCACCAATATTGATGGGCAAGGTATTGAAGGGGTTGAGAAAAGTTTCGATCGTTGGCTCACCGGGCAACCGGGTGAAAGAACGGTGCGCAAAGATCGGTTTGGGCGGGTGATCGAAGATATCTCCTCAATAGACAGCCAGGCCGCCCACAATCTGGCGCTGAGTATTGATGAGCGCCTGCAGGCACTGGTCTACCGTGAACTGAACAATGCCGTCGCATTTAACAAAGCCGAATCCGGCTCTGCGGTATTGGTTGATGTGAATACCGGTGAAGTGCTGGCAATGGCGAACAGCCCGTCTTACAACCCGAATAATCTGGCGGGGACGCCGAAAGACATTATGCGCAACCGGGCTATTACCGATATTTTTGAACCGGGTTCCACCGTTAAACCGATGGTAGTGATGACCGCGCTACAGCGTGGCGTCATAAAAGAAAACAGCGTTCTTAATACCTTGCCGTATTACGTTAATGGTCATGAAATCAAAGATGTCGCGCGCTACAACGAATTGACGCTGACCGGGGTGTTACAGAAATCGAGTAATGTCGGGGTTTCAAAGCTGGCGTTGGCGATGCCTTCCTCTGCGTTAGTTGATACTTACTCACGTTTTGGATTAGGAAAAACGACCAATTTGGGGTTGGTCGGAGAAAGCAGTGGCATATATCCGCAAAAACAACGGTGGTCTGACATAGAGAGGGCCACCTTTTCTTTCGGCTATGGACTGATGGTAACGCCGTTACAGTTAGCGCGAGTCTACGCCACCATCGGTAGTTTTGGCGTTTACCGCCCGCTGTCGATTACCAAAGTCGATCCACCAGTTCCCGGCGAACGTGTTTTCCCCGAAGCGCTGGTAAGAACCGTGGTTCATATGATGGAAAGCGTTGCGCTGCCTGGCGGCGGCGGCACCAAAGCGGCTATCAAGGGCTATCGAATCGCCATAAAAACCGGTACAGCAAAAAAGGTCGGGCCGGATGGTAAATACATCAACAAGTACATTGCCTACACCGCAGGCGTTGCGCCTGCCAGTAATCCAAGATTTGCTTTGGTCGTTGTCATCAACGATCCACAGGCAGGAAAATATTACGGCGGCGCGGTTTCGGCTCCGGTATTCGGCGCCATCATGGGAGGGGTTTTACGCACAATGAACGTAGAACCTGATGCATTACCCTCCGATGACAAGAATGAGTTTGTAATTAACAGAGAAGAGGGGTCAGGTGGCAGATCGTAATTTGCGCGATTTATTAGCGCCGTGGGTGCAAGACACACCGGCGTGTGCGCTGCGGGAAATGACATTAGACAGCCGCGCTGCGGCTGCCGGGGATCTGTTTGTCGCCGTTGTCGGCCACAAGACGGATGGACGGCGCTATATTCCGCAGGCAATTGCGCAAGGCGTGGCGGCAATCGTCGCCGAGGCTGAAGGCGAGGCTGGCGATGGCGCTGTACGTGAAATGCACGGTGTGCCGGTGGTTTATCTGAGCAATTTGAATCAGCGTCTTTCGGCGCTGGCCGGACGTTTCTACCAACAACCGGCGGAGCGAGTGCAATTAATCGGCGTGACTGGAACGAATGGTAAAACCACCACTACGCAGCTGCTGGCGCAATGGAGCCAGGCGCTGGGTGAAACCAGTTCAGTGATGGGAACGGTGGGCAATGGTTTGCTGGGGCGCGTGGCACCCGCTGAAAATACCACGGGTTCCGCGGTGGATGTCCAGCAGATGCTGAGTCAGCTGGTCGATCAAGGCGCCTCCGTTACGGCGATGGAAGTCTCTTCTCACGGGCTGGTGCAACATCGGGTCGCCGCATTACCGTTTGCGGCGGCCATCTTCACCAATTTGAGCCGTGATCACCTGGATTATCATGGCGATATGGAAAGTTATGAGGCGGCCAAATGGTCGCTGTTTGCCGATCACCGCGTTGGGCAGATGATTATCAATGCGGATGATGAAACAGGACGTCGCTGGCTGGCAAAATTACCCGATGCGGTCGCCGTTACTCTGGAAAACAATTTGGTGCCTGGCTGTCGTGGCCGCTGGCTGAAAGCGACGGCGATTGATTATCACGACAATGGCGCTGTTATCCGTTTCGATTCCAGTTGGGGACAAGGCGAGATTCAGAGCAAATTGATGGGCGCATTCAATGTCAGCAACATGCTGCTGGCATTAGCGACGCTACTGTCGCTGGGATATCCGTTAAGCCAGTTGATTACCGCCGGGGCGCAACTGCAACCGGTGTGCGGTCGCATGGAAGTATTCCATGCCGAAGGTAAACCGACGGTGGTGGTGGACTATGCCCATACCCCGGATGCGCTGGAGAAAGCGCTCGAAGCTGCACGTTTACATTGCCAGGGACAGTTATGGTGCGTGTTTGGTTGCGGTGGCGATCGCGATAAAGGTAAGCGCCCACTGATGGGGAGCATCGCGGAACAGTTGGCTGATCGGGTGGTGATCACGGATGACAATCCGCGTAGCGAGGAGCCGCAGGCTATTGTGGCGGACATTATGGCAGGGTTACTGGATGCGGGCCGCGTTCAGGTGATCCACGGTCGCGCCGAGGCGGTGACCAGCGCTGTTATGCAAGCGCAGGAACATGATGTTGTGCTGGTGGCGGGTAAAGGACATGAGGATTACCAACTGGTTGGCGATCGTCGGCTGGATTACTCGGATCGGATTACCGTCGCTCGTTTATTGGGGGTGATCGTATGATTCGTGTTTCCCTGCGACAACTTGCCTCCGTGCTGAGCGCGCAACTGATTGGCGACAGCATTGATATCGATGAAGTATCGACGGATACCCGTAAATTATCCGCGGGATGCCTGTTTATCGCGTTAAAAGGCGAGAAATTTGACGCGCACGATTATGCATTAGATGCAGTAAAAAACGGCGCGGCGGCTCTGTTGGTCAGTAAGCGCTTACCAGTCGAGGCGCCACAGTTGCTGGTGCCGGATACGCGTCTGGCGTTAGGCAAGCTCGGCGCGTGGGTAAGAGAGCAATCAACGGCGCGCGTCGTGGCGTTGACCGGTTCTTCCGGTAAGACGTCAGTCAAGGAAATGACGGCGGCCATTTTGCGTCAGTGTGGCGATGTGCTTTACACCGCCGGCAATTTTAATAACGACATCGGCGTGCCGTTAACGTTACTGCGCCTGACGCCGGAACATCGGTTCGCTGTGATTGAACTGGGCGCTAACCATATCGGCGAGATCGCCTATACCACTGATTTGGTACGTCCCGAAACGACGCTGGTTAATAACCTCGCGGCGGCGCATCTGGCAGGATTTGGTTCTCTGGCTGGCGTGGCGCAGGCAAAAGGGGAGATTTTTGCCGGGCTGCCGGCTGACGGCGTGGCGATTATCAATGCTGACAGTCATGACTTTCCCCATTGGCAGACGATGTTGAACCACAAAACGGTATGGCGCTTTTCACCACAAGCCGCTGACGATATCGACTTTTTCGCCAGCGACGAGCAATCCTCGGCGCAAGGCACACGCTTTAATCTGCATACTCCGTTCGGGCAGACGGACGTTGTTTTGCCCTTGCCGGGGCGTCACAACGTGGCGAATGCATTGGCCGCCAGCGCGCTGGCGATGTCGGTCGGCGCGCCGCTGACGGCGGTGAAAACCGGTCTGGCGCAACTTAACGCGGTTCCAGGTCGGTTGTTCCCGATTGTGCTGGCAGACGGCAAGTTAGTGCTAGATGACAGTTACAACGCCAATGTGGGATCGATGACCGCCGCCGCGCAGGTACTGGCCGATATGCCGGGATACCGCGTGATGGTGGTGGGCGATATGGGTGAGTTGGGCGATGATGCCGCCGAATGTCATCGTCAGGTCGGAGAAGCCGCGCGGGTGGCTGGCATAGATAAAGTATTAAGTGTGGGAACATTGAGTGAACTGATTAGCCGCGCCAGCGGCGAGGGCGAGCATTTTCAGGATAAACCCGCGCTGATTTCTCGTCTTAACGGACTGATATCCGAACATAACATTATCAGCGTACTGGTCAAAGGCTCCCGTAGTACGGCGATGGAGCAGGTGGTACACGCATTACAGGAGCATGCAACATGTTAGTGTGGCTGGCCGAGCATCTGGCCAAACTTTATTCCGGCTTTAACGTCTTTTCCTATTTGACGTTCCGCGCCATTGTCAGCCTGCTGACCGCATTGGTTATTTCCCTATGGATGGGACCGCATTTGATTGCCTGGTTACAACGATTGCAAATTGGTCAGGTTGTTCGTAACGAAGGGCCTGAATCGCATTTCAGCAAGCGCGGTACGCCGACCATGGGCGGGGTAATGATCCTGGCCTCGATCATTATTTCGGTGCTGATGTGGGTCAACCTCTCCAATCCCTATGTCTGGTGTGTGTTGTTTGTTCTGGCGGGATATGGCGTGGTCGGTTTTGTTGATGATTATCGCAAAGTGGTGCGTAAAGACACCAAAGGGTTGATTGCGCGCTGGAAGTATTTCTGGCAATCCGTCATCGCGCTGCTGGTTGCCTTTGTCATGTACGCGATTGGGAAAGATACTCCGGCCACTCAACTGGTGGTGCCGTTCTTTAAAGATATCATGCCTCAGTTGGGGCTGCTCTATATCGCGCTGGCCTATTTTGTCATTGTCGGCACCAGCAATGCGGTAAACCTGACTGATGGGCTGGATGGCCTGGCGATTATGCCCACTGTGTTTGTCGCCGCCGGGTTTGCGTTGGTTGCCTGGGCAACCGGGAACATGAACTTCGCTGGTTATCTGCATATTCCTTATATCCGCCACGCCAGTGAACTCGTGGTGGTTTGTACCGCGATGGTCGGCGCAGGGCTGGGATTTCTGTGGTTCAACACTTATCCGGCGCAGGTGTTCATGGGCGATGTCGGCTCTCTGGCGCTGGGCGGCGCATTAGGCACGATCGCTGTCCTGCTGCGTCAGGAGTTCTTACTGGTCATCATGGGCGGCGTATTCGTGGTTGAGACGCTATCGGTCATTTTGCAGGTCGGGTCCTTTAAGCTGCGTGGTCAGCGGATTTTCCGCATGGCGCCGATTCATCATCATTATGAACTTAAAGGTTGGCCTGAACCGCGAGTGATTGTGCGTTTCTGGATTATTTCGTTGATGCTGGTGCTGATTGGCCTGGCAACGCTGAAGGTACGGTAAAAAATGGCGGACTATCAGGGTAAAAAAGTGGTCATTATCGGGTTGGGGCTGACCGGGCTCTCCTGTGTTGATTTCTTTCTCGCGCGCGGCGTTACGCCACGCGTGGTGGATACCCGTATCAGTCCGCCTGGGCTGGATAAACTGCCGCTGACGGTGGAGCGTCATCTGGGCGCTCTCAACGATGATTGGTTGATGGATGCCGACCTGATTGTGGTCAGTCCGGGAATGGCGCTGGCTACGCCAATATTGTGCGAGGCGGCGGAAGCGGGCATTGAGATTGTGGGCGATATTGAACTGTTCTGCCGCGAGGCTCAGGCCCCGATTGTGGCGATTACCGGTTCTAATGGTAAAAGCACGGTGACGACGCTGGTCGGTGAAATGGCGCGGGCCGCTGGATGGCAGGTTGGCGTGGGCGGTAATATCGGCTTACCGGCCCTGCAATTATTGCAGCAAGAATACCAGATCTATGTGCTTGAACTATCGAGCTTTCAGTTGGAAACCACCCGCAGCCTGCACGCTGCCGCCGCGACGATCCTGAATGTCACCGAAGACCATACCAACCGCTACCCGCTTGGTTTACAGCAGTATCGTGCCGCTAAGTTACGTATTTATGAACATGCCAACGTCTGTGTGGTGAATGCGGATGATGCGTTGACCATGCCGATCCGCGGCGCGGATATGCGTTGTGTCAGTTTCGGCGTCGACGTTGGTGATTATCATCTGAACCGCCAGCAGGGGGAAACCTGGCTGCGGATTAAAGGCGAGCGGGTACTGAACACCCGCGAGCTCAAACTGGTGGGACAGCATAATTATACCAATGTGTTGGCGGCGCTGGCATTGGCTGATGCCGTCGGTATTCCGCGCGCGTCAGCGCTGACGGCGTTGACGACATTTACAGGCTTGCCTCACCGTTTCCAACAGGTATGGGAGCGCAATGGCATCCGGTGGATCAATGACTCCAAAGCCACCAATGTCGGCAGCACGGAAGCGGCGCTCAGCGGTTTGCAGGTCGAGGGAACATTGTACTTGTTGTTGGGCGGCGACGGTAAATCCGCGGATTTCTCGCCTTTATTGCGTTATTTCCAGGGCGACACTATCCGTTTGTACTGTTTTGGCCGCGACGGTGCGCGGTTGGCGGCTTTACGCCCTGACATCGCGGAGCGGACGGAAACGATGGAACAGGCCATGAAATTGATCGCGGCGCAGGTGAAACCGGGCGACCTTGTCTTGCTGTCGCCGGCCTGCGCCAGTCTTGACCAATTCCGCAGTTTTGAACATCGGGGCGAGGAATTTGCCCGACTTGCGGAGGAATTAGGCTGATGCGATTTTTCCGGCTGGCATTTATCGAACGTCTGAAAAGCTGGGTCATGGGAACGCGTGAAAGCGATTCGCTGAGCATCGTTCTGTATGACCGCACGCTGGTGTGGCTGACGTTTGGGCTGGCGGTAACGGGCTTTGTGATGGTGACTTCCGCATCGATGCCGGTTGGACAACGTCTTGCCAGCGATCCATTCCTGTTCGCCAAGCGCGATGCCTTGTATCTGGGGCTGGCGTTTGCCCTGGCGTTAGTGACGCTTCGCGTGCCGATGGAAATCTGGCAGCGTTACAGCCCGGTGTTGCTGCTGGCGTCAATGGTGATGTTGTTGGTGGTGCTGGTGGTAGGGAGTTCGGTTAACGGGGCTTCGCGCTGGATTTCTCTGGGGCCGTTGCGTATTCAGCCTGCGGAATTATCGAAACTGTCGCTGTTTTGTTATCTCTCCAGCTACATGGTGCGCAAAGTGGAAGAAGTACGTAACAACTTCTGGGGTTTTTGCAAACCGATGGGCGTCATGGTGGTGTTGGCGGTGCTGCTGCTGGCTCAGCCTGATCTGGGAACGGTGGTGGTACTGTTTATTACCACCTTGGCGATGTTGTTTCTGGCGGGCGCGAAATTGTGGCAGTTCCTGGCGATTATCGGGTGCGGCATGTTCGCGGTTGGCTTGTTGATTGTTGCCGAACCTTACCGGATGCGACGCGTCACATCCTTCTGGAATCCCTGGGAAGATCCGTTCGGTAGCGGCTATCAGTTGACACAGTCCCTGATGGCGTTTGGCCGTGGCGAGTTGTGGGGACAAGGATTGGGCAATTCCGTGCAAAAACTGGAATATCTGCCGGAAGCGCATACCGACTTTATTTTCTCTATTTTAGGCGAAGAACTCGGCTATATCGGTGTGGTTTTGGCGCTGTTAATGATATTCTTCGTCGCTTTTCGCGCGATGTCCATCGGACGGCGCGCGCTGGAGATTAACCAGCGCTTTTCGGGTTTTCTGGCCTGCGCCATTGGTATCTGGTTCAGTTTCCAGACGTTGGTGAATGTGGGCGCGGCTTCCGGCATGTTGCCGACAAAAGGGCTGACATTACCCTTGATCAGTTACGGTGGTTCCAGTCTGCTGATTATGTCGACGGCTATCGTTTTACTGTTACGTATTGATTTTGAAACGCGACTGACCAAAGCACAGGCGTTTACGAGGAGTGCCCGATGAGCAGCGAAGGCAAGCGTTTGATGGTGATGGCAGGCGGAACCGGGGGGCATGTTTTCCCTGGGCTGGCTGTGGCGCATCATCTGATGGCGCAAGGCTGGCAGGTACGCTGGCTGGGGACGGCGGATCGGATGGAAGCGGATTTGGTTCCGCAGCATGGTATTGAAATTGATTTCATCCGTATTTCCGGGCTGCGTGGCAAAGGGCTTGGCGCCCAGTTAAGCGCGCCATTGCGCATCTTCCGCGCGGTTCGTCAGGCTCAGGCGATTATGCGTGAATATAAGCCTGATGTGGTGCTGGGCATGGGCGGCTATGTTTCCGGTCCTGGCGGTTTGGCGGCCTGGTTGTGCGGTATACCAGTGGTGTTGCATGAACAGAATGGTATTGCCGGGCTGACCAACCGGTGGTTGTCGCGCATCGCCAAAAAAGTGTTGCAGGCGTTTCCCGGCGCGTTTCCCGGCGCTGAGGTGGTGGGGAATCCGGTGAGAGCGGATGTGCTGGCAATACCGGCGCCTGAATATCGGTTGGCTGACCGTACCGGCCCTATCCGGGTGCTGGTGGTCGGCGGAAGTCAGGGCGCGCGGGTGCTCAACCAGACGCTGCCCGGCGTGGCCGCCCGATTGGGCGACAGTATTACGATTTGGCATCAGGTCGGTAAAGGCGCGCAGTCGCAGGTTGAGCAGGCTTATCAACAAGCAGGCCAACCGCAGCACAAGATTACCGAGTTTATTGATGACATGGCTGCGGCTTATGCCTGGGCGGATGTCGTGGTATGCCGTGCGGGTGCGCTGACGGTCAGTGAAATTGCCGCAGCTGGATTACCGGCGTTGTTTGTGCCGTTTCAGCACAAAGACAGGCAGCAGTATTGGAACGCGTTGCCGCTTGAGAACGTGGGCGCGGCAAAAATTATCGAACAACCGCAGTTCAGCGTTGACGCCCTGAGTGACACGCTGGCGGGTTGGAACCGCGCGACATTGATGAAAATGGCGCGGCAGGCGCGGGCGGCAGCGATTCCAGACGCCACCGAGCGGGTGGCGGCGGAAGTGAGCGCCGCTGCGGAGAGCCGAATCACTCGCGTCGTTCATGGATAGCGGTTCATGAATAGTGGTTCATTTATACAGTATTGCCGGACGATAGTGGAGCCGGGGATGAAACAAGGTAGCGATAGAAAAAAGTGAATACTCAACAACTGGCGAAACTACGTTCAATCGTGCCTGAGATGCATCGCGTCCGGCACATACACTTTGTCGGCATCGGTGGTGCCGGTATGGGTGGTATCGCCGAAGTGTTGGCTAATGAGGGGTATGAGATCAGCGGTTCCGATCTGGCGCCTAATGCGGTCACGCAACAGTTGGCTGAACTGGGCGCGCAGATTTATTTCCACCATCGCGCCGAGAATGTTCTGAATGCCAGCGTGGTGGTGGTATCCACGGCGATCGCCGCGGATAACCCGGAGATCGTCGCTGCGCATGAAGCGCGTATCCCGGTGATTCGTCGCGCCGAGATGCTGGCTGAGTTAATGCGTTTTCGTCACGGCATTGCGATTGCGGGAACGCATGGCAAGACCACGACGACGGCGATGGTCACCAGTATTTATGCCGAAGCGGGATTGGATCCCACGTTTGTAAACGGTGGTCTGGTTAAGGCGGCGGGAGCGCATGCGCGTCTGGGGTCGAGTCGCTATCTGATCGCCGAGGCAGATGAAAGTGATGCGTCTTTCCTGCATTTGCAACCGATGGTCGCGATAGTCACCAATATCGAAGCCGACCATATGGATACTTATCAGGGCGATTTTGAGAACCTGAAGCAGACGTTCATTAACTTTTTACATAATTTGCCGTTTTACGGCCAGGCGGTGATGTGCATTGACGATCCGGTGGTGCGGGAGTTGTTGCCACGCGTTGGGCGTCATATCACGACTTACGGATTCAGCGATGATGCCGATGTGCGCGTCGCCAGCTATCAACAGTTGGGGGCGCAGGGACATTTCACGCTGGAACGTCTGGATAAGCCGGTGCTGCATGTGACATTGAACGCGCCAGGCCGCCACAACGCCTTGAATGCGGCGGCGGCTGTGGCGGTTGCAACGGATGAAGGGATCGATGATGAATCTATCCTGCGTGCGCTGGAGCGTTTTCAGGGAACAGGACGTCGTTTTGATTTTCTGGGTGAATACTCGCTCGAAACGGTAAACGGGCAACCTGGCAACGCTATGCTGGTGGACGATTATGGTCATCACCCGACAGAGGTAGACGCGACGATTAAAGCAGCGCGGGCGGGTTGGCCGGACAGACGTTTGGTGATGGTTTTCCAGCCGCACCGCTATACGCGCACCCGCGATCTGTATGACGATTTCGCACACGTATTATCGCAGGTGGACGTCCTGTTGATGCTGGAAGTTTATCCCGCGGGCGAATCGCCGATCCCAGGGGCGGATAGCCGCTCACTGTGCCGCACCATTCGAGGTCGGGGTAAGATAGATCCTATTTTGGTGACGGATGTGGATACCTTGCCTGAACTGCTGTCACAGGCCCTGCGCGGTGGTGATCTGATTTTGGTTCAAGGCGCCGGTAATATTGGCAAATTGGCCCGCAAGTTGGCTGATGCCAGATTACAGCCGCAGATAAGTGAACGAGGAACATCATGACGGAGAAAGTTGCTGTATTGCTTGGTGGAACCTCTGCTGAACGCGACGTGTCGTTACTTTCAGGTCAGGCGGTATTGGATGGTCTGAAAGCGGCGGGAATTAATGCCCACGCCGTCGATACGCGTGAGTTTCCCGTCACGCAGCTAAAAGATGAAGGATTTACCAAAGTCTTTATCGCTTTGCACGGTCGTGGTGGTGAAGACGGCACATTGCAGGGCGTTCTGGAATTTTTGCAATTGCCTTATACCGGCAGTGGCGTAATGGCGTCGGCGCTGACGATGGATAAATTACGCACCAAACTGGTGTGGACAGCGTCGGGCTTACCGGTTTCTCCGTATGTTGCGTTGAGCCGCCGGCAATTCGCGGCGCTTAGTCAGGACGAACTACTGACGAAGCTGGCGCATCTGGGATTGCCGCTGATTGTGAAGCCAAGCCGCGAAGGTTCCAGTGTTGGCATGACCAAAGTGAATCAGAAAAGCGAATTGCGTGCGGCGATGGAAGAAGCGTTCCGCCATGATGACGAGGTATTGGTGGAGAAATGGCTGAGCGGCCCGGAATATACCGTCGCCATCCTTGGCGATGAAGTCCTGCCCTCTATTCGTATTCAGGCGGCGGGCACGTTCTACGATTACGAGGCGAAGTATCTGTCGGATGATACCCAATACTTCTGCCCAAGCGGTTTGTCAGTCGAGAAAGAGCAGGAACTGGCCGCGTTGTCGATGGCGGCGTACCGCGCCCTTGATTGCCGGGGCTGGGGACGCGTTGACCTGATGATGGATAATGATGGCGCGTTTTATCTGCTGGAGGTGAACACCTCGCCGGGGATGACAAGCCACAGTCTGGTGCCGATGGCGGCACGTCAACGCGGCCTGAGCTTCTCGCAACTGGTGGCAAAGGTATTGGAGTTGGCCGGCTGATATGTCGCAGGCAGCGCTGAATACACGTGGCCGAGAGCCGGAAGCGAAAAGGTCGCGTCGCAGCAACGGGGGGCAGTTGGCCGGAATCCTGTTCCTGCTGATGGTGATAGGGACGATCATCTGGGGAGGCTGGATGGTCGTCGGGTGGATGAAAGATACCAGCCGTTTGCCTTTGTCGCGCATGGTGGTGACAGGCGAAAGGCAGTACACCACCAATGACGATATTCGTCAGGCTATTCTGGCATTGGGGGCGCCCGGCACGTTCATGACACAGGATGTGAATGTTATTCAACAGCAGATTGAACGTTTGTCGTGGATTAAACAGGCCAGTGTTCGTAAGCAGTGGCCGGATGAATTAAAGATTCATCTGGTTGAATATGTGCCTGTGGCCCGTTGGAATGACCTGTTGATGGTCGATGCTGAAGGCAATTCTTTCAGCGTTCCCACGGAGCGGATAGGGAACCGCAAGATGCCGTTACTGTATGGCCCGGAAGGAAGTGAAACCGATGTGCTGGAGGGTTACCGGACGATGAACCAGGTACTGGCAGCAAGGAAGTTTACGCTAAAAATGGTGGCGATGAGTGCGCGTCATTCGTGGCAACTGGGATTGGAAGACGACATCCGTCTTGAACTGGGACGGGATGATCGGGAACGGCGGCTGGCGCGTTTTATTGAGCTTTATCCTTTGTTGCAGCGGCAGGCGCAGGGCGAGAGCAAACGTCTCAGCTATGTTGATTTGCGTTATGACTCTGGCGCGGCTGTAGGTTGGGCGCCGGCATTGCTTGATCAGCAAGGCGTTGATCAGAAAAAAGACATTGATCAGCAACAGAACAGTAATCAGAAACAAAATCAGGCACAGGCTAAACAACAATGATCAAGTCGACGGACAGAAAACTGGTAGTTGGGCTGGAGATCGGTACAGCAAAAGTGGCTGCGCTGGTAGGGGAGGTTCTGCCCGATGGCATGGTCAATATTATCGGTGTGGGCAGTTGCCCGTCACGCGGTATGGATAAAGGCGGCGTCAACGATCTCGAATCTGTCGTCAAATGTGTGCAGCGCGCCATTGATCAGGCTGAACTGATGGCGGATTGCCAGATCTCCTCCGTGTATCTGGCGCTATCGGGAAAACACATTAGTTGCCAGAATGAAATAGGGATGGTGCCTATTTCCGAAGAAGAAGTGACGCAGGAAGATGTTGAAAGCGTGGTGCATACCGCCAAGTCCGTGCGGGTGCGTGACGAACACCGGGTGCTCCATGTGATCCCGCAGGAGTATGCCATCGACTATCAGGAAGGGATTAAAAATCCGGTTGGATTATCCGGCGTGCGGATGCAGGCCAAAGTCCACCTGATTACCTGCCATAACGATATGGCGAAGAATATTGTCAAAGCGGTGGAACGCTGCGGCCTGAAAGTGGATCAGTTGATTTTCGCTGGTCTGGCATCCAGCTACGCCGTATTGACGGAAGATGAGCGCGAATTGGGCGTGTGCGTGGTGGATATCGGCGGCGGCACGATGGACATTGCGGTGTATACCGGCGGCGCCCTGCGGCATACCAAGGTTATTCCTTATGCGGGCAATGTGGTCACCAGCGACATCGCTTACGCGTTCGGTACGCCGCCGACAGATGCGGAAGCGATCAAGGTTCGCCACGGGTGCGCATTGGGCGCGATTGTCAGTAAAGATGAAAATGTGGAGGTCCCAAGCGTGGGGGGACGTCCGCCGCGTAGTTTGCAGCGGCAAACATTGGCTGAAGTGATTGAGCCACGTTATACCGAATTGCTGAATTTGGTAAACGATGAACTTTTACAGTTGCAGGAGCAGTTACGTCAACAAGGCGTCAAGCACCATCTGGCAGCGGGTATTGTACTGACCGGTGGCGCCGCGCAAATCGACGGGTTGGCCGCTTGTGCGCAGCGTGTATTCCATACACAGGTGCGTATAGGGCAGCCGCTAAATATTACAGGTCTGACGGATTACGCTCAGGAGCCTTACTACTCTACAGCGGTGGGGTTACTGCACTACGGCAAGGAGTCTCACCTTGGCGGTGAGCACGAAGTCGAAAAACGTGCCTCAGTGAGCAATTGGTTCAAACGGATCAATAGCTGGTTGAGGAAAGAATTTTAATTTTATCAAAGAGATCACCTGGCACAGTTTATGATCTCGCAGTTACAGGCACAAAACGGAGAGAAATTATGTTTGAACCTATGGAATTAACCAACGACGCGGTGATTAAAGTCATCGGCGTCGGTGGCGGTGGCGGCAACGCTGTCGAACACATGGTGCGCGAGCGCATCGAGGGCGTTGAATTCTTCGCGGTCAATACCGATGCGCAGGCATTGCGCAAGACGGCTGTCGGCCAGACCATTCAGATCGGCAGCGGAATTACCAAAGGTTTGGGGGCTGGCGCCAACCCGGAAGTCGGTCGTAATTCCGCGGAAGAAGATCGTGAAGCACTGCGTACTGCGCTTGAAGGCGCGGATATGGTGTTTATCGCCGCCGGCATGGGCGGCGGTACTGGCACCGGCGCGGCGCCGGTGGTGGCGGAAGTGGCGAAAGATTTGGGAATTCTGACGGTAGCCGTCGTGACCAAACCTTTCAATTTTGAAGGCAAAAAGCGTATGGCTTTTGCTGAACAGGGTATCGCCGAACTGTCCAAGCATGTCGACTCCCTGATCACCATTCCAAACGACAAACTGCTGAAAGTCTTGGGGCGCGGTATTTCTCTGCTGGATGCGTTCGGCGCGGCCAACGATGTATTGAAAGGCGCGGTGCAGGGTATCGCCGAATTGATTACCCGTCCCGGCCTGATGAACGTCGACTTTGCAGACGTGCGTACCGTGATGTCCGAAATGGGTTATGCCATGATGGGTTCCGGTGTGGCGCGTGGTGAAGATCGTGCGGAAGAAGCGGCGGAAATGGCGATCTCCAGTCCATTGCTGGAAGATATCGATCTGTCTGGCGCCCGCGGCGTGCTGGTTAACATCACCGCTGGTTTCGACCTGCGTCTGGATGAATTTGAAACGGTGGGTAATACGATTCGCGCCTTCGCTTCCGACAATGCGACAGTGGTTATCGGTACTTCCCTTGATCCTGAAATGAACGATGAACTGCGCGTCACTGTCGTGGCGACGGGTATCGGCATGGACAAACGTCCTGAAATCACACTGGTGACCAATAAACAGTCAAGTCAGCCAGTGATGGATCATCGCTATCAGCAACATGGCATGACGCCGCTGACTCAGGAAAAACCGGTTGCGAAGGTGGTTAACGACCAGAACCCGCAAACCAATAAAGAGCCAGACTATCTGGATATCCCAGCGTTTTTGCGTAAGCAGGCGGATTAATACTGCCGTATAACGTTGGAATCTCCGCTCTTTGTGCTAAACTGTCCCACCGGGCCTGGTGTATACTAGGTCGGTAGGTTCAGTAATATGCGAGATAAAATGATGATCAAACAACGTACATTAAAGCGTATTGTTCAGGCGACAGGGGTCGGTTTACATACCGGCAAGAAAGTCACCCTGACCATGCGTCCTGCACCGGCGAATACCGGGGTCATCTATCGTCGCACTGACTTGAATCCCCCGGTTGATTTTCCGGCTGATGCAAAATCCGTGCGTGATACCATGCTCTGTACTTGCCTGGTTAATGAGCATGACGTGCGTATTTCTACGGTGGAGCATCTTAACGCAGCCTTGGCTGGGTTGGGAATCGACAATATTGTCGTTGAAGTTGATGCACCGGAAATTCCAATTATGGATGGCAGCGCCAGTCCTTTCGTTTACCTGCTGTTGGATGCTGGGATCGAAGAACTGAACAGCGCCAAGAAATTCGTGCGTATCAAACAGCCAGTGCGTGTTGAAGATGGCGACAAATGGGCCGAGATGACGCCGTTCAACGGTTTCCATCTGGACTTCACCATCGATTTCAATCACCCTGCTATTGATACAGGTTCCCAGCGTTATCGTCTGGACTTCTCTGCTGATGCGTTCGTGCGCCAGATTAGCCGCGCGCGTACCTTCGGTTTTATGCGTGATATCGAATACTTGCAGTCTCGTGGGTTGTGCCTGGGCGGTAGTTTCGATTGTGCAATAGTCGTAGACGATTATCGGGTGCTGAACGAAGACGGTTTACGTTTTGAAGATGAGTTTGTCCGCCATAAAATGCTGGACGCCATCGGCGACCTGTTTATGTGTGGTCATAACATCATCGGCGCCTTTACTGCATTTAAGTCGGGCCATGCCTTGAATAACAAACTGTTGCAGGCGGTTCTGGCCAAGCAGGAAGCGTGGGAATTCGTCACCTTTGAGGACGAAGCTGAAATGCCGTTGGCATTTAAAGCGCCGTCAACCGTATTGGCGTAACGCTTAGTGCCGTCATTTTTTATTACGACTGGTTTTACTGGTACTCTCTCCGGCCAGTGAAGCCAGTCGTTCTAGTATCTTGCGTAATTTCTCCGGGCTGTGTCCAGCCAGACTTCTCAATGTTTCCGCGCTTTGCTCGCTTAACTGACGCAACGGCTTGCTCGGTGTCTCGTTGGTGGACGGTGTATGGTTATTTTTCAGGATTTCATGCCCTTTTGCGGCGAGTGATGGATTAATCCTGATGTCGATTGAAGCCAATGATGGTAATATTTGTGCGCGTAATGCAGAGATCAAGGCGGGCTGTTCATAACGTAACCGCATCAACCAGTTAGCGTTGGCGGTTTCCAGAACCAGCAGGCCTTGACGATAATTTGCTACGCGGCACCATGGGTGCAATTGTGCAGGAAGCAACCCGCGTACCGCGCGGTTGAGTTTTAGCAAGGCGATAGCGCGTTGCTGTACATCACGCAATGGACCTGCGCCCGACGCTGATGCGTTATCAAACAGGGACTCCAGTGATTGTGGGCGACTATCACGCATAAATCAGGCTCCGACGGACGTTAAAAACTTGTGATCGGTATTCTAAATCGTTGGCGACACTTTGGCAGACGTTATTTCTGGCCGCATCTCCTGTTGGGGATGGTCGCGGCGAGTCTTGGCTTGCCGACAAGTTTGAATGATGCTCGGGATCTGGCTTCGATGCCAAATTCCGCGTCCAGCTTCATCCGCCCGAATAGCGTATCTCTCAGCCTTACCGATCTCATGGCGCTGAAAGAGGCGCATCGCCGTTCATCTTTTGGTGTGGATTACTGGCATCAGCATGCCATTCGTACCGTCATTCGTCACCTTTCTTTTGCACTGACGACGCCACAACAAATTAATGCGCAGCAGGCTGATGAGCTACAGCCGCACTCGTTGGTGTTGCTGGACACGCTTAATGCGCTGTTAACGCGTGAAGAAAAACCTCCCACCGCCGTTCATCAAACCGGGCGCGTTTCCTTTTTTTCCCCGACTCGTTATCAGGCGGGACTCTGGCTAGCCCAGATGCAAGGCATTCGTGCCGGCCCATACTTCCAGCGCTGAAAAATACGTTATTGATAATTAATAGCTGTAGAAATTTTCTCCAGCATTTTGATGTTGTGCAGCCGCTGGATGAGTGGCATTTTTGAGATTAAAACTATTATGGTCATGAATATACTCACCAAAATTTTTGGTAGCCGTAACGATCGCACCTTGCGCCGCATGCGCAAAAACGTGGACGTGATTAACCGCCTGGAACCGGCGATGGAAGCGCTTTCGGATGAAGAACTGAAAGCGAAAACGATTGAGTTTCGCGCCCGTCTGGAGAAAGGCGAAGCGTTGGAGAGCCTGTTGCCGGAAGCTTTTGCGGTGGTTCGCGAAGCCAGTAAGCGTGTATTTGGCATGCGCCATTTTGATGTACAGCTTATCGGCGGGATGGTATTGAACGAGCGCTGCATCGCAGAAATGCGCACCGGTGAAGGTAAAACGCTGACGGCGACTTTGCCCGCTTACCTCAATGCGTTGACAGGGCGCGGCGTACATGTGGTGACGGTGAACGACTATCTGGCACAACGTGACGCCGAAAATAACCGTCCGCTGTTTGAATTCCTCGGACTGAGCGTCGGGATCAACCTGCCTGGCATGCCGGCCCCAGCGAAACGCGAAGCTTACGCGGCGGATATTACTTACGGCACCAACAACGAATATGGTTTTGACTATCTTCGTGACAACATGGCGTTCAGCCCGGAAGATCGCGTTCAGCGTAAATTGTATTATGCATTGGTGGATGAGGTTGACTCCATTCTGATCGACGAAGCGCGCACGCCACTGATTATTTCCGGTCCTGCCGAAGACAGTTCCGAGCTTTATACTCGGGTGAATAAGATCATCCCGCATCTGATCCGGCAGGAAAAAGAGGATTCCGATACCTTCCACGGTGAAGGCCACTTTTCCGTTGATGAGAAATCCCGCCAGGTTAACCTTACCGAACGCGGTCTGGTGCTAGTCGAAGAGTTGCTGGTTAAAGAAGGCATCATGGACGAAGGCGAATCGTTGTACTCGCCGACGAACATTATGCTGATGCACCATGTGACCGCCGCGTTGCGTGCTCATGTGCTGTTTACCCGTGATGTGGATTACATCGTCAAAGACGGTGAGGTCATCATCGTTGATGAGCACACTGGCCGTACCATGCAGGGGCGTCGCTGGTCTGATGGTCTGCATCAGGCGGTGGAAGCGAAGGAGCATGTGACGATTCAGAACGAAAACCAGACGCTCGCTTCCATCACGTTCCAAAACTATTTCCGTCTGTATGAAAAACTGGCCGGGATGACCGGTACGGCGGATACCGAAGCATTTGAGTTCAGTTCCATTTATAAGCTGGATACGATTGTTGTACCAACCAATCGTCCGATGATCCGTAAGGATTTGCCCGATCTGGTTTATATGACGGAACAAGAGAAAATTGATGCGATCATTGAAGATATCAAAGAGCGTACCGAAAAGGGTCAGCCTGTTCTGGTAGGGACAATTTCCATTGAGAAATCGGAAGTGATTTCTCATGCGCTGGAAAAAGCGGACATTAAGCATAGCGTGTTGAACGCCAAATTCCATGCGATGGAAGCGGATATTGTCGCTCAGGCCGGTCAGAGCGGCGCGGTCACCATTGCCACCAACATGGCCGGTCGTGGTACGGATATTGTGCTGGGCGGTAGCTGGCAGGCTGAAATCGACCATCTGGACAACCCGGATGAAGAACAAATCGCGGCAATCAAGGCAGCCTGGCAGGAGCGTCACGATGCGGTGCTGGCAGCGGGCGGTTTGCATATCATTGGTACTGAGCGCCATGAATCCCGCCGTATCGATAACCAGTTACGCGGTCGTTCCGGTCGTCAGGGGGATCCGGGGTCTTCTCGTTTCTATCTGTCGATGGAAGATGCGTTGATGCGTATCTTTGCCTCCGACCGCGTGTCCAACATGATGCGTAAGCTTGGGATGAAACCGGGCGAGGCGATTGAGCACCCCTGGGTAACCAAAGCGATCGCCAACGCGCAGCGTAAAGTGGAAAGCCGCAACTTCGATATTCGTAAGCAATTGCTTGAGTATGATGATGTCGCCAACGATCAACGTCGGGCAATTTATACTCAGCGTAATGAATTGCTGGATGTTTCCGATATCAGTGAAACCATCAACAGCATTCGTGAAGATGTATTCAAGGTAACCATCGACAGCTATATACCGCCGCAGTCTCTGGAAGAAATGTGGGATACGGAAGGTCTGGAACAGCGGCTGAAAAATGATTTTGACCTGGATATGCCGATTAAAGAGTGGTTGGACAAAGAACCAGAGTTGCATGAAGAAACGCTGCGCGAGCGTATTTTCCAACAGGCGATCGACATGTACCAGCGCAAAGAAGCGATTGTGGGCAGCGAAGTCATGCGCAACTTCGAGAAAGGCGTGATGCTGCAAACGCTGGATTCCCTCTGGAAGGAGCATTTGGCGGCGATGGATTATCTGCGTCAGGGTATTCATCTGCGTGGTTATGCCCAGAAGGACCCCAAACAGGAATACAAACGTGAGTCGTTCTCAATGTTTGCGGCTATGCTGGAATCACTGAAATATGAAGTGATTAGCACATTGAGTAAAGTGCAGGTTCGCATGCCGGAAGAGATTGAAGCACTGGAGCAGCAGCGCCGTGAAGATGCTGAGCGTCTGGCTCGCCAGCAGCAACTGAGTCATCAGGAAGAAGAGATCCTTGCCGCTGCCCCGGTACATGCCGATCGTAAAATTGGCCGCAATGATCCTTGTCCTTGCGGATCGGGTAAAAAGTATAAGCAATGTCACGGTCGTTTACAGAAATAACGCAAGCAGTATTAGGGTCATAATGAAAAGGCGGTGATATACCCAATAAATTTCAAGAGGCGGCAACCGAGTAACAAATTCAGCGGGAAAGAATTTGAGCAGTCAACGCGCCAACATTTGAAAAGTAACGGGTATAACCGCCTTTTGCTTGATAGGAAGTATCATGATGCAAAAACAGTTATCGGTTGCGGTGGGGATCATTCGTAACGCGGAGCAACGGTTTTTTATTGCTCGTCGTCCAGATGGCGTTCACATGGCTGGCATGTGGGAATTTCCCGGCGGAAAAGTGGAAGAGGGTGAAACGTCTGAGCAGGCGTTAATTCGTGAACTGCGTGAAGAGGCCGGAATTGAAGCCTCGAACCCGACGCCGTTGGGGGAAAAGTCGTTTGCTACCTCAGAGCGTATTATTACGCTGCACTTTTTTCTGGTGGAAAGCTGGCAAGGCGAACCCTATGGTCGCGAAGGACAGGCCTCTCGCTGGGTGAGTGTGGATGAATTGAAGGAAGACGAGTTTCCGCCAGCGAATGCGGAAATAATCCGCTGGTTAAAATCCAACTGACAGATCCGCTCTGGCAAATTCAGATACTTTTTCGTACGGTATCTGAATTCGGCCAGACTCCCCGAACCAGGGCGATAAGCTTAGTGTTGCTGGTCGCCGCTCCAGTCTTCACTGTCTGAAATGATATCATCGCTGGGGATGCGTTTCTCTTCATCAGCCCATTCACCAAGGTCAATTAGCTGGCAGCGTTTACTGCAAAATGGCCGATAAATGCTCTGTGCAGTCCATTCTACCGGTTTTTTGCAGGTCGGGCATTGCACCGTTGTGATCTCATTATCCATCTAATTTCTCCTGACAAATTCCCTTATTCATGTATTGATGCCCATTCTGACATTTTCTTTTGCCCGGCGTTAGCAACAAGCTAAATCAAAAGTTAAACGAGGGGGAATTTGACCGTTTTCACTATCCAGAGAGAGAAAACGGATTGCATAGCGTGTTTTATGACCGGATATCTGCGGGTAAAGCTGAAGCGCCAATTCGATGCGTAAACGCAACAGGTCGGCATCGGAGGCATTATCCTGAAAAAAACCGTTCAGGCTGATTTGTGGGCGGAAAGTCCCGGAGTGGCGAATCAGTTCCAGTATCATATCCAGTGAACGTTTTAGAGGCGCTAATGAGGCCAGCCAGCCTGACACCAGGTATTCACGTTGCGTTTGTGGCTGATGAAGCCAGATATGCAGCGTCGGTAAGTCAAAGCTGCAACATCCCCCCGGAATATTGAGCCGCTGGCGAACCATGCCGATCAGCCGGTCTTCACGCAGAATCTGCCCCATTCGTGGCGCTGCCATCAGTACCGCAGACTGATCTTTTAACTGGCGGCGCAACGTGTGGATCCGATCCATATCGACACCTGGCACATCACTCCATTGCAGTAATTTCTGCTGCTGACGTTCCAATTCTTTTAATAATTCAGTACGGACGTCGCCGCGTTCCAACACGTCCAGCAGATCGGAGATGGAATTAAAGAATGTCAGGGCGCTTCCCATGTCGGTCAGAGCATGGTTTTGATGTAATTGTTGTAGCAATGATTCGATACGTAACCAGGTCCGCGTTTTTTCGTTTAGCGGATATTCAAACAAAATAGTTGAGGGCACGTCACTCATTCTTGGTCATCCTGTTAGTAGCAGCGGCAGCCAGCTTAAGGTACTGGCGGTGCAGTTCGGCAACGCGTGGAGCGAGTTCGCTCTGGCTACTATTATTATCAATAATATCATCGGCATAAGCCAGGCGTTGCTCTTGGCTCGCCTGTGCCGCCAGTATGTTTTCCGCTTGTTGAAGACTGGTTCCATCTCGCGCCAGCGTGCGTTCAAGCTGGGTATTCCGGTTGACATCCACGACCAGAACACGCTGCGCGTATTGTTGCAAGCCGTTCTCTACCAGCAATGGTACCACCCAAAGCAGATACGATCCGGTTGATGTCTGAAATTGTCGCTGTGTTTCCGCATGGATCAAGGGATGCAACAGATTATTCAGCCACTGCTTTTCTTGCGGTGAAGAGAAAATTCGTTGGCGTAGCGCTGAACGATTGAGAGAACCATCAACATTCAGGATGTTGTCGCCAAATCGATGTTTGATCGTGTCCAGCGCGGGCGTGCCGGGTTCGACCACCTGACGCGCAATAACATCCGCATCAATGATGGTTACCCCAAGTTTCGCAAACTCATTGGCGACGGTGCTTTTCCCGCTGCCGATACCCCCAGTCAGGGCTACGATATATGTCATGGCACCGATTCTGAAAATGAATAGGTAAATTTCATCAATTTTATCCCAAATAAAGACAAATTCGCAGTCTTGCCGAAGGATTATTAGCGCGTATGATAACGTCACTGGGAATGGCATTAATCATTTGGTTTATCGTAGCTGAAAACCGCTTTACTCGTCGCCGCCACTAACCAGGAATTCAAATCCCATGCGTATCGAAGAAGATTTAAAGTTAGGCTTTAAAGATGTTCTCATCCGCCCTAAACGTTCTACCCTCAAAAGTCGTTCTGAAGTTGAACTAGTGCGCCAGTTCAGCTTTCTCCATGCCGGGAGCGCATGGTCCGGGGTGCCGATCATCGCCGCCAATATGGATACGGTTGGCACATTCCGCATGGCGGAAGCGCTGGCATCCTTTGATGTGTTGACAGCGGTTCACAAACATTACTCGCAGGATCAATGGTCGCAGTTTGTACAACGCTCATCGGCGGCGGTATTGCGTCATGTCATGGTATCGACGGGGACGTCTGACGCGGATTTCGCCAAACTGAAGCAAATTGTTGCTTTATCGGCAGAACTGAAGTTTATCTGTATTGATGTTGCGAATGGCTATTCCGAGCACTTTGTCACTTTTTTGCAAAAAGCGCGTGAAACTTTTCCTGATAAGGTAATTTGCGCTGGTAATGTTGTGACCGGCGAAATGGTTGAGGAACTGCTTCTTTCCGGTGCGGATATTGTGAAAGTCGGTATCGGACCAGGCTCGGTTTGTACCACCAGGGTTAAAACCGGGGTTGGTTATCCGCAATTGTCGGCGGTGATTGAGTGCGCTGATGCCGCGCATGGATTGGGTGGACAAATCGTCAGTGACGGCGGTTGTTCTGCTCCTGGTGATGTCGCCAAAGCCTTTGGCGGCGGGGCGGATTTTGTCATGCTGGGCGGCATGTTGGCCGGGCATGATGAATGCGAAGGTACGATTGTCGAGGAAAATGGCGAAAAAATGATGCTGTTTTATGGCATGAGTTCTGCTTCCGCTATGGAGAGACATATTGGGGGCGTTGCCGAGTACCGTGCTGCGGAAGGTAAAACCGTTAAGTTGCCGCTGCGCGGTCCGGTGGATGATACTGTGCGCGATATCCTGGGCGGATTGCGCTCAGCCTGCACCTATGTTGGCGCATCGCGTTTGAAAGAATTGACCAAACGCACGACATTTATCCGTGTCGCTGAACAGGAAAACCGTGTTTTTAACGGCGAGTGACCGCGTCGTCTGATAGTGTTGGCTGGATCAACCGCCAGCCAACACATTGCCAAGCTGAAAAATCGGCAGATACATGCCTACCACGATTGCGCCGACCATACCGCCAACCACCACCATCAATACAGGCTCCAGGGTCTGAGTCAGGTTTTCAGCCTGTTGTTCGGTTTTTCTTTCATACCACTTCGCCAACTGGGTAAATAATCTATCTAACGCGCCCGTCTCTTCACCAACCCGAATCAGTTGCTGACATGGTGCGGGGAACAGCGTAACAAACGACTGTGTCGCGTGATGCAGGGGGATGCCCTGCTGAATCTGCGTTTGTATTCGTTGCAGGGCTGATTGGTAGAGGGGATGATGGATTGTGGCGGCGGCATCCAGCCCGGCAGGTAAGGTCAGCCCCGCATATTGCGTCATTGCCAGTATATTGAATATCTGGTTGAGACATTTCCCGCGAATCAAGCCCGATATCACCGGTATTTTGAGTAAACAAGCCTGCTCTCTTTCTTGCCAGGCAACCTTGTTGCGGCGCAAGCCGGCATAAACCAGCAATAATACCGAGAGCATCAGTAGCGTGGCTAAACCGTTATCGGCAGCCCCGTTTGCCAGGTGGATCAACTGCTGGGTGAACCAGGGAAGCGGGGTATCGAATGAAGCGTATAGGTTGGCGAACTCCGGTAATACCACGGTCAGCATCAGGGTGCTGACCAGCAAGGCGACGATCAATACGAAGCAAGGATAGCGTAATGCTTTGATGACCTTGCGTTGCAGATGGCACTGTTTTTCCTGTTGATGAGCCAGTTGCAAGCAGCACTCATCGAGTTTCCCGGTGAGTTCGCCGACGGTAATCAAGGAGCGGTAGACAACGGGAAAGATATGCGGGTATTCGGCGAGGGTTTCGGATAGCGCTTTTCCCTGTGCAATCTGGACGGTGATGTCTTTAAGCACACAGCGCCAGCCGGGACGCTCATGCTGTTCTGCGAGCAATTTCAGGGCGTCCAATAGCGGCAGCCCCGCCTGTAATAACATTGCCAGTTGTTTGATCAATTCACCAAGATGCTCGCTTTTCCAATAACGTGATGATAAATATTGCCCCGTTTTGAGAGACAAGGGCTGATACCCCTGGGCGATGAGGCTGGTATAAGCCTGATGACGGTAACGCCCCACCATTTCACCCTGAACGAGTTCTCCTTCCGGCGTAATCGCCTGCCAGTGATATATGCGTGATAGATTCATCATGTTCCTGCCTTATGCGAAGGGGCGTCGCCGACAACACGATATACTTCGGCTATCGACGTTATTCCCGCATCAACCAGCGATAAACCAGTCATAAACAGCGTGGGAAAGCCGGCATGACGCGAGAGTGCGGTTAGCTGACGGTCACCGGCGTTGCTGACCAATGCTTGTTGCAGCATGGGGGTTATCACCAGTAATTCGTAGATGGCGACGCGGCCATAATAGCCGGAAAAACAGTGGCTACAGCCTTGCGCTTGCCAATGGTTCAAGGGACCGCGCCATATTTCGTCAGGAAAGTGACGCAGCGATTCGGCCTGTGTTTTACAGTGCTGACATAAACGGCGTACCAGCCGTTGGGCAATGACCAGTTTCAGCGCGGTGGCAAGTAGATAACCGGGAACACCGAGATGCGTCAACCGACTCAGCGTTTCTATGGCTGAATTGGTGTGCAACGTGGACATCACCAGATGTCCGGTTTGCGCAGCTTTAACTGCGATTTCTGCGGTTTCGGCATCACGGATTTCGCCAATCATGATCACGTCGGGATCCTGACGCAGCAAGGCACGCAATATCCGACCAAAATCCAGATCGGCTTTCGGGTTGACCGCCGTTTGGTTAATGCCGGACAAGGGGATCTCAATGGGATCTTCAACGCTGCAAATATTACGGCTGACGTTATTGAGCCATCGGATAGCGCTGTAAAGCGTCACGGTTTTACCACTGCCGGTTGGCCCGGTGACCAGAATCATTCCCTGAGGCGCGCTGAGTGTCTGGATAAACTGCGCCAGCGCGTTTTCGGACATCCCCAGTTTTTCGAGCGCCCATTCCTGTTGGTAAGTTTGTAAAATGCGCAACACCACTTTCTCTCCCTGTTGTACCGGCAGAGTAGCAATGCGCAATGAATAGGCCTGTTGATCCAGTATCAGGCTGAATTGCCCATCCTGCGGTAAACGGCGTTCGGCGATATTCAGTTTACCCATGATTTTCAACCGTGCGGTGAGCCGCGCGATCAGTTCCGCGGGCGGCGCGGCTATTTCCTGTAACACGCCGTCAATCCGTAGCCGAACGCGGTAATCGGTCAGCAACGGTTCAAAATGAATATCCGAAGCCCGACGTTGAATGGCCAGCCGCAACGTCTGATTAATAAACTGAACGACAGGCGGATCGTCATCACTGGTGGGGCTATCCGGTTGAGTGGGGTAGGTTACCGAAGGTTCCTCAATGGTTTTGGCCGGGTTAAGTTGTTGCTCCATTTTTGCCAGCGGCCATTGTTCGATTAGAATTCTGCGGTTGCCGGCAAAACGCAGCGCTGCCATCATTTCCGCAGAAGGCGAGGCGTTGACCGCAACCGAGATAGTCTGTTCATCCAGCCCCAGGAAGAGTGCATGATAACGACGGCACAGTTGTTGTAATTCGTCCATCAGATGCGCGGTGTCAGTCATGATCACTCCGCCGTATTAGCAAAGCGGAAAACATTCTGACACGCGGATTGTAAGCTTTCCGCCTTGTTGTCCGTTACGCAGCGCTTTGTCCAGCGTGACGTGCTGGTCGCCGAATCCCAGGCTGGCGTCAGAACAACGCGCAGTCCTTGCAATGTTGATTGCCCGGTCAACGTGATGATGCCTTGATTCACGGCGACGTCACTGACATAGCGTGAAGTTATGCCGGCGGGAATGCTCTGATTGCCTGAATTGCAGGCGGTAAAGGCGGCATTTTCCAGGCCGCATAAATCGACAGCCGTTTTATAGGACATCATGGTTTGCAGCATGTCGGTCATGGCGGCTTTGTGTAGATAGCCTTGGTAAGCAGGAACGCCGATAGCGCTCAGGATGGCGACAATCGCAATAACGATCATCAATTCGACCAGCGTAAATCCCCGTTGTTTTCCCATGTCGGATTTCCCTGTTTATTGTCTGTGGCGACAGGATAGAAAACGGAAGCAAGGCTGGCGACCAGGTAGGTTCTAAACCGGAATACGTTATGAAAAAGATGTTTAAAATTGCTGCTGATTAAACGAGTTTTGCGAGCGGTTACGCAATTTGTGAAGCGGAATAACCGACAAGATAAATGCCGGATGCCAGTGGAAAGCGGCGTTGAAAAATGGCGGGCGCATTTTTCAACGCCGTATAGTGACGGCCCGAAGGGTAGTGGGGCAAGGAGAAGGCAGGGGGTGCCCACCATAAAAGAAGACTCAGAGGAAGCGCATGGATAAATCCAATGCCCGTACGTGCTTAGTCAGCGCGCCGACGGAAATATAGTCCACGCCGGTTTCGGCGTAATCACGTAATGTCTCCATGGTGACATTCCCTGATATTTCCAGCAGTGCTCGTCCTTGCGCGATAGTGACCGCCTCGCGGATTTTCTCCAGACTGAAGTTATCCAACATAATGATGTCCGCGCCGGCATCCAGCGCCTGGCGCAGTTCATCCAGTGATTCGACCTCGACTTCCACCGGCACATCGCTACGCAACAATCGCGCTTTTTCCACCGCTTGCCGGATTGAACCTGCCGCAATGATATGGTTTTCCTTGATCAGGAATGCATCGGCGAGCCCCAGGCGATGGTTCTCGCCCCCTCCACAGGAAACGGCGTATTTCAGGGCTGTTCTCAGGCCCGGCAGGGTTTTGCGAGTATCGAGCAGACAGGTGCGGGTGCCTTGTAATAACGCGACGTAACGGCTGACTTCGGTGGCGACGCCGGATAGCGTTTGCAGGAAATTCAGGGCGGTGCGTTCCCCGGTCAGCAGTTGTTTTGCCGATCCGGTGATTTCACACAGCGTCTGGTTGGGTCGGATGGCATCGCCGTCGGCGACATGCCAGACGATGCTGGTCGCGGCGCCAAGCTGAGAAAAGACCTCCTCAAGCCAGTGTTTGCCACAGAAAACACCCGCTTCACGGGTGATGATGCGAGCGTGCGCCTGCGTTTCGTCCGCGAGCAAATGCGCGGTAATGTCCTGACTGGCATCAGCGATACCGCCTAAATCTTCACTCAAGGCCAGATTAACGCTGGCGGGGATATCATGCTCAATACGCGCAAGCAGATCGGCCTGGCGCTGTTCCTGACTGTAACGACGAGTTGGCATCACAAAGGCTCCGAAGGGGGATTCGGGACGATATGCTACCTTGTTTACAGACAGACATCCAGAATGAATAGTCTTTGTAATTCAGTTGGTTACTTGTTTTGATGATTAATTGCAAAACATCGGGGAGCGAAGATGGTCTGAAAAACGTTTTTATTACGACGGGGTGAAGCCTCCTTATACAACGCTTCGCCCCGATGTTATATTTATCTAATTGAAAAAATTAGAAATTATAACCTACGACCAGATAGTAGCCCCAGCCAGTCGATTTCACTTCAAACGGACCTTTGCCGAAATTCAGTTCGGTTCCATCCGCCCACTGTCCGCCGTTATGGAAATAACGGGCGACCACAGAGTAGTGCCAGTTATCATAACCCAGGGCCAGGATATGGCTGGAGGCGATCGAGTTACTGGTGCGAGAGCGGCCATCTTTATTGCGCAGGTCTGATCCAAAGTCAAAGTTAGTGAAACTGATGTAGGTCACATTACCCCCCCACAGACTGCCTAACGGATAGAAATATTTGACTTTAACGCGGTAGCCATCCCACTCGTTTTCGTTGCCGGCATCGTAGTTCTGCCACTGATATTTGGCATAGCCGTTCAGGGAGAGCGAGAGATCAGTGCCGGTATCAATATCGGTGCCGATACCCATGTACCAGGTGCTTTGGCGTGAGTCGCTATTGCGGCCCTGGTCATAGATAATGTTATTGGCGATATACCACTCTTTAAATGGACCGAAACTGAGGTCGGTTCCTGTTAGTTTATCGATGGAAAAGCGTGGTTCTATTTCCACGAATAACGGCGAGCCTTTGTCCCAAACGCCCCGGCTGTCTGTATTCCCACCGAAAAATTTGGGTATATCCGCATAACCGTAAAAATCGAACCAGTCTTTACGGGCAAACGCCTCATATTCCAGATAGGTGGTGTTATTTAATTGCGGCCCAAAGCGGGTGTGGTAGCTGCCCACCACATTGACACTCTGGTGCCACCAGTCGGAAAGGTATTCTGGTTTATTGGTGTCAGCGAGCGTTGGCGCGCTGTAGGATAAAGCGATTAAAGCACCAGCGGTGAGTGTTTTTTTCATGTCGGTTAACCTGTGTTTAGCGGAACGCTGCGGCGGTGAGTGTTGTGAAATAAGTTTTTGTAATATCTAAAAAAATAGGATAAAGCTCCCGCGATTATTTTAAATAAAAATTGACGCTATGCACGGAGTCTGGTTCGCATATTCACAATATTGCAATGATATTGTGATCCGCATCACAAATATAACTCTGTAAGTTTCTACACAAAGGAATTGGCCGTGATGATTATCTGAATGGTTTTTTATCTTTTAATGGATGGGAAATATCGAAAAAGCGGGCAGCGAAATAATAAAACCTTTTTGTATCCAATTGGTTAGGAATGATGTCAAGAAATATGGTACGCTGTTGGCAACGGCATTTTTGTTAAACGCAGATCCCATTTACCGCACCTTATTCAGCCCGGCAAACGACATAATGCGAGGTTAGCGCCGATGCTTTTGGAAAATGGCTGGTTATCTGAAATAAAACATATACCTTCACCTCATTTTGATTGTCGCCCGAAGGCGGAAGCGCCTTCCCTGCTGGTGATTCATAATATCAGTCTGCCGCCGGGCGAATTCGGCGGGCCTTATATTGATCAGTTATTTACTGCTACGCTCGATCCGTGCGCTCATCCTTATTTTGCTGATATCGCCCATTTGCGTGTGTCGGCGCACTGTCTGATCCGTCGGGATGGGGAGGTGATTCAGTATGTTTCTTTTGACCAGCGAGCGTGGCATGCAGGGGTTTCCTGTTTTGCAGGCCGCGAGCGGTGTAACGATTTTTCAATCGGTGTCGAACTGGAAGGAACGGATACGCTACCTTTTACTACTGAGCAATATCATCAGTTGGCGGTGATAACCCGGCTACTCGTCAGCGCTTACCCGATAACACCGTCCAGGATCACCGGTCACAGCCATATCGCCCCGGGGCGTAAAACCGATCCAGGCCCCGCTTTTGATTGGGATTACTACCATCGCCTGATTCACGAAGGCGGGAAAGAGAACGAGGGAGTATAAAACGATGACGCTGTTTACATTGTTGCTGGTTTTGGCGGGGGAGCGTCTGTTCAAACAGGGCGAACATTGGCAGATTGATCACCGTCTTGAAGTGGTGTTTCGCCGTTTGTCTTCGCCTTCGTTATTGCAGACTCTGTTTCTGACTTTTTGCTGTATGGCGAGCGTGGCGGTATTGCTATGGCTGGTAAGCGGCGTGCTGTTTGGTGTTGTTCTGCTATTGCTGTGGATTGTCATCAGCCTGATGTGTATCGGGGCGGGTGAAGTTCGCCAGCATTATCGGCGTTATCTTCAGGCGGCGCAGCGCGGTGAAAAAGATGCCAGCCAGCAATTGGCGACGGAGTTGGCTTTAATCCACGGATTGCCGCTAGGAACCGGGGAGACGGAACGTCTGAAGGAGTTACAGAACGCGTTGCTATGGATTAATTTCCGCTTTTATCTGGCACCGCTGTTCTGGTTTACGGTGGCCGGGCCTTATGGACCGGTCGCGTTGGCGGGTTATGCTTTTTTACGCGCCAGACAAACCTGGCTGGCGCGACATCATACGCCGTTGGCGCGAGCGCAGTCCGGTGTCGATGCGTTGTTGCACTGGCTTGATTGGATCCCGGTACGTTTGGCGGGCGCGGCGTATGCTTTGTTGGGCCACGGTGAGAAGGCCTTGCCAGCCTGGTTTTCCTCGCTTGGCGATACCCGCAATTCGCAATATTGGGTGTTAACGCAACTGGCGCAGTTCTCTCTGGCGCGTGAGCCGCATATTGATCCGGTGGCAACGCCGAAGGCGGCTGTGGCATTGGCGAAAAAAGTGACCATGGTGCTGGTGGTTGTGGTGGCGCTACTGACGATTTATGGCGCGCTGGTTTAAATCAGGCAACCGATATACAGCATGACAAATGGCCGAAATTATCGGCCATTTGTTTATTCTGTGGATGAAGTCTTAACGGGCGGTCTTCTTCTGCTTAAAGAAGTAGCCGAGACCCAAAATAATCAACCAGACCGGAATCAACAACACTGAAATCTGGATGCCGGGCGTCAGATACATAATGACCAGTATGCCAGCCAGGAACAGCAGGCAGAGATAGTTGCCCAGCGGATAAAGCAATGCTTTAAATCTGGTGACAGTGCCTTCTCTGTCTTTTTGCGCCCGGAATTTCAGGTGCGCCAGACTGATCATCGCCCAGTTAATGACCAACGCAGAAACCACCAGCGCCATCAGTAACTCAAAAGCCTTGCCGGGGAGCAGATAGTTGATCACAACACACAGTGCGGTCGCCAGCGCCGATACGCCGATCGCCACGACAGGCACGCCGCGCCCATCAACCGTTTGCAATACTTTGGGGCCATTGCCCTGTTTCGCCAAACCAAACAACATGCGGCTATTGCAATAAACGCAACTGTTATAGACCGATAACGCCGCAGTCAGTACCACGATGTTCAGTACGGTTGCCACCACATTGCTGTTCAGTTCGTGGAAGATCATGACAAACGGACTGCCGCCTTCGACCACTTTACCCCAGGGATAAAGCGACAGCAGGATGGTCAGTGAGCCGATATAAAAGATCAGAATACGGTAGATGACCTGATTGGTGGCGCGTGGAATGCTTTTTTCCGGGTTATCAGCTTCGGCCGCGGTGATCCCGACCAGTTCCAGTCCGCCAAATGAGAACATGATAACGGCCATCGCCATCACCAGCCCGGCGATGCCGTTCGGGAAAAAGCCGCCCTGCGCCCACAGGTTGGTTATCGTTGCTTCCGGGCCGCCAGAACCGCTAATCAGCAACCAGCTGCCGAACACGATCATGCCGATAATGGCCGCGACTTTGATGATGGCGAACCAGAATTCCATTTCGCCGTAAACTTTGACGTTCGCCAGGTTGATCGCGTTAATGAGTAGAAAGAAAGCGGCGGCGGAGACCCAGGTCGGGATATCCGGCCACCAGTATTGTACATAGATGCCGACGGCGCTTAGTTCCGCCATGGCGACCAGCACATACAGCACCCAGTAGTTCCAGCCGGAGGCAAAACCGGCAAAATTGCCCCAGTATTTATAGGCGAAGTGGCTGAAAGAACCGGCAACAGGCTCTTCCACCACCATTTCGCCAAGTTGACGCATAATAAGAAAAGCAATAAATCCGCCGATCGCATAACCCAACAGTACCGATGGCCCAGCCATTTTGATTGTTTGCGCGATACCGAGAAAAAGCCCGGTTCCTACCGCGCCGCCTAAGGCGATCAACTGGATATGACGATTTTTCAAGCCGCGCTTTAGCGTCCCGTCTTGTTGTTGGTCATCCATCAAATTTAATCCTCTGCCATGGCAAGCAAAACACGGATGCGGCAGCAAAACGTGTTTTGCTTTACGTTTGTGTAATTTTATTTTTACGGTGAAATACCGGCTAATATCCTGCGGTATCTACCATTTGTCAGAGAATAGTGATATGCACGCCAAATTGCACTGATTTCTTTACGTATCAATAGATAAAAAGTTATCGCCATCAAGCTGGTGTGTATAAGAATTGCGGCTCACGTTTTACGAATATTTTACAAAGCCATCGTCATTATTCTCTTTTTACCAGCGGGGTGAGGATCGCAGGTAAAAGGCACAATGAAAAAATGTTTTATCACAAAAAAAATAGAATAACAATTCACAATAAGTGAATTTATATTTAATTATGTTGAAGGTTTAACGGTTCAGCAATGATTGCCTGGCGTTTCAAAAAAGTTAAAAAATTAATCAGGCGGATCAAGGGGAGTATCACTGGCGGGTTGTCACTTTGCCTCATATTGCTGGTGCGTTTGTTAAAATCTGGTGGGATTGGTGATTTTGCTCAACGTCCTTATGGACAGAAGGTGAATACTTTGTTACTTTAGCGTCATGTTTTTGAAATTGGTATTACCAATTGACTCCGCGCCATTCGCAGAGAAGAATTCACCATGGCATACAGCAAGATCCGTCAGCCTAAGCTGTCAGATGTGATTGAGCAGCAATTGGAGTTTCTGATCCTTGAGGGAACCTTGCGCCCCGGCGAAAAGCTCCCCCCGGAGCGCGAACTGGCAAAACAGTTCGATGTCTCCCGTCCTTCTCTGAGAGAAGCCATTCAACGCCTGGAAGCCAAAGGGTTACTTTTGCGCCGTCAGGGTGGTGGTACTTTCGTTCAAACCAATCTTTGGCAAAGCGTCAGCGATCCGCTGGCGGAACTACTGAGCACGCATCCCGAATCACAATTCGATCTGCTGGAAACCCGTCACGCTTTGGAAGGGATTGCCGCCTATTACGCGGCATTACGCGGTACGGAATCGGATCTGCAACGCATCCGGGATTGTCACGCCGTCATTCAGCAGGCCAGAGAGTCAGGAGATTTGAACGCGGAATCGGAAGCGGTGATGCAGTATCAGGTCGCGGTTACAGAGGCCACGCACAATGTGGTGTTGCTGCACTTGCTGCGCTGCATGGGACCGTTGCTGGAACAGAACGTAAGACAGAATTTTGAATTGCTCTATCTAAGCCGTGAAGTGCTGGCGCAGGTAAGCATTCATCGCGCTGGAATTTTTGAGGCGATTGTTGCCCGTGAACCAGAAAAGGCTCGCGAAGCATCACACCGCCATCTGGCGTTTATTGAGGAGGTATTGCTGGATCTTAACCGGGAACATAGTCGGCGTGAGCGATCGCTGCGTCGGCTCCAGCAACGCAAGGATTGAGCGTCCTGTTTCAGGGCTCTGAATGCGGTAACTATGACGATGGGCCTGTCTTCATGTGCTTTACTTATGAATAAGTCAGAGCACAAGAAGACAGGCTCCAATAAACCAACTTATTAGAGAAGATAAGGAACAACCATGTCAGATCGTTTAAATAATGACGTGGATCCGATCGAAACCCGCGACTGGCTGCAGGCGATCGAATCGGTCATCCGTGAAGAGGGTGTTGAGCGTGCTCAGTATCTGATTGATCAGGTGCTGAGTGAAGCACGTAAAGGTGGTGTGAGCATTGCTGCCGGCAGTGCCGCACGTCTATACGTCAATACCATCGCAGTGGAAGACGAGCCGGAATACCCAGGTAATCTGGATCTGGAAAGACGTATTCGCTCAGCGATTCGCTGGAACGCGGTCATGACGGTTCTGCGTGCGTCGAAAAAAGATCTGGACCTGGGCGGCCACATGGCGTCTTTTCAGTCTTCCGCAACGTTCTATGAAGTGTGCTTCAACCACTTCTTCCGCGCACGTAATGCGCAGGACGGCGGCGATCTGGTTTACTTCCAGGGCCACATTTCTCCCGGCGTTTATGCCCGCGCTTTCCTTGAAGGTCGTTTGACTGAAGAGCAGATGAACAACTTCCGTCAGGAAGTGCATGGCAAAGGCCTGTCTTCTTACCCGCATCCTAAATTGATGCCGGAATTCTGGCAGTTCCCGACCGTTTCCATGGGATTGGGGCCGATCGGCGCCATCTATCAAGCTAAATTCCTGAAATATCTGGAGCATCGTGGTCTGAAGGATACGTCTAAACAAACCGTTTACGCTTTCCTGGGCGACGGTGAAATGGACGAACCGGAATCCAAGGGGGCTATCACCATCGCCACCCGTGAAAAACTGGATAATCTGGTGTTCGTGATCAACTGTAACCTGCAACGTCTGGATGGCCCGGTTACCGGTAATGGTAAAATCATTAACGAACTGGAAGGCATTTTCGGCGGCGCTGGTTGGGAAGTGATCAAGGTGATCTGGGGCGGACGTTGGGACGAACTGCTGCGTAAAGACACCAGCGGTAAACTGATCCAATTGATGAACGAAACCGTCGATGGCGACTACCAGACCTTCAAATCCAAAAATGGCGCGTATGTTCGTGAGCACTTCTTCGGTAAATACCCGGAAACAGCGGCTCTGGTCAAAGACTGGACCGACGATCAGATTTGGTCATTGAACCGTGGTGGTCATGATCCGAAGAAAGTCTTTGCCGCACTGAAAAAAGCGCAGGAAACCAAAGACAAACCGGTCGTGATTCTTGCGCATACCATCAAAGGTTATGGTATGGGTGATGCCGCTGAGGGTAAAAACATCGCTCACCAGGTTAAGAAAATCAACATGGACGGCGTGCGTTACTTCCGCGATCGTTTCAATGTGCCGGTCAGCGATGAAAACATCGAAAAACTGCCGTATATCACTTTCGATAAAGACTCGGCGGAATACAAATACCTGCACGAACGTCGTCAGGCGCTGGAAGGTTACCTGCCAAGCCGTCAGCCGAACTTCAGTGAAAAACTGGAACTGCCGACGCTGGAAGATTTCAGCACCCTGCTGGAAGAGCAGAACAAAGAGATCTCCACCACTATCGCGTTTGTGCGTGTTCTGAACGTGATGCTGAAGAACCAATCGATCAAAGATCGTCTGGTGCCGATCATCGCCGATGAAGCGCGTACCTTCGGTATGGAAGGTCTGTTCCGTCAGATTGGTATTTACAGCCCGAACGGTCAGCAATATACCCCGCAGGACCGTGAGCAGGTTGCTTACTACAAAGAAGACAAGAAAGGTCAGATCCTGCAAGAAGGGATTAACGAACTGGGCGCCGGTTCATCCTGGCTGGCGGCGGCGACGTCTTACAGCACCAACGATCTGCCGATGATCCCGTTCTACATTTACTACTCCATGTTCGGCTTCCAACGTATCGGCGATCTGTGCTGGGCGGCAGGCGACCAACAGGCGCGCGGTTTCCTGATCGGCGGTACGTCCGGTCGTACTACGCTGAACGGCGAAGGTTTGCAGCACGAAGATGGTCACAGCCATATTCAGTCCCTGACTATCCCGAACTGCATTTCCTACGATCCGGCCTATGCTTATGAAGTCGCTGTCATTATGCATGACGGTTTGCATCGTATGTATGGCGAAGCGCAGGAGAACATTTACTACTACATCACCACGCTGAACGAAAACTACCATATGCCTGCGATGCCGCAAGGGGCGGAAGAGGGTATCCGCAAGGGTATTTACAAACTGGAAACGGTTGAAGGTGGCAAAGGTAAAGTGCAGTTGCTGGGTTCCGGCTCCATCCTGCGTCATGTGCGTGAAGCGGCGCAGATCCTGGCGAAAGACTACGGTATCGGTTCTGATGTGTTCAGCGTTACCTCCTTCACTGAACTGGCGCGCGATGGTCAGGATTGTGAGCGCTGGAACATGCTGCACCCGACCGAAGAACCACGCGTACCTTATGTGGCTCAGGTTTTGAGCGATGCGCCAGCGGTAGCGTCAACCGATTACATGAAGCTGTTTGCCGAGCAAATCCGTAACTTTATCCCGGCCAGCGATTATCGTGTTCTGGGTACTGACGGTTTCGGTCGTTCCGACAGCCGTGAGAATTTGCGTCATCACTTCGAAGTGGATGCGTCTTACGTTGTGGTTGCGGCATTGGGTGAACTGGCTAAACGCGGTGAAATTGATAAGAAAGTGGTTGCCGACGCCATCACTAAATTCGAAATCGATGCAGATAAAGTCAACCCGCGTCTGGCATAAGAGGTAAAGATTACATGGCTATCGAAATCAACGTACCGGATATCGGTGCAGATGAAGTTGAAGTCACCGAAGTGATGGTGAAGGTGGGCGATAAAGTCGAAGCTGAACAGTCGCTGATAACCGTAGAGGGCGACAAGGCTTCTATGGAAGTGCCTTCGCCGCAGGCCGGTGTGGTTAAAGAGATCAAAGTAGCGGTCGGCGACAAAGTGGAAACCGGCAAACTTATCATGATTTTCGATTCCGCCGACGGCGCAGCCGATGCTGCGCCCGCCAAGGCGGAAGAGAAGCAGGAAGACGCCAAACCAGCCGCTGCCGCCAGCGCCAGCAAAGAGGTTGAAGTGCCGGATATCGGCGCGGATGAAGTTGAAGTCACCGAAGTGCTGGTCAACGTCGGCGACAGCGTTGAAGCCGAGCAATCCCTGATCACCGTAGAAGGTGATAAAGCGTCCATGGAAGTGCCGGCGCCGTTTGCCGGCACGGTTAAAGAAATCAAAATCAGCACCGGCGACAAAGTGAAAACCGGCTCGCTGATTATGGTCTTTGACGTGGCGGGCGCAGGTGGTTCAGCGCCGGTTAAAGCCGAAAGCAACACGGAAGCGGCGCCAGCCGCCGCCAGCGGCGCAGCGGCGGCGAAAGACGTCAATGTGCCGGATATCGGCGGCGACGAAGTTGAAGTCACGGAAGTGATGGTTAAAGTGGGCGATAAAATCGCCGCTGAACAATCACTGATTACCGTTGAAGGCGACAAGGCGTCCATGGAAGTCCCGGCGCCATTCGCCGGTACGGTGAAAGAAATCAAGATCAGTACCGGCGATAAAGTGAAAACCGGTTCGCTGATTATGGTCTTCGAGGTTGAAGGCGCGGCGCCTGCCGCTGCTTCGGCGCCGGCGGCCAAGCAGGAGTCTGCACCGGCCAGGAAAGAAGAAACCGCCGTCGCGCCTGCGGCGAAAGCGGAAAGCAAGGGCGAGTTTGCCGAGAATGATGCCTATGTGCACGCGACGCCGGTTATCCGACGTCTGGCGCGTGAATTCGGCGTGAATCTGGCAAAAGTGAAGGGCACCGGTCGTAAAGGCCGCATCCTGCGCGAAGACGTTCAGGCTTACGTGAAAGACGCGGTGAAACGTGCGGAGTCCGCGCCAGCGGCTACCGGTGGCGGTCTGCCGGGCATGTTGCCATGGCCGAAAGTGGACTTCAGCAAGTTCGGTGAAGTTGAAGAGGTCGAACTGGGCCGCATCCAGAAAATTTCCGGTGCCAACCTGAGCCGTAACTGGGTAATGATCCCGCACGTTACGCACTTCGACAAAACGGATATCACCGATCTGGAAGCATTCCGTAAACAGCAGAATCTGGAAGCGGAGAAGAAAAAACTGGATGTGAAGATCACCCCGGTTGTTTTCATCATGAAAGCCGTTGCTTATGCGCTGGAGCAGATGCCGCGTTTCAACAGTTCGCTGTCCGAAGACGCTCAGAAACTGACGCTGAAGAAATACATCAATATCGGCGTGGCGGTGGATACCCCGAATGGTCTGGTGGTTCCCGTGTTCAAAGACGTGAACAAGAAAGGCATCATCGAGCTTTCTCGTGAACTGATGACGATCTCCAAAAAAGCCCGTGACGGTAAGTTGACCGCCGGCGAAATGCAAGGCGGATGCTTCACCATCTCCAGCATCGGCGGCCTGGGTACGACGCATTTCGCGCCGATTGTCAACGCGCCGGAAGTCGCTATCCTCGGTGTGTCCAAGTCCGCGATGGAACCCGTATGGAACGGTAAAGAGTTTACGCCGCGTCTGATGATGCCGATATCTCTGTCCTTCGACCACCGTGTCATTGACGGTGCTGATGGTGCGCGTTTTATTACCATCATCAACAACATGTTGTCTGACATTCGCCGTCTGGTGATGTAATCGAAAAGCCGGCCTGACGGTCGGCTTTTTTCTGGTAAGCTGTCGTTTGTTACAGCTATCCGTGATTAAGGACAAATCGTTAGTCGCTTATTGTTTCAAAAATGTTAACGGTTTTGTAAACTACGGCGACAAAGACACGTCCCGGTGGAAGAGGGCGTTGAGACTCAATAACAATGACGTCACAGACCCGCCGGAAATTAATTAAGAGGTCATGATGAGTACTGAAATTAAAGCTCAGGTAGTGGTACTTGGTGCCGGCCCTGCCGGGTATTCCGCGGCATTCCGCTGCGCGGACTTAGGCCTGGAAACCGTACTGGTGGAGCGCTACGCCACGCTGGGTGGTGTGTGTCTGAACGTTGGCTGTATCCCTTCCAAAGCATTACTGCACGTTGCCAAAGTCATTGAAGAAGCCAAAGCGCTGGCTGAGCATGGCATCGTATTTGGCGAGCCGAAAACCGATATTGACAAGATCCGGTTGTGGAAAGAGAAAGTCATCAACCAATTGACCGGTGGTCTGGCTGGTATGGCTAAAGGCCGTAAAGTCAAAGTGGTGAACGGTCTGGGTAAATTCACCGGCGCCAACACGCTGGAGGTTGAGGGTGAAAACGGTAAAACCACCATCAACTTCGATAACGCGATTATTGCGGCAGGTTCCCGTCCGATCCAACTGCCATTTATTCCGCACGAAGATCCGCGTGTATGGGATTCCACCGATGCGCTGGAACTGAAAACGGTTCCCGAACGTTTGCTGATCATGGGCGGCGGTATCATCGGTCTGGAAATGGGAACCGTGTATCATGCGCTGGGTTCTCAGATCGACGTGGTGGAAATGTTCGATCAGGTGATCCCGGCTGCCGATAAAGATATCGTTAAAGTCTTCACCAAGCGTATCAGTAAGCAGTTTACGCTGATGCTGGAAACCAAGGTGACGGCGGTGGAAGCCAAAGAAGACGGCATCTACGTGACGATGGAAGGCAAAAAAGCGCCGGCCGAACCGCAGCGTTACGATGCGGTGCTGGTGGCTATCGGTCGCGTACCGAATGGTAAAAATCTGGAGGCGGGTAAAGCGGGCGTGGAAGTGGACGATCGCGGTTTTATCCACGTTGATAAGCAAATGCGCACCAACGTGCCGCACATCTATGCGATTGGCGACATTGTCGGTCAGCCGATGCTGGCGCATAAAGGCGTGCATGAAGGTCACGTTGCGGCTGAAGTTATCGCGGGTAAGAAACATTACTTCGATCCGAAAGTCATTCCTTCTATTGCTTATACCGAACCGGAAGTCGCATGGGTCGGTCTGACTGAGAAAGAAGCGAAAGAGAAAGGCATCAGCTATGAGACGGCGACCTTCCCCTGGGCGGCATCCGGTCGCGCTATCGCATCCGACTGTGCGGATGGCATGACCAAACTGATTTTCGACAAAGAAACGCACCGTGTTATCGGCGGCGCGATTGTCGGCACCAACGGCGGCGAACTGTTGGGTGAAATCGGTCTGGCGATCGAGATGGGTTGTGATGCGGAAGATATCGCGCTGACCATCCATGCTCACCCGACGCTACATGAATCCGTGGGGCTGGCTGCTGAGATTTTTGAAGGCAGCATTACCGACTTGCCGAACCCGAAAGCGAAGAAGAAATAATTTCGCCTTCAATTAGCGGTTAATCATTCCTAATCCGGCATCTCACGATGCCGGATTTTTTTTGTAAAAACGGGAACCGTCGGCAATGTTGGTTGATCAGGTTGGATCGCTAATCAATAATCCAAGCAGATAAGGCAAATCGCCGGAGGCTCTTAATGCGCAGCGTGCCAGAATCTGGTTGCTGTCCAGGTGCGGCAGTGCGCTGATGTTCTGTGCCAGCTTCGCGTCAAGATCGGTGGGTTTGGCCGCCGTTTCCTGACGCGTGACTCGACAGGTGAGCGTTGAACCGTTGTGCAGGTACAGGGTGACCTCATGGAAACGGGCCTCAGGATCCAGTTCGTCCGGCGGGGCGGTGTCGTCCGCTATCCGGGTGACCTTGTCGGCCAGCGCCAGAATAGCGGGATCAACCGGCCCTTCGGCAAAACGCGTCAGCTTGAGTTCGCCTTCCAGCAGCGCCGCGGCAATCACATATTCCAGGCTGAAACGCGCTTCTACGCCGGTTGCGGCACGACGGATAAACGGTGCAATGTCGCCGCCCGGTGGGAAGGATACGGTAATACGCGCCACGCTATCGGTGAGTGAAGCGTTGGCGTCATATTGCGCTTGCCACTGCTCTCTTAGCGCAAAAGCCGCTTCCGCCGCGCTGTGTGTTCCGCCGCAGGTTGGGTAGCGTTTGAATGCCAGACCGGGCGCGACGATGCGCCACGGCGCTCCCCAGGATTCGGTCAGTAACCGTGGTTGCTGTTGTTGATCGCCATGCGCGGCCAGAAAAGCCTCGATAACCTGCCCGGAGTTGCCATTGAAACCCGCCAACGCAAGCAAGGCTGCTGTGACGCCGGTTCTGGCCGCAAGCCCCGCATGAAGCGGTTTTACCGCTGAACCAAACTGTGCGCGTAAGCCCGCCGCCTGCGTCGCCGCCAGACCAAGGATATTTTCGGTTTGTTCAACGCTGGCGCCAAGCAGCCGCGCCGCCGCCGCCGCCGCCGCAATCGCGCCTAATGTGGCGGTATTGTGATAGCCGAGACTGTAATGACGCGGTCCGCAAGCCAGACCGATTCTGCCTGCGACTTCCACGCCGATAACATAGGCGGTCAAAAAGGCCTCTTCGGTGATGTGCCGGTTTTCCGCTGCCAGAGCAAACAGCGCCGGCAGGATCACTGTACTGGGGTGACCGCGAAATGCCGGATGGTAGTCATCAAAGTCCAGAGCATGACCGACATATCCCAGGATCACACTGTTTGTCTGGCTATCCGTAGCGTTGAAAACCTGCTTTAACGGGATCAAACCGCTGTCGGCAATCGCGCCCTGAGTAATCGGCAAGGCTGTAGCAATAAAATCGGTTACACCTCGACGCGCGGCATCGATTGCCGGCGGGTTGGGTAAACTGCGGGAAATGAACCGGGCGAGCGTGGTGGTTAAATCAGTCTGGTTAGTCATAAGCAGCAGGGAGGTCAGCAACAAAGATATCTTAATCTACTGTGCCCGGTTGATGGGGTAAATGGCATGAATTATTTATTTTGGCTATATACCCGAAATCAGAAACGATCTTTAAGCTGTCCCGGCGTAACGCCATAGGCGCGCCGCAGGGCGGTGGCGAAATTGGCCGGACTGTTATAGCCCGCGAGACTGGCCGCTTGCGCGATGCCGACGCCATCTTTTTTCAACGCCAGCATCGCCCGCTGTAACCGGCAGTTACGCAGATATTCGAATACCGTCATGTTAAATGTCTGACGAAAATGGCGTTGCAGCGTGCTTTCGCTCATATTGACGCTTTGGGCAATTTCAGCAATGGAGAGCAGGTCGGCGGCGCCGCTTTCCAGCATATCCCTGACCTGATGGATGCGATGATGATTGCGCAGCGTGACGCCGGAGGCGGTTTTCTCCTGTGACGCGCGGCTGGCGACTGAACTGAACGCTTCGATAATCAACGACATACACTGAGTTTCCAGGTACAGACGTTGCAGAGGCGTCTGGCAGGGACCGGTATTCAGGATCTGCCAGGCGATAGCCATCGCCTGACGCGACGGGATCCATAAATGGGTGGAAAGATGCGTTTGCGTGAAGTCATAAATTGCCTGCCAGTCGCTGACGGTATCCATCAGATTGCCGTACAGCCATTCCCGGCTAAAGGTGAGCGAAACGGTACGCTCATATTCATCTCGTTTACCGTTGTGACTGAACGACGTGGGGTCGACCAGTGAAATCAGTGAGGCGGGCTGATGATTTCCCAGATGTAACACCTTTTCATCATACGTAATATGCGCATTGCCATTGACCACGATAGCCAGTTTTATCGCGCCATTCAGCATGCCTTGGGTTTTCATCGTGCGCAGGTTGATCACATCAGCCGTATGCAGAATCAGATCGCGGTTCAGTTGTACCACACTGAAGCTGCCAAACAGCACTGGCGTATCGTCAATCAATCCTGGCCCCAGCAAGCGATAGTTATTTGACACCAGACTGGACAGTTGGACAAGGTGGCGCTTATCGATCGCTTTTGATGTTGGAAGCTGATTTTGCATGATCCCCTCTCTATGTTGTCACGTTGTCGTCCGTCATTTTGCCGTTTTCGCAAAGCAATTTGCCGTTTCCACAAACCCCGTCTGAAAAAACAAATGTAACAATGGCTGCGTCAAAATGGTAATGCAAATACTTCTCAATAGCATTTTTCGTTGAGGATCGACGCCGCGACGTACAGGCGCATATTCCATTTTCGGCATTGCGGAGAAAAGGAGTGACTACACGACGCATTGGTAGAACAACAGCTGTTTGTAACAATATGCGTTCACAACGATATACAAGCTCTCCTTGATAACAACCGTGCTTTGCGCCGGTTTTCTCTCCGCCTTTATCCAACGCGTTGCTGATTGTCCGTTACATCTGGCGGTATCCGTAGCGGCATTAGAACATCTGTTCAGACGATAGACTCATTGATTACAGGGCAAAAATTTTGATGAAATTACCACAACCACGCCATTATCTGGCGACACTTATTGGCGTCAGCTGTGGGATGAACGCGTTTCTGACAGTTGCGCAAACGACAGACGCCGCATCTGACGAGCCTGCCGCCCAGGTTCAGCATCAGGCAGAAACTGAGACGATCTCAGGCGATACGCTGGTGGTGACCGCTGCGGAACAGACCCGTCAAGCGCCAGGGGTGTCGGTGATTACCGCGGAAGATATCAGTAAACGTCCACCGGCCAACGATCTATCTGAACTGATTCGCACCATGCCGGGGGTTAACCTGTCGGGTAATTCAAACAGTGGTTCGCGTGGAAATAACCGTCAGATAGACCTGCGTGGTATGGGGCCGGAAAATACCCTGATTCTGGTGGATGGCAAACCGGTTTCCAGCCGTAACGCTGTGCGTTATGGCTGGCGCGGCGAGCGCGATACCCGTGGCGACACCAACTGGGTGCCGGCAGACATGGTGGAAAAGATCGAAGTGCTGCGTGGTCCGGCGGCGGCACGCTACGGCAATGGCGCTGCGGGCGGGGTGGTGAACATCATTACCAAACAGCCAACGCAGGAACTGCACGGTAGCTGGAATACCTATATGAACATGCCGGAACATAAAGCGGAAGGGGCCACCAAACGCACCGATTTCAGTCTAATGGGCGGATTGACGGATAGTCTGAGTTTCCGTCTTTTCGGTAATATTAATAAAACGCAGGCCGATGCCTGGGATATTAACGACGGGCATCAGTTGAATCCCCGCGTAACGACCATTCCCGCAGGGCGGGAGGGGGTGCGTAACAAGGATATCAATGGCTTGTTGCGCTGGGATATCAGTAAACAGCAATCGCTGGAGTTTGAAGCCGGATTCAGCCGTCAGGGTAATATCTATGCCGGCGACACGGAAAATAACAACAGTAGCGCCGCCTCGCTGGATAAATACGGTCAGGAAACCAATCGTATGTATCGGCAGAATTTTGCCGTTACCCATCGCGGTTACTGGGACAGCGGAGTAAGTTCAACCTCTTATCTGCAATATGAGCGCACCCATAATACTCGCATTTTCGAACAGTTGGCGGGAGGGCCAGCGGGCAGGCCGGAGGGAAATGATTTCACCACTATCAAGCTGGATGCATTTACCGGTCACAGTGAGGTGAATATTCCATTTGAGGCGTGGATTAATCAGACCGCGACCGTCGGTATTGAGTGGGTTGAACAAGAATTAAACGATCCTGCGTCGAATACGCAAGCACAGCAAGGCGGTACGATAGAAGGCTATCCTACCGGTACGCGTGGCAAGAATATATCCGCCCGAATTGCCTCGGTTTTTGCTGAAGACAATATTGAAGTGACGGATAGCACCATGCTGACGCCCGCTTTACGTTTCGATCACCACAGTCTTGTCGGTAACAACTGGAGCCCGTCGCTGAACTTATCTCAACAGTTGGGCGAGGATTTTACGCTGAAAATGGGGATCGCCCGCGCGTATAAAGCCCCGAACCTGTATCAGATGAACCCTAACTATCTGTTATATAGCAATGGCAATGGGTGTTACGGCGGTTCAGCCTGTTACCTGATGGGGAATGAGGATTTGAAGGCGGAAACCAGTATTAATAAAGAAGTCGGCTTAGAGTTTAATCGCGCGGGTTATCAGGCCGGCGTGACCTATTTCCGCAACGACTATCGCAATAAAATCGAATCAGGCCGAACCATACTTGGCAGCGCGGTCGGTGGGCGCAATGCCAATATCTTTAAGTGGGAAAATGTCCCCAAAGCATTAGTGGAGGGACTGGAGGGCACATTAAATATTCCGGTATCCGAGACAGTGAGTTGGAACAATAATATGACCTGGATGTTGCGTTCAGAAAATAAAACCACTGGCGATCGACTGTCGATTACACCAGAGTTTACGTTCAATTCATCGGTAAGCTGGCAGGCGACAGAAGATCTCTCCTTCCTGGCGGATATGACCTGGTATGGTCGCCAGAAGCCGAAAAAATATGACTACCATGGTCAGCCGACCAGCGGTTATGATCGCCATGAAGTCAGCCCTTACGCGGTTTTCGGTCTGAGCGGCACTTATGATGTCAACAAGTACGCCAGTATCACGGCGGGCGTGGATAACCTGTTCGATAAACGCCAGTTCAGGGCCGGCAACACGCAAAGCCTCAATAACAATGGCGCAGGCGCTGGCGCCGCCACCTACAATGAACCGGGCAGAACCTTCTTCGTCAGCCTCAATACCCGCTTCTAAGCCTTGATGATCAGCCCATGCCGTGTTGTCGGCATGGGCTGGAAAAGACGTTTACTCAAGGGGAATGACAGAGAAGATTCAGAGCATCAGGATGTCGCTTCAAGCATCGCCAACTGCGGCGCCCGCTGCGTGAAAGCGTTGTGGTCTTCCTGTCGCTCCTCCTGATCCAGTTGGAAGATGGCCGCCGCCTGGGTAAGCTGACGCGCCTGCTCTTCCAACGATGCCGCCGCCGCCGCGGATTGCTCCACCAATGCGGCGTTCTGCTGCGTGACGCTGTCCATCTCCGTCACCGCCTGACTGACCTGACTGATCCCCTGCGCCTGTTCGTCGGAAGCCGAGGCAATCTCGCCCATCAGGTCGTTTACCTGCCGGATAGAGGTAATCACGCCGTCCATCACTTCGCCGGTTCTCACCACTTGTCTGGAGCCAGCGTCAACGCGTTCAACGGATTCAGCAATCAGCCCTTCGATTTCTTTCGCTGCCTGAGCGCTTTTTTGCGCCAGATTACGCACTTCGCCCGCGACGACCGCGAAGCCACGCCCTTGCTCGCCGGCGCGCGCCGCTTCTACGGCGGCGTTCAACGCCAGTATATTGGTCTGAAAGGCAATACTGTTGATCATGCCGGTGATTTCGGTGATTTTGTGCGAACTGGTGGCGATGCTTTGCATAATGACGCCAAGTTCCCGCTCCATTTCCCAGCCTTGTCTGGCGACTGTGGCGGCATTCTCCGCCAGTCTTGTGGCCTGATGAACGTTATCGGCATTATGTTTCACCGTGATGCCTAACTGTTCCATGCTGGCGGCGGTCTGCTGCAATGCCGAAGCCTGCTGCTCCGTGCGGGAAGAAAGGTCGTTGTTGCCCGCGCTGATCTCAGCCGTTCCTTGATAAATGGAATGGGCGCTGTCGCGGATCGTGGCAACCGTTGTTTTCAGACTTTCCTGCATTTCTTGCAGATAGGGGATCAACTGACCTGCATCGTTGCGGCCAAAATTTTCCAGCGCGCGATCAAGCCGTCCTTCCGCCAGCGTGCGGAAATGCGCTTTAATCGACGTCAGGGGCTTGACCACAAAGTTTGACAGATAACGGTCGGTCAATAGCAGGATGAGGGCGCCCGCGATCATGGCGGCAACCAGGATCTTTTTACACCAGTCGACCAGCGCATAGATCTGTTGCAGCGTATGGTTATCCGCGGACAAGGTCTGATAACGGTTCAACTCGGTGATAAATGATTCATTCAATGACTGAAAATCATCACGGAATAAACGACGGTACTCGGCAAAGCGTTTTTCTTGCAGGGTAGCCAGCATGGGCTGTAATCCCTGTTCGACCAGCTTGCTCCAGGAAGCTATCACACTATTTACGATCTGTTGATCAATCTGCGGATGCGTTTGTTGTTTGAATTTTTCCAGGTTGGTCTGGCTGCTTTTTAGTGCATCGACGGCTGAGGAAACCGTGACGTCAATGTCGTCCAACTTGCCGCTTTGCATCAGCGTCATCGCCTGATTAAGACGGATGGCGGCGCGCAACGCCTGATTATTGCCATCGGTCAGGGTATTTAATGCTTCTACCTGTGTATTACCGACGGTGAGGAAATGTGTCGCCTGATTAAGTGAGGATAAGGTGAACCATGAGACGCCCCCCCATAACAGCAGAAAAAGACTGAGAATAATTAACAATACTTTCCTGATAGTGATATTGCGCAAAAAATACATAGCGACTCCCGGTGTCAATATTATTTTAGCTATTAACAGCCTATCGGCAGTCGGAGCGATTATTTGCATACTGATTTATTATGAGCGTGGTCATGATATGCGCAGCGCAATACCCGATTCGCCAAAGCCAGAAAGTTGTGGAAAGATGGGGGCCTAACAATGTTATTCTGCTTCGCGTCGGCGGCGATCTGTCGTGATTGTGAAGCGGTTAAACCCATTTAATGTTGCCATTATGTGAACGAATTAACAATTGATTCAAATCCTGATATGCTGACGAGGCTGAACCGGGCACTCTATTACCTTACATCCACACGCTTACACCAGGCATGGACATCAAGAGCGGGAACAAGAGCGCCGGGCATAACGAAGACAATGAGAGCGAGGAGAAAGTCGTGCTAGAAGAATATCGTAAGCACGTAGCCGACCGGGCTGCACAGGGGATTGTTCCCAAGCCGTTGGATGCCGCACAGATGGCAGCGTTGGTTGAGTCATTAAAGCACCCACCCGCAGGCGAAGAAGACGTTTTGATGGATCTGTTGACCAATCGCGTTCCCCCTGGCGTCGATGAAGCCGCGTATGTGAAGGCGGGTTTTCTGGCCGCCATTGCAAAAGGCGAGGCCGCTTCTCCCCTGATAACGCCTGAGAAAGCCGTTGAATTGCTCGGCACCATGCAGGGTGGTTACAACATCCATCCATTGATTGAAGCGCTGGATAATGACGCGCTGGCGCCGATTGCCGCCAAAGCCCTGTCCCATACTTTGCTGATGTTCGACAATTTTTATGATGTGGAAGAGAAAGCCAAAGCGGGTAATGCTTATGCCAGACAGGTTATCCAATCCTGGGCGGATGCCGAGTGGTTCCTGTCCCGCCCTGAACTGGCGGAAAAGATTACCGTAACCGTGTTTAAAGTGACCGGCGAAACCAACACCGATGACCTGTCGCCCGCGCCGGATGCCTGGTCGCGCCCTGATATTCCGTTGCATGCGCTGGCGATGCTGAAAAATGCCCGCGAAGGCATTGAACCCGATCAGCCGGGCGTGGTCGGTCCAATCAAACAAATTGAAGAACTGAACAAAAAAGGCTTCCCGCTGGCTTACGTTGGGGATGTGGTCGGCACCGGATCTTCACGTAAATCCGCCACCAACTCCGTACTGTGGTTTATGGGGGATGATATTCCTCATGTACCTAACAAACGCGGCGGCGGCGTGGTGCTAGGCGGTAAAATTGCTCCAATCTTCTTTAATACCATGGAAGATGCCGGTGCGTTGCCGATCGAAGTGGATGTCAACGATCTGAATATGGGTGATGTAATTGATATCTACCCATATCGGGGCGAAGTTTGCCGTCATGACACCAACGAAGTGCTGGCAAAATTTGAACTGAAAACCGACGTATTGCTTGATGAAGTGCGCGCGGGCGGTCGTATCCCGTTGATCATTGGCCGTGGACTGACCTCCAAAGCCCGCGACGCTTTGGGGCTGCCGTCCAGTGACCTATTCCGCGTTTCCAAAGCGGTGGCGGCCAGCAGCAAAGGCTTCTCGCTGGCGCAGAAAATGGTGGGCCGCGCCTGTGGCGTCGCCGGTATTCGCCCTAACGAATACTGTGAGCCGAAGATGACCTCCGTGGGATCGCAGGATACCACCGGGCCGATGACGCGTGATGAACTGAAGGATCTGGCTTGTTTGGGGTTCTCCGCTGATCTGGTTATGCAATCTTTCTGTCATACGGCGGCGTATCCGAAGCCGGTGGACGTGACCACGCACCATACCTTGCCTGATTTTATTATGAACCGTGGCGGGGTTTCCCTGCGTCCGGGCGATGGCGTTATCCACTCCTGGCTGAATCGTATGCTGCTGCCGGATACCGTGGGGACGGGGGGCGATTCCCACACCCGTTTCCCGATCGGTATTTCTTTCCCGGCGGGCTCCGGGCTGGTGGCATTTGCCGCCGCCACCGGCGTGATGCCGCTGGATATGCCGGAATCGGTTCTGGTGCGTTTCAAAGGCAAAATGCAGCCGGGGATCACACTACGCGACCTGGTTCATGCCATTCCGCTCTACGCCATCAGGCAAGGTTTGCTGACTGTTGAGAAAAAGGGTAAGAAAAATATTTTCTCCGGTCGGATCCTGGAGATTGAAGGTTTGCCGGATCTGAAGGTGGAGCAGGCATTTGAATTGACGGATGCCTCGGCGGAACGTTCCGCCGCGGGTTGTACCATCAAGCTGGATAAAGCGCCGATTATCGAGTATCTGAATTCCAATATCGTGCTGTTGAAATGGATGATTTCGGAAGGTTACGGCGATCGGCGCACGCTGGAGCGTCGTATTCAGGGAATGCAAAAATGGCTGGCGGATCCGCAACTGCTGGAAGCGGATGCCGATGCGGAATATGCCGCCGTTATCGACATCGATCTGGCTGAAATTAAAGAACCGATCCTGTGTGCGCCGAACGATCCTGACGATGCCCGCTGGCTGTCTGACGTACAGGGCGAGAAGATCGATGAAGTCTTTATCGGTTCCTGTATGACCAACATCGGTCACTTCCGTGCGGCCGGTAAGTTGCTGGATAGCCACAAAGGTCAGTTGCCGACGCGTCTGTGGGTTGCGCCGCCGACTAAAATGGACGCGGCTCAACTGACGGAAGAGGGATACTACAGCGTGTTCGGCAAGAGCGGCGCGCGGATTGAAATCCCAGGCTGTTCACTGTGCATGGGCAACCAGGCGCGTGTGGCCGATGGCGCGACGGTGGTTTCAACCTCCACGCGTAATTTCCCGAACCGTCTGGGAACGGGGGCCAATGTTTACCTGGCCTCTGCTGAACTGGCTGCCGTGGCGTCGCTGTTGGGGCGTTTGCCGAGCGCGGATGAATACCAGACCTATATGGCTCAGGTCGATAAAACCGCGCAAGACACTTACCGTTATCTGAATTTTGATCGTCTGGGTCAATATACGGAAAAAGCGGATGGCGTGATCTTCCAGACAACCGTCTAAATCGTTATAGTTCGCTGTTTCGGGGAGGCCATTGGGCCTCCCTTTTTTTGAGCCAAGTTTGCGAACTGTCACTGTGACAATGCGACATGACCATTACACTACAAACAGACATATCATTGAGGGCGGCATCATGGACTATGAATTCTTGCGGGACGTTACCGGGCAGGTGATGGTACGAATGTCGATGGGGCATGAAGCCGTGGGCCACTGGTTAAATGAAGAAGTAAAAGGCCGGCTGGATGTATTGGATGAGGTGGAAGCCGCTGCCCGTTCGGTGGCGGGAAGCGAGCGTCAGTGGCGGAAAGTCGGACATGAATACACGTTGCTGCTGGACGATGAAGAAGTGATGATTCAGGCGAATCAGCTTGAATTTACGGTAGATGAAATGGAAGAAGGCATGAGTTACTACGATGAAGAAAGCCTGTCTCTGTGCGGCCTGGAGGATTTCCTGCGGTTGGTGGCGAAATATCGTGAGTTTGTCCAGCAACGCTGAATCAGCGCCTAACGGTTCAGCGCGTAAGGCGTGAGGGTAGTCGTTAAGGCGTTGAAAGAGACGCCGGTACTGGCGGGCAATACGCCGTTCACTGGCTTGGATGCCTGGTTCTCACCACCTTTCTTTTTCCTGTTGCATGCCTTCCTCAAATCCCATTCGTTTCAGTTGCTGTGTGATGGCGTCCATGCGTTTCCCCCGGTTATCTGTCAGTGGCGCGGCGCTGTTGCATACTCTTTCCTTCCCTGATTGTGCACGAGCATGGTAATGCATCAGCGTGTGAACGACAGGTGCGAAGGAAAAATTTGCGAAGCGGTACGAAAAGAAAAAAGAGAATCAATAAATGGTTGCCAGAAAACATAAGGGGTGGCGTAGTATGACCGGACATGAAAGGTATGATACCCGGTAGATTTCAGGATGCAGGAAGGTTGATGAACACCGCTCAGATTGCCGTGATGCCGCGCGTATTGGTTGTGGATGATCAGCGTAAGATCCGCGATCCTCTCGCTGTTTACTTGCGCCGTCAGGCGTTTGATGTCCGCACGGCCGAGAATGCGGCGGGGATGTGGCTGATGTTGAAAAACCAGCCGTTTGATATCGTTATTCTGGATGTCATGTTGCCCGATGGCGATGGCATGACGCTGTGCCATCAGCTTCATCGGCGCACCAAAACCCCGGTCATTCTGCTGACCGCGCGTGGCGACGCGGATGATCGCATTCGGGGGCTGGATCTGGGGGCCGATGATTATGTGGTTAAGCCGTTCGAACCCAGGGAACTGGTCGCCCGTATCCATAGCGTTCTGCGCCGAAGCGGACGGCAGCACGTTGATCCTTCGTGTGCCGATATGCGCAATGAGCGGGTGACTTACCGTTTTTCCGGTCTGCATTTCGTACCGGCAATCGGGATGCTCAGCGACGACGAGGGCGCCGCCGTGCAATTGAGCACCATGGAAGGGCGTTTGCTGAGCGCCTTTCTGCAACACCCGCATTGTGTGTTAAGCCGGGATCGGTTGATCGATCTGTGTGTTCGCAAGGGCGATGTGTTCGATAGGGCGATCGATCGGCAAGTCAGCCGCCTGCGCAGCAAGCTTTCTCATTTCCTGCGCGATCAGGAATTATTGATTACGGTCTGGGGCAGCGGCTATCTTCTGGCTGCCGATGTGAGCGTCCAGTCGGCATGAAGTGGATCGCTCAATGTTTTCCCAGACGGATGGCCAACCAGTTGGCATTATTGTTGGTGCTGGCGCTGGTGGTGTCTAACGTTATTGCCATCGCCTGCATTCAATTGACGGGCGCGTTGCTCCACCCTGTATCGCGTACGCTGGCGCTTGAGCGTTTGACGATTGCCTATCAAGCGGCGGAAAGCCTGTCAGGGACGGACGCCGGGCAACTTCTTGGCTCCATGAATGCCAGCGATACCCGCTTCTGGATCGCCGCCCAACCTGATGTCAGCCCGTTCGATATGAAATCCGAGGAGCGTCGATTGGTCGCGGATTTGGCTTCTCGTCCCCCGATAGCGCAGGATGCATCCATTGTGATGCAGCTTGAACGTACCGATGGCGGACTGGCGCGCGGACATTTGTTCAGCATCGCCCGCTGGGAGCCGCTGCGACTTCGTACCAGCATCCGGTTACCGGACGGACGATATCTCAATGGTGTGCAACACCCGATTCAGGCCTATGAATGGAGTCGCCTGTTGTCGTATTCGCTGCCGGTGACCAGCGTACCGGTTTTGCTGATAGTGGTGTTCTTTATGCGGCGCGTGGTACACCCGGTTAAGACGCTGGCCAATGCTACGGATCGCGTCAGCCGGGGAGAGTGGATAGCGTCGTTGCCGCTGTCCGGGCCGCAGGAAGCACGTGAACTGACGCAGGCATTCAATGTGATGCAAGAGCGCATCGCCCGTCATATTGAGAGTAGAACCCGTATGTTAGCCGCCGTCAGTCATGATCTGAATACGCCCATTACCGAACTGCGGTTGCAGGTGGAACTGCTGGAGGACGGAGCCGCCCGCGACGATATGTTGGAAAGCCTGGCGGAGTTGAGCGCGATGGTGAATGAAACCCTTAACTTCGTGCGCGGCGACGCCATGCAGGAGCCAACGAGCAGCCTGTCGATTAGCGCGATGCTTGACGATTTAGCGAGACGCTATCGTAATTTGGGACACCAGGTGAACTGGGGAGGCGCTGAACCGATGACGGTCCGCTGCCGGCCATTGGCGCTCAAGCGCGCATTGGGTAATTTGATCGACAATGCGATAGTGTATGGCGGGGATGCCGCCCTCAGTCTGTGGCGCGAAGGGGATAATAATATTCGCATTGAGATACTTGATCACGGTAAAGGTATTGAGCCAGCCTTTCTGGAACAAGCGTTCGAGCCTTTTGTTCAACTGGCGCAACACCGCGGGCGCGAGGACGGTGAAATTGGCGCGGGGGTCGGACTGGGGCTATCTATTGCCCGCGCCTGTATTCATGCTCACGGCGGCGAACTGATTCTGGAGAATCGTCCGCCCGCTGGATTGTGTGCGGTGGTGTGGCTACCGATGGATTAGAACGTGATGTTGGTGCCGAACCAGAAAGTACGACCGTAATTGACCGTGCCGTAGGTTTCATCATCCAGACGCTTGTCGTTCAGATTGTAGACCGCGCCGTTAAGCGCCACTGCACGGGTCAACTGGTAAGACACGCCGATATCCGCTGTGGTGTAACCGGGAGACGGTTCCGCGCTGATCGTATTGCCGAATTCTTTGCCGTAATAGTTGGCGGCAGCCCACAGTTGCGCTTTCTCGGTCACATTCCACTCGGTGCGTAGGTTGGCTTTTTGCTTTGGCGTCAGCGCCAGCGGCGCGCCCGCATTGGGACCGCTTTTCTGCTCTGAGTCGGTATAAGTAAAGTTGCCTTTCAGGGACAGGGTGGGCGTAATCTGCCAGCCGCCGTTCAGTTCCACACCTCTGATAATTGCTTTATCGATATTGATTCGTTCCATGATGATGAAATTGTTCCAGCGTTCATCGGTGGTGCGCGTGGAAAGTTTGTCCCTGAAGTCGTTATAGAACACGGTCGCCCCGACGGATAAGTTGTCGCGGTTTGACCAGAGCGCGGATAGCTCGTAGTTGGTGCTGGTTTCCGGCTTCAGGTCGGAATTGCCGAACATGACGAATCTATTACGACGCAGCACCGCGTAATCATCGATCACAGCACGCAGTTCTGGCGCTTTAAAGCCGCGGGCGACGCCGCCTTTGAGGGTCCATTCGTCATTCAGATGCCAGACGCCGTAGAGACGGGGATTGAAATGGTTGCCGTATTGTTCATGATTATCCAGACGCAGACCGGTGGTCAGGGCAAAGCTGTCAGTGAGCCGCCATTCGTCTTCCACAAACAGCGCCTTTTGAATGACCTGGAATTTGTAGTTTCTCTGATCGCCCACCCCCTGGTTCCAGTCATGCAGAGTACTTTGATTCCATTGCACCCCGGCGGATACGATATGATAGTCGGTCGGCGCGACCAGTTTGGCATCAAATACCGTGTTCTTGATTTCAGGTTTGCGCCCCAGAACATCGGCTTGGCTGGCAGTGGCGACACCTTCGCGGCTGGTTTTTTCCTGCGACAATGACACATTTGAAGTGGCCCAACGCCAGCGTCCTTCATGCGATACCGACCAGTGATCGCGATTGTTCTTTTGTTCGCGGGTGGCCCAGTTGGGACTGGTGCCTTCGCCGTTTTTCAGACGCGTGGCGCCAGCTTCCAGTAAAATGTCGTGATTTTCCGTTGGAGTAAAGGCCAGTCGTCCAGTCAAATCCCGATGGTCGGCTTTGGTGAAGCCATTGGTCGTTTGTACGTCATCATCAGCCTGACGATCCAGATAGCGTCCCCACAGTTGCAGGCCCACAAAGTCTTCAACGACAGGGCCGTTGAGATAAAATTGCGTCTGGCTGGCGTTGCCCTGATCGCTGTGCTGGCGCGCCGAATAGTCATAAGAGACGGAACCGCCCCATGCGCGGGACACTTTCCGCGTGATGATATTAATCACGCCGCCGATGGCGTCCGAACCATACAGCGACGACATCGGGCCGCGGATCACTTCGATACGTTCAATGGCGGCGGCGGGCGGAACAAAACTTTGCTCATACCCTGAATTGCCATTGACGCGGGAATCGCGTCCGCTCTGTCGCTTACCGTCCACCATCAGTAACGTGTAGTCGCCCGGCATGCCGCGAATGGAGATATCCGTTTCGTTGGCGCCGCCATTAACCACCACGCCTTCCACGTTACGAACCGCATCCCCCAGATTTTGTATAGAACGTTTACGCAATTCTTCACCTTTAATCACGGTGATGGAGGCTGGGGCGTCTTCCTGATTTTGCTCGAACCCGGAAGCCGTTACCACCAGCGTATCGCCAGCCTGATCGTCTGCGTAAGCGGAGAAACTGAAAGGGAGCGCCAGCGCCAATTTGATGATGACGGCCAGCGGGCGCTTGTGAAAACGGGATTGCATGATAGGTATCTCTCTTGGAATTCATTAAATACGAATCATATTCATCCGCATTACTTAAAATTGGACAAAGTGTGACAACTGTCCGAAATTGGCGGTCAGAGAGAGTTATCGAGCGGATAAAGGTTGGCGGCGTGAAAACTGATAATGGCGTGCCATGTTATCTGGCATCAAACACAAAGCCCCGTAAACGGGGCTTTGTGGAAAAACATTTTATTTATTTAAAACAGTCAATTAGAATGGAATGTCATCATCAAAATCCATTGGCGGTTCATTACTTTGCGCTGGCGTATTATTCTGCGCCGGACGTGGCTGCTGGGGTTGAGCGCCGCCGCTAAATTGGTTGCCGCCCTGTGGTTGTTGTGGCTGGCCCCAACCGCCTTGTTGCTGGCCGCCGCCTGCGGGCGCGTTGCCAGCACCGCTCTGGCGTCCGCCCAGCATTTGCATGGTGCCGCCGACATTAACCACGATTTCAGTGGTGTAGCGGTCTGCGCCGGCCTGATCGGTCCATTTGCGGGTTTGCAGCGAGCCTTCAATATAAACCTGAGAGCCTTTGCGCAGGTATTCGCCCGCGACTTCCGCCAGCTTGCCGAACAGTACGACACGGTGCCACTCGGTTTTTTCTTTCTGCTCGCCGGTCTGCTTATCACGCCAGCTTTCGGACGTGGCCAGCGTGATGTTGGCAACCGCACCGCCATTCGGCATATAGCGAACTTCCGGGTCTTGCCCCAGATGTCCGACAAGAATCACTTTATTAACGCCTCTGCTGGCCATGCTCGTGTCTCCTGATGAATCGATAAATTTATTTTTAAGTCTAAACGATCAATCTTAACATGGGAAAAGTCTCTGTCATACCTGCGAAGCGCGATCAAAAATGAAGAAGAAGTTTGCAACCTTTACATCATGGCTGGATTGGGTACTGGATATTCATTCAGCTTTTTTTGTGTCATAATTGCACGTTTCGTACCGGTTGTCTCTGTCAGTGAGATGATGCAAAACCGTATTTATTCCGGGAAGTGTGTGAATGGATAAGATCGAAGTTCGTGGTGCTCGTACTCATAATCTCAAGAATATCAACCTGATAATTCCCCGCGATAAGCTGATAGTGATCACAGGACTGTCCGGTTCCGGCAAATCATCGCTGGCGTTTGACACCCTGTATGCCGAGGGACAGCGGCGTTACGTCGAGTCGCTTTCCGCTTACGCGCGTCAGTTCCTGTCGCTGATGGAAAAACCGGATGTCGATCATATAGAAGGTCTGTCGCCGGCGATCTCCATTGAGCAGAAGTCCACTTCCCATAATCCGCGATCCACAGTCGGAACCATCACCGAAATTCATGACTATCTGCGCTTGCTGTTTGCCCGCGTGGGCGAGCCGCGCTGTCCGCAGCATGATGTCCCGCTGGATGCGCAGACGGTCAGCCAGATGGTGGACAACGTGCTGGCGCAGCCGGAAGGGAAACGCCTGATGTTGCTGGCGCCGATTGTGAAAGATCGCAAAGGCGAGCACACCAAAACGCTGGAGAATCTGGCGACGCAGGGATATATCCGCGCGCGTATTGATGGCGAAGTTTGCGATCTGTCCGACCCGCCGTCACTGGAATTACAGAAAAAACATACTATTGAAGTGGTGGTGGATCGTTTCAAAGTGCGTGACGATCTCGCTCAGCGTCTGGCGGAGTCGTTTGAGACGGCGCTGGAGCTTTCCGGGGGCAGCGCGGTGGTGGCCGATATGGATGATCCGACCACGCCGGAACTGCTGTTTTCCGCCAACTTCGCTTGTCCGATCTGCGGTTACAGCATGCATGAACTTGAACCGCGGATGTTTTCATTCAACAACCCTGCCGGGGCGTGTCCAAGCTGTGATGGTCTGGGGGTTCAGCAATTTTTCGATCCTGCCCGCGTGGTGCAGAATGCGGAGTTGTCGCTGGCCGGTGGCGCGATCCGTGGCTGGGATCGCCGCAACTTCTACTATTTTCAGATGCTGCGCTCGCTGGCCGAACACTACAAATTTGATGTCGACGCGCCGTTTGAAAGTCTTGATGCCGCCGTTCAGAAGCTGATTCTGTCCGGTTCCGGCAAAGAAAATATCGAGTTTAAATACATTAACGACCGGGGCGATACCTCGGTGCGCCGTCATCCGTTCGAGGGCGTGTTGCACAATATGGAACGCCGCTATAAAGAAACGGAATCCAGCGCGGTGCGGGAAGAACTGGCGAAGTTTATCAGCAATCGCCCTTGCGCCAGTTGTCGCGGTACGCGTCTGCGTGAAGAGGCGCGCCATGTGTTTGTTGAACAGACGACTCTGCCGCAGATTTCCGACATGAGCATCGGCCATGCGATGAGCTTCTTCCAGAATATGAAGCTCAGCGGGCAACGCGCCAAAATTGCTGAGAAAGTGCTGAAAGAAATCGGCGATCGCTTGAAGTTTCTGGTGAATGTCGGGCTTAATTATCTGTCGCTGTCGCGTTCGGCGGAAACCCTGTCGGGCGGCGAGGCTCAGCGTATTCGTCTGGCAAGTCAGATCGGCGCCGGACTGGTCGGGGTGATGTATGTGCTGGATGAACCGTCGATTGGCCTGCACCAGCGCGATAATGAACGGCTGCTGGAAACCCTGATTCATCTGCGCGATCTGGGCAATACCGTGATTGTGGTCGAGCATGATGAAGATGCGATCCGCGCCGCTGACCATGTGATTGATATCGGGCCGGGGGCGGGGGTTCACGGCGGCCAGATTGTCGCGGAAGGCACGATGGAACAAATCATGGCGGTGCCGGACTCGCTTACCGGGCAGTTCCTGAGCGGCAAACGTAAAATTGAAATCCCCGAACGGCGTGTTCCGGCTGATCCAACCAAAGTATTGAAACTGATTGGCGCGAGAGGCAATAACCTTAAAGATGTCACGCTGACTTTACCGGTCGGGCTGTTCACCTGTGTGACCGGCGTATCGGGTTCGGGGAAATCCACGTTGATTAACGACACGCTGTTCCCGCTGGCGCAGCGTCAGTTAAACGGCGCGACGCTGGCGGAACCGGCGGCCTATCGCGCCATCGAAGGGCTGGAGCATTTCGATAAGGTTATTGACATCGATCAGAGTCCGATAGGCCGCACGCCACGTTCCAATCCGGCGACCTATACCGGCATTTTCACCCCGATCCGGGAACTGTTCGCTGGCGTACCCGAATCGCGATCGCGCGGCTACAATCCTGGCCGCTTCAGCTTTAATGTGCGTGGCGGCCGCTGCGAAGCGTGTCAGGGGGATGGCGTAATCAAGGTTGAAATGCACTTCTTACCGGATATTTATGTCCCTTGCGATCAGTGCAAAGGCAAACGCTATAATCGCGAGACGCTGGAAATCAAATACAAAGGCAAAGGCATTCACGAAGTGCTGGAGATGACCATCGAAGAAGCCCGCGAGTTCTTTGATGCGATCCCGGCGCTGGCCCGTAAGCTGCAAACGTTGATAGACGTTGGGTTATCGTATATTCGTCTGGGACAATCGGCGACCACGTTATCCGGCGGTGAGGCGCAGCGCGTGAAGCTGGCGCGTGAACTGTCGAAGCGCGGCACTGGTCAGACGCTCTACATTCTGGATGAGCCGACCACCGGTTTGCATTTTGCCGATATCGAGCAATTGCTGGCGGTGTTGCATCAGTTGCGTGATCAGGGAAATACCATTGTGGTGATTGAACACAACCTTGATGTGATAAAAACCGCTGACTGGATCGTTGATCTGGGGCCGGAAGGGGGCAGCGGCGGCGGCGAGATCCTGGTTTCCGGCACGCCGGAAACCGTTGCCGAGTGTGAAAAATCGCATACCGCGCGTTTCCTGAAACCGATTCTGGCGCGTGAATAAATTTGAGGGACGCCGTATGCAGGGAATGATGCGCGGCGTCTTTGTTTTTATTCGCGGCATGGCGGTCTGATAAGGGGAACAGCACGATGTGGATACAACATGAAATCCGTCTTAAGCCGAGAGCCAGGGGCTTTCATCTGATCACCGACGAGGTGCTGGCGCAGGTAAAAACGTTACGGCAAATCAACGTCGGGCTAATGCATGTTTTTATCAAACACACGTCGGCAGCGCTGACGATCAATGAAAATGCCGATCCCACTGTGCGGCAGGATTTTGAACGTTTCTTTAATCAACTGGTGCCGGAAGATGAACCTTATTATCGTCATGTATACGAAGGCAGCGACGATATGCCTGCTCATCTGAAAGGCAGTCTGCTGGGAAATAATGTGACGGTTCCGATCAGCAACGGGCGGTTAAATATGGGAACCTGGCAGGGGATCTATTTATGCGAGCACCGTAATCAGGGCGGCAGCCGAACGCTGATTATCACTATTCAAGGGGAATAGCCGCCGCGTTTTCCACCAGCCGCGCGTACAGCGCAGCCGACACTGGCGCGACGGCGTCGCCCATTTTCCCCTGACCGAAACTTTCACCCAGATCGCTGTTCAGAACGATGGTGGTTATCACCATCTCCTGCGCTTATCAGGCCAGTCTGAGGAAAGCGAAGATTGGCCCGATGGATTTAATCGCCATGTACCAGGTCAGCAAACAGGTAAGGGCGCCCAGCAGCAGCAACCAGCGCGGATAGGGATAGTTATTCATCAGATCGGTGCGCCGCCAGCCGACGTACATAAACAGCGTCAGACCGATGGGCAGGATCAGCCCGTTGAATCCACCAGCAAATACCAGCAGCGCCGCGGGCGGCGTCCCCAGCAGCAGATAGGTCAGCAGGGAGAGGGCGATAAAAATCACCGTGGCCTGATTGCGCCCACGTTCGGTAATCTGTGGTTTGAAAACGGTAACGAACGATATCGAGGTGTAGGCTGCGCCGATCACGCTGGTGATCCCGGCGGCCCACAGGATCAGACCGAATATGCGCAGGCCGAACTCACCGGCGGCGGCCTGGAAAGCCTGTGCCGCTGGATTGGCGCTCTGACCGGAGATATCGATCATGACGCCGCTGGCGACCACGCCAAGAATGGCGAGGAATAGCACGTAACGCATTACGCCAGTGACCATTATCCCGTGCAGCGCGGCTTTGGACACCTCATGGATGTGCTCGGCGCCGGTGGTTCCCTTATCGAGCAGACGGTGCGCGCCCGCATAGGTGATATAGCCGCCGACGGTGCCGCCGACAATAGTGGTAATGGTGGCGAAGTTGATATGATCCGGCCATACGGTCTGGCGCAGCGCTTCACCCAGCGGCGGATTGGAAGCATAAGCAACGAACAGCGTCAGGCCGATCATCATCAGCCCGAGTACAATCATGACGCGATCGACGGCGACGCCCGCCCGACGTGACAGGAAAATGCCGATCGCGATGACGGCGCTGAGCGCGCCTCCCCATTTCGGCGGCAGGCCGAGCATGGCATTCAGTCCGAGGCCGGCCCCGGCAATATTACCGATGTTAAACACCAGTCCGCCGAAAATCACCAGTATCGCCAGCAGATAGCCGCTGCCGGGCAGCGTGGCGTTGGCGATATCGGAAGCCCGCATCCCGGTCAGGGTTACGATACGCCAGACATTCAACTGCACGACGAAGTCGATGAGGATTGAGGCGAGAATGCCGAAGGCGAAGGCGGCGCCCATGGTTGCGGTAAACGTTGCGGTTTGAGTAATAAAGCCGGGGCCGATTGCTGATGTGGCCATCAGAAATATCGCGGCGGTCAGTGAAGCGCGACGTTTTTTGGCAAAATCACCGGTTGCCTGAGTAGGCATAATGTGAGCTCCTGGTGGTGGAAGGATTGCCAATAAATAGTGCAATAGCTGTGCCAAGACGATATGGGGAACCGGCACGTTATTGGTTAATACGAGTTGTTGGGTGCGCCGCCGGGATTAACCAAACCAACAATCTGTTATCGGTTGCTGGCAGATTAAGCCCGGCGTCTGCGTCTTTTACTGAACGGCGGCGAAAGCCGCGGCAACGCGCTGAACATTACCGTGGTTCAGCCCCGCCAAACACATACGACCGCTGGCAATCAGGTAAACGCCGAATTCTTCACGCAGACGATCGACCTGCTCCGGGCTGAAACCGGTATAGCTGAACATGCCCCGCTGAGTCAGCAGATAATCAGCGTTATGGTTCGGCAATGCCGTTTTTAGCGCGGCGACCAGCGTTTGGCGCATTTCCTGGATGCGCGAGCGCATCGCTTCCACTTCGGCGCGCCAGTTGGCATTCAGTTGTGCATCGTTCAACACTTTGGAAACGATCTGCGCGCCGAAGTTCGGCGGAGAGGAGTAGTTGCGACGAACGGTTGCTTTTAATTGCCCCAGTACGCGTTGTGCGCTGTCGGCCTCGTCACACACGATGGAAAGTCCGCCGACGCGCTCGCTGTACAGCGAGAATATTTTGGAGAACGAGTTGGCGATCAACGCCGGAAGGCCTGCGTTGGCAATAGTACGAATGGCATAGGCATCTTCCGCGATCCCCGCGCCAAAGCCCTGATAGGCGATATCCATAAACGGGATCAGTTCACGACTGCTTATCACTTCGATAACCCGATCCCACTGTTCATTGGTCAGATCCGAACCGGTCGGGTTATGGCAGCATGGATGCAAGAGTACAATGCTGTGCGCCGGTAGTTGTTGCAGCGTAGACAGCATGGCATCGAATTTCACGCCCAGGCTGTCAGCATCAAAATAAGGATAGGTATGAACGTTGAAACCCGCGCCGGAGAAAATGGCGATATGGTTTTCCCAGGTTGGATCGCTGACCCATACTTCTGAATCCGGGAAGTAACATTTCAGGAAATCGGCGCCGATTTTCAGCGCGCCGGAACCGCCCAGCGTCTGAATGGTGGCGATGCGGCCAGCGTTCAATGCCGGGTGATCCTCGCCGAACAGCAGGTTCTGGATAGCGGTGCGGTAAGAGGACAGACCTTCCATCGGCAAGTAGGAACTTGCGTTCTTGGGTAATTGTTGCAACGCCTCTTCCGCCGCGCTGACGGCGCCAAGCCTGGGAATAATATTTTGCTCGTTATAGTACAGCCCGATACTCAAATTTATCTTATCCGCACGCGGATCCTGTTTAAACGTCTCCATCAGCGACAGGATGGGATCGCCCGCGTAGGCATCAACATTTTGGAACACTGTGTCGTTCTCCTGTATATAGTAAGGTATCGGGTTATTGCACTGAGTTAATCAATATATTAGCTGATTCATGGCGCTAATCGGGCGCCATCAGGCCATTTTCTTTCAATCTGTTGAGCACCACCGACGTTTTCAGATGCGCTATGCTCTTGTTCTGCGCCAGGATCTCGCTAATCAGCGTACTCAGCCCTGGCAGATCGGCAACCGCCACTTTCAGCAGATAATCGGCATCGCCTGTGGTTTTATAGGCGTCAATAATGGCATCCACTTCCCCCAGCATCTGGTGGAATCTTTCGACATATTCGACGGTGTGGTTTATCAATCGGACTTCGATCAATCCCAGGCATTCCAGCCCGACGGCGTTGGGCGACAAACGGGCATGATAACCGAGAATGAGTTGCGCCTGCTCCAGCGCGATACGGCGTCGGGAGCACTGCGAGGCGGAAAGCCCGACCAGATCGCTCAGTTCCTGATTGGTCAGACGGCCATTGGCCTGTAGCAGCGTCAGGATTTTCATATCAAAGTCATCAATGGCGTACATGGTTTTTCCTAAACGGCGTCAGACTGCTCCGTAGTCTCTATTTCTTTTGAATACGCATAACGCCTATTGCTGCGTGCGGTGTATTAAACATTGTAAAAATATACTCAGGCTTTTAAATCTTAGGAAGCATTTCATTAGGCCTATTCCTCCGAACTATGCATTTTCTCACTTTTCCATAACACGTAATCATCCGTTTGACCGTGCAAATTTTTTCGCCGCGCTATACATTTCGAGAGCGGTTAACGTAATAAAAATCAGGTTATTTCTTAAAAGGGGTAAATCATGACGAAATGGGGGGCGCTGGCCTTGTTGCTGATAGCCGGGAGCGTGAGGGCTGAGTCTCATCTGGAGAAGGTGCAGCAGACTGGCGTACTGAATGTTTGCGCCACCGGCGATTATAAACCCTATACCTTTCTCCGTGACGAGGGCGATTACGAGGGAATTGATGTTGCCATGGCGGGATCGTTGGCAAAAAGTCTGGGGGCCAGGGTGAATTTTGTGCCGACAACCTGGAAAACCTTGATGTCTGATTTTCTGACGGATAAATGCGATATTGCGATGGGCGGTATTTCCGTTACGCTGGCGCGTCAGAAAAAAGTGTTTTTCACCAATACGCTGGATGTGGATGGAAAAATCCCGCTGGCGCGATGCGAGAATAAAGATAAATACCAAACCATTGAGCAACTTAATCGACCATCTGTGCGCTTAATTGAACCGGCTGGCGGTACTAATGAAGCGTTTGTTCACGCTTATCTGCCGCAAGCGAAGCTAATGTTGCATGATAACGTGACTATCTTTCAGCAATTGGTGGATAAGAAGGCGGATGTAATGATTACCGATGCCTCGGAAGCCTTGTTTCAGCAGAAGCATCACCCGGAACTCTGTGCGATCAACCCGGAAAAACCGTTACAGTATGGGGAAAAAGCGTATATGTTGCCGCAGGATGACATGATCTGGAAGCTGTATGTGGATCAGTGGTTGCACTTGACCAAGGCCAGCGGCGCATACCAGAAGATAGTCGGCGAGTGGTTAGCCGTCGGGCGGTAATGTTGTCAGGCAAAGGAAGCGTGCTGGCGCTTCCTTTCACATTAGCCGCAGAGTACGGTTTAACTGTCACAATGGAACTATCACGATTTAACTCTCAATGTATTCCAGTCGGGCGCGCTGTGTCAGGCGGGTAATCAACTCGTAAGCGCTGACGCCGGTATGGGCGGCGATTTTCTCTACCGGCAGAACGGCGCCCCACAGGATAACGTCATCGCCCACCTGATCTTGCGCATCGGGGCCAAGATCGACAGTGATCATGTCCATGGAAACCCGCCCGGACAGGGGAACTTCACGTCCGTTGATCCACACCGGCGTGCCGGCTGGCGCGCAGCGCGGATAACCATCACCGTAACCGATAGCCACCACGCCCAGTCGCGTATCGTGCGGACTGCTCCAGGTGCCGCCATAGCCGACGGCTTCCCCGGTTTTGTGCTCACGTACGGCGATCAGGTGCGACGTCAAGGTCATGGCGGGTTGTAAGCCGAAATGTGCGGCATATTTATCGTCGAGGGGCGAGACGCCATACAGAATGATACCGGGACGAACCTGATCGCGATGCGCCTGCGGCCACAGTAAGATACCGGCGGAGGCGGCGATGGATTGCGCCCCTGGTTTTCCCTGCGCAAACGCATCAAGGCAGGTCAGTTGACGTTCCGTTATGCCCGATCCCGGTTCATCGGCACGGCAGAAATGACTCATCATGTTCACCGGTTGCACTACATTGTGGCATTCGGTCAGCCGTTGCCAAAATACTTCCGCCTGTTCAGGCAGCACGCCGAGGCGATGCATGCCGGTATCGAGTTTCATCCACACGCGGATCGGGTGAGGGAGGTTCGCTTGTTCCAGCGCCGTGAGTTGCTCAACGCTATGGATCGCGGTTTCAAGCTGATGGGCCGCCAGCAGGGGAAGGTCGTCGGCGGAGAAAAACCCTTCAAGCAGCAAGATAGGTTTGGTGATGCCCGCCGCCCGCAGCGTCAGGGCCTCGGTGAGACGCGCGACGCCGTAGCAGTCGGCGTCATGAAAAGTCTGGGCCGCTTCAACCAGTCCGTGGCCGTAAGCATTGGCCTTTACCACCGCCACCAGACGGCTTTCAGGGGCCAACTGGCGGATCCGTTGCAGGTTATGACGCAAAGCACGGCGGTTAATGACGGCAGTTGCCGTTTTCATTCTTTAATCCTTAACGCAAGATTATCATTGTGCGCTATTCATCATCGTATTGTGGGCCGGCATAGTTATCAAAGCGCGACCACTGCCCGTTAAAGGTTAAACGTACCGAACCGATCGGGCCGTTACGCTGTTTCCCTAAAATGATTTCCGCAATTCCCTTCAGGTCACTGTTTTCATGATAAACCTCATCACGATAGATAAACATTATCAGATCGGCATCCTGCTCGATGGAGCCGGACTCACGCAGGTCGGAGTTTACCGGCCGTTTATCCGCGCGTTGTTCCAGGCTTCGGTTAAGCTGGGACAGCGCGACAACAGGAACTTGCAATTCTTTTGCCAATGCTTTGAGCGAACGGGATATTTCTGCAATTTCCAGGGTGCGGTTGTCCGACAGGGACGGCACGCGCATTAATTGCAGGTAGTCGATCATAATCAGGCTCAGGCCGTCATGTTCGCGGAAGACTCGACGGGCGCGGGAGCGAACTTCCGTTGGCGTCAGGCCGGACGAGTCATCAATGTACATATTGCGTTTTTCCAGCAGAAGTCCCATGGTGCTGGAAATACGCGCCCAGTCTTCATCATCCAGTTGACCGGTACGAATGCGGGTTTGATCGACGCGGGACAGTGACGCCAGCATACGCATCATGATCTGTTCGCCGGGCATCTCCAGACTGAAAATCAGCACCGGTTTATCCTGCATCATGGCGGCGTTTTCACACAGGTTCATGGCGAAAGTGGTTTTCCCCATCGAAGGACGCGCCGCGACGATAATCAGATCCGATTTCTGCAAACCGGCGGTTTTCTTGTCCAGATCCTGATAGCCGGTGGACACGCCGGTGACGCCGTCATGGGGACGCTGGTAAAGCTGCTCGATACGGGAAACGGTATCTTCCAGAATGCGGTCGATGCTTTTCGGACCTTCATCTTTACTGGCGCGATTTTCGGCGATCTGGAAAACACGGGATTCCGCTAGATCGAGGAGGTCTTCGCTGCTGCGCCCTTGCGGATCGTAACCCGCGTCGGCAATTTCATTGGCGACGGCAATCATCTCCCGCACTACGGCGCGCTCTCGCACAATATCGGCGTAGGCGCCGATATTAGCGGCGCTGGGCGTATTTTTCGCCAGTTCCGCGAGATAGGCGAAACCGCCGGCCGATTCCAGATCGCCTTTCTGTTCCAGCGATTCAGACAGCGTGATCAGGTCGATTGGTCGGTTCATTTCCAACAGACGCTGCATTTCGGTGAAGATCAGACGGTGGGCGCGATTATAGAAATCGTTGGCGACAACCCGTTCCGCCACATTATCCCAGCGCTCATTATCGAGCATCAGTCCACCCAATACCGATTGTTCCGCTTCCAATGAGTGTGGCGGAAGCTTCAACCCTTCCATTTGGCGGTCACGGGGTTGATTCGATTTATTGGTTGGTCTTTTTTCTGCCATGAAGGGAGTTCTTTACCGGTTGATTTGTCATTGGTTAAGGGGGCATTGTATATCTGAACGCATGAAATGACACACTGCAATACGTATTATAGTGAGACAACGAATCCGTCACGGTTAAGGAGATAACATGGCAAAACGTGTTCAGTTCAAGGCCTACGGCGGGCCAGAGGTGCTGCAATATGACGATTTCACGCCCAGTGAACCGGCAGCGGGCGAAGTTCAGGTGGAAAACCGCGCCATAGGGGTCAATTTCATCGACACCTACATTCGCAGCGGCTTGTATCCGGTGCCGGATTTACCTTCTGGGTTGGGTACGGAAGCGGCGGGCGTGGTAACCAAAGTCGGCGCTGGCGTCAGTACGCTTAAAGTCGGCGATCGCGTGGTTTACGCGCAGTCAGGATTGGGCGCCTACAGCGAGGTGCATAATGTCGCCGAGCCGCGCGTCGCTCTCCTGCCGGATGCCATCAGCTTCGAGCAGGCCGCCGCGTCTTTCCTGAAAGGATTGACGGTGTACTATTTGTTGCGTCAGACCTATGAAATCAAACCCAATGAAATTTTCCTGTTCCATGCGGCGGCCGGCGGCGTGGGACTGATTGCCTGCCAGTGGGCGCAAGCGCTGGGCGCTAAATTGATTGGTACGGTGGGTTCCGATGAAAAAGCGCGGCGGGCGAAACAGGCTGGCGCCTGGGCAACGATTAACTACAGTACGGAAAATATCGCCCAGCGCGTTGCTGAACTCACCGACGGCAACAAGGTTGCGGTAGTGTATGATTCGGTCGGTAAAGCGACCTGGGAAGCGTCGCTGGACAGCTTGCGCCGCCGCGGACTAATGGTCAGCTTCGGCAATGCGTCGGGGCCGGTAACCGGCGTCAATTTGGGGATCCTCAATCAGAAAGGTTCGCTGTACGTGACGCGTCCATCGCTGTTTGGCTATGTCACGGATCGTGCTGAACTGGATCAGGCGAGCAATGAATTGTTCTCGTTGTTAGCCAGCGGCGCCATCAAGGTGGATGTGCCGCCTGAACAAGTGTTTGCGCTGTCCGATGCGCAAGGCGCGCATCAGGCGCTGGAAAGCCGCCGTACACAGGGTTCCTGTTTATTGATTCCGGGGCGGTAATGCGTCGCCGCCTCTGAAAAAGCAGAAGGCCCCCCAATGGGAGGCCTTTGCCGTTTTCGCCAATTTCATCAGGCCGTATGTAGGGTACAGCGGGATAGTCGTCTGGAGGTGTCACTGCGTGACTATTATTTTTCCTGACGATGATGAAATCGTGTTGTCCATTGCCCTTAATTATTTGTTTTTTATCGGATGTTTTCCTGATAATAATAAAATCGGGCGCCAGGCAAGATGGACAACTGGTCGTGGCGATATCCTAGCAGCAGCGATCGGAAAAAAATATCTGCTGGCGCACAGTTTTGCATTAAAGGCGGTTTTGCTTCCCTATGCATAATGCAGTCTGTGCGCTTGCTGGCTTACCACTCGTTACTTCTGCGGTTGCGATAAGCATATTTACGGTACATGTCGCGGTGCGAATTATATGCCGGTTTACGCTGCCACCGGCGCCACAGCCATACCGCCGCTACCGCCAGCAGCAACCACGGCAGGACTTCAATCGCCATGACAAACAGTCCGCCAATCAGCATAAAAAGAGAAGCGACAAACAATGCCGCGATAACACCTAACAGCGATACGCCTGTCACCATCAGCATGATAAAAAAGCCTATAACGAAGAAAATCTCCAACATGGTGTGCTCCCGTAGCCGCGAAATCTTTTTTTGAACGCTAAGAATAAAAGGCCGCAGTGATGAATGCGGTTGTTAAGAACGCGATGACCGATATCGTTTTGCGTCTCAGGGAGAGTTACAAGAATCGTGCCAGAATGCGTCACTGATAAGTTATTGATTTATCAGTGACGTAAAAAAGTTGTCGGTGAGATGTTGGTTAAAAGGACTAACTCTTGGTCTTTTTCAACGGGCGGAGTGGCGAACCCATGTCAGCGCTCGCTCGACCACGGCGGCATCCGCCCCTGGTTTATGCGCATTTTCACTCAGGTAACGCCGCCACTGGCGCGCGCCCGGCACCCCCTGAAACAGACCGAGCATATGACGGGTTATATGCCCTAATGCCGCGCCGTTCGAAAGCTCGCGTTCAATGTAGGGATACATGGATTCTACCACGTCCACGATATTCGGGCTGGCCGCCGGTTCGCCGAACAGTTCGTGATCCACGTGCGCCAGAATGCCGGGGTTTTGGTAAGCCTCACGTCCCACCATAACGCCATCGAGATAGTGCAGATGCGTTTTCGCCTCCGCCAGCGTTTTGATGCCGCCGTTGATGGCGATCGTCAGCGCGGGAAAATCACGTTTAAGCTGGTAAACGCGCGGGTAATCCAGCGGTGGGATTTCGCGGTTTTCTTTTGGGCTCAACCCAGACAGCCAGGCTTTGCGGGCATGGACAATAAACGTATCGCAACCACCGAGATCGGCCACGGTGTGGATAAAATCGCACAGGAATGCATAGCTGTCCTGATGGTCGATACCAATACGCGTTTTTACCGTAACCGGGATCGATACCCGATCTTTCATCGCCTTGATGCAGTCAGCCACCAACGCTGCTTCTCCCATCAGACAGGCGCCGAAACGACCGTTTTGCACCCGATCGGACGGGCAACCGACGTTCAGATTCACCTCATCATAACCGCGCTGTTCGGCCAGAAGCGCACAGTGCGCCAGCGCCGCCGGGTCGCTGCCGCCCAGTTGCAATGCCAGCGGATGTTCTTCCTCGCTATAAGCCAGATAGTCGCCTTTGCCATGAATAATGGCGCCCGTGGTGACCATTTCGCTATACAGCAGGGTATGACGGCTCAACTGGCGGAGAAAATAACGGCAATGGCGATCGGTCCAATCGAGCATCGGCGCAATGGAGAAGCGGCCCAGAGGGAAGGTAGGGCGTGAGTCGTGGCGGGTTTGGCTATATTGTGGCATGGCGGTTATTTGGGTCAGTGGTTGCGTCAGTTTCTCCACAGGGAGAAATGTCATAAACGAATGGTGCGCACTATAGCATAAAATGGTTAAGTACCTTGATTTGCTCTGCATCGAACAGGGAGCCTGATGGTGTTGTCAGAGCCATCCTGTAGTTATCATCCTGTAGTTATAGCCCGCCTTTATACGGCTCAACCAGTAAGCCGTATCATTACTGTATTCGCCTCATCGCTGCTGTAGCGCTTGCTGTAAACGCAATGGGACGCCAGCGGCATACTGCTTAAGTTGATGAACAAACGTATCCACCAGCGCCGAGGCAGGGCGATGCAACGGGCGAATCAAGCTGACGGTGAAAGGGACATCAATACTGAAAGGACGCACGGCAATACCGGAAGCGGCGTAATCCAGCGCGGTCAGCGGATTGACAATCGAGAGGCCGAGGCCAGCGCGTACCATGGCGCAGACCGAGGCAGCGTTGTGTGTTTCCAGCACCATCCGGCGCGTTATGTTTTGTTCCTGAAACAGTTTATCCAGCAATTGGCGATAGCTGTCGGCGCTGGACAGGCTGATAAAGGGTTCGCCGGTAAAATCGGCTGGCGTCAGCACGGTTTTTGCCGCCAGAGTATGTGCGGCGGGCAGTACGCAGACTTCGTTGAGCAACATTAATGTTTGTCGCTCTGTACCGGCAGGCGTTATGTTGGTTTCCGTCAGCCCCAGATCGTGTCGTTGAGCGGAAAGCCACTCTTCGAGCAGCGGCGACTCTTGTGGAATGATGTGCAGGCTAAGTTGAGGATAACGGGTCAGCAGCGGTTTGCACACCTCAGGCAGCAGCGATTGGGAAAATACCGGCAGACAGGCGATCGAAAGCTGTGCTTGCTGAAAACGGCGGATATCGTTGGCGGCGTTGATAATTCTGTCCAGCCCGTAGTAAGAGCGCTGCACTTCTTCAAATAATTGTAATCCTTGTGCCGTGGGATAAAGCCGCCCCCGTACTCGCTCAAACAGGGTCATTTGAATCAGTTTTTCAAACCGCGCCAACTCCCGGCTGACCGTCGGCTGCGAGGTGTTCAACAATGCTGCCGCTTCCGTCAGATTGCCGGAAGTCATGACCGCATGGAAAATCTCAATGTGTCGCAGTGATATCGCCGCCATGTCGTCCTCATTAGCCACCTGCCTTAATCCATATCATAAATGAATAGACTCTGCTTAAAACGATATTTGTTTATCATTATGGTCATTTTTATAGTGGGGATCGGTCATTTCAAACGCTTTATGAATAATGGGTAATTTATATCATGCCACACGATCTCAACGACATGACGCACGCACTGAATACAGCAAGCCTGCGTGAACTTCCCGCTCGTTTTGGCTGCCCGGTTTGGGCGTATGATGCGCAAACCATCATTGATCGCATCGCGCAATTGCGTCAGTTCGATACCATTCGTTTTGCACAGAAAGCCTGCTCCAATACGCATATTCTGCGTCTGATGCGTCAACAAGGGGTGAAAGTGGATTCGGTTTCGCTGGGGGAAATCGAGCGTGCGCTGGCGGCCGGTTTTGTGCCGGGGACCGAGGCGCATGAGATCGTGTTTACTGCCGATCTGCTTGATCGTCAGACATTACAGCGGGTTGCGGCGTTAACTATCCCGGTTAACGCCGGTTCGGTGGATATGCTGGAGCAGTTGGGCAGTCAGTCGCCGGGGCATCCGGTCTGGTTGCGCGTGAATCCCGGTTTCGGTCACGGTCATAGTCAGAAAACCAACACCGGCGGCGAAAACAGCAAGCACGGCATCTGGTTCGGCGATCTGCCGTTGGCGCTGGCGCATATCCAGCGCTATCAGTTAAAACTGGTGGGGATCCATATGCACATTGGCTCCGGTGTGGACTATGGCCATCTGGAGCAGGTATGCGACGCGATGGTACAACAGGTTATCTCACTGGATCAGGATCTTCAGGCGATTTCTGCGGGCGGCGGATTATCGATCCCGTATCGTAAGGGCGAAGAGGCGATCGATACTAAGCACTATTTCAGTCTATGGAATGCGGCGCGTGAAAAAATTGCCGCTCATCTGGGTCATCAGGTGACGCTGGAAATCGAGCCAGGCCGTTTTCTGGTGGCGGAATCGGGCGTGCTGGTGGCTGAAGTTCGCGCGGTGAAAGAAATGGGGCGCCGTCACTTTGTTCTGGTTGATGCAGGATTTAACGATCTGATGCGTCCGGCAATGTATGGCAGCTATCATCACATATCCTTGCTGGCGGGAGATGGCCGCGATCTCAGTCAGGCTACGCTGCGCGACAGCGTGATTGGCGGGCCGCTGTGTGAATCCGGGGACGTATTTACCCAGCAGGCAGGCGGCGGCGTGGAAACCATCGCGTTGCCGGATGCGCAAGTGGGGGATTATCTGGTATTCCACGATACCGGCGCCTATGGCGCCTCAATGTCCTCCAATTACAACAGCCGACCACTGCTGCCGGAAGTGTTGTTTGAAAATGGCGAACCGCGGCTGATTCGCCGCCGTCAGACGCTGGAAGAATTGCTGGCGCTGGAGTCGATCTAATTGGGATGATTTGCGGGAGGCGTCGGTTGATGCCTCCTTTATTTAATATTTGGCTTTTCTGTATCTGGGTACTCAGAATAAATTATTCGATTTCTCCCTTTAATGATGTGGGGATTAGATAATGAATTTTCATAAAAAACAATGATATAAACATAGAGTTGATACATGTTTTTTACAAGGTTATATAACATGATTTCAATTTTAATGATAATAATTTCATATAAATCTATTTATTTATAAGAAAAAATTGACGGTTCTGTTTTATGCTGAAATAATAATTTCTCACTCTCTTTTTTGTAGGGGTTAATGTTTTTTTATATATAACATGGAGTGTTTTATATATGTCAAATTTAATCTATGTAACAATAGAAGGCAAAGAACAAGGGTTAATATCATCAGGATGCTCTACGTTTGAATCAATAGGCAATAAATATCAGTCAATGCATAAGGATGAAATCTTCGTGTTATCTTTTGAACATGATATGAATAGGGTGATGAATATAACGCACATGCCAGTGTCATTTACCAAGCTTATTGATAAGTCATCGCCTTTATTAGGAACAGCCATAACAAAAAATGAAGAACTTTTTCTTAAATTTAAATTTTATCGAACATCCGATAAGGGTGGTAATGAACTTTATTATTCAATAAAAGTAAGGAAAGCCTTTATTGTCAAACTTAGTGTTATGTATCCTCATGCCATCAATCATACTGATAATCAGCCAGAGGAGTTAGTGAGTATAAAGTACTCTGATATAGAATGGAATCATCATATTGCCAGAACATCAGGATATAGCCTATGGGGTGAAAGTACTTTTTAAGGAAGAATCAATGAAAAATAAATATTGTGATGTTGATGATTTAGGTTTTCCAAAATTCACGGGATTTGATTTTATAAGATATCATTTACCGGATAGTACTCGATATGTTACAGGAAAATCTTATTTATTGACTTATAAGGCTGCTTATTTATATTACAACAGAGATAAAATAATAAGGTATGCTCAGGAGGAAAGGATTCCTGTTTTATTGCTGGCAGGAGTGGCTGTTGCAGAGGTTGGCGGAGTTCCTGAAAGATTAAAAGCCTATGGTGTTTTGCAATTCAGACAGATGGTGAATGATACGATTAATCGCACAAATAAGTCATCTAATGCCACTTCGGTTGGTTCGTTGGCAATCCAGTTGCGAGCCGCAGCAGAAACTATGGGATTGGATCCTTTGGCATTAACGTCAAGGCAACAATTACAGCTTTCTAATTGCTTACTTTCTGATGACTTTAATATAAAGATAGTGGCAAGACATCTCAGACAGTTGATTTTATTTGACAACCCTTCTATAACAGATACAAGTAATCTAACTGATGAGCAGATTATTTTAGCAGGCTCCAGATACAACAGAGGGACTGAAAGAGCAAAACGTGATTTTTTACAATCGCTATCTTCCCCAATTGGTTCACCGGAACGAGAATATACCTCTTACGGCAGACGAATTATAGAAAAAAGAGAGTCCATATATCGAATATTGAAAGGAATTTAACGTGGCAATATATAAAAGAGGTATATTATTTGTTTTTTGCTGTATAGTTGTCTATTTTTTGTCCTCGTTTGAGGAAGAGATTTATATTGATGGAAAAGAAATAGTAAATGCATGCATGGCTTTTAAAACGTTTGTGGTTGATGATATTCGGGATTTTACTGGCACCGTTTCCTTTTTTATTTTTGTTTTTCCTTTTTTATTTTTATGTATTAAAAGAAGAGGAAAGGATATTGGTCTGAATATACTTTCTGTCTTTTTATTATCGTATTGGATATGGCGCTTTTTTATCAGGCTTAATTTATGCTGATTATGCCATATTCCCTTCAGGAAGGTTACGCTTTGCCACAGACGCAGCAATCTGCTCTCTCTTGCCAAATCCCGATGCATCATCAGATGAGATAGTATGTCATACGATCCTTACCTTACAGGATACGGTAAAATTTTACAGTTGGTTGCACTTAGAGGTTAACGCTTGCGATTCTACGCTGGTTTATGCATGGCTACCGCTCTAAAGTATCAAGTCCCAGAGGTATTGATTGGTGATATATCAATGTGCTCTGTACATTGAACCATGTGATTACACCAACCTACGCGGACGCGTAGGTTTTTTTTTACCTGTTTGACGTGGTGAGGCGAGGCGCTTGCTATGAACCATTATTCTCCCCGACCTGCGCGGTAACGGCGGGCCGTGCTTTATTTCTCCCATGTTTATACAAATAAAGATAAATTACCCCGATACGCTATCTTGCCGTCAGCCTGGTGTCGGTTATGCTGTTGGTGGATAGGTCACAGGCGTATTTTGACGTGGTGACCGACTGACCTGCTTTTGCGCAGGCGACATTATTTATCTGTCTATGGGAGAAGACATGATTTATACCTTGTTACGTTGGGTTTTCCGCCGTTTGTACCGCATTAGGATTGAGGGCGACAGCAGCCATTTTCAGCAAAAAAAATTGCTGATTACACCCAACCACGTTTCTTTTCTTGATGGCGTGCTGTTGGCGCTGTTCTTACCCATAAAACCGGTTTTTGCCGTCTATTCCTCTATTTCTGAGCGCTGGTATATCCGCTGGCTGCGACCCTACATCGATTTTATGCCGCTGGACCCCACCAAGCCGTTGGCCATCAAGCGGTTGATTAAGCTGATAGAGCGCGGACAGCCGGTGGTGGTTTTCCCCGAAGGACGTATCACCGTCACGGGCTCGCTGATGAAAATATACAGCGGCGCGGCGTTTGTGGCGGCGAAATCAGGCGCGACCCTGATCCCGGTACGTATTGACGGCGCGGAGCTTTCACCGTTTGGTCGTCTGCGAGGTGTCGTTAAACGGCATTGGTTCCCACAGATAACCCTCAGTTACCTGCCTCCCGCCCGGCTACCGATGCCAGAAGCCAACAGCGCCAAAGAACGGCGTATTCTGGCCGGGGAGCATCTGCATCAGATCATGATGGCGGCGAGAATGACCACACGCTCAAGTCACACGCTGTATCAGGCGTTTTTGGCTGCCCGCGGGCGCTATGGTCGCGGTTCACCGTCTATTGCGGACATTTCGTTCCAGGAAGGCAGCTATCAGGGCTTACTGAAAAAATCGCTTGGCGTCGCGCGCATTCTGCAACGTTTTACCCAGGCAGGTGAACATGTGGGCTTATTGCTGCCTAACGCTACCATCGCCGCCGCCGCCATTCTGGGCGCGACATTGCGTAACCGCGTGCCTGCGATGCTGAATTACACGTCAGGCGCCAAAGGGCTGCAAAGCGCTATGCAAGCCGCCACTATCAAAACCATTGTGACCTCCCGCCAGTTTTTAGAAAAAGGCAAACTGACCGATTTGCCCGTGCGGGTGAGTGAGGCCAACTGGGTTTATCTGGAGGATTTGAAAGACACCGTAACGCTGGCCGATAAGCTGTGGATCCTGTTTCATCTGTTGTTTCCGGCCAGAGCCATGCTGCCGCAGCAGGCGGAGGATGCCGCGATTGTACTGTTTACCTCCGGTTCGGAAGGCGCGCCGAAAGGCGTGGTGCACTCGCATGACAGCCTGCTGGCGAACGTCGAGCAGATCCGCACCGTGGCGGATTTTACCCCGCGCGATCGCTTTATGTCGGCATTGCCGCTCTTCCATGCTTTTGGATTGACAGTCGGGTTGCTCACGCCGTTGATCACCGGCGCCAGAGTGTTTCTTTATCCCAGCCCGTTGCACTACCGGATTGTACCGGAACTGGTGTATGACCAGAACTGCACCGTGCTGTTTGGCACATCCACCTTTCTAGGTAACTATGCGCGTTTTGCCCATCCGTATGATTTTGCCCGCTTGCGCTATGTGGTGGCGGGAGCGGAAAAACTGTCGGAGTCGACCCGTCAGATATGGCAGGACAAATTCGGCATCCGCATTCTGGAAGGCTATGGCGTGACGGAGTGCGCGCCGGTAGTGGCGATCAATGTGCCGATGGCGACCAAAATTCATTCCGTGGGCCGTTTGCTGCCGGAAATGGAATCCCGGCTGATCGATGTGCCGGGGATCGCGCGCGGCGGTCGCTTACAACTGCGCGGGCCGAATATCATGAAAGGCTATTTGCGGGTTGAACATCCAGGGGTGCTGGAAGCGCCGACGGCGGAAAACGCGCAGGGCGAATGGCAGGCGGGCTGGTATGACACTGGCGATATCGTCGAACTGGACGCCAAAGGATTCTGTACCATCATCGGGCGGGTGAAACGCTTCGCGAAGCTGGCGGGCGAGATGGTTTCGCTGGAAAGCGTGGAACAACTGGCGATAAAAGTTTCCCCGGACGCGCAACATGCCGCCAGCGCCAAAAGCGACAGCAGCAAAGGGGAAGCGCTGGTGCTGTTTACCACCGACGGCGAGCTAACCCGTGAGAAACTGCTGGCGCGGGCGCGCGCAGGCGGCGTGCCTGAACTGGCGGTGCCGCGAGATATCCGCTGCGTGAAGGCATTACCGTTGCTGGGCAGCGGTAAACCTGATTTTGTCACCTTGCGCCAGATGGCTGAGCAATCCATCGACGAACAGTCTATCGCCGGGCAATCCACTGGCGAACAACCGAGTGCCGAACAACCGGAGCAGCCATCATGAATCAGACGTCGGAACCCGCGACGCCGTTGTTGTCGCGCAGTATGAGTGCGGTCATTATCGCGCAGTTCTTTTCCGCCTTTGGCGACAATGCGCTGCTGTTCGCCACCATTGCGTTGATCAAACAACTCGTTTATCCCGACTGGAGCCAGCCGTTTTTACAGATGGGCTTTGTGGCGGCGTATATCATTCTGGCGCCTTTCGTCGGGCAGGTGGCGGACAGCTTTGCCAAAGGGCGGGTGATGATGTTCGCCAATGGCCTGAAGCTGGTGGGGGCGCTGCTGATTTTCGTCGGCGGCAATCCGTTTCTGGGCTACACGCTGGTAGGCGTGGGGGCGGCCGCCTACTCGCCTGCCAAGTACGGCATCCTGGGCGAGATCACCCGTGGCGATCAACTGGTTAAAGCCAATGGCCTGATGGAAGCCTCGACTATCGCGGCGATCCTCACCGGTTCGGTTGCCGGCGGGGTGCTGGCTGACTGGAACCTGCCTGCGGCGCTGGCGATTTGCGCCGTCGCCTACGGTATTGCGCTGGGCGCCAACCTGTTGATCCCGCGGCTTAATGCCGCCCGTCCGGGGCAGCCGTGGCATCCGGCGCGGATGACACGCAGCTTTTTCTCCGCCTGTCGTGTGTTGTGGCGTGACGGGGAAACCCGCTTTTCGCTGCTGGGCACCAGCCTGTTCTGGGGGGCGGGCGTGACGTTGCGTTTCCTGCTGGTGCTATGGGTGCCGTTGGCGCTGGGCATCACGGATAACGCGACGCCGACATTGCTGAATGCGATGGTTGCGGTGGGGATTGTGCTGGGGGCAGGCGCGGCGGCCAGGTTGATTACGCTCAAGACCGTACAGCGTTGCCTGCCTGCCGGCGTGCTGATTGGCGTGGCGGTGGTGATTTTTACTCTCCAGCACAATCTGATCAGCGCCTATGGTTTATTGATTTTGCTCGGCGCGTTAGGCGGCTTTTTCATCGTGCCGCTCAATGCGTTGTTACAGGCGCGCGGCAAGGCCAGCGTAGGCGCGGGCAACGCCATCGCCGTCCAGAATCTGGGGGAAAACACCGCCATGTTGCTGATGCTGGGACTCTACTCGCTGGTGGTAAAACTGGGGGTGTCGGTCATCACCATCGGTATCGGGTTCGGCGTATTGTTTGCGTTGGCGATAGTCTTGTTATGGGTATGGCTGATTTTCGCCCGGCGGCGCCAGGTGGATAATCATCAGACAGGCGCTTAAGACACCGATGCGTCTGGTTTGGCATGACTGGGGAATCGAGGATCTGAATGTCTATGCATTACATGACATTCTTGCCCTGCGTAATCAGGTTTTTGTGGTTGAGCAGACCTGCCCGTATCAGGATATCGATGGACGCGATATGGTTGACGGCAATCGTCATATCGCAGCCTATGATAACGATAAACTGGCGGCTTATGCGCGGCTGCTGGCGCCGCATCCGGGCAATGAGGCGGCGACTATCGGACGGGTGATCGTCGCGCCTCCTGTCAGGGGACGACAGTTGGGGCATCAACTGATGGAACAGGCGCTGTTTGCCTGCGCGCGTCACTGGCCGCAAAAAACGGTGTTTCTGTCCGCACAGGCTCATCTGCAACGCTTCTATGCCGGTTTTGGTTTTGTGGCGACGGGCGAGGTCTATGACGAGGATGGAATTGCGCATATTGATATGCGTTTTTACCCGGCGTAAAAAACCCGCTGCGTCATCGCGGCGGGTCTGTTAGCGTAAAGGGCGCGTGGAGCCTGTCAACTAGCGGAATTTGAAATCTTGCTGCCTAATTTCTGCACATCCTCGCCAAAGCCGCGAGCGGTATTACACCCGCTTACTGTTGCCGCCACCAATAGTGATACCATTATTAATTTTACCAATCTCATCATCGTTACCAGCAGGGTTGCACATCGCTACACTTTGTCATAATCCCCGGAAAAAATTCAATCCCGTGCGCCTGAAAAGGTTGATGTTTATCCTTAATCCGCCAAAAACAGTTCCAGCAACGAATTCAGAAACAGTTTGCCGTGTTCGGTTACCTGCCAGTGCGTGCTGGTTTCACTCAGATAGCCTTGTGCCAGCGCCTGATCCAGTTGGGTGCGAATAACGCTTTCATCCAGCCCGGTATAGGCGGTGAAATCAACGCGCGGCGCGGCTTCCAGTAGACGAAAACGGTTCATGAAAAACTCGAAAGGCCGGTCTGTAAGCGCCACGTCATGCTGTTTGTCCAGATAATTACCCTGCATGTAGCCGCGGGGATGGCGGGTTTTCACCGTGCGTAGAAGGCGTCCGTCACTGAAAGTCAGTTTGCCATGCGCGCCGCAGCCGATGCCCAGATAATCGCCAAAGCGCCAGTAGTTGAGGTTGTGCTGACATTGATAACCCGGCTTGGCATAGGCTGAGGTTTCGTATTGCTGGTAGCCGGCGGCGCTCAGCAACTGATGGCCTTGCTCATAGATATCCCACAGCGCGTCGTCATCCGGCAGCGTCGGCGGGCGTGAACTAAACAGTGTGTTGGGTTCAATGGTCAGTTGATACCACGACAAGTGGGGCGGATTCAGCGCGATGGCCTGACGCAGATCGTCCAGCGCCTCTGCCAGCGATTGGTCCGGCAGCCCATGCATCAGATCGAGGTTGAAACTGCGCAGTCCCAGCCCTGCCGCAAGGTTGGCTGCGCGTTTGGCCTCTTGCGGGCCGTGAATGCGTCCCAGCCGGATCAGCTTTTGCGCATCGAAACTCTGTACGCCGATAGAAATCCGGTTGATGCCCGCCCGCTGATAGCCGCTGAAGCGATCGGTTTCAACTGTTCCTGGATTGGCTTCCATGGTGATTTCGGCATCAGGCGCGAGAGGCAGTCGCGCCCGCACGCCGTCCAGCAAGGATTGCATGGCTTGCGCGCTCAGCAGGCTGGGGGTGCCGCCGCCGATAAAAATGGTGTGCAGCGGGCGGTTGCCCGCCAGCGGCAGATCGGCATCCAGGTCGGCCAACAGGTGTTCAACGTATTCCTGATGCGGTACATCGCCTTTCAGGGCATGGGAATTGAAATCGCAATAAGGACACTTTTGCACGCACCAGGGAATATGGAGGTACAGGCTGAGCGGCGGCAGTTTAAGCATTGCGCAGGGCATCCAATAACAACCGCAGCGCCTGACCGCGATGAGACTGCGCGTTCTTCTCTTCACGCGTCAGTTCGGCGGCGGTTTTGCCCAGTTCCGGTACGAAGAAGATCGGATCGTAACCAAAACCGCCCGCGCCGACGGGTTGATGACTCAGTACGCCTTGCCAGCGAGCGTGGCACACCAGCGGCGTCGGATCTTGCGCATGACGCAGATAAACCAGCACGCAATGGAAACTGGCGCCGCGCTGCGCGTCAGGCACTGCTTTCAGGGTATGCAGCAGTTTCTCCAGATTTTGCTGATCGCTGGCGTCAACGCCGGCATAGCGTGCGGAATAAATTCCCGGCGCGCCGCCTAAGGCGTCCACCGCCAGCCCGGAGTCGTCCGCAATGGCGGGCAAGCCGGTGATTTGTGCGGCGTGACGCGCTTTGAGGATCGCATTTTCAATAAATGTCAGGCCGGTTTCTTCGGCGCCATCCACCCCAAGCTCGGTTTGGGCCACGATATCCAGACCAACATCCGCCAGCAGACTGGCGAGTTCACGCACTTTACCGGGATTACCGGTAGCCAAAACCACTTTTTGCATGCTGTTTTCCTGCGTCGTTATAGAATGAGATCCGCGACTTCCGCCGGGATAACTTGCGGGTTGATGATTTTAATCTGTTTATGCCGACCGAGTTCGCCTTTTTCGATAATGACCAGACTTTTGGCTACCCGGAATTGTTTGGCGAGGAATTTGGTCAGATGGGCATTCGCCTGTCCATCGACCGGCGGGGCGGTGATGGCGACTTTCAGTTCATCGCCATGCAGTCCGATAATCTGATCACGGCTGGCTTTCGGCTGAATATACAGCCGAATGATCAGCGCGTCGTTGCTGCGGGTAATGGCGCTCACAGCAAGAACCACAGCCCCGGAAACAGATCCATGCCCAGATAATTGAGCAGATACAGGATCAGGATCACCACCATGGCGGAGAAATCGATGCCGCCCATCGCCGGGATAATGCGGCGGATCGGCGCCATAAACGGTTCAGTCAACTGATGCAAAAGATACTCGACAGGGCTGCGGCCCTGACTGATCCAACTCATCAGCGAGCGGATAATCACCACCCAGAACACCAGGAAACCGGCTGATTTAATCAGCGAGATCAAACCGACCAGCAGATTCATCGGACTCAGCGACAACGCCCCCACCTGAATCAGCAACAGTAAAGGATACTTGATGGTGGTCAGGACAAATGCCAGCAGTAACGATGCGCTGTCAATCGGGCCCAACGACGGCAAAATGCGACGCAATGGCCCGACAATCGGCTGCGTGATTTTTACCACGAATTGCGACAAGGGATTATAGAAATCGCTGCGCGACCACTGCATCCAAATGCGCAACAGCAATACCATCACGTAGAGGTCGACCAGCGTCTTGACCAGAAAAGTCAGGGTAAGCATAGATACATCGGTTCCTTATTAAAGAGTAAACGGGCGGATGATTGGCACGTTGTATTAAAACAGCTTTTCCATTTCCTGAGCGCGGTTAACGGCGGCCTGCATCGCCTCGGCTACCGTTTGCGTCAACTCACGCTCGTTAAACACCCGCAGCGCTTGCGCCGTGGTGCCGCCTTTGGAAGTCACGTTTTCGCGCAGCGTCGACAGCGGCGTATCGGGATTGGCTTCGACCAGCGCCGCGGCGCCGCTAGCGGCCTGTTGCACCAGCAGGCGCGCGGTATCCTGATCAAATCCCTGGCGCAACGCCTCTTGTTGCATGGCTTCCATAAACAGGAAGAAATAGGCGGGCGCGCTGCCTGCGGCGGCGATAACTCCGTTGATGCCGGATTCCTGTTCCACCCAGCATACTTTGCCGACGCTTTGCATCAGCGCGGCGGCGAATGTCCGGTCAGCATCGCTGACGGTCACGGGCGCATAGAGCCCGCTCATGCCTTTGCCCACCAGCGACGGCGTATTGGGCATAATGCGCACAATTGCCGGTTTTTCGCCCAGCAACGCCTGAAAACGGGTAATGTTGACGCCAGCGGCTATCGATAACACCAGTTTACCGCTGAAATCCACCTGTTGCCGCAAGGGTTCGCACACGCTTGCCATCATCTGCGGTTTGACCGCCAGTATAATGACGTCCGCTTGCTGTGCGCCGCGCACGTTATCGCTACTGCTGATGACGCCATATTTGGCCGCCAATGCATCACGGCGGTTGCCGGAAGGCGCGCATACGCAGATAAGGCTGGCAGGGTAACCGCTTTCAATCAACCCGGCAATAATGGCCTGCGCCATATTCCCGGCACCAATAAACGCTATTTTACGTTGTTGCATCTGCATTCTCGCTGATTACCGTTTGTCTTTGAAAAGCCATATCGTGATTTCGCCTTAGACGGCGGGATAGTCGCGCGCGCCGAAAATAGCGGTGCCGATGCGCACCAGCGTACTGCCGGCGGCGATGGCCGCCTTCATATCATCGGTCATCCCCATCGATAAGGTATCAATATGAGGGTAGCGCACGGCTAACTGCTGAAACAGGTCGGTCATCTGCCGGAAAACGGCCAACTGGCGCTGATAGTCTGTTTCGGGCGCCGGTATCGCCATCAGACCACGTAGTCGCAGATTCGGCAATCCCATCACGCTGGCGGCCAGATCAGCCAATTGATCGGTCATAATGCCGGATTTACTCGGTTCGTTACTGATGTTGATTTGCAGCAGCACATTCAGCGGCGGCAGCGTCGCCGGACGCTGTTCGCTTAGCCGCTGGGCGATGCGCAAACGATCCACGGTGTGGAACCAGTCAAAATTTTCCGCCACCAGACGGCTTTTATTCGACTGCAACGGGCCGATAAAGTGCCATTCCAAATGGGTTTTCGGCTGGCTTTCCCGAAAGTAACGGATCTTATCCACGCCTTCCTGAACATAGTTTTCGCCAAATGCTCGCTGTCCGGCGTTGATGGCGGCTTCGATCGCCGTCACAGGTTTGGTTTTACTGACTGCAAGCAGCGTGATTTCCTCTGGCGCTCTTGCGCACTGTTGTGCGGCCATTGAGATCTGTCGCCGGATGTCCTGTAGATTCTGCTGGATAGTCGTCATAGTGGTTCAGGAGATTAATCTATGGATGTGAGTGAATGGGTGGCGCTTAGTGTAAAACATAATGCGTCGGATCTGCACCTGTGTAGCGGACATCCGCCGATATTGCGTATTGATGGTCGGTTACGATTTGAAAATACCTTATCACGTTTAGGTAGCGAACAACTTGAACAGTGGTGCGCTATCTGGCTGGAAGCGACTCAACAACAGCAGTTGCAGCAATACGGGCAGGTTGACGGCGCGTTGACGCTGGCGAACGGACAGCGCCTGCGCGTTAACGTATTTCGTCAACGCGCCGGGCTTTCCATCACGATGCGGCTTATTCCCTCATCCCTTCTCTCACTGGCTGCGCTGCGCGCGCCGCCGGTGTTGTCGGATCTGCTGGAACGGCGGGATGGATTGATTTTAGTCACCGGGGCGACGGGGAGCGGGAAATCCACTACATTGGCCGCCATGATTGCCGCCCTGAACGAACGGCATTCCCGTCATATCATTACGCTGGAAGATCCGATTGAGTTTCTGCACGCCAGTCGGCAATGCCTGATCCAGCAGCGTGAAATCGGCCAGCATTGCGCATCGTTCGCGCAGGCTCTGCGCGCCGCATTGCGTGAAGATCCTGATGTTATCTTGCTGGGGGAATTGCGCGATACCGCAACTATCCGCCTGGCATTGACGGCGGCGGAAACCGGGCATCTGGTGCTCGCCACGTTGCATACCCGCAGTGCGGCGCAGGCGGTCGATCGGCTGATTGATGTTTTTCCGGGAGAGGAAAAAGCCTTTGTTCGCAGCCAACTGGCGGCCTGTCTACAGGCGGTGGCGGCGCAAAAATTATTGCCGATGCCGCAGGGGGGAAGAGTAGCCTTGTTTGATATCCTGACCGCGACCGCAGCAGTGAGCAATTTGATTCGGGAAGGGAAAAGTCATCAGTTGCCCAGCCTGATGCAGACAGGGGCGCAGGCAGGGATGCAAACCTTCGAGCAAAGCTGGCGGCAGCGCTGTAGTGAGGGGTTGCTGGTGTGACGACTATCGCGGCTTGTATGGCCCTGATAGGAAAAACCTTGACTGGCAAATAATTGCCAGTTACTTCACGCAATTACGCCCCTGGCGTTTTGCGGCATAGAGGTTTTCGTCCGCCAACTGGATCCAGTCGTCCACAGAGGTAAAGTGCGGGCGCCAGGGCGCGACGCCCACGCTGATTGTGAATTTCAGCATTTGTTGTTCATACAATAATGTATGCTGCTCAATCTGCATGCGGATGCGTTCGACGATGTTCATCGCCGTTTTGTGCGAGACGTTATTGAGCAGAATAATAAATTCTTCGCCGCCAATGCGGGCGAACAGGTCATCGCTGCGAAGCGATAATCGTAGCAGCGTGGCCAGTTCTTTGAGCACGGCATCGCCCGCCAAATGGCCGTATTTATCATTTATTTTCTTGAAAAAATCGATATCCAGCAGCGCCAGGTAGCATTTTTTTATGCTTGCGCGTGGTTTTCCGCAGTGAAAGAGCTCATTAGCCTGTTCAAAGAAATTGCTGCGGTTGGGCAGTCCGGTAAGAAAATCATGCCCGGCATTAAAGCGTAGTGTTTCTTCTATCTGTTTACGTTCATCTTCCAGCACGCGGGCGTGGATGATAATCCCCAGGGTTTTAACCAGAGGAGCCAACAGGTTAATCAGATGCTGGTCGTAACCATCAGGACGGTTGGCCAGGGCTATCATGCCGATGGGCTTGTCATTGTGGGTGATGGGAATAGCCAGAAACGCGTATAGCGTTGGGTGTCCGGGTGGAAAACCGCGGCTGGCAGGATGCGCCGCCAGGTTGTTGGTGCATACCACCTTATTGTGGGTGACGGCATAACCGAACAGATTGTCGAGTTGGCGAAATACCAGTCCGCCATTGATTTTACGCTGCTGGTTATACCACTCCCGCGTTTCCTTATCCCACGATAGGTTGGAGATAGAGGGAATATAAAGCGATTTGCCTTCTTCATCTTCCTGCACCTTGGCAATAAAACCAAATTCACTATTTGTCACGTTGAGCAGGCGGGAAAAGACCTTATCGCAGGCGGAAGGTAAATTGTGATCGATCAGAAAACTGTCGTGGGCGGAGAGCAGAATATCCAGTATCGCCCCTTGCTGTTCCGCTTTTTTTTCTGTCTCTACGTTGTGCGTAATATTGTGGGCGTACTTAATGACTTTCTTTATCGTGCCATCATCATCCATGATTGGATTGTAAGTCGCCTGTATCCAAAAAGATTTATTATTTTTTCCCAGCCGGTGAAAGCGTCCGCTAATGGATTGACCACGTTGTAATGTTGCCCAGAACTTGTCGTATTCCGGTGTGTTAAGATAATTTTTTTCATATAATAATTTATGATGTTGCCGAAGCAATTCATTTTCTTCATAACCCGTCAATTCGAGATAATTTTCGTTGACATAAGTGATATATCCTTCCCGGTCAAATTCAATTACGCCTTGTGAGTTATCGATAGCTTCGATTTTAATACGATGTTCGTTGGTAAGATATTTTTGCTGAGTAATATCCAGCGCCAGTTTAATCACCCCAATATGTTGGCCATCGTCATCGATGATCGGCGTATAGGCGGCATGAATCCAGATGTGATCGCCGTGTTTGTTTCGGCGCCGAAATTCCCCGGAGCGGATGTTGCCGCTAATTACACTGGGCCAGAAATGGTCGTGTTCCTGGCGCTGTTCTTCAAATAAAAACATCCTGTGATTCTGGTTTATCATCTCGGTTCTGTCGTAACCAAGTATGCGGCAAAAGTTGCTGTTAGCTTCAATCAACGTGCCGAACAGATCAAATTCGGCGATGGCATAAGCTTTATCCAGCGCAGTCAATTTGGCTCGATTGTCAAATTTACCAATCAAATCAATATCGGATATTTTATTATTCGTATTCGTATTCGTATTCATATTCATCTTTACCTGTCATTCTTGCCCGTGTGTTTATTCAATATATTGCTATGTATTTGGCATAGAATAATGCTGCTACGAATGTCTGAGAATGATAATTGGTTTGTTGTGTACCTCTTTCATTTTTGTTTCAAACACTATTTCATGCGGTGCGAAAAGGCGTGTTGTGCATAGTCCATGGTATGTGCTGTGTGGGAGTTTATCCACGGCAGGCGTTTGGGAAGGAAGCGTGTCGCCTTTCAATTACAGGAAAGTATAACGCAAGGATTTTTTTTTGTGAGGTCGATGATTATTTTTTAAATTTATTCTTCTCCGTCTCTATTTGGGGCGCCCGCTCAGGCTCCAGGGCGGCGGACATCCGGGTGATACCCGGATGTCCGCCGCTGATTAATCCTGATAGCTCAACTGTTCAGGTATGCGGCGCATGATGACCTTACCATGACGGATCGACACGCTGGCTTTTGCCTGACGGCGCACGGTTTCATAGTCGTTCTTCGCATCCAGGATCACCAGATTGGCCGGACGTCCGACCGCAATACCGTAACCCTCGCCCAGATTCATGGCTTTGGCGCTGTTATCCGTGACGAAATCCAGGCAGCGTTGCAGGTCTTCATAACCCATCATATGGCAGATATGCAGTCCGGCATCCAGGACGCGCAGAATGTTGCCGTTACCGAGCGGATACCACGGATCTTTGATGGAGTCCTGTGCGAAGCAGACATTCAGACCTGCGCGGTCGAGTTCGGCCACCCGCGTCACGCCGCGCCGTTTGGGGAAGGTATCGAAACGTCCTTGCAGATGAATACTCTCCGTGGGGCAGGAAACAAAGTTGATGCCTGACAGTTTGAGCAGGCGGAACAGTTTGTAGCAATAAGCGTTATCGTAAGAACCCATAGCCACCGTATGGCTGGCGGTAACCCGTGACCCCATCTGGCGTACCCGCGCTTCTTCCGCCAGGACTTCCAGAAAGCGTGATTGGGCGTCATCGGTTTCGTCACAGTGTACATCGACCAGACAACCAGTACGTTCAGCCAGTTCCATCAGGAATTTGATGGAACTGACGCCCTGATCGCGGGTGTTCTCGAAATGGGGAATGCCGCCGACCACATCGGCGCCCATCTCGATGGCGCGCGCCATCAGTTGGCGTCCGTTGGCAAAGGATTCAATGCCTTCCTGCGGAAAAGCGACGATTTGCAGGTCGATCAGGTCGCGGGCTTCCTGTTTGACTTCCAGCATGGCGGTCAGCGCGGCCAGACTGGGATCGGTGACATCAATATGCGTGCGCACATGCTGAATACCATGATCCCGCAGCATGCCGATGGCGGTGTGCGCCCGGCGCTTGGTGTCATCGTGAGTGATGGTGGCTTTGCGCTGTCCCCAACGCTCAATACCTTCAAACAATGTGCCGCTCATGTTCCATTCCGGTTCACCGGCGGTCAGCGTCGCATCCAGATGAATGTGCGGTTCAACTAGCGGCGGAATGACCAACTGGCTGTCGGCATCGATCACATCACGGTTTTCCGCCGTAGTTAATGACGCTGGCTGGGCGTCGATCGCGGTGATCAGGCCGTTATCGAGACTGAGAGTGAAAAGTCCGGTTTGACGGCGAAGCGCGGCGTTGATGATTTTCATAAAAACTCCTGCTGTTGCGCATTGGGGAGGCGCCAGACTCAGTGAGCTCCCAGCGCGTAAGGGAGCGCGTTCTTCGACAAGCAACCCGCCTACATTTGAAAAACCGCCATGGAGCGCATCAACTGCTGCGACTGCTGTTCCAGCGATTGCGTGGTATCGGAGGAGGCTTTGACCAGTTGGGCGTTTTGTTGCGCCACTTTGTCGATTTGCGCGAACGCGATGTTGACTTGCTCGATGCCCCGGTACTGCTCCTGGGTGGCATTAGAGATATCTTTCATCAACCGGGTGATCCGCATGATTTCATCCGTCACTTCATCCATAGTTTCTCCGGCCCTGGAAGCCAGTTCCAGGCCTTCCGATATCCGGGTCTGCGAATCGAGAATCAGCGAGCGAATCTCTTTTGCCGCCTGAGCGCTGTGCTGCGCCAGATTACGCACTTCTCCGGCGACGACGGCAAAACCGCGTCCCTGTTCGCCCGCGCGGGCAGACTCCACCGAAGCATTCAGCGCCAGAATATTGGTCTGGAAAGCGATGCCGTCAATCACGCTCAGGATATCGTTGATTCGTTTGGCGCTATTGGCAATCTCCTGCATTTTTTCAATCACGTAGCAGACGGATTCATTGCTGCGGTCGCTGGTGTCAGAAACATTATTGGCGAGTTGATGCGCCAGTTCTGCGTGATCGGCATTCTGTTTCACCGTAGCGCTGAGTTGTTCCATGCTGGCGGCTGTCTGTTCCAGCGCGGCGACAGACTCTTCGGTGCGCTGAGAAAGCTGGATGTTTTCTTCAAATAACTCACGACTGCCGAGATCGATACGCGTGCTGGCGTCACGAACCTGACTCACCGACTCTAGCAAGGCGCTCTGCATCCGTCCGATGGCATCGTTGAGCCGCCCTAGTTCGTTGCTGCCGCCATGCAGCAAGCGGTGTGTCAGGTCGCCCGCCGCCACATACTCCAGTTGCTCAATCGCGTGATCCAGCGGTTTTAACAATAGATGACGCAGAGCAATCCAGGCAAGCGTGACCAGCGCCACCGACAGCAAGCAAGCGATCACCATGAGCAGCAGCATCTGGCGTTCGTTTTGCGCGGATTGCGCCATGCCTTGCTCGGAAAGCATTTGCGCGTGAGCGCGAAAAGCCTGAATGGATTTGTCAAAAGCATTGCTCAGCGGGCCAAGCTGTTTTTCCAGCACGTCATAATATTCGTCGGTATATTGTTTTTGCAGCGCGCTCAACATGGGCGTCATGCCTTGTTCGAGATAGGCCAGATAGGTTTTCTGTACGTCCTGCGCCAACGGGTATCGTTGGGTATCCGCCTCGACGGAGTTCACGGCAAGGTTAATATCCTGCTGTGACTGACGCAGGTTCGCTTCCACGATTCCTGTCTCTTGTTCCCCTTCCTCAAGACGCCCCATTTCGATCTTTCTGACCGCCAGCGTCGCGGACGCTCTGGCTTGCAACGTCAGGTTATAACCGCTCATTAGATTACCCAGTTCAATCCCCTGGATCTGGTTCTGCGCCGTCAGCGCCTGCCGGTCTTTTTTGATAGCCAGTATGCCCATGCCGCTGACGAGCAATAGCAGGAGCGTCGTCAGTAATAATAACGTCAGTAATCCGGTACGGATGGAGAGATTTTTCAGATCCATGATTTTCTTTTCCTTACGCTTTACTAAAACATGGCGGAGTGCGTTGCTCTCCAGAGCATACGTTATGTGAATGGCTGGGAGATAAAATTAAAAAGATATGGCAGGACGGGGGGATGAGGTATCCGTGAAGATATCCCGCCCGTTGCGGCTAAATAATTAGCCGTAGTGTTTGCGCCTGGTTTATTATCTGCTTATATACACATTATTTTTCATGTACACCTATGTTTTAACGTTACAGTCGCTACTGTATGGGGCGGCTTCAAGTCGCCAGGCAATGATACCCAGAGGTATCCGAGGTTTATGTGCAGTTAACAAGTTTTACGGATTATGGCTTGCGGGCGCTTATCTATATGGCGTCATTACCCGGTGGGAAAATGACCAGCATTTCGGAAGTAACGGAAGTGTATGGCGTATCGCGTAATCATATGGTCAAAATTATCAATCAACTTAGTCGCGCCGGATTGGTTATGGCCGTGCGTGGAAAAAATGGCGGCATCAGGCTAGGGAAACCGGCGGATTCAATTCGGATTGGTGATGTGGTGCGTGAACTGGAGCCGCTTTCATTGGTTAACTGCGGCAGCGATTTCTGCCACATCACGTCGGCCTGTCGACTCAAACAGGTACTCCAGCAGGCAGTACAACATTTTTTGCAAGAACTCGATCATTACACGTTGGCTGATTTGGTCAAAGAAAACCCACCGCTTTACAAATTATTGTTGGTTGAATGAGTTCTATTCAGCCTCCTGCTGATGACAACGGAGGAACCGCAATGTCACAAGATCCTTTTCTGGAACGCGAAGCAGAAAAATACGAATCCCCAATCCCAAGTCGTGAATTCATTCTGGCGCATATCGCCAAACGGGATACGCCGATTAGCCGCGAAGAACTGGCTGCTGATTTACAATTAACCGGCGAAGAACCGCTTGAAGCGCTACGCCGTCGGTTGCGGGCGATGGAGCGCGACGGGCAACTGGTGTTTACCCGCCGCCAATGCTATGCGCTGCCGGAAAAGCTGGATCTGCTGCGCGGTACGGTAATCGGTCATCGCGACGGTTTCGGCTTTCTGCGCGTCGAAGGACGCAAAGATGACCTTTATCTCTCCGCGGACGAGATGAAACGCGCCATTCACGGCGATGTGGTGCTGGCGCAGCCGTTGGCTGCCGATCGCAAAGGCCGTCGTGAAGGCCGCATTGTACGCGTGCTCGAACCGCGCACCGGCCAGATTGTCGGGCGGTATTTTGTCGATGCCGGCGTCGGCTTTGTCGTCCCGGACGACAGCCGCCTGAGTTTCGATATTCTGATCCCGAAAGAAGAGATCAACGGCGCTCGTATGGGATTTGTGGTCGTGGTGGCGCTTACCCAACGCGCTACCCGCCGCACCAAGGCGGTCGGAAAAATTGTCGAGATCCTCGGCGATAACATGGGAACCGGACTGGCTGTCGAAATCGCGCTGCGCACTCACGATATCCCGCATAGCTGGCCGCCGCAGGTGGAAGAGCAGGTTAAAGATCTGTCCGAGTTGGTGCCGGAGGCAGCGAAAAAAGGCCGAGTGGATTTACGCAAGCTGCCGCTGGTGACCATCGACGGAGAAGACGCCCGCGATTTTGACGATGCGGTTTATTGCGAGAAGAAACGCGGCGGCGGCTGGCGTCTGTGGGTGGCGATTGCTGATGTCAGCTATTATGTGCGTCCGAATACGCCGCTGGATCATGAAGCGCGCGCGCGAGGAACGTCGGTCTATTTCCCGTCGCAAGTGGTGCCGATGCTGCCGGAAGTGCTGTCCAACGGCTTGTGTTCGCTCAACCCGCAGGTGGATCGCCTATGTATGGTGTGCGAGATGACCATATCGGCGCTGGGCAAACTGACTTCGTACAAGTTTTATGAAGCGGTGATGAGCTCTCATGCCCGTCTGACCTACACTAAAGTGTGGAATATCCTGCGGGGCGACGCTGAACTGCGCGAGCAGTATAAACCGCTGGTGGGCGGACTGGAAGAATTGCACAAGTTATACAGAATGCTGGAGCATGCCCGTGAAGTGCGGGGCGGCATCGCGTTTGAAACTGAGGAAGCGAAATTTATTTTCAACGCTGAGCGCCGTATTGAACGGGTTGAATCGGTGGTGCGCAACGATGCGCACAAACTGATTGAAGAGTGCATGATCCTGGCGAATATCTCCGCGGCGAAATTTATGGAGAAAAATGAAGAGCCGGCACTGTTCCGCATTCACGATCAGCCGAGCGAAGACCATGTGCTGGCGTTGCGCAGCGTACTGGGGGAACTGGGGCTGACGTTGAAAGGCGGAATGAAGCCGCAACCAAAAGATTATGCCGAACTGATGGTGGAAGTAGCCAATCGTCCCGACCATGAAATGTTGCAAACCATGTTGCTGCGCTCCATGAAGCAGGCGGTCTACGATCCTGAAAACCGGGGGCATTTTGGTCTGGCTTTAACCTCTTATGCGCATTTCACTTCGCCTATCCGTCGTTATCCCGATTTGTCGTTGCACCGTGCGATCAAATATCTGCTCAGTGATCGTAAAGCGCGCTGGACGCCGACCGGCGGTTGGCACAGCGATATGAAGGAAATGCTGCAACTGGGTATGCACTGTTCGATGACCGAACGCCGCGCGGATGAAGCGACGCGGGATGTGGCGGACTGGCTGAAGTGTGATTTCATGCAGGATCATGTGGGCGAGGTGTTTACGGGGATTATCGCCAGCGTTACCGGCTTTGGATTCTTTGTGCGTCTGAATGATTTATTTATCGATGGGCTGGTGCATGTATCCACATTGGATAATGACTACTATCGCTACGATAATGTCGGCCAGCGGTTGATCGGCGAGTCTCGCGGTCAGGTTTACCGTTTGGGCGATGAAGTGGAAATTCGCGTTGAGGCGGTCCATATGGATGAGCGCAACATTGATTTTGCGCTGGTATCCAGCACGCGCAAACCGCGGGGTGAGGGTAAAACGGCCCGCGATCGGGCTAAAAAGCCGGATAGCCGCGAAGCGAAGCCGACTCGCCGCCATCGCAATACGGCCAAGTCCGCAGCTAATTTCGAACCTGATGCCGCTTTCCGTCAGGATGCCAAATCAGCGAAGGCGAAGCCGAAAAAGAACGCGGATAAAGCAAAAAAGAGTGGTGAAAAAACACGTAAGATTGCGGCGGCAACCAAAGCCAAACGCGCCAGAAAGAAGCCTGCGGCGTAATCTTACTGCGCAGGCGTTGACAACCAACAGGCAGACACGGCCTGTTTACGATTAATTTGAAGAGTGGCAATGAGCGAAATTATTTACGGTATCCATGCGGTTAAAGCATTACTAGCGCGAGATCCCCAGCGCTTTCAGGAAGTCTTTATTCTTAAAGGACGCGATGATCGCCGTCTACAGCCGGTGATTGCCGAACTGGAAGCGCAAGGTATCGTGATTCAGGTGGCGAACCGTCAGTGGCTGGATAGTCAGGCTGAGGGGGCGGTGCATCAGGGGATTGTCGCGAAAGTTAAAGAAGGGAAAAAGTTTCAGGAGAACGATCTGCCGACACTACTGGCAAGCCTGGACACCCCTTTTTTACTGGTGCTGGATGGCGTTACCGATCCGCATAATCTTGGCGCCTGTTTGCGCAATGCTGATGCGGCCGGGGTGCATGCGGTGATCGTGCCGCGCGACCGTTCGGCGCAGATGAACGCCACGGTGAAGAAAGTCGCCAGCGGCGCGGCGGAAAGTGTTCCGCTGATCAGCGTGACCAACCTGGCGCGCACGCTGCGATTGTTGCAGGAGCACCATGTCTGGATCGTCGGAACCGCGGGCGAGGCCGATCACACGCTGTATCAGAGCAAATTGACCGGGCCGATGGCGCTGGTGATGGGCGCGGAAGGGGAAGGTATGCGTCGGCTGACGCGTGAGCACTGCGATGAGTTGATCAGTATCCCGATGGCGGGCAGCGTATCGTCATTGAACGTATCGGTGGCGACGGGCGTGTGCCTGTTTGAAGCGGTTCGTCAGCGCGGCTGACGCACGCTTGTCAACAACAACCCAAAGGACATTTACGGTATGACTATTGTTACCGCGTTATTGGCGTTTGCTTCTTACTTTTTCATTGGTTTTGTCATGGTGCTGGCATTCTTGTTTATCTATACCCGCGTCACGCCGCATGATGAATGGGCGCTGATTAAAGAAAATAATCGCGCGGCGGCGGTGGGGTTCGCGGGGGCATTTATCGGCTATGTGATCCCGCTATCCAGCGCGGCGATTAACTCGGTGAGTCTGATCGATTACATTACCTGGGGCATCGTGGCGCTGGTGGTTCAACTGCTGATTTACGGCGCGGTGCGGCTTTATATGCCGGGGCTTAGCCAGCATATCCGTGATAATGAAGTCGCGTCCGGCATATTTCTCGGTGCGGCATCGTTGAGCGGCGGCATTCTGAATGCCGCCTGTATGTCGTATTGAATCATAGGGATTGATGAATCATAGAAGCATACTAACACAGGGCAACCACTGCCCTGTTTTTTGTCGGCTACGTCAACGATACAGCACTGCTCTGGCGTGCCACATGCCGGGAAGCGTCGTGTCTGTTTTCATAACAATCACATAGTAGCGCGCGCCGCCGGCATCCGCCTTTTGTTGAATCGCGCGTTCCGCATCATCCGGGCTGCCATGAACCGTGACCGAAACTGTCCCAAACTTTTCCAGCGCCGTGGCCTGCGCATAGGTAATTTCAAGGGCGTGATCCGCGGGCGGCGGAGCAGCGACGGGCTTGCCCTGCAATATCTGGCAGGCGGAAAGCAGCATGACCAGCGGTAATAAAAAGATCCGTAAAATGTTCATCGACTAAGCCTGGGACGAAAGCAAAGCAGAAGTGTAGCGCTATCGTCGTGCGGATGTCATGATCTGCAAAACAGAGGGGAAGATGATGGTTGAAATGTCGGTCGAGGTGATTTGCCGTGACATTGAAGTCATTCACGCGGTTCCGGCGGGTAAACGCGATGCGCCATTACCGACGATTTTTTTCTTTCACGGCTATTCCTCGTCAAAAGAGGTGTACTCCTATTTCGGTTATGCGCTGGCGAACGCGGGATTCCGGGTCATTCTGCCGGATGCCCTGATGCACGGCGCTCGCTATGACGGCGATGAGCCACGCCGGTTGCGTCGCTTTTGGGATATTCTGCAATCAAATATTCAGGAACTGCCTGACTACGTTGCGGCGTATCAACAGCGCGGACTGATCGCAGACCAGCGCATCGGCGTCTGCGGCGCGTCGCTTGGCGGAATGAGTGCGTTGGGTTGCATGGCGCGTTATCCCTGGATTTCTGCTGTCGCGGCGTTTATGGGTTCCGGTTATTTCTCAACGCTATCACGTACTCTGTTTCCCCCCGTCGAGGCTGGCGAAGAGGGGGCGGAGGCGTTATTGCGACAACTGTCGGCCACGCTTGCCGACTATGATGTTTCCTCCCGGCTGACAGCCTTGTCCGGCAGGCCTTTGCTGGTATGGCATGGCGAGGCGGATGACGTGGTGCCGGCGCAAGAAAGCGCACGTCTTTATCGTGCTTTGCACGAAAGCCGACAGGATGGCAATCTTCTCTATCTGACTGAAGCGGGCGTCGGACATCGCATTACTCCCACTGCTTTGCGGGCCGGGGCGGATTTTTTTCAGCGGCATTTTTAGCACAATCGTAATCTATTATTGAAACCGGATTCTGGCAGGAATAGATCTGCCAGAATGATTAAGAAGAAGTTAAAGGTTTCTTTTGTTTTCTAAATAATATAAAAGTAAGCATGTAAAGAAAAAGAATAAAGAGATATAGTTAATACTTATGCTTGAATTTATAGGGATATCAAGAAGTTTAAAAAAAGGCGCATTTTTTAAATCATATCTAAAAGCGATCATATGAAACGAACCGAGTATGATTAATATCACCCTGCTTTTGTAAAATAAAATAAAACAGATTATGGATACAGTTATGTATACATAGACAGGCCAAACATATGAGTAAATTATGATATCATTCATTTTTATATAATGTGTAAATTCCATTGATTGTTGATACGTCAACAAGAATATCAGCAACCAAAGGTACTGGCCCCATTGTCTTCCATCCACGAACAAAATCGCTATTAATATACCTGAAAAGTCGGAAGGTATCTTCTCTCACGAGATGCCTGGATAACCCATAAGCGGAGATCCCCAAGTCAACGGTGGTATAGGCTAAATCTGCATGATTTTCACTTTGGCCTATCGATTGAGCAATCGCTCGATAGGCGTCCCGCGTCCAGCCCGAACGGTTTTCTCTAAACAACAGGTAATAACCGTTTTCATAGAGGTTATTTAAGCCATGCGAGATATTCAGCGAGCCAAAGCCAGCGCAAAGATAACCCGCAGAAGCCGCACAGGTGGCAATACCGGCCACGACCTGTGTTCCCCCGCCGATAAAGCCAATCTGTTTTAATATAATATTAAAAGATTGCGCTTTCTTCTCTTTTGCAAAAACATAATACTGCATCATCTTTTGCGTCGATAAATCAAACTGCTGTTTTTTCAGGTTTTTTATTTCTTTATCGAGTAAACGGATAGCCGCGTCTTGCGTTATGCAAAAGTTAAGCACCTGTTGTCTTAGCTGGTTCGTCAGCATGGAGATTTCTTTCAGAAACGCCCGGCGGGCCTCATAGCCCTGGATATACAGCAGCGCAAGCTCATTAGCCAGCCGGTTTAATTGGGTTATCTTTCTTTCCAGATTCATGGCTGACATTATATCACCATAAACAATAGGCGCTGGTGCCCGCTTTGCTGTGTTCCCATTCGATACAGGCGTATTTAAAGGAGACGCTTTCCTGCGGCGGCATTTCATTTTGCGTCATTGAATGCGGGGCTGACAGCTTTAATTCGACAATCCGGGCATCCCTGAGTTTTATTACGAAGTACTTCGCCATTCCGCCCGTTTCAGAAATTCGATAGAAAGCGAATTCGCATTGCAATACTTCATGGTTACTCAGCGCCATCGCCAGCAATGGGGACGATTTATCGATCGGTTTTCTTATTTCCAGAGGGTGGAGCGCAACATTGTCATGGTGTTCAAGGGTGTTATCCGGCCTAAAAGGATTTGTAAAGGGATGGGCTAAACGCCGTCTTGCTATTGCCGCATTAGGGCACTATACTTACGCGTCATTTTTTCAGCCGCACACACATACACGTTCCTTGCTTCCATGGGCCGCGGTTGACCCTGACAGGAGGCTGAATAATCCGTAAGGAGCAATTCGATGCGTCATTACGAAATCGTTTTTATGGTTCATCCTGACCAAAGCGAACAGGTTCCAGGTATGATCGAGCGCTACACCGGTGCTATCACCGGTGCGCAGGGCACGATCCACCGTCTGGAAGACTGGGGCCGCCGTCAACTGGCTTACCCGATCAACAAACTGCACAAAGCGCACTACGTTTTGATGAACGTTGAAGCGCCGCAGGAAGTGATCGATGAGTTGGAAACAAACTTCCGCTTCAACGACGCCGTTATCCGTAGCATGGTTATGCGCGTTAAGCACGCGGTAACCGAAGCATCCCCGATGGTTAAAGCGAAAGACGAACGCCGTGAGCGTCGTGAAGATTTCGCTGAAGCTGGCGATGATGTGGATGCAGGGGATTCTGAAGAGTAATTGTTGTGGTGACGACCAATCGTCTGGCGTTGTCCGGCACCGTGTGCAAGGCGCCCATTCGTAAAGTCAGTCCTTCGGGTATTCCACATTGCCAGTTTGTGCTTGAGCACCGATCAACGCAGGTGGAAGCCGGATTCAACCGGCAAGCATGGTGTCGTATGCCCGTGATTGTCAGTGGACCCACGTCACAAGCACTTACCCACAGTATAACGGTCGGCACGCAACTCACCGTGCACGGGTTCATTAGCTGCCATCAAGGACGCAATGGCCTGAGCAAGCTGGTGTTACATGCCGAGCAGATTGAATTGATAGATTCTGGAGACTAGCCAAATGGCACGTTATTTCCGTCGTCGCAAGTTCTGCCGTTTCACCGCGGAAGGCGTTATCGAGATCGACTATAAAGACATCGCTACGCTGAAAAACTATATCACTGAAAGCGGCAAGATTGTTCCGAGCCGTATCACCGGTACTCGTGCAAAATACCAGCGTCAGCTGGCTCGCGCTATCAAGCGTGCGCGTTACTTGTCTTTGTTGCCGTACACTGATCGTCATCAGTAATCGGCCACTGTCCATTAACGAGACTTTGAGAGGATAAGGTAATGCAAGTTATTCTGCTTGATAAAGTAGCAAATCTGGGCAGCCTGGGCGACCAGGTAAACGTTAAAGCGGGCTATGCTCGTAATTTCCTGGTTCCGCAGGGCAAAGCTGTGCCGGCAACCAAGAAAAACGTTGAGTTCTTTGAAGCACGCCGTGCTGAACTGGAAGCTAAACTGGCTGACGTTCAGGCTGCTGCTGAAGCTCGCGCCGCCAAGATCAAAGAACTGGGCAGCGTTACTATCGCGTCTAAAGCAGGCGACGAAGGTAAACTGTTCGGTTCCATCGGTACTCGCGATATCGCTGATGCGGTAACGGCAGCCGGTGTGGATGTTGCGAAGAGCGAAGTTCGCCTGCCGAATGGCGTTCTGCGTACTCTGGGCGAGCACGAAGTGAGCTTCCAGGTACATAGCGATGTATTCGCTACGCTGAATGTGGTAGTCGTTGCTGAAGCGTAATTAACGTTTTTGCTAACGAGTAAAACGCTGGCCTTGTGCCAGCGTTTTGCGTTTATGGAGCGGGGAAAAGTCGTGCGTGCCGTCAACGGGTACGGGTAAACGCGCCATCGGCGTGACGGGTGAATCTGACTTGTTGATTATCCGTGGTTTCTATTTCCAGCGCCGTTACTGTGCCTTGCGCATTCACCTGAACTTTGACTTTCTGACCGGCGCGCAGGTTGCTGAGCGGCTTGTCGTTGCCCTCCACTTGAGCCATAGCGAAAACGTCGCCGACCGGCAGGTTGTTGTCACGAAATAGCTGCGCTAAGGTCTGGCCTGAAGCAATTTCATAGTTACGCCAGGGGATTTCCGTATTCTGAGGCGCCGGTTGGACCGGTTCTGCGGGCGGGAGAACCGGCATCTGCTCTGGTGGCGGGCGATTTTCAATGATTTCAGCCTGCATGGAAGCGCTGTTGTCAGCTTGTTTCACCGGCGCGTTAATCGGCTGGGGCGACGATGTCTGAGGCGGATTGTAAGGCCACAGCAGGATCGCCAGCAGCAAAGCGATGGCGATTAAAATCCAACGACGATGGAACGGCGGAAGCGGTTCCATCCAACGATAACCGTCGGGCAGATGCCAGATTTTTTTCAGGGATGATGTAATCCGTTGCCCTGATGAGCGCACTGACGCCCCCGAATTTTCCTGCAAATCCTCGCTGGAACGTTCTGGGCCGCGCCGGGTAAAACGTTGGCAGAGGCGTAATAGCGCTTGATAATCCCAGGTTGTTTTTCGCTTCCTGGGCGCGATTCTGCCCATGGTAACCTCTCTTGCAACGGTATAAAAAATAGAAAGACAACGCAGTATACCGATAACTCGCTAATGATGACCAGTTAACGCGTTGATGTTTAAGATAACGGTGATGTCAACGTGTTCGATTTACCAGTATAGGTTAGCCGGCCAGGATTATGCGTTTGGCCGATGAATCCTGTGTTCATCTGCATACAGGATTTTACCCTAATCTCCTGCGCTGTTATGCTTCGCTTTCGGTTTTTTACAGATAAAAAGGAACATCCATGACAACCCCTTCTTTTGATAGCGTCGAAGCGCAGGCAAGTTACGGCATCGGCTTACAGGTTGGTCAACAATTACAGGAATCTGGCCTTGAAGGTTTGATCCCGGAAGCCCTGCTCGCGGGTTTACGTGATGCGTTGGAAGGTAATGCGCCTGCGGTTCCAGTGGATGTGGTTCATCGTGCCTTGCGCGAAGTCCACGAGCGTGCTGACGCGGTAAGCCGTGAGCGCCAGCAGGCGATGGCGGAGCAAGGTCAACAGTTTCTGGCTGAAAATGCCCGCAAAGAGGGGGTAAGCAGCACGGAATCCGGTCTGCAATTCCGCGTACTGACTCAGGGCGAAGGTGACATCCCAGCGCGTCAGGATCGCGTTCGTGTGCACTATACCGGACGTTTGATTGACGGCAGCGTGTTTGACAGTTCCGTTCAGCGCGGTCAGCCGGCGGAGTTTCCGGTCAATGGCGTGATCCCAGGCTGGATTGAAGCGTTAACCCTGATGCCGGTTGGCTCGAAGTGGGAACTGTATATCCCCCATCATCTGGCTTATGGCGAACGTGGCGCGGGCGCGTCTATTCCGCCATTCAGCGCGCTGATCTTTGAAGTTGAACTGTTGGAGATTCTGTAATCTTAATCTGCTAAAGAGCGGAAAGGCGCTTATTGAGCGTCTTTCTGTGGCCTAAATGTTACGCCTGCGCGGGTAACCACCTCAGATCAGGTTTTGTCCTCCATGCGTCTGGAACAGACCGTGTCAGTAAATCGTTAAGAAACGTAAAACCAGTAAAATGCGCTGGCGTCTGATGGCGAACATAACTGTTCCCCCGTATATCTTTGCACATTCGCCATTGGCGCATGTATGGAGTGACGTTATGTTTAAGCCACTGTTCGTTAGTACGCTGTTAGTAGGAATGTTTGCCATGACGCCAATGGCGGAGGCCGATAGCGTCAGTATCGAACTGCTCCCCGGTGTGACGCTGAACATCGGTGACCGGGATCGGCGAGGTAATTACTGGGACGGTTATGACTGGCGCAGCGAACGGTGGTGGCGTGAGTATCGCGGTTATCGCCAGGGTGAACGTAATCGTTATGGCCACTATTGGGATGGCTGGCGCTGGCGTGAAGCGAGTTGGTGGCGCGCGCAGCAACGCGGCCCGAAAGGTTTTGATCATCGTCGTGCTGATCGCCCGTATCGCATTGACGATCGCGGCCCTGGTCGGGATTTTCGGGATAAAAGGGACTATCGTCAGGCACGGGGCCACGATCGGTACGATCGTGATGACCGCGGCGCTTTCCGTCGTTAACGGACGGAAAAAAGCCACGTTGCGCCGTGGTTCCGATTGCTGACAAACATCTGCCAGCCTGCATATTTCACGGTTTTTTTCTCCGGCGTAATTCCCGCCAAAAGTCCGGGTTCTCAGGGCGCTGGCGTTTGAGCGCCCTGAGTCGTGCGTGGTGCCAGCGCGACAGAGAAATGCCGCTTATTGATCACGCACGAAATCGTCTCCGTTCTTTGCATGGTAGAGAATCATTCCGTGATGTAAACGTTTGTCATCAAACTCAACCACGCGATGCCGCCCCTAGCGTGCGCTGGTTTGCAGATCGATGCGATAAACCGCAAACCCGGTATCGTCAGTGCCGACGGCTGTCAGTGGATATTGCGCTTTTTCTTTAATAAACGCGCCAGCCTTGGCGGACGGCGAGGTTTCAACGCGGATATCCAGCGGCGTGTCGCTGGCGATCGGCGCCAGCCGCCAGTTATTGTCCGCTTGCGGCTTCACGTCCCCGAACTTTTGGGTTTCAGCGCTGATGTAAGCCGCCAGGACAGCACGGTTTTCATCCGGTGAGGCAAACACCACGTATTTTTCCCCGGTTCCGGCAAATTTCTCACCGTAAGCGCGATAGTTGTTGGTGGCGATCAGGAACGTCGCCTGAGGATCGATAGGTTTGCCCTGAAAGGTCAGATTTTTGATGCGGTGCGCGTTATCGTTGATCAGGGCGCATTCACCGTCATAGCGTGCGGGCTGCGTGACATCAATCTGATAATCAACGCCATCAATAACATCAAAATTATAGGTGCGGAAATTATCCCAGTTGAGCAGCGACTGCGGCTTGCCGCTGTTGACATCTATCTGTTTGAACTGGCCCGCGGAACATTCCAGCCACTCCCGAACCTCCTGTCCGTTAACTTTTACCGTCACCAGCGTGTTGGGATACAGATACAGGTCGGCGGCATGACGGAAGGTCAACGGGCCTTTCTCTACCTCGACGTAGCTGGTCGGATCGTTTTTGCGCCCGCCGGCTTTAAACGGCGCGGCGGCGGACAGCACCGGCAGATCGGCCAGATCGGGATCGCCCTGAATAAAGTGTTCCACATAAGCGCGCTGAGCGTTATTGACGATTTGAACTGTCGGATCGTCCTGAATCAGCGAGAGGTAGCTATACATGTTGTCCGCGGATTGACCAATCGGTTTGCTGACGAAATCGCGGGTGTTGTTGTGCGCGTCCGACAAGATATTGATAAGTTTTGCGTCTTCGGCGGCCAGCGATTTTTTCTGCACATTGTCATAAATCGGGCGTGCTTCCGCGGTTGCCTGTTCGATAACCCACTTCCCGCTGTCATTATTCAGAATAAAATCAACCACGCCGAGGTGGTCGCCCCATTGTCCGGGCATAACCGCAGGCACGCCGTTGAGTGTGCCCCGCTTGATATCAGCCCCTTTGATACCGGCAAAATCGTTGCTGGGGAATACGGCATGCGCATGACCGAACATAATGGCGTCAATACCCATCATCTGGCTCAGATAATAGACCGAGTTTTCCGCCATGGCCTTGTAAGGCTGGGCTGAGAGCCCGGAGTGGGGAATGGCGATAACCACATCGGCGCCCTGTTTGCGCATTTCCGGCACCCACTTTTGGGCGCTTTCGGTAATGTCTTCAACACGGACTTTCCCCGCAAGGTTGGCTTTATCCCACACCATAATTTGCGGCGGCACGAAACCAATGTACCCGATACGCAGAATATGCCATTGACCTTCGCGGTCTTTAACCGATTTATTTTCGATCCGGTAGGGGGTAAACAGCGGTTTACCGGTTGTGGCATCCAGTACGTTGGCGTTCACATAGGGGAATTTCGCGCCAGCCAAGGCGTTATGCAGATAATCCAGACCATAGTTGAATTCGTGGTTGCCGATATTGCCCACGGCGTAATCGAGCGTGTTCATCGCCTGATAAACCGGATGGATTTCTCCTGCTTTCAGCCCTTTGGCGGCCATATAATCTCCCAGCGGGCTGCCCTGAATCAAGTCGCCATTATCCACCAGCACGCTGTTGGTCGCCTGCTCGCGCGCCGCGTGGATCAGGCTGGCGGTACGCACCAGCCCAAATTTTTCTGTTGGCGTATCCTTGTAGTAGTCGAAATCCATCATATTACTGTGCAGATCGGTCGTTGCCATTACCCGTAAATCAACGATTGAGGCTTGAGCGGTGGAGGTCACCAACATGGTAAGCAGGCTGAGCGCCAGCGAATGCTTCATTATTACTTAACTCCTGTGCGAAGGGGCAGGACGTGAATTTGCCCGTCAAGGCTGATTATCCTCGATATGTTCCAATATAATTATGAATTTGGAGGGAATTATCACGGTAAATTGTGACGAGACTCAGAATAAAGGCAATAATCGTAGGTAACTTCACCGCTGTATAATGAATGATGGGAGGGAAGTCCGAGTCGTGGGAAGTATCCGTCACTCTGTAATTAACCCGTAACGATGAGGTGGGAAAATGCTAGAACATATTTGCCAACTGGCCCGCGATGCAGGCGCCGCCATTATGCAGGTTTATGAAGGGCATCGGCCTACTGAAGTCATGCATAAAAAGGATGACTCGCCCGTGACGGCGGCGGATCTGGCGGCGCATCAGGTTATTCGAGCAGGATTGGCGGCGGCATTTCCCGATATCCCGTTACTGTCGGAAGAAGACCCGCCATCGTGGTCGGAACGTCAGCACTGGCAACGCTACTGGTTGGTTGATCCACTGGACGGCACCAAAGAGTTTCTCAGCCGCAATGGTGAGTTTACGGTAAACATTGCGCTGATCGAACAAGGGCAAGCGGTGCTGGGTGTGGTGTATGTGCCGGTAACCGATGTGATGTATTGCGCGGCGGATGGTAAAGCCTGGAAGGAAGAGAACGGTGAACGTCGTCAGATTCAGGTTCTGGACGCTCGTCCGCCATTGGTTGTGGTCAGCCGCTCCCATGCGGATCAGGAACTGAAGGACTATCTCAGTCAGTTGGGGGAACACCAGACGGTGGCGATCGGTTCGTCTTTGAAATTTTGTCTGGTCGCGGAAGGCAAGGCCCAGCTTTATCCGCGCTTTGGGCCGACCAATATCTGGGATACCGCCGCCGGTCACGCGGTTGCCGCCGCCGCCGGCGCGCAGATTCATGACTGGCAGGGAAAAGACTTGTCTTACGCGCCGCGAGAATCGTTCCTTAATCCCGGTTTTAGGGTTTCGTTGTTCTGAATGCGCGCTTTTCAATCCGGCGACTGACGCAGCAGAGCACAACCTGCTGCGAACTCAGGCTTTGGGATAAGTTCGATGAATTTTTATACTAACACTAAGCCGATTAATTAAAATTTCTTCTGTAAACGTGTGTAAAAACAGTTAAGGATGCTGTTCGGACGGGAACTAAACCCATTGCAGCGAGACTAAGTATGGCATCCGATAACATTTCTTCGCGCTTTGAGTCCTGGTCTGTTTTGGATCGGGGATGGCGAAAGAAAAGTAAAACGGGAGGAGAGTAAAAAAAATGAAAATCTTCGAGCGTTACAATCCCATGAAAGTTGCCAAGTATGTGAAAACCTTGTTTCGCGGGCGGCTGTATATCAAGGGGGTTGGTGCTTTTGAATTCGACTACGGCAAAATTTTACTGCCACAGAAGCAGGATAAACAGCATTTGCTGGTGATGTCCGAAGTTAACCGTCAGGTCATCAGGCTACAGGCCGAAATGGGATGACGAAACAACAACGGCCCGCTGCGGGCCGTTGTTGTTTGCGTATTATCCGATTTATTCGGGCTTCGCGGTAGCCGCTTCCAGACGCGTAACCAGCAACTGGTCGATCTTATAGCTATCAATATCCACCACTTCGAATTTATAACCGGAGAAGCGTACAAAATCCGTGCGTTTCGGGATCTTGCGCAGCGTATACATCATGAAGCCGCCGATGGTTTCATAGTTGCCCGAATGCGGGAAATCATCAATATTCAGGGCGCGCATCACATCTTCTATCGGCGTGCCGCCTTCGATTAACCAGGAATTTTCGTCACGGGCGACGATCTGTTCCTCCTGCCCCTGACCGACCAAATCTCCCATCAGCGTGGTCATCACATCGTTCAGTGTAATAATACCGACGACCAATGCGTATTCATTCAGAATGACGGCGAAATCCTCACCGGCGGTTTTAAAACTCTCCAACGCTTCAGAAAGGGTGAGCGTATCAGGTACGATCAGCGCCGGGCGGATCTGCACGCCGCTGTTCAATTCCAGACTCTGATTGCCCAGCACCCGGTTCAACAGATCTTTTGAATCAACATAGCCAACAATCTGGTCGATATGACCGTCGCAAACCAGGAATTTCGAGTGCGGTTGTTCGGCAATCTTCTCTTTGATTTGCTGCTCGGACTCGCGCAGATCGAAGAAGATAATGCTTTCCCTTGACGTCATGGAAGAAGGCACCGTGCGTGATTCAAGCTCAAATACGTTTTCGATCAGTTCATGTTCTTGTTTACGCAGCACACCGGCCAACGCTCCTGCTTCGACCACGGCGTAGATATCGTCGGAGGTAATATCGTCTTTACGCACCATAGGCAATTTCAGTAAACGAAAGATCACATTTGCCAGTCCGTTGAAAAACCAGACCAGCGGACGGAATATCAGCAGGCAGAAGCGCATGGGGTTGATGATGCGCACAGCGACGGCTTCCGGCGCAATCATACCGATGCGTTTCGGCGTCAGATCGCCAAACAGAATAAACAAGCTGGTGACCAAGACGAACGAACAGATAAAGCTGATCTTTGCGGCTGCCTCTGGCGACATAAACTGCTCAAACAGCGCGGATAAGGTGGGGGAGAAGGCGGCATCGCCAATAATACCCGCCAGAATAGCGACGGCATTGACGCCAATTTGAATAACGGTAAAGAAAATACCTGGCGTTTCCTGAAACTTTAACACCAGATCGGCGTTAAGGTTTCCCTCATCCGCCATCAATTTAAGTTTTATTTTACGGGATGCCGCAAGCGATATTTCAGACATCGAGAAAAAGGCGCTGACGGCAATCAGCAGAAGTATCAGTAATAGACTGTTTAACATGTTTTTTTCGCATTTTCCCGCAAGGGGAACAGACGATCCTCAGAAAGATAAATCATTTCAGATAACGCATGGTTACCCGTTAACAAAGCTGGAAGTCAGCCCGAATGAGTTAAATGAATATCCTGTCATACTTCAAGTTGCCGGGGCGTTGGCTTTATGACTCATCCCATTAATGGGCGTCGCCGCAACTTGAATTATTCAGGGTATATCTCTGTCATATTCCCAGATGCGGGGGGAGCGACTTGTCCGCATCTGGAAATCAATTGGATATAACGTGCGCAGTATAACAGGAGTGATGAAAGTCCCGCCAGCGATCAAGGCTGAGGCGGCAGGCAAACCCCGGTGCCGCCCAATCCGCAATAGCCGCCGGGATTTTTGTGCAAATATTGCTGATGCTCATCCTCAGCATAATAGAAAGGACCTGCGGGGACGATTTCGGTACTGATGGCGCGGTTATCGCCGCTCGCTTGCATCGCCTGCTGAAATTGCTGATAGCTTTCCTGCGCGGCCTGTTCCTGTGCCAGCGTGAGCGTATAAATGCCGGAGCGATATTGCGTGCCGATGTCGCCGCCCTGACGCATTCCCTGCGCAGGATCGTGGTTTTCCCAAAATAGTTTCAGTAACTGGCTATAGCTGATAACGGCGGGATCAAACACCACCCGCACGGCTTCAGCGTGATCGGTCTTTCCACTGCAAACTTCCCGATAGGTCGGATTCGGCGTGTAACCGCCGATATACCCCGCCGCCGTGCTATAGACGCCGGGCTGTTGCCAGAATAAACGCTCGGCTCCCCAGAAACATCCCATAGCGAAAAAGGCGACATCCATATTATCCGGGACGTGCGTCATCGAGCGCTCGTTTACCGCATGCAATCTGGCTACCGGCATGGGTGTGGTGCGTCCCGGTAGGGCGTCCGAAGGTTTTATACGCAATGTTTTATCGGTATGAAATATCACTTTGTCAACTCCCGCGTGGCGGTGGCTATCATGGTATTTTGGCGAAAGCAGGTACTGAGAGAATAACCGAGAAGTTTTGTTCTGTCTTTATCACTGAAGATTGTTTAATGTTAAGATTATGTTTATCTATAACGCTGCACTTTAATTTTTACAGGTTTTAATCCATTTTTAAGGAAAAAAATCAGTATTTATCGCTAACCTTAATGGGCTAAGCCGTCTCAACCACGATTGAGACCGATTTTTCTCCGGTCAGTGCGTATGCGCGCGGCAGTAAAACCGATGTCAACGCAGCGATGTTATAAAAGTCATGCTATAGATTTGGTGTGACAGATTGATGTAATCAGGGAGTTCAGTGACCATTCTTACAGGATCAAAACTCGGCTTTTCTGGCTTTGGCGTGCCACGGTATCGTCCCTTTAAGGCATTGAGCGCATCCGGTTTATTAACCGCAATCAGTTTATTAACTGCATTGTTGTTCGCCCCGCCGACCTATGCCGCCAATGTTCGTTTGCAGGTGACGGGGCTGGAAGGCGCGTTGCAAAAAAATGTGCGTGCGCGCTTGTCAACCATCGCCGCCGATGAAGTCAACGCGGATGGTCGTTTTCGCGCCAGGGTTGATGAGGCTATTCGTCAGGGATTGCGCGCATTGGGGTATTACGATCCGCAGATTGCTTTTGAATTCAGGCCAGCCGTGAATGGCGGACGGCCTGTTCTGATAGCCAGCGTGACGCCAGGCGAACCGGTCAGGATCGCCGAAGTGAATGTCATTCTGCGGGGAGGCGCCCGCGACGACAGCGATTTTCAGCAACGATTGCGGGACGATAAGCCCGCGATCGGTTCAGTGTTGAACCACAGTGACTATGATAGCTTTAAAAGCGGGCTGAATAATCTCTCCCTGCGTAAAGGATATTTCGATGCTCATTTCCAACGCAGTCAGTTAGGGATCCAGCGCGAAGAGAAACTGGCATTCTGGGATATCGATTTCGATAGCGGCGAACGTTACCGCTTTGGCAAGGTAACATTTCATGGCGCGCAAATCCGCGACGATTATCTGCAAAATCTGGTGCCCTTCCATTCGGGCGACGTTTACAGCAGTGAAGAATTAGGCGAGCTAAACCGCCGTCTGTCCGCGACGGGCTGGTTCAATTCGGTGGTGGTTTCGCCTGATTTTGAACAATCGAAAACCACCAAGGTTCTGCCTCTGGAAGCGGTGGTCAGCCCGCGAACCCGTAATCAGATCGAAACCGGGGTAGGCTACGCGACCGATGTGGGGCCGCGTTTTAAAACCACCTGGAACAAACCCTGGCTTAACTCTCGCGGTCATAGTCTTGAGAGCAGTCTGAGCGTATCGGCGCCAGAGCAATCGCTCGACCTGAGCTATAAGATCCCGCTATTGAAAAACCCGCTGGAACAGTATTACCTGTTGCAGGGCGGCTTTAAGCGCGAAGACCTCAACGACACCCAATCCGATGCCACCACGCTGAATGTGGCGCGCTACTGGGATCTCTCCAGCGGCTGGCAACGGGCGATTAATCTGCGCTGGAGCCTCGACCACTTTACACAAGGCAGCGTGACCGACACGACCATGCTGATTTATCCCGGCGTGAGTATTAACCGTACCCGCCAGCGCGGTGGATTAATGCCGGTTTGGGGCGATTCCCAGCGTTATTCGATCGATGTTTCCGATACTCTGTGGGGATCGGACATTGATTTTGCGATTTTTCAGGCGCAAAACGTCTGGATCAGAACCCTGGCGGAGAAACACCGGTTTGTCGCCCGCGGCAATCTGGGGTGGATTGAAACCAATAGTTTCTCGCGTGTCCCGCCTTCTCTGCGTTTCTTCGCTGGCGGCGATCGCAGCATTCGCGGCTACAAATACAAATCGATCTCACCACGTGACAGCGAAGGCAAACTGACCGGCGCCTCTAAACTGGCGACCGGTTCATTGGAGTATCAGTACAACTTTACCGGGAAATGGTGGGGCGCGATGTTTGTCGATTCCGGCGAGGCGGTAAATGACATCAAGGAAGACAATTTCAAAACCGGGGCCGGTGTGGGTATTCGCTGGGCCTCTCCCATTGGCCCGGTGAAGCTGGATATCGCCATGCCAGTCGGCGATCCCGAAAAAAATGGCGTGCAGTTCTATATCGCGTTGGGGCCTGAGTTATGACGGAAGAGATGAAAGAAAACAAAACCTCGACCCACGATGGCGACGCGGCACGCGAAGTGAGCACGAAAAAACGGGGTAAATGGCTTAAAAGACTGGGCATTGGCATCAGCGCTTTCCTGTTGTTAAGCCTGATCTCGCTGGTATTGCTGGTCGGGACGACGTCAGGTTTGCACCTGCTGTTGAACGGCGCGGCGCGTTTTGTGCCGGGACTGGATATTGCGCAGGTCAGCGGCGGTTGGCGCGATCTCACGCTCCGGCAGGTCAGTTATCACATGCCCGGCGTGACGGTGCGCGCGGGCGAGTTCCATTTATCGCTGGCTACCGGTTGTTTGCGTAAAAGCCAGCTTTGTATAAATGACCTGTCGGCAAAAGATGTTGACGTAACGGTGGATACCACGGCGCTTCCTGCGACAGAAACGCCCCCGGCATCCGGCGAGCCGCTGACGGCGTTGTCCGCGCCGTTTCCCATCTCGCTGAGTCAATTGACGCTGGATAATGTGAAGATCACGGTGGATGACACCGCCATTTCGCTGGCATCGTTGCGCACCGGGATGCAATGGCGGGAACGGGCGCTTACGCTGCTGCCAACCAAAATCAGCGCGCTGTTGGTCGCCTTACCGAAAACGCCGGTTGATGTGCTGGAGGATGGAAAAGTTACCGCCGCCGAAGTCGCCGCAGTGGTAAAGGAAACCACCAACACGGTACGCGAGTCGATTGAAAACGGCGCCTCGCAAGAGATTGAGATAGCCAAAAAACGGTCAGTCTCCCCCGCATCGCCGCCGCTGAAAACCGCGAGTCAGGAAACGACGCAACCGGAGGAAGCGCCGCTGGGTGAGCGTCTGAGCGAACTATTCTCCAAACCTCTCCTGCCGGATTTACCGCAGTTCACGTTACCGCTGGATGTGACGATTACAGACATCCATGCGCAACAACTGCGGCTGACCGGCGATCAGGACATACTGATTTCTGATCTGATGATGCAGGCATCCACACAAAATCAGCATCTGCGTCTGGATCGGTTGGTGGTGCAATCGCCGCAGGGCGGGCTGAATGTCCGGGGCGAGGCGACGCTTAGTGAAAATTGGCCGGTATCCCTGTCGGCCAATGGCGTACTGAATGTTGATCCATTGAAAGGCGAAAAACTTAAGCTGACGGTCGATGGCGGGTTGCGCGAACAACTCAACGTGGCGCTGAATCTGTCTGGCCCGCAACGCGCGCAGTTAACGGCGCAAACCAAGCTGGCGGAAGCTGGCTTGCCGTTGGCGCTGACGCTGGAATCCGCACAGGTCCGCTGGCCGCTGACCGGCGAGGCGCAATATCAGGCGAACGATCTGCGCGTGCGATTCAACGGAAAAGCGACGGACTATGCGCTGTCGTTACGCAGTGATATTCGCGCAACGGATTTGCCGTCGGCTACGTTGCTGCTGGACGGTAAAGGCAATGTTCAGCAATTCAATTTAACCCGGCTGCGTGTCGCCGTCTTGCAGGGTAATGCCGACCTGAGCGCGCTGGTGGACTGGAGTAAAGCCATCAGTTGGCGCAGTGAATTGCTGCTCAAGGGGATCAATACCGCGCAGCAATGGTCGGAATGGCCCGCGAAGGTGGATGGCAAGATCACTACGCGGGGCAGCGTTTATGGCGGAAGCTGGCAACTCCAGGTGCCGGAACTGCGTCTGGATGGCAATGTGAAGGAGAACAAGCTGACCGCCAGAGGCGAATTACGCGGCAACGCGGCGGGACAGTGGCAAATACCGGGGCTGAATCTGGCGCTGGGACGTAACCAATTGAACATCAATGGCGAACTGAGTGATCAGTGGCGACTGGATGCCGATCTCAATGCGCCGGCGTTAACCGGCATACTGCCCGGTCTTGCCGGTCGCGCGCTGGGAACCCTGAGATTGCGCGGCAATTTACGCGAGCCGCAGATCCTGGCGGATCTTACCGCATCGGGCCTGCGCTGGCAGACGATGACCATCAGCCAGATAAAAGTGGATGCTGACGTCCGTTCCGGGCAACCGTCTGCCGCGCCATCGTCTCCAACCGGGCAGGTTGCGGGCAAGCTTGCGGTGCGCGTTGAGCAATTGCGTCAGGATAGCCTGAACATCGGTTTGCTGACGCTGAATGCCGAAGGTAACGAGCAGCAGCATCAACTACGTCTGAATCTTCAGGGCGAGCCGGTTGCCGGTCAACTGGCGTTGTCGGGAAGTTTTGACCGTCAGGCGCAGCGCTGGCGCGGTTCGTTGAGCAATACCCGGTTTGATACCCCGGTTGGGGAATGGAATCTGACACAGGCGATCGCGCTGGATTATCAGCATGCGCAGCAGAAAGTCAGTATCGGCACGCATTGCTGGCGTAACCCCAATGCGGGACTTTGCGTGCCGCAAACCATTGAGATCGGGCCGAGCGGACAGGCCGCTATCCGCCTTAATCGCTTTGATTTGGCGATGCTCAAGCCGTTCCTGAGTGAGGATACGGTGCTGGCGGGAACATTCAGCGGCGGCGCTGACGTCAGTTGGCAGGCTGATCAGGATTTGCCGCAGGCGAAAATCACGCTGGTGGGCAACAATGTGAATGTGCGTCAGCAGGTACAGGGGAATACGCTGCCGGTGGCGTTTGACACCTTCACGCTGAACGCCGGTCTTGATCGCGGACGAGCGCAACTGGGCTGGCTGATGGCGATTCGGGATAACGGACGTTTCAGCGGCGATATCCAGATCACCGATCCGCAGGGACAACGCAATCTTGGCGGTAATGTCACTATCAATGCGCTTTCTCTGGCGCTGTTGAACCCGATATTGCGCACAGGGGAAAAAGCGGAGGGGATGCTGAGTGCGAATCTGCGTCTGGCTGGCAATGCGCAGCAGCCCCAGATATTCGGTCAGATGGCATTGGAAAGAGTGGATATTGACGGCAGTTGGATGCCGATTGATCTCACCACCGGGCGTCTGGCGGTGAGTTTTAATGGGATGTCCTCCACATTGCAGGGATTCCTGAAAACCGATAACGGCCAGTTGAATCTGGGCGGCAACGCGGACTGGTCGCAGCCGGATGCCTGGCGTGCGCGCATTGCGGCAAAAGGCCAGCGGTTGCGCGTTACGCTGCCGCCGACGGCGCGTCTGGATGTATCGCCGGATATCGTCTTTGAGGCCACGCCGCAACTGTTCGCGCTGAACGGCTCCGTCAGCATCCCCTGGGCGCGAATTGTGGTTAAGGATATGCCGGAAAGCGCGGTGGGCGTTTCATCCGATGAAGTGATGCTGGATGCGCAGCGCCAGCCGCTGGAAAAGGCTTCCGCGGCCATCCCCATCAACAGTAACCTGACTATTCGTGTCGGCAATGATGTGCGACTGGATGCGTTCGGTTTGATCGCCCGTTTGCAGGGCGATCTGAACATGGTTCAGGATGAGCGCGGGTTGGGCTTGAACGGCCAGATAGATATTCCTTCCGGTCGCTTCAAGGCTTACGGGCAGGATCTGATTGTCCGTAAGGGCCTGATCCTGTTCTCCGGCCCGCCGGATCAACCGGTGCTGAACATTGAAGCGATCCGTAACCCAGACAACACGGAAGATGACGTGACGGTAGGCGTTCGGGTCACCGGCATGGCAAGCACGCCGAAACTCGATGTGTTCTCCGACCCCACCATGTCGCAGCAGGAAGCCTTGTCTTATTTGCTGCGCGGGCAAGGTCTGGAGAGCAGCGGCGCGGATAGCGCCGCCATGACTTCGATGTTGGTTGGTTTAGGGGTTGCACAAAGCGGTCAAGTTGTGGGTAAAATCGGCGAGGCCTTTGGCGTAAGTAATTTAGCTCTGGATACACAGGGTGTTGGCGACAATTCTCAGGTTGTGGTCAGCGGTTACGTTCTTCCCGGCCTGCAAGTCAAATATGGTGTGGGGATATTTGATTCTTTGGCGACGTTAACGCTACGTTACCGGTTAATGCCAAAGTTATACTTGGAAGCGGTGTCTGGGATTAGCCAGGCATTAGATGTGCTCTATCAGTTTGAGTTTTAACGATGCGAATTATTGTTTACGGCAGTTTACGACGCAAACAGGGAAATAGTCACTGGATGACCAACGCGCAGTGGTTAGGGGATTGTCAACTCAATGGGTATGAGTTGTACAACCTCGGCCATTATCCGGCGGTAGTTGTGGGTGATGGGGAGATTCATTGCGAAGTGTATCGCATCAGTTCGTCAATATTGACAGAGCTTGATGCGTTAAAGCGCGACGGCCACGAGTATCAGCGTGAGTTGATTTCGACCCCTTTGGGGAACGCCTGGATCTATCTTTATAAGCACTCGGTAGCTGGGGTGCCGCGTATCGCCAGCGGGGACTGGCTGAAACGCGATGAGGCGCCTTAACACGCTGCAACGCCGCAGCCCATAGCCGGACGGCGTTTGCTGTCCGCAATAAAAAACACCGCGCGGAGCGGTGTTTTTTTACGCCGGATTACCGACATATTCCCGGTAACGCTTACTTATTTTTGGCTCGTTCGAAGGAGGCAACGATTTCTGCCTTCGCCGCTTCCGCGTTATCCCAACCTTCCACCTTCACCCATTTGCCTTTTTCCAGATCTTTGTAATGTTCAAAGAAATGACCGATCTGCGCACGCAGCAGTTCCGGCAGGTCGTTAACGTCTTTAATGTGATCGTATTCTTTGGTCAGCTTGCTGTGCGGGACGGCGACCAGCTTGGCATCTTCACCGGCTTCGTCGGTCATTTTCAGTACGCCGACCGGACGGCAGCGAATCACCGAACCCGGTTGTAACGGATACGGCGTCGGCACCAGCACATCCACCGGATCACCATCCAGAGACAAGGTATGGTTGATGTAACCATAGTTGCATGGGTAGAACATGGCGGTAGACATAAAGCGGTCTACAAACAGTGCGCCGGTGTCCTTATCAATTTCGTATTTGATCGGATCCGCATTCGCGGGGATTTCAATAACCACATAAATATCTTCTGGCAGATCTTTACCCGCCGGGACATTGTTCAGACTCATGTCAGTTTCCTTCTTTTCAACCTGAAATTGCGTGGCGGTCATTATAGCCAAGTCACAGAGAAAGTCGTCGATTTTTAGAAGAGGGCTTGTGTTGAATGAAGGATGAAAAATCTTGTTTTTAATAAAATCGTAACAATTAAACAAATTTTTCAACGCGTAGTTAAGTTACTAAATTGTAGGTGGATTAAAGAATAAAAAGATTAATCCGATAGAAGTGGAGTAAAAATTGCGCTGGATAGGTTTTCTATTTAATAAAATTTTCCTCATTAATACAAGGTGTGAAATAAGTAATGTTAAAAAATATCACTATCAAAGTGAATTTGATTGTCTTGTTGGGAGTGATGGTGTTGCTATTGACGTTGGTCAGCGGGATTGGCGTCAGCGCTATCAATCAGGGAATAAAGTCACTTACTACTATTGATAAAATTCAGGGAAAAGAAGTCACTGCGTTGGCAGGCAGTTATACCGCTTCGTTACGTGCAAGGACAGGCGCGGCGCTGGCTGCCCGCCAGATGGAAAGCGGAATGACCGAGTTGGCCGAGTCTTCGGTAACGCGGGCGCAAAACTACATTGAACTGTCTCGTCAGGAAATGGCCCGCTTTTTAGGGTATGGCACGGTGACGGAAGAAGGAACGATTCTGGCCACGGCGGTGCAGAACAGCTATAGCGTCTATATCGACAAAGGCATTCAGCCGATGGTTGATGCGCTGAAACGTGGTCGTGTGGATGAGTATTATCGGCTGCTGGAAAACGTGGTTCCGCCGCTTAGCGTAGACATGGACAAGGCCAATAACGATTTTCGCGATTTTGCCCTGAATGTGGGGCGAGATATGGTCTCTCAGGCAGAGAGCTTCGCTTTCAGCCGCCTGATCATCATCGGTATTTCCGCAGGGCTGGTCCTGCTGCTGGTATTGATCGCCTGGATCGCCTTGAAGCGTCTGATTCTCTCTCCGCTTGAGCGTGCGGTGGGGCAGTTGGCGTTTATTGCCAGCGGTGATTTGACGCAGGAGATTGAAGAAGGCGGCAGAAATGAGATTGGACGGCTGATGCAGTCGATGAAAACCATGCAGCGCTCCCTCTCGCAGGCGGTAGGACGAGTACGTGACGCTGGCGGACAAATTGATATCGGTACTGGCGAACTGTCCATGGGGAATACGCACCTGGCGGCCCGCACCGAAGAATCGGCGGCGTCGCTCGAACAGACTGCGGCCAGCATGGAGCAATTGACCGCGACAGTGAAACTCAATGCGGAAAATGCTGCCCAGGGGCATGAACTGGCGCAGACGGTTTCTGATATCGCTGATAAAGGCAGCGACGCGATGAACCAGATGATTGAGAAAATGCAAACGATCTCCAGCAGTTCGGCTCGTATTGGCGATATTCTGTCGGTCATTGACGGTATTGCATTCCAAACCAACATTCTGGCGCTAAATGCGGCGGTGGAAGCGGCCAGAGCCGGTGAACAAGGCCGCGGGTTTGCCGTCGTCGCCGGAGAAGTCCGTAATCTGGCGCAACGCAGCGCTCAGTCCGCCAAAGAGATCAAAACGTTAATGATTGATTCTCAAACGCGGGTAAAAGAAGGCGAGGACATCGCGCAGATCGCGAGTAAAACCATGGATGAAATTTCCGCTTCGGTGGCGCATGTAACAACATTGATGCGGGAGATTTCGACGGCGACGCGTGAACAGAGCAACGGTATTGAGCAGGTCAATCTGGCGGTTTCCCAGATGGATGAGGTCGCGCAGCATAATGCCTCTTTGGTTGAGGAGTCCGCCGCGGCCACCCGCTCGCTGGAGGAGCAGGCGCGTCAACTGGCGCAAAGTATGGCGTTATTCAAGCTGGACCGACAGGAAATGATGGCTATCGGTCAGCATTAATCCGTTGTTGAGTACCTGATTGGGGCGCAGGCGCTGTATGTGGCGCTTGCGCATTTTTGCTTTTCGTCACGTTATTTTTATTGCATCCGCGTATCAACATTGCTCATCTTTCTGGGTATCAGATGGTTTTTTCTTGCCGATCTTATTCCAGATTTTCCCTTCCTGACCCCGCCACAGCCGTTGAATATTATCGTGATGACGCATCAGGATCAGGCAGGAGAGCATGGCGACGGGAAAGGTGAACTGCGGTTTAAACCACCAGACGTAAAACGGCGCAATCAGCGCGCTGATGATGGCGCCGAGTGATGAATAACCGCTCAGCAACACGGTCAGCAACCAGGTGCCGGTCATCAGACCGGTCAGATCCCAACCGATCGGCGCAATGGCGCCGAAAGCCGTGGCGACGCCTTTGCCGCCGCGAAAACGAAAAAAAACGGGATAGATATGCCCCAGACAAGCGGTAATGGCGGTTAAGCCGAGATAGAACGGCGGAACGCCCAGCGCATAGGCCGCCCAGACGGGCAACATACCTTTCAGCACATCGAAAACCAATACGGCGGCAGCGGCGGCTTTCCCGCCAATACGCAGCACGTTGGTGGCGCCAGGGTTGCCTGAACCATGTTGGCGCGGATCCGGCAGCCCGGCGATGCGACACACCAGAATCGCACTGGAAATAGAGCCACATAGATACGCGATTAACATCATACCAAGCGCGGTTGCACTCATAATGCGTTTCCGTTTAATAGGGGTCGTTTTACTCTTCGCATCTATGGATAATACGCACATTCCGTCGGAAGTGGTATCCGACAACGACAAAAACAGAGAACAGCGTGATGGATATCGTATTTATTGAAGAACTTACCGTCATTACCACCATTGGTGTTTACGACTGGGAACAGACCATTCAGCAAAAGCTGGTGTTCGATATCGAAATGGGCTGGGATAATCGTCGGGCGGCGGCCAGTGATGAGGTGAGCGACTGCCTGAGCTATGCGGATGTCAGCGATGCGGTGATCGAACACGTTGCCGGACAACGTTTTGCGTTGGTGGAGCGGGTGGCTGAAGAGGTGGCGCAGCTTCTGATGCGGCGTTTCTCAATCCCCTGGGTGCGCATCAAAGTCAGTAAGCCGGGCGCGGTGGCGCAGGCGCGTCAGGTGGGCGTAATTATTGAGCGCGGTACGCGATAAATCTGATTTGGCTCAATTGATACTGATTTATCTGCAACTAAACGGTAACCTCACAGGTCTATAACGGAGATACCCGCTATGCTTCTGGCGGGAATTTGGCGGCTCGCTCGGCAGCGCAGCCGCTTTTTTATGGCGGACTTGTTGCCTGTCATCCACGTTATTGCGGTTTTATGGGTTTCGTTTTCATTTTTTACGATAAAGTTTTTACAACAAATTGTTTACAACAAGAGGCAAGGGAATTTAGATGGCAGACCTGCATACGTTGTTGATCGCGTTTATTCTTGGAGTAGTGGAAGGACTGACGGAATTCTTACCTGTTTCCTCGACAGGACACATGATTATCGTGGGGCATTGGTTAGGCTTTATGGATGAGAAAGCCAAAACCTTCGAGGTGATTATCCAGTTGGGTTCTATTCTCGCGGTGGTCGTCATGTTCTGGCGGCGGCTTTTTGGCTTGATCGGTATTCATTTCGGTCAGGTTCCGCACGAAGGGCAAACCTCAGGCCGCCTGAAACTGACCCATATTCTGTTGGCGATGATCCCGGCAGTGGTGCTCGGTCTGGTTTTTCATGACGTCATCAAATCATTATTCAACCCCGAAAACGTGATGTATGCGTTAATTGTCGGTGGTTTCCTGCTGCTGGCCGCAGAATGGCTGAAGCCCAGACAACCGCGCGCCGTCGGGTTGGATGACATTACCCATCGTCAGGCGTTCATGATCGGCTGCTTCCAGTGTCTGGCGTTGTGGCCGGGGTTCTCCCGTTCAGGCGCGACTATTTCCGGCGGCATGTTGATGGGCGTCAGCCGCTATGCCGCATCAGAATTCTCTTTTATCCTGGCGGTTCCCATGATGATGGGGGCGACCGTACTGGATCTCTATAAAAGCTGGCATTTCCTGTCGCTGGCGGATCTGCCGATGTTTGCGGTGGGATTTGTGACGGCGTTTGTGGTTGCATTAATCGCGATTAAAACCTTCCTCCAGATTATCAAACGCATTTCTTTCGTCCCGTTCGCCATCTACCGCTTTATTGTCGCGGGCGTGGTGTACATGGTGTTTATGTAACGGTTTGTTTAGCTGTTTATATAAACCTGAACGGACCGGCAAAGGCCGTGCATTTGGCGGCCTTTGTCCGGTTACGCGGTGTTGTCCGGCTGTTGCGCTTTCCATTGTTGCAGCGCGTTGATTCGGCGGCGAATCAGTTCGTTGCGGATCGCTATGCCCTCATAACCGTCGGCGACCACTTCCGCACTGGTCACGTTGCTGACGACGCGGAACGCTTCGCGCAGATAATCGCCCTGTGGATAAGGGCGCTCTTCAAAGCCGGTGCGTCCTCTGGCATCCGCCTCGCTGGTTATCGCCAGTTGTTCGAGCCGCTGTGGTTTACGCCAGACGTCAATGGCATCAAACAGTTTCATCAACGTCTTGGGCTGCAATATCTGAACGGTATGGATCAGGTCATGGTATTCCGCCACCAATTTGGCCAGATCCCGTATATGGTTGGGAATACGCAAACGTTGACACAGCGACTCAACCAATTTGACCCCGGCGGGGCCGTGGCCGTGATGCCGGGGCCATAACGCCGGCGGGGTCAGGCCTTTGCCCAGGTCATGGCACAGTGTGGCGAAGCGGACGTCAATATCCGGGCTGAGGCGGGCGGCAACTTCCAGCGTCATCAGGGTGTGAATGCCGGTATCAATTTCCGGGTGCCATTTGGCCGGCGCCGGGACGCCATAAAGTTTATCGATTTCGGGGAACAACACCGCCAGCGCGCCGCAATCGCGCAGTACCTGAAAGTAAACCTGCGGCGAACGGGTGCCGAGCGCTTTTTCCGTTTCTTTCCAGACACGTTCCGGCGTCAGATAAGCCAGTTCGCCGTCACGGGTCATGGTTTGCATCAGCGCCAGCGTTTCTTGCGCAATCTGAAAGCCCAGACTGGCAAAACGAGCGGCGAAGCGCGCGACGCGCAAGATTCTTAACGGATCTTCGCTGAATGCGTCGGAAACATGGCGCAGCACGCGGTTTTCCAGGTCGCGACGACCCTGGAAGGGATCAATCAGTTCGCCTTGCTCTGTTTGCGCGATGGCGTTAATCGTCAGATCCCGACGCAGTAAATCTTGCTCCAGCGTGACCTCCGGCGCGGCGTGGCAGACAAAGCCGGTATAGCCATTGCCTGATTTTCTCTCGGTTCGCGCCAGTGCGTACTCGTCGTGGCTGACAGGGTGTAAAAAAACCGGAAAATCCTTTCCTACCTGTTGATAGCCCTGCGCCAGTAATTGCTCCGGCGTAGCGCCGACAACCACCCAATCTTTCTCGGTGATGGGTAAATCAAGCAGGCTGTCCCGAACAGCGCCGCCGACAAGGTAAATCTTCAATGCCGGGCTCCTGAGAGATGTGGTGATATTTACTGTATATTAACATTGTTGCGTCATCGTTATAAAAATGCCTGCATAAGCAGGCAAAATCGATAAGCACCATTTTGACGGATAAGCGAATCTGTCGTGTTATCCCATCCAGCGATCATTCTTTTTCCTGCGCGGGATAATATGCGGCAACAGCAGACCCAGCAAGAGTCCCGCGCCGGCCACTCCGCCGCCGTACATAAACCATTGCAGAATGATGGTGCGCTGTTTGTCGTCAAGCTGGACATTGGCGGCGCTGACTTTTTTCTGGGCAACGATCAACTGATTTTTCAAATCCTGATTTTCGTTACGCAATCCGTTAATGATCTCGTCGCTGGCGGCGACTTTTTGCTGCATCTCAGACGTCCGCTGATTCCAGGTCTGATCGATATTACTCAGTTTGTCGGTCAGGTCTTTGACCTGATTTTCCAATTCAGGTACGCGAGTGCGCAGGCTGGGGGTTTCGCTTAACTGATTGAGCGGGATCCAACTGGTGCGGTTTTTTTCATCACGAATTTGCGCATAACCTGCTCCTTCATTGACGCTAAGCACAGTGACCTGATCGCCGGCGTTCAGCGTGCCGATGATGCGGTATTGGTTACCGGGGCCACTGTGGATATAGGTTAGTAACTCGTCGGAAACATAGCGTTTTTCTTCGGCATGGGCCGTCGAACCCAAGGTGAACGTCATCAAGGTAAAACAAATTAGGCATAATTTCTGCATAAGATCATCGTGTTGCGTGAATTGTAGACTGATAGTAGAGGCTTAAGTCTGACGAGGCAATGATTAAACCTGAATGAGAACTATCTTACTCTTGGGCCGCCGACGGCGCGATAAGCCGGAATACAGCGTTTTCTGGTGCTTTCCCGTATTCAGGATGCAACACCAACCTGGCGGCGGGCAAGAAATGCGCGCTTGTTCGCAGGGGAAAAAGAGAGTGTGCCGCAACAGTGGCAAGCTGAAGTAAAATGTTATTTACTGGCGCAAATGGCGCTGAATCCGGTGTAGTAAATGTTATGAGTGAAGAAATAGAATTGAAGTTTATCGTTCATCCCGACAGCGTTGATTCGTTGCTCAGGCAGTTGGCTGGCTGGCAGAGCGAGTACAGTCAGAGCGAACACCTGCAAGCCCGGCGGCTGACCAATACCTACTATGAAACGGCGGACAACTATCTGCGCCGCAACGGGATTGGCCTGCGCATCCGCGGAGAGAACGAACGTTATGAAATGACGGCGAAAACGGCCGGTAAAGTGGTCGGCGGATTACATCAGCACCCGGAATACAATGCGGCGCTGGAAAAAGCGGAACTGGACCTCAGTCTGTTTCCGGCGGATATCTGGCCGGAAAATTGTGATTTAACGCGCTTGCAATCATCGCTCAATCCCTTGTTCAGTACGGACTTTACGCGTGAAAAGTGGTTGTTTACTTACCATCAGAGCATTATTGAGGTGGCGTTTGATCGCGGCGAGATTCGGACGGGCGAACTGAGCGAACCGCTCTGCGAACTGGAGATGGAGCTCAAAGTCGGGCAGACGGCGCATCTGCTGGATCTGGCAACGGAAATTGCTGACTTTGGCGGCTTGCGGCAGGGCAGTCTCAGCAAGGCGGCGCGAGGCTATCATCTTGCCAAAGGGGATCCGGCGCGTGAATGTCGCTCTGTCGGGGTGCTCGCGGTAGCGCCGAAAGCCAATATTGATCAGGCGATCAATGCCGCGCTGGAATATGCTTTGGCGCATTGGCAATATCATGAAGAACTCTGGATCAGAGGCAATGAGGCCGCGCGTGATGTTTTGCCGCAGGCCAGTGAATTGATGCGCGAGATGCTGGTGCTGGTGGGCGGGCTGGTTCCCCGCAAGGTGACGACGCTTTTCCGGGCTGCGCTGACCAGTCTGGAGACGAAAATCGCCGGGCCGGGCGAGGCCGAAACACTGTGCTACAGCGTCGACTATCTGCAAAGTAAGCTGGTGCTCACTTCGTGGTTGGTTAAAGCAGGCTGGCGCGATTATATGGATAACAAAGGCCGTATGCGGTTGCAGGGCTCCTATAAACGCTTTGCCGATATTATGCTGAGCCGAAGCGTCGCCGACTTGCGCGGTACATTCAATAATCCCTTGAGCGAAGTGCAATACGTGCAGCAATTGCCGAGATTGCAGCGCAGCATTTATGCGTTTTATCTGTTGTCGGGCGCTTATCCGACAGAACAGGTCGAAGCGTATATCGAACGCTGGCGGGCATTGATTCGGACAATCGAACAGCTTGCTGTCGATCACACGCCGTCGCCGTATCTGGAAACCTGCCGTAAAGAGGCACTGGGTCAGTCACCCTTCTGGTTAAACAGCGCCGGGGATTAACCGTTAACTGCGTTCACCCGCCAATATGGGTGGGTGGCATACCAAGGGAATCAGCATGTCGATACTTCCTTTGCCATCGTTACCCGCATTATTGATGCAACAGTCTCAACGGGGTTTATTACGCTTACAGGAAACGCTTCCTTGTCTCGATCCTGTCACCGATCATGATCAGGCGGTATTGGCATTAAGCGACTTTGTCAGCGATGCATTGACGATGAATCCCGACTGGTGGCAGTCGCTCCATCAGCAACCGCCACAGGCGGAGGAGTGGCGTCACTACCCGGATTGGTTACGGGAGGCGGTGGCGGAGGTCAATGATGAAGCCGCGTTGATGACCGCGTTGCGTCAGTTCCGACGCCGAATTCTGGTGCGGATTGCCTGGTCGCAGATACTTCGCACCAGTACGACCGAACACACCCTCAAACAACTGAGTGAACTGGCGGAAACGTTGATTGTTTTTGCCCGCGACTGGTTGTATCAGGCGTGTTGCCGTGAATGGGGAACCCCTTGTAATGCGCAGGGCGTTCCTCAGCCCTTGTTGATCCTCGGTATGGGGAAACTGGGCGGGGAAGAACTGAATTTCTCTTCCGATATCGATCTGATTTTTGTCTATCCTGAAAATGGTCAGACGCAAGGCGGGCGGCGTGAATTGGATAACGCCCAGTTCTTTACCCGCTTAGGGCAGCGCCTGATTAAAGTGCTGGATCAGCCGACAGTGGATGGTTTTGTCTATCGCGTGGACATGCGTTTGCGTCCTTTTGGCGACAGCGGGCCGCTGGTGCTCAGTTTTTCGGCAATAGAAGATTATTATCAGGAGCAAGGGCGGGACTGGGAACGTTACGCGATGGTCAAAGCTCGCCTGCTGGGGGGAATGGATGACGATTACAGTCAGGAATTGCGCAACACCCTGAAGCCATTTGTTTTCCGCCGTTACATTGATTTCAGCGCGATCCAGTCGTTGCGCAATATGAAGGGCATGATATCCCGTGAGGTTCGCCGCCGGGATTTACGCCACAACATTAAGCTGGGGGCGGGCGGGATCCGTGAAATTGAGTTTATCACCCAGGTTTTTCAACTGATTCGCGGTGGACGCGAACCCGGCTTACAACAGCGTGCGTTGCTGCCGACGCTCCGGCATATTGGCGTGCTGGGGCTGTTAGGCCCGGAACAAGTGACCACGCTTAGCGAGTCTTATCTGTTTTTGCGTCGTCTGGAAAATTTGTTGCAGGCGATTGCGGATGAACAAACCCAGACATTGCCCGACGATGAATTAAACCAGCAGCGGCTGGCGTGGGGAATGGGGTGTGACGACTGGACGGCGTTGCAGGCTAGGTTGTCGCGGCATATGCAGGGGGTGCGTGACGTATTCAATGCATTGATTGGCGACGATGCGCCGGATGGCAATGCGATCCCGGAACATGGCGGTTATTGCAGCTTGTGGCAGGATTCGCTGGATGACACCGATCTGGCGTCGTTAACGCCGCATTTAACCGAACCGGTGCGGGAGCAACTGTTGCGTGCGATCATCGGTTTTCGTCAGGATGTGGCGAAACGGACGATTGGGCCGCGTGGTCGGGATGTGCTGGATCAACTGATGCCGAACCTGTTGGCGGAAGTCTGCGCCCGTCAGGAGGCGGATACCATTCTGTCACGGTTGACGCCGCTCTTGCTGGGGATTGTAACGCGTACCACCTATCTGGAATTATTGCTTGAATCGCGCGCGGCGCTGGCGCAATTGATCCGGTTATGCGCCGCTTCTCCCATGGTGGCCGGACAGTTAGCCCGTTATCCTTTGCTGCTGGATGAGCTGCTCGATTCTGCGACATTGTACCAACCCACCGCGCCGGATGCGTATGCGGACGAGTTGCGCCAGTATCTGATGCGCATCCCTGACGATGATGAGGAACAGCAGTTGGAGGCGATGCGCCAGTTCAAGCAGGCGCAACAGTTGCGCATTGCCGCCGGTGATATTGCGGGTGTGCTCCCGGTAATGAAAGTGAGCGATCACTTAACTTATCTGGCGGAGGCGATTATCGCTGCGGTGGTGCAGCAGGCGTGGGGAAAAATGGTGGCGCGCTACGGCCAGCCTTCACATTTGCAGCAACGTGAAGGACGCGGTTTTGCGGTTATTGCCTATGGAAAATTGGGCGGTTGGGAACTCGGTTACGGTTCAGACCTTGATTTGGTCTTTCTGATTGATTGCCCATCCGATGTGATGACGGATGGCGAACGTTGTATTGATGGCCGTCAGTTTTATCTGCGTCTGGCGCAGCGTGTCATGCATTTGTTCAGTACCCGCACCTCGTCGGGCATTTTGTATGAAGTGGATGCCCGCCTGCGGCCATCGGGCGCGGCGGGGATGCTGGTCAGTACCATTGAGGCGTTTGACGAGTATCAGCGCAACGAGGCTTGGACCTGGGAACATCAGGCTTTGGTGCGGGCGCGGATGGTGTATGGCGAATCAGGCGTACAGCAACAGTTCGAGTCTATTCGGCGGGCAATCCTGCGCCGGGTGCGCGATGCGGACACGTTACGTAAAGAAGTGCGTGAAATGCGTGAAAAAATGCGGCAACACCTGGCGAATAAAGACCGTTCGCTGTTTGATCTGAAAACAGATGTCGGCGGCATCACCGACATTGAGTTTATCGCGCAATATCTGGTGTTGTGTTATGCCGCGCAGGAACCGCGCCTCACGCGTTGGTCGGATAACGTTCGTATTCTGGAATTGATGGCGCAGTATGGCGTGATGGAAGAGTCTGAAGCGAATGCGCTCAAGCTTGCTTATGTCACTTTGCGCAATGAGCTTCATCATCTGGCATTACAGGAGCTATCGGGCCGGGTCAGTCAAGACCGATTTGTAGCCGAACGGCGGCAGGTGCAACAGAGCTGGAATAAGTGGTTGGGCTGAGGCTGTGATATTATCACGCGCAATCTGCGAATAAGTTTGGAGTATGGGATGAAAGTTACGCTGCCTGACTTCCGCAACGCGGGAGTGTTAGTGGTTGGTGATGTGATGTTGGATCGTTACTGGTACGGTCCAACCAGTCGAATTTCCCCCGAAGCCCCGGTGCCGGTGGTCAAGGTCGACACCATTGAAGAACGTCCTGGCGGCGCGGCGAACGTGGCGATGAATATCGCCTCATTGGGCGCGGGTTCGCGTCTGGTTGGCCTGACGGGAATCGATGACGCGGCGCGGGCCTTGAGTGCGAAGCTCGGCGAGGTGAACGTGAAGTGCGATTTCGTGTCCGTGCCGACGCATCCGACCATCACCAAACTGCGTGTTCTTTCCCGTAATCAACAGCTTATCCGACTGGATTTTGAAGAAGGATTTGATGGCGTCGATCCGCAGCCGATGGTTGAGCGCATTCAGCAGGCATTACCTCATATCGGCACGTTGGTATTGTCTGACTATGCGAAAGGGGCATTGGTTCATGTTCAGACCATGATCCAGACCGCCAAAGCCGCCGGTGTGCCGGTGTTGATCGATCCCAAAGGGACTGATTTTTCCCGCTATCGCGGCGCGACATTACTGACGCCCAATTTGTCCGAGTTTGAAGCGGTCGCGGGGCGTTGTAAGACTGAGGATGAATTAGTGTCCCGCGGGATGAAGCTGGTGGCCGACTATGAACTGTCGGCGCTGTTGATTACCCGCTCCGAGCAGGGGATGACGTTGTTGCAACCGGGCAAGGAACCTTTGCATTTACCGACGCAGGCTCAGGAAGTGTATGACGTGACCGGGGCCGGAGATACGGTGATTGGCGTCCTGGCCGCGTCGCTGGCCGCCGGCAACACGCTGGAGGAAGCCTGTTTTCTGGCTAACGCCGCCGCGGGCGTGGTGGTAGGCAAACTGGGTACGTCAACGGTTACCCCGATTGAACTGGAAAACGCCATTCGTGGTCGCGCCGAAACGGGCTTTGGCGTGATGAGCGAACAACAGTTGAAAGAGGCGGTTGCGCAGGCGCGGGCGCGTGGCGAAAAGATTGTCATGACCAATGGCTGTTTCGATATTCTGCACGCGGGACATGTTTCCTATTTAGCGAATGCGCGCAAACTTGGCGATCGGCTGATCGTTGCGGTAAACAGCGATGCGTCGACACAGCGCCTGAAAGGACCAACCCGTCCGGTGAATCCGCTGGCGCAGCGTATGATCGTACTGGGTGCGTTGGACGCCGTGGACTGGGTCGTACCGTTCGAGGAAGATACGCCGCAGCGTCTGATTGCCGACGTGCTGCCTGATGTGTTGGTGAAAGGCGGTGATTATCAGCCGCATCAGATTGCTGGTAGCGAAGAAGTGTGGGCTAACGGCGGGGAAGTTAAAGTCCTGAATTTTGAGGATGGCTGCTCCACCACCAACATCATTAATATCATTAAAGCGGGCAAACCCGACTAACGAATGATATCACGTCATTGATACAGGTATGAAACCATTGAATGTAGAGTCAGCCGAAGTGCGTGAGGCAACGTTACGCGTCGAAGAACTGCGCGGATTGTTGCGTCATCATGAATACAAATATCACGTTGAAGATGCGCCGGAAATTCCCGATGCGGAATATGATCGGCTCATGCAGAAACTGAAGGCGTTGGAAGCGGCTTACCCACAGTTGGTGACCGCCGATTCTCCGACTCAGCGCGTAGGCGCCGCGCCGTTGGCCGCGTTCGAACCGGTGCGGCACGAAGTGCCGATGCTGTCGTTGGATAACGTCTTTGATGAAGACAGCTATCTGGCGTTCAGCAAGCGTATTGGCGATCGGCTGAAAAGTGCTGAGGATCTGACGTTCTGTTGCGAACTGAAACTGGACGGTTTGGCTGTCAGCCTGTTGTACGAAGATGGGGTGCTGGTGCGCGGCGCGACGCGCGGCGATGGCACCACCGGCGAGAACATTACCAGCAACATTCGCACCATCGGCGCTATTCCTCTACGTCTCAGGGGCGACAACATCCCGCAGCGGATGGAAGTGCGCGGTGAGGTGTTCATGAAACACAGCGGTTTTGAAAAACTGAATGACGAGGCGCGACGCACTGGCGGCAAAGTGTTCGCCAATCCGCGTAATGCGGCCGCCGGATCGTTGCGTCAGCTTGATCCCCGCATTACGGCCAAACGCCCGCTGACCTTTTTCTGTTATGGCGTCGGTTTGCTGGAGGGCGGCGAGTTGCCGGACAGCCACTGGGAACGCCTGATGCGGTTTAAACAGTGGGGACTGCCGGTTAGCGATCGCATCAAGCGTTGTACCGGCAGCGCCGAAGTCCTCGATTTCTATCATCAGGTTGAACAGGATCGCGCTTCGCTGGGGTTCGACATTGATGGCGTGGTGATCAAAGTCGACGATCTGGCGTTGCAAGCGCGCCTCGGTTTTGTTGCCAAAGCCCCGCGTTGGGCGGTGGCCTTCAAATTTCCGGCTCAGGAACAGTTGACCTGGATACGCGATGTCGAATTTCAGGTTGGGCGCACCGGGGCCATCACGCCTGTTGCCCGTCTTGAACCGGTAGCGGTCGCCGGGGTGATGGTCAGCAATGCGACGCTGCACAATGCCGATGAAATTGAACGTCTTGGGTTGCAGATTGGCGATCGGGTTATTGTCCGCCGGGCGGGGGATGTGATCCCGCAGGTTGTAGGTGTGGTGGCGTCGGAGCGTCCGGCGGATGCCCGGGCAATTGAATTCCCCACGCACTGTCCGGTGTGCCATTCCGATGTGGAGCGCGTTGAGGGCGAAGTCGTTACGCGTTGTACCGGAGGGCTAATCTGTGGTGCGCAGCGCAAAGAGGCGTTGAAGCATTTTGTTTCCCGTCGTGCGCTGGATGTAGAGGGTATGGGCGACAAAATTATCGATCAACTGGTAGAAAAACAGTATGTCGAAACACCAGCCGATCTGTTCCGGCTAACGGCGGGTATTCTGACCGGCCTTGATCGTATGGGGCCGAAGTCGGCGCAGAATCTGGTGAACGCATTGCAAAAAGCGAAAAGCACCACGCTGGCGCGGTTCCTGTATGCATTGGGGATCCGTGATGTCGGTGAGGCGACGGCGGCGAATCTAGCGGCGCACTTCGGTTCGCTGGACGCGTTATTCGCGGCGGATGAAGAGGCGTTGCTTGACGTCGCTGACGTGGGGAAAGTGGTGGCAGCCCATGTACGTCATTTCCTTGATGAAGATCACAATCAAAAAGTGATCCGCGAGTTAACCGATCCCGCAGGCATCAACATTCACTGGCCTGCGCCAGTGGTGATCAAAGCGGATGAGATCGACAGCCCATTTGCCGGGAAAACGGTGGTGCTGACCGGATCGTTAAGCATTTTGTCCCGTGATGAAGCCAAAGACCGGCTGACGGCGTTGGGGGCAAAAGTCAGTGGCAGCGTATCGAAAAAAACCGATATGGTGATTGCCGGGGAAGCGGCCGGATCGAAACTGAACAAAGCACAGGAACTGGGGATCCCGATTATTGATGAAGCGGAAATGATCCGCCTGTTGGGTGCTTGATCTGATGGAAAAACAGGATCTGCTGGAGATTGCCAATACGCCGATGCCCTTTGGTAAATATCAGGGGCGTGCTCTGATCGATTTGCCGGAGGAATATCTGTTGTGGTTTGCCCGCAAAGGCGAGTTTCCTAAAGGACGATTAGGCGAACTGATGCAACTGACGTTGGCGATAAAAATAGAAGGTTTGCAAGGGTTGATTAAGCCGCTGAAACGATGATGCCGCCAGATATTCGTACAGATAAGACAAAGGCATCGTTTAACGATGCCCTTGTTTTATTAGCAAAAAGAAATAAGACTAGACATAGATATTAATCTGGCCTTTTTCATTAGGAAGATTAACGCTTTCTTGTTTAGACGCCTGAGTCTGAGAAACCTGATCCGTCTGTTTTTCCGCCTCTTCATTGCGTAAGCGAGCGATTTGAGCCTGTAACATCTGGATTTGTGACTGAATGATTTGCTGCTGTTTCTCTATCTGTTTACTTTCTTCTTCTGTTCCCGCGCTGGTGGCAGAGGCCGCCAACTTACTGGCTTTTTGCGTCAGCGTCTGAATTTGCTTACTCAACTGCGCAATCTGTTGCTCAGTATTACTGCTGCTTTTACTACTGCTGGTAGCTGTCGATACATTGATGCTACTAATGGTATTTGACATGTTCCCTCCAGAAAATAATCCACACCCATCATTCTTAACATTGCCGCTTGTCTGCAATTCGAATGATTTAGGCTATAGGTACTGTTTCTATCGGCGATCTGAGCATATTCATTAGCTAAATAGTGTAGAAAATGGAGAGAATCGCCTCTGTTTTATTACATTACATGTAACAAGATATTTTTATTTCACCGGATTAATTACCATAGACGTTAATGGCGGTAGGTCAGACTGGGAAATATTGGATTTGTTAAATTTTATTGAGCGGTTATTGGCGATTTCTATGTGGAATGTTGCTGATTATGGCTTTTTTACCTTTTCTGCGCGTGTTTTTAATTCGCTAATCTGTATTAAATTGATTGCCGGTCAAACAGTCACTTATTGAATTAATAAATAAAATGGCCGGAATAAATCCCGGCCATAAAGAGACCTGATGTTTCAATCAGGTGACGGGGGCTGGATTGAACACCGCCAGGGCGTTGTGAAGTCCCCATTGATCTGACCAGGTTTTCTTTTTGCCGCTGGCAATTTCCAAAATGAAATGGAAGAGTTGCCAGCCTACGTCTTCAATTGTCGCTTCGCCGGTAGCAATGGTTCCGGCATCAATATCCATAAGATCATACCAGCGGTTTGCCAATGCGGTCCGCGTCGCCATCTTGATGACGGGGACGGCAAGTAAGCCATAAGGCGTGCCGCGTCCGGTGGTAAATACTTGAACGGTGATCCCGGAGGCGAGTTGTTGGGTGCCGCAGACAAAATCACTGGCGGGGGTGGCAGCAAAAATCAGGCCGCGTTTGGTGGGGCGCTGCCCAGGCGATAGCACTTCAACGATGGCGCTGGTGCCGGACTTGGCAATCGAGCCGAGCGCTTTTTCTACCACATTGGCCAGTCCGCCTTTTTTGTTGCCGGGTGACGGGTTGGCGCTGCGGTCGGTCTGCCCGCTGTCGAGATAGTTATCGTACCAGGCCATCTCTTCCAGCAGGCGTTTACCGACTTCTTGATTAACGGCGCGCGGCGTCAGCAAATGAATGGCGTCACGCACCTCGGTGACTTCGGAGAACATGACGGTGGCGCCACAGCGCACCAGCAGATCCGAAGCGAACCCAACTGCGGGGTTGGCCGTCACGCCGGAGAAGGCATCGCTGCCGCCGCACTGCATCCCGACCACTAATTCCGATGCCGGACAGATTTCACGCTGGCGTTCGTTCAACTTACGCAGATGTTTGTCGGCCATCGTCAGGATATCATCGACCATCGATTTGAAGCCGACATGATGCTCATCCTGCAAGCGCACAATACTGCTGTCATCCAACGAAATGGCCTGCACGTCCGGCGTGCCTTCAAGCAGACGCTCTGGTTGTAACTTCTCACAACCAAGGCCGACAACCAGGATTTCGCCGCCGAAATTGGGGTTCAGCGCCAGATTATGCAGGGTACGGATGGGAACCACCGCCGCAGGCGCATTGATGGCGACGCCGCAACCGTAAAGATGGTTAAGCGCCACCACGCCATCCACATTCGGATAACGCGGCAGCAGGTCCCGCTCGATAATCCTCACCACATAATCCACCACTCCGGCGACGCAATGGACGCTGGTGGTGATGCCAAGCAGGTTTTTGGTGCCGACGCTGCCATCGGTATTACGGTAACCGGCAAAGGTATAACCTTCCAGGGGCGGAAGCGGGGCGGGAACGTTGGTCGCCAATGGCAGGTCGCCTAGCTTTGGCGCCTGAGGGAGCGCGACCAGCGACTCATCGATCCAGCTTCCCCGTGGAATATCGCGTAATGCGTAACCAATAACTTCGCCATAGCGGATAATGGCGGCCCCTATGGTGATATCCACCAGCGCAACTTTATGGCCCTGAGGAACATGTTCAATTAATTCAAGACCATTATTAAAACGGGTTCCGGCGCGTAAGCCATTATTATTCACGACAATGGCCACATTATCAGCGTCATTAACTTTAATATAAAGAGGGGTTTCTTTTTCAACATTAATTTCTGGTTTTTCTGACATGATGAAAACCTTTATTGTGTATTTATAAAATACGTCTTGCGATATCAGCGACATTGCCATTAATGAGTATACGTGAGCAATAAATGGTCTTGCACTATGCATTTGACTAAAGAAGTGCGTTTTAAAATCTATTTTTCAGGGCGAGTTGCTAATCTTTGGTGAAGTCGCTCACACTCTTTTTTTATAAAAACAGGTGCTGAGCTTCGGGGGATTAAATATGTTATCAATCGCAGGAAATGTTCGGTTTTCGTGAAATGCCTCGCACTATATAGGGCAAGTGCACCAACATATTGACAACGATTATTTTAATGTTGTGCTTTTCTCTAGTGAGCAAGGCGTGGGTAAAAATTATAATTATCCGGCGAGTGAAAATATCAGCTAATTACGCTGATGCTATATAGCCTGGCTATTCGCAAAAAAAATAAATGGCAATTTACTTTCCACTGATCTTCATTCTGATAATCCTACCTGCATTATCTGTTAGTCGGAATGAATGAGCGAACCGCGATTGAAGCAGGAGTTCATCATGAATACAGCAAGCTCAGCGGCTGGCGCTATACAAAAGAGAACCAACGCCCGCTACTGGATTGTCGTGATGTTGTTTATCGTCACGTCATTTAACTATGGCGATCGTGCCACACTTTCCATTGCCGGTTCGGCGATGTCCCAGGAAATCGGGCTGGATGCCGTGGGCATGGGATTCATTTTCTCCGCCTTCTCATGGGCATATGTTATTGGGCAAATCCCTGGCGGCTGGCTGCTTGACCGCTTCGGTTCCAAACGTGTTTACTTCTGGAGTATTTTTACCTGGTCGTTGTTCACCCTGTTGCAAGGGTTCGTCGATCTGTTCCCCACCACCGCATCCATTGTTATTGCGCTGTTCTTCCTGCGCTTTATGGTCGGGTTGTGTGAGTCTCCCTCGTTCCCCGGCAACAGTCGTATCGTCGCTGCCTGGTTCCCCGCGCAGGAGCGTGGTACGGCGGTTTCCATTTTTAACTCCGCACAGTATTTCGCCACGGTTATTTTTGCGCCGATTATGGGCTGGTTGACGCATGCGGTCGGCTGGGCGCACGTGTTCTGGTTTATGGGCGGGCTGGGGATCATCATCAGTATTCTGTGGTTGAAAGTGATCCACGATCCGAAAGATCACCCAAGCGTCAATCAGGCGGAGCTTGATTATATTGAAGCGGGCGGCGCGCTGATCAATATGGATGCCAAGGGGGTGAAGAAAGAAACGGTTAAAGGAGAAAAATGGTATCAGGTTAAGCAATTGCTGCAATCCCGCATGATGATTGGTGTTTACATCGGGCAATATTGCATAAATGCGCTGACGTACTTTTTTATCACCTGGTTTCCGCTTTATCTGGTTCAGGCGCGCGGTATGTCGATCCTTAAGGCCGGGTTTGTGGCGTCTGTGCCCGCTATCTGCGGTTTCGTGGGCGGCGTGCTGGGCGGCGTGATTTCCGATTACCTGATGCGCCGCACCAATTCACTGACATTTGCCCGTAAAACCCCCATTGTTCTGGGGATGTTCCTCTCGATGTCGATGGTGATTTGTAATTATGTTGAAACCGAATGGGTGGTTATTGCGGTCATGTCGGCCGCCTTCTTCGGTAAAGGCATCGGCGCACTGGGCTGGGCGGTGATGGCGGATACCGCGCCTAAAGAAATCAGCGGGTTAAGCGGCGGTTTGTTTAATACATGCGGCAACGCTTCCGGTATCGTGACGCCAATCGCCATTGGTTACATCATCGGTATGACGGGATCATTCAACGGCGGTCTGGTGTATGTCGGTATTCATGCTCTGGTCGCCATCGTCAGTTACTTGTTTATTGTGGGTGAAATCAAGCGCATTGAACTGAAACCCTTCCGGCAATAACACGGGTGTTTACCTGATATTTTAAACGCCGCGCTATTTTCCAATAGCGCGGCGCGGTATTTATTTTAGCTCAGGCGGCGGGTTTTTTCGTGATACGGTTTTCGTGAAATACATCCCATTGAGTTGTGCCGATGACATATTTAATCTGATTTTTCCGGTTGAATACTGAGCTATTGCCCAATGAGTTGTGAAATAAGAAAACTTATAATTTTAATCGAAGCTGACAGAGTAAAGTAATGATGGTGTTGTTTTATTAATGATTTCATCAATGCGCCTTTTTGATAACGCCACTCTCTGGTTTTTCTTTATCAGCCAATCCTCACTTATTCAACATAAAGATGAGCGTTATTCACCGGTTTAATTCCAGGAGAGTGTAATGGGCAGCAATAACGTTTCAGAAACCCCCATCATTACCGATATGAAAGTTATTCCCGTCGCTGGTTATGACAGCATGTTATTAAATATCGGCGGCGCGCATGGCGCTTATTTTACCCGTAATATCGTCATCCTGACCGATAACGCCGGCCATACCGGTGTCGGCGAAGCGCCGGGCGGCGAAGTGATTTACAACACGTTGGCAGAAGCGATTCCACGCGTGAAAGGTCAGCAAATTGCCCGTATGAACCGTCTGGTGCATGACGTGCATAAGGGCAACCAGTCCTCGGATTTCGATTCCTTTGGTAAAGGCGCCTGGACGTTTGAATTACGGGTGAATGCCGTGGCCGCGCTGGAGGCCGCCTTGCTCGACCTGATGGGGCAGTTTATGGGCGTGCCGGTGGCAGAACTGCTGGGGCCGGGTAAACAGCGTGATGAGGTTACGGTACTGGGCTACCTATTCTACATTGGCGATCGCACAAAAACCGATTTGCCTTATCTGAGCGGTGAACAGGGCAAGCATGAGTGGTATCGCCTGCGTCATCAGCCAGCGATGAATAGCGAGGCGGTGGTCCGTCTGGCTGAAGCGACAGCCGATCGTTATGGGTTTAAAGATTTCAAACTGAAAGGCGGTGTGTTGCCGGGCGAGCAGGAAATAGACACCGTCAAGGCGCTTAAACAACGTTTCCCGGATGCGCGTATCACGGTCGATCCGAACGGCGCCTGGCGACTGGATGAAGCCATTCGTCTGTGTAAAGACATGCAAGGCGTTCTGACTTACGCCGAAGATCCGTGTGGCGCTGAACAGGGTTTTTCCGGTCGGGAAGTGATGGCGGAATTCCGCCGCGCCACCGGCCTGCCGGTCGCCACCAATATGATCGCCACCAACTGGCGTGAAATGAATCATGCCGTCATGTTGCAGGCTGTGGATATCCCGCTGGCCGATCCGCATTTCTGGACGATGCACGGCGCCGTGCGCGTAGCGCAGATGTGCGATGAATGGGGTCTCACCTGGGGATGTCACTCCAATAACCACTTTGATGTTTCGTTGGCCATGTTTACGCATGTGGGGGCCGCTGCGCCAGGCAATCCAACTGCGATCGACACGCACTGGATCTGGCAGGAAGGCCAACATCTGACCAAAGAACCACTGCAAATCGTCAATGGAAAAATCCGGGTGCCGGACCGTCCGGGACTCGGTATTGAGTTGGATATGGATCAGGTGATGAAGGCGCATGAACGCCATAAAAAATTGCCAAGCGGCGCGCGTAACGACGCGGCGGCGATGCAATACCTGATCCCCGGTTGGACGTTTGATCGCAAACGCCCGGTATTTGGTCGCTAACCCTACGCGACCCCGCTAAATGATAAAAAGGATAAAAATATGACGTTGCAAAGTACGACGCCGGTTATTACCGGCATGCAGGTTATCCCCGTTGCCGGGTATGACAGCATGTTGCTGAACCTCAGCGGCGCGCACGCGCCTTACTTCACCCGCAATATCGTGATCATTAAGGATAACGCCGGACATACGGGCGTGGGTGAAATTCCGGGCGGCGAGAAAATACGCCAGACGCTGGAAGAGGCCAGCGAACTGGTGGTGGGTAGGACGCTGGGGGAATATAAGAATGTGATGTCCAGGGTTCGTGCTCAGTTCGCTGACCGCGACGCGGCCGGGCGCGGTTTACAGACATTCGATCTGCGCACCACGATCCATGTCGTCACCGGTATCGAGGCGGCGATGCTCGATCTGCTGGGACAGTTCCTTAATGTGAGCGTCGCCTCGTTGCTGGGCGATGGTCAACAACGCGATGCGGTGGAAATGCTGGGTTATCTGTTCTACGTCGGCGATCGCAACAAAACCGATCTCCCGTACCAAAGTCAGCCGGATGAAAAATGCGACTGGTATCGGCTGCGCCATGAGGAGGCCTTGACGCCGCAAAGCATTGTGCGTTTGGCGGAAGCGGCTTACGAAAAATACGGCTTCAATGATTTCAAACTGAAGGGCGGCGTACTGGCGGGTAGTGAAGAAGCCGAAGCGGTGACCGCGCTGGCAAAACGTTTCCCACAGGCGCGTATCACACTTGACCCGAATGGCGCCTGGTCGTTGGAAGAAGCGATCCGGCTTGGCAAGCAGTTGCGCGGCGTATTGGCGTATGCGGAAGATCCCTGCGGCGCGGAGCAGGGGTTCTCCGGGCGTGAAGTGATGGCGGAATTCCGGCGTGCCACTGGCCTGCCGACCGCCACCAACATGATCGCCACCGACTGGCGGCAGATGGGACACACCATTTCGCTGCAATCGGTCGATATTCCGTTGGCGGACCCGCATTTCTGGACGATGCAAGGTTCTGTGCGTGTCGCGCAGATGTGTCACGAATGGGGCCTGACCTGGGGCTCGCACTCCAATAACCACTTTGATGTCTCTCTGGCGATGTTCACCCATGTCGCGGCGGCGGCGCCGGGCAAAATCACGGCGATTGATACGCATTGGATCTGGCAGGAGGGCAATCAGCGCCTGACTAAAGCGCCGTTGCAGATCGCGGGCGGCATGGTGGAAGTACCGAAGAAACCCGGCCTGGGCATCGAGTTGGATATGGCGCAGGTGATGAAGGCGCATGAACTGTATAAAAACAGGGGGCTGGGAGCGCGTAACGACGCCATGGGCATGCAGTATCTGATACCAGGCTGGACGTTTGATCACAAACGCCCGTGTCTGGTTCGTTAACCGTTGCTTTTATTGGCTGTTTGCTGACGTCGCCTCAACCGGGGCGGCGCCGGAATGACTGAGGATAAAAAATGAAGACTCCGTTGTTACCTAACCGTTTTCGTCAGGATCTACGGCAGGGAAAAACTTTGATCGGCTGCTGGTGCGCGTTGGGGAATCCGATAACCACCGAAGTGCTGGGGCTGGCGGGTTTTGACTGGCTGGTACTGGATGGCGAACATGCGCCTAACGATATCATGACGTTTATTCCGCAATTGATGGCGCTGCAAGGCAGCCACAGCGCGCCAGTGGTTCGCCCGCCGTGTAATGAGCCGGTCATCATCAAGCGTTTGCTGGATATCGGTTTCAATAACTTTTTGATCCCCTTTGTGGAATCCGAGGAGGAAGCCGTTCGCGCGGTGGCGTCAACCCGCTATCCGCCTGCCGGCATCCGCGGGGTATCGGTGGCGCATCGTAGCAACTGCTACGGTACCGAACCTGATTACTTCGCGACCATTAACCAACACATTACCGTCATGGTGCAGATTGAAAGTCAGCAAGGCGTGGACAATCTGGATGAGATCGCCGCCGTGGACGGGGTGGACGGCATTTTTGTCGGGCCGGGCGATCTGTCCGCCGCGCTGGGGTATCTGGGGCAGCCGAACCATCCTGAAGTCCAGCGGGTTATCCGTCATATCTTTGAACGCGCCGCGGCGCACCACAAGCCTTGCGGTATTTTGGCCCCGGTGGAAGCCGATGCCCGCCGGTATCTGGAATGGGGCGCGACCTTCGTGGCGGTCGGCAGCGATCTGGGGGTGTTCCGTGGCGCAACACAGGCGTTGCGCGACAAATTTAAAGCGTAGCTCCGCTGTGCGTTAAGCGCACAGCGGCAGTGATCAAGACATCAGACAATGAGGTTATAGCGATGAAAATTGGTTTTATTGGACTGGGTATCATGGGAAAACCGATGAGTAAAAATCTGCTGCAAGCAGGTTACTCATTAGTCGTGATGGACAGAAATCAGCAGGCCGTCGCCGAGGTTGTCGCCGCAGGCGCACTGGCCGCGCAAACGCCAAGGCAGGTGGCGGAACAGTGTGAGGTGATCATCACCATGTTGCCTAATTCTCCCCATGTCAAAGAGGTGGTGCTGGGAGAAAACGGCGTTATCGAAGGCGCGCGCGCCGGCAGCATTGTGGTGGACATGAGTTCGATCGCGCCGCTCGCCAGCCGGGAGATCGCCTGCGTGTTGGCGGAAAAAGAGATCGCGATGCTGGATGCGCCGGTCAGCGGCGGCGAACCCAAAGCGATTGATGGCACCCTGTCGGTCATGGTCGGCGGCGATAAAGCGCAGTTCGACCGCTGTTTCGACATCCTGAAATCGATGGCTGGTTCTGTGGTGCACACCGGCGATATCGGCGCGGGCAACGTGACCAAACTGGCGAATCAGGTGATTGTGGCGTTGAACATTGCGGCGATGTCGGAAGCGTTGGTGCTGGCGACCAAAGCCGGCGTCAACCCGGATCTGGTTTATCAGGCGATCCGCGGTGGTCTGGCGGGCAGCACCGTGCTGGATGCCAAAGCGCCGATGGTATTAGATCGCAACTTCAAGCCGGGTTTCCGTATCGATTTGCATATCAAGGATCTGGCCAATGCGCTGGATACGTCACACGGCGTGGGGGCGCAACTGCCGCTGACGGCCACGGTGATGGAGATGATGCAGGCATTGAAAGCGGATGATTTGGGTAGCGCCGATCACAGTGCGTTGGCCTGCTACTATGAAAAATTGGCTAAAGTGGAAGTATCACGCTAAATCGTGACGAGCTCCCAGCCAGACAAGCGCGCCGTCGGCACTTGTCTGGCTGAGGATAATCATTCTGATAAGCGCCGATTCAGTAGCGCGCGAATTATTGATGCAATCGGAACGTTTATGAAATCGGATGGTTTTTGATATCGGATGGTTTATGAAAATAGTTATCGCACCGGATTCTTATAAAGAGAGCTTGTCCGCACACGAAGTGGCTACTCAGATCGAAAAGGGATTTCGTGACATCTTTCCCGATGCCTGCTACATCAAACTGCCGGTCGCCGATGGGGGCGAGGGGACGGTGGAGGCCATGGTTGCGGCCACACACGGCAAAATAGTGCAGGTAAAAGTGACGGGGCCGCTAGGGGACAGGATCGAGGCGTTTTTCGGCCTGTCGGGTGATGAGAAAACGGCGTTTATCGAGATGGCGGCGGCCAGCGGGTTGGAGCGCGTACCCGCCCAACAGCGCAACCCATTGCTGACCACCAGTTACGGAACGGGAGAACTGATTCGTTGTGCATTGGATCATGGCGTGAAACATTGCATCATCGGTATTGGCGGCAGCGCCACCAATGACGGCGGTTCGGGAATGGCGCAGGCGCTGGGCGCCAGACTGCTCAATGATAGCGGTAACCAGATTGGCTATGGCGGCGGCGCGCTTGATGAACTGGCAAGTATAGATATTCATGAACTGGACCCGCGCATTAACGATTGTCGCTTTGAAGTGGCCTGTGATGTCACCAATCCGCTAACCGGGAAACAGGGCGCCTCGGCGATATTTGGTCCGCAGAAAGGCGCGACGACCGGGATGATCGAACAACTCGACAACGCCCTTAAACATTATGCGGCAGTGATCCGTCGTGATCTGGATATGGACGTTGAACAGGTGCCTGGCGCTGGCGCGGCTGGCGGCATGGGCGCGGCGTTGCAGGCTTTCTGCGGCGCCGAATTACGGCAGGGCATTGAGATCGTAACCGAGGCCCTGGGGCTGGATGAACTGGTCAGAGACGCCACTCTGGTTATTACCGGTGAAGGCCGGATCGATAGCCAGACGATCCACGGCAAGGTGCCGATTGGTGTGGCGCGGGTGGCTAAACGTTACGATAAACCGGTGATCGGCATTGCCGGCAGCCTGACGGCGGATGTGGGGGGGGTTCATGAGCACGGTTTGGATGCCGTATTCAGCGTGCTGTACAACATTTGTTCGCTGGAGGAAGCATTGGATAATGCCGCAGACAATGTACGGATGACCGCGCGTAATATTGCCGCTGTTATCAAGTTGTCGAAAGATTTATCGTAGTGCGTCAGGATCAGCGGCAAGCGCTTTGCCTAAAGCGCTTGCTCACGTGCGGAGACATGCTGAAAATGTAAATTCGCGGCTTCAATGACGTTTTCTATTTCATCTAGCAGTTCCAGCCACTCTGGTTCCAACTCACTGGCATCAACGCCTTGACGTAACTGCTGTTCCAGATAGCAGCAAATGCTTTTCAGGCGTGGAACGCCGCTATAACTGCAACTGCCGTGTAGTTTATGAATTAAATCAACGATGTTGTCGTCAGACTGATTGTTTAACACGTCTTCAACTCTGCAACGGACTTCCGGCAGAAAATCCAGCAGCATCTGTAACAGATCGTGCGCCAACTGGGGCTTATTGGCGGCCTGACGCTGCGCCAGCGTCCAGTCCAGCGATAACTGGCTCTTATCATGTTCATCAAGCGGCGGCGTCGTCTCTTCAATATGCGCATACCGGATCAGTACATTTCTTAGCATCTGCTCGTCGATCGGCTTGGCCAGATAATCATCCATTCCTGCTTGCAGCAGATGCTCGCGGTCGTCATCCAGGGTGTGCGCGGTAACCGCGACGATCGGGGTTTCTATATGGTTGGGCAACTGGCGGATCAGTTCGCTGGTGCGGATACCGTCCATTTCCGGCATCTGGATATCCATGAGTATGATGTCGATTTCCTGACGTTTAGCCTGCTCGATGGCGTCGGCGCCGTTTTCGCAGAGAATAATTTGTTCGACCTGCTCTTGCAGCAAGGCGCCGATCAGTTTCAGGTTGGCCGGATTGTCATCCACCGCCATCACGTTCAGTGGCAGCCGGAGCGCATGCGCTGTCTGCTCTCCAACCGGCGGCGTATTTTCCGATAGCAGTGACGATTGAAACAGGGAACTATCTTGCAGCAGCGGCAATAAACGCGTCGACGAGAGAGGTTTGCTCAGGCAGGCGTGAACGCCAAAGCGCTTGAGTTGTTCCGCATCCATTTGCGCCAGGCTGGGCAGGGCCAGAATGACACAGGGCGCGCGACGGCAGACATCGCGCAACTTCGGCGTATAGTCCATCAGGGTGTTGCGGTAATGCACCGGAATGCCGAGCAACATAATATCGAATGCCTCTTCGGGAAGCTGTTCCAGCGTCGGACTGTAGCTGACCGTCAACGGCGTCTGACCAAGAATGTTCAGCGTGGCCTGCGCCGCCGACGGGTTACCTTCAACATAAGCCAGATGTTTGCCGTGCAATAGCCGGTAAACCGGCTGGGCTGGCGTCGCATGCGGATCCAGCGGCAAACTGATATGGAACCAGAAAGCCGATCCCTGATTCATCTGGCTCTGGAAACTGATATCGCCGCCCATCTCTTTGACCAGCCGTTGGGTAATCACCAGACCAAGCCCTGTACCGCCATGACGTCGGGAAATGCTGGTATCGGCCTGACGGAAAGCCTGAAACAGCTGTGCCTGCTGTGTTTTGGCAATACCGATTCCGGTGTCGCGGATTTGAATTTCCAAGTGGACTTCGTTGTGTTCCTGTCGGCGTTTCTCCACCCGGATATCAATGTTGCCCTGTTCGGTGAATTTAATCGCGTTGCCCAGCAGGTTGGTGATGATTTGCTGAATGCGTAACGGATCGCCGATAAACTGTTCCGGGATATCGTTCTGAATATCCAGCGTCAGTTCCAGACCTTTTTCGTGGGCGGTATGAGCCAGCAGCACCACGACTTCATCCAGCGTGTCGTGCAGCGAAAACGGAATATGCTCCAGCGCCAGTTTGCCCGCGTCCAGTTTTGAGAAATCCAGCACATCGTTGATGATGTTCAGCAGGTTGTTGGCGGAGCGCTCAATGGTGCGCAGATAATCAGTTTGCGTGTTATTCAGCGGCGTTTTCAATGTCTGGCGGGTAAAGCCGATCACCCCGTTCAGCGGTGTTCTGAGCTCATGCGACATGTTGGCCAGAAATTCGGATTTAATACGCGCCGCTTCCTGAGCGCGTTTTTTGGCGATATCCAGTTCCACATTCTGGATCTCCATCTGCTCCAGCGTCTCACGCAAATCGGATGTCGCCTGATCGATATTCTGCTGCATTTCCTCGTGATAGGCGGTCAATGACATCGCCATGGAGTTGATGCCGTTTTTCAGCATATCGAGTTCGCCCAACATATGGCCTTCCACCCGGCTGTCCAGTTGTCCGCGTCGGATTCGATCGACCGTTTCAACCATATTGCGGATCGGTGCGGTTACGTCCCGCATCAAGTGGTAGGCAAACAGCACCGCAATCGCCAGACAAAGCAGCAGTAGAAGAACGGCAACGAAAATCTCTTGATATTGCTGGAGTTTTAGCGCCGTGATGTCCAATTCGATGACGATATAGCCGATCGGCTTAATTATATCGTGGATGGGCGGTGTGACAGTGCCGATAGTAATTTCACTATCGGCGATGATGGGCATGTGCAGGATCAGAAAATTTTCAGACGAATGTTGGTGCAGACCATGATAGAAGGGGACGTCATTTATCGACGACATCAGTAAATTATTATGGCGAATGTTGGTGCTGGCCAGCAGTTGGTTTTTTTCATTAAATACGCTGATGGTTCGAATCGTGGTGGAATGACTCCGGTGGATGGTATTAATCAGCGGCTGGATGGTTTTCTGTTGTTTCTGCGTAATGGCATAGGCGCTGGTGATGGCCAGCGGTTCAATGATGGTGGTGCCGAACTCGGTCAGTTGAGTCTGGAGTTGGTTATAGCGCTGTATGACGAAAAAGGCACTGAGCAGCAGCCCGATGATTAATGTCGGTGCCAGAATCATGATTAGCATACGCGCGCGCAGACTGTATTTGGTCATGAGGTTCCAATGTGGGAGAATTAAGCCCGGCTTACCCGTTATTTTGTAAATTGCAGATGTATCGCGCCTGCAACGTGAAATCAAGTGGGTAGATAACGTGTAAAATTATGGTACTGAAAAAACGATTGTAAACTATGGCGCAATTCTACTCTCCAAACCGGCGCGTGACGACCCGGCAAATGCTTACCGTGACGGTGGACTCCCTCGATCCTTTTGGGCAAGGGGTGGCGCGGCATCAGGGCAAAACCATTTTTGTGACGGGTGTCTTGCCGGGAGAGCGGGCGGAAATCCAGCTAACCGAAGAAAAGCGCCAGTTCGCTCATGCTAAACTAATACGCCTTCTGTCGCCCAGCGCTGAACGCGTTCAACCGCGGTGTCCGCATTTCACTACCTGTGGCGGTTGTCAGCAACAACATGCCGATATCGCATTGCAGCAGCGCAGTAAAGCGTCGGCGTTGCGGCGCATGATGTCCCATGACATGGATGAGGCTTCACTGCCAGTGACGACGATCGCCGGCCCTGCTTATGCCTACCGGCGGCGCACCCGGCTTGCGTTATACTATTTTCAAGGAAAACAGTCTCAAGGAAAACAGCCTCAGGGAAAACAGCAACGGCTGATTATGGGGTATCGACAGTCTGGTTCCCACGATCTGGTGGACATTAACGCCTGTCCGATCTTACGCCCGGAACTGGAAAGCCTGTTGCTGCCGCTGCGTGACTGTCTGGGTCGCCTGCAAGCGGCTAAGCGATTGGGGCATGTCGAACTGGTTCTGGCGGATAACGGGCCGCTGATGGTATTGCGCCACCTCGATCCGTTGAGTCACGCCGATACGCAGGCGCTGCGTGATTTCGCGCAGCGACAGGCTCTGGCGGTTTATCTGGCGCCCGATGCGCAATCGCTGGCGCGCCTTGCCGGAGAACCCCCGGTGTATCAGATTGCCGGCATGGATCTGACCTTCAGCCCGCGGGATTTTATTCAGGTCAATGATGCGGTGAATCAGCAGATGGTCGCGCAAGCGCTGGCCTGGCTGGATGTGCAGCCACAGGATAGAATATTGGACTTGTTCTGCGGCATGGGCAATTTTACGCTGCCGCTGGCGCAGCGGGCAGCCTGCGTTGTTGGCGTGGAAGGCGTGATGGCGCTGGTGGAGAAGGGGCGCGAGAACGCCCGCCGCAACGCGCTGGGCAATGTCACATTTTTTCACCAAAATCTTGACGATGATGTCACTCAGCAGCCCTGGGCAGCCCAGGGTTTTGATAAAATATTACTTGATCCGGCACGCGCCGGCGCCGCAGGCGTCATGAAGCAAATTGTCAGGCTTGCGCCGCAACGTGTGGTTTATGTTTCCTGTAACCCCACGACGCTGGCGCGTGACAGTAAAATATTGCTTGCCGCCGGTTATCGGCTGGCGAATGTCGCGATGCTGGATATGTTTCCACATACCGGACACCTAGAGTCGATGGCACTGTTTTTGCACGGCTCTGGCAGTCGGTAACGTAGGGAGAGATTATGGTTGCGGTAAGAAGTGCGCATTTGAACATGGCTGGTGAATTCGTGCCTGACGCGTGGATTGCTTCGCTTGGTATTGCCAGTCAACAGTCATGTGAACGTTTAGCCGAAACCTGGCGCTATTGTGAACAGCAAACGCAAGACCATCCCAATGCGTTGCTGTTGCTATGGCGCGGTATCGAAATGGTGGAAATTCTTTCCACGCTGAGTATGGACAATGACAGCATGCGTGCTGCCATGTTGTTCCCTCTGGCCGATGCCAATGTGGTGGATGAAGCCACGCTACAGGAACGATTTGGTAAAAATATCGTAGAACTGGTGCATGGTGTGCGCGATATGGATGCAATCCGCCAACTGAAGGCGACGCAGCATGATTCGGTTGCTTCTGAACAGGTGGATAACATTCGTCGGATGTTGCTGGCGATGGTGGAGGATTTCCGCTGTGTGGTCATCAAACTTGCCGAACGAATCGCACACCTGCGTGAACTGAAGGATGCGCCCGAAGAAGAACGGGTGCTGGCGGCCAAAGAGTGCACCAATATCTATGCGCCGTTGGCCAACCGGCTGGGGATTGGTCAGCTTAAGTGGGAATTGGAGGATTTCTGTTTCCGCTATCTGCATCCCGAGGAGTACAAACGTATCGCCACGTTGCTGCACGAACGCCGTATCGATCGCGAGCAGTACATTGATGATTTCGTTAAAACGCTGCGCAATGCGATGAAAGAAGAAAGCGTACAGGCGGAAATCTATGGCCGTCCGAAGCACATCTACAGCATCTGGCGCAAGATGCAGAAAAAATCCCTGTCGTTCGACGAACTGTTCGATGTGCGCGCGGTGCGCATCGTGGTGGAACGCTTGCAGGATTGCTACGGTGCGTTGGGCATTGTGCATACCCATTACCGTCATCTGCCGGATGAGTTTGACGACTATGTCGCCAACCCGAAACCGAATGGTTATCAGTCCATTCATACCGTGGTGTTGGGGCCGGGCGGCAAAACTCTGGAGATCCAGATCCGTACCCGCCAAATGCATGAAGATGCCGAACTGGGGGTTGCCGCCCACTGGAAATACAAAGAAGGCACGGTGGTCGGCGGACGCTCCGGCTACGAAGGCCGCATCGCCTGGCTGCGCAAGCTGATTGCGTGGCAGGAAGAGATGGCGGATTCCGATGAAGTGCTGGATGAAGTTCGTAGTCAGGTGTTTGACGATCGCGTGTATGTGTTCACGCCCAAAGGCGATGTGGTGGATCTGCCCGCCGGATCGACGCCGCTGGATTTCGCCTATCATATACACAGCGATATTGGCCACCGCTGCATCGGCGCGAAAATCGGCGGGCGCATCGTACCCTTTACCTATCAGTTGCAGATGGGCGATCAGATCGAAGTTATCACGCAGAAGCAGCCGAATCCAAGCCGCGACTGGTTGAATCCCAATCTGGGATATATCACCACCAGCCGCGGGCGCTCGAAGATTCATAACTGGTTCCGCAAGCAGGATCGCGACAAGAACATACTGGCTGGCCGGCAGATCCTGGACAGTGAACTTGAGCATCTGGGCATTAGCCTCAAGGCGGCGGAAAAGCTATTGTTGCCGCGTTATAACGTGAACTCGCTGGATGATCTGTTGGCGGGGATTGGCGGCGGCGACGTGCGCCTCAACCAACTGATTAACTTCCTACAATCGCAGCTTAACCAGCCCAGCGCCGAAGAGCAGGATCGCGAAGCGTTGCGTCAACTGACGCAAAAATCCCAGCAGTCGGCAACACGCAGTAAAGATAATGGCCGCGTGGTGGTTGAGGGCGTAGGCAATCTGATGCATCACATTGCCCGCTGCTGCCAGCCGATACCGGGTGATGAGATTATCGGATTCATTACCCGCGGGCGGGGAATTTCCATTCACCGCGCCGACTGCGAACAACTGGACGATCTGCGCGGCAACGCGCCGGAGCGTATTGTGGATGCGGTGTGGGGCGAAAGCTACTCAAGCGGCTATTCGCTGGTGGTGAGGGTGATAGCCAATGATCGCAGTGGTCTGCTGCGTGACATCACCACCATTCTGGCGAATGAGAAAGTCAACGTGCTGGGCGTGGCAAGCCGCAGCGATACTAAACAGCAACTGGCGACCATCGACATGGATATAGAGATCTACAATTTGCAGATTTTGGGCCGCGTATTAGCCAAACTCAACCAACTGCCGGACGTGATTGATGCCCGCCGCCAGCAAGGAGGATGAGTGGAGAACACGATGACGGTATCTGCTATTGAACGCCTGCTTTCCATCATGAAAACCCTGCGCGATCCTGAGCAGGGTTGTCCGTGGGATCGCAAACAGACCTTTGACACCATCACGTCTTACACACTGGAAGAAACTTACGAAGTGCTGGATGCCATCAGCCGCAAGGATTTTGATGATCTGCGTGGTGAACTGGGCGATCTGCTTTTTCAGGTGGTGTTTTACGCGCAGATGGCGCAGGAACAAGGATTGTTCGATTTTTCCGACGTTTGCGATGCCATCAGCGACAAACTGGAACGTCGCCATCCGCATATTTTCGCTGATGCCGATCTCGCTGACAGCGAGGCGGTGTTGGTGAATTGGGAGCAGACCAAAGCGCAAGAGCGTGCGGAAAAAGATCGTCATTCCCCGTTGGACGATATTCCCGATGCTTTACCAGCCTTGATGAAAGCACAAAAAATTCAGCAGCGTTGTGCGTCAGTGGGGTTCGATTGGAACAGTCTGGGGCCGGTGGTCGACAAAGTGTATGAAGAGATCGAGGAAGTCATGCATGAAGCGCGGCAAGCCGTTGTCGATGAAGAGAAACTGGGTGAGGAAATTGGCGATTTATTGTTCGCTACAGTCAATCTTTCTCGTCATCTGGGGCATAAGGCCGAGCGCGCGTTGCAGGCGGCCAATCGCAAATTCACCCGCCGTTTTCGTCAGGTAGAACAGATAGTTAATGCATCCGGTAAAACGCTGGAACAGGCGTCGCTGGAAGAAATGGAAGCCGCGTGGCAAAAAGTAAAAGCACTGGAAAATACGCATTGACCGTTTTTTTTTCGTCAAAGCACTATTTTTTCGGCTTTATTATGATAGTTAAATGATTTTAAATCAGTTATTCAATATTGAGTAGCGGGGTTAGTCCCCTACGGCCTGAGGGTTGGGATCGCCATAATGAGTAAAACGAACATTTGTGGCGTTCAACAGGTTCCGGTATACTACTTTCCCGTCTTGGTTCTTCCATCGTCCTTAAACCTAAACTCTCAGGTTCAGCATGACAACTAATTATATTTTTGTGACCGGCGGGGTCGTTTCCTCTCTGGGTAAAGGCATTGCCGCAGCCTCTCTAGCGGCTATTCTTGAAGCCCGTGGCCTCAACGTTACCATCATGAAACTGGACCCGTATATCAACGTGGATCCGGGCACGATGAGCCCGACGCAACACGGCGAAGTGTTTGTCACCGAAGATGGCGCCGAAACCGATCTTGACCTGGGCCACTACGAGCGTTTCATTCGCACCAAGATGTCGCGCCGCAATAACTTCACCACTGGCCGGATCTACTCCGACGTGTTGCGTAAAGAGCGCCGCGGCGATTATCTGGGCGCCACCATTCAGGTTATTCCCCATATCACCAATGCCATCAAAGAACGCATTCTGGAAGGCGGCGAAGGTCATGACGTGGTGCTGGTTGAAATCGGCGGAACGGTAGGGGATATCGAATCGCTGCCGTTCCTTGAAGCGATTCGGCAAATGGCGGTGGAGGTTGGTCGCGAACATACGTTGTTCATGCATTTGACGCTGGTGCCTTATCTGGCGGCGGCGGGGGAAGTGAAAACCAAACCCACTCAGCACTCGGTAAAAGAACTGCTTTCCATTGGTATTCAGCCGGATGTGCTGATTTGCCGTTCCGATCGCACCGTACCCGCTAATGAGCGTGCAAAAATTGCTTTATTTTGTAATGTGCCGGAAAAAGCAGTAATCTCCCTTAAAGACATTGATTCCATTTATAAAATCCCGTCGCTATTGAAATCTCAGGGCCTGGACGATTATATTTGTAAACGATTCAGCTTGAACTGTCCCGAAGCTGACCTGTCAGAATGGGAGCAGGTGGTTTACGAAGAAGCGAATCCGGGCGGCGAAGTCACCATCGGGATGGTAGGCAAATATGTCGCTCTGCCGGATGCTTACAAATCGGTAATCGAAGCATTGAAGCACGGCGGCCTGAAAAATCGTCTGACGGTGAATATCAAGCTTATTGACTCGCAGGATGTGGAAACACGCGGCGTGGAAGTGCTCAAAGATCTGGATGCTATCCTGATCCCCGGCGGTTTCGGCTACCGCGGCGTTGAAGGCAAAATCATGACGGCGCGCTATGCGCGCGAAAATAATGTCCCTTATCTGGGCATTTGCCTGGGGATGCAGGTCGCATTAATGGAATTTGCCCGTAACGTTGCCGGCATGGATCAGGCAAACTCAACAGAGTTTATGCCAGACTGTAAATACCCGGTGGTTGCGTTGATCACGGAATGGCGCGATGAAAACGGCAACATTGAAGTGCGTGATGAAGCGAGCGATCTGGGAGGAACCATGCGCGTCGGCGGGCAGCAATGTCATCTGACCGAAGGCAGCCTGGTTCGTCAGCTTTACGGCGAGCAGACGATCATTGAACGTCACCGCCACCGTTATGAAGTCAACAACATGCTGTTGAAACCGATTGAAGCGGCGGGATTACGGGTTGCTGGTCTTTCCGCCGACCGCCGACTGGTGGAAATTATCGAGTTGCCGGATCATCCTTGGTTCGTTGCCTGTCAGTTCCACCCGGAATTCACATCAACGCCGCGTGATGGACATCCCTTGTTTGCCGGCTTTGTTAAAGCCGCTGGCGCCTATCAAAAGCGTCAGATGAAGTAAGGATTTTGTCAGCAACGCGCGATCTCAGGATGGCGCGTTGTTCGTCTGAGGTTTTAGTTTAACTTGTACTGAGGAAAATCTAATGTCCAAAATTGTTAAAGTCATTGGCCGTGAAATCATCGACTCACGCGGAAATCCGACTGTTGAAGCGGAAGTTCATCTGGAAGGTGGTTTTGTCGGTCTGGCTGCGGCGCCGTCAGGGGCTTCCACCGGCTCTCGTGAAGCGCTGGAACTGCGCGACGGCGACAAATCTCGTTTTCTGGGCAAAGGCGTGACCAAAGCGGTTGCCGCGGTTAACGGCCCGATTGCCGACGCGGTTCTGGGTAAAGACGCGAAAGATCAGGCGAACATTGATAAAATCATGATCGATCTGGATGGCACGGAAAATAAATCCAAATTCGGCGCCAACGCGATTCTGGCGGTTTCTCTGGCTAACGCCAAAGCAGCAGCGGCATCCAAAGGCCAACCATTGTATGAACACATCGCCGAACTGAACGGCACCCCAGGCAAATACTCCATGCCTCTGCCGATGATGAACATCATCAACGGCGGCGAGCATGCGGATAACAACGTCGATATTCAGGAATTCATGATTCAGCCTGTTGGCGCGAAAACCGTTAAAGAAGCCATCCGTATGGGCTCTGAGGTTTTCCACAACCTGGCTAAAGTGCTGAAATCCAAAGGTATGAACACGGCTGTGGGTGATGAAGGCGGCTACGCGCCTAATCTGGGTTCCAACGCCGAAGCGCTGGCTGTTATCGCTGAAGCGGTGAAAGCGGCGGGTTACGAACTGGGCAAAGACATCACACTGGCGATGGACTGCGCGGCATCTGAATTCTACAAAGACGGCAAATATGTTCTGGCCGGCGAAGGCAACAAAGCGTTCACCTCTGAAGAATTCACTCATTTCCTGGAAGATCTGACCAAACAATATCCGATCGTTTCTATCGAAGACGGCCTGGACGAGTCTGACTGGGACGGTTTTGCTTACCAGACCAAAGTGTTGGGCGACAAAATTCAACTGGTTGGCGACGATCTGTTCGTCACTAACACCAAGATCCTGAAAGAAGGTATCGATAAAGGCATCGCCAACTCAATCCTGATCAAATTCAACCAGATTGGTTCTCTGACCGAAACGCTGGCTGCCATTAAGATGGCGAAAGATGCGGGTTACACGGCGGTAATCTCTCACCGTTCCGGTGAAACCGAAGATGCCACCATCGCAGATCTGGCGGTAGGTACGGCGGCAGGTCAGATCAAAACCGGTTCCATGAGCCGTTCTGACCGTGTTGCCAAATACAACCAACTGATCCGTATTGAAGAAGCGCTGGGCAACCGTGCGCCGTTCAACGGTCTGAAAGAAGTGAAAGGTCAATAATTGCGGTATGTTGCGTGAGTCAGAACTGACTTACGCATAGCGTGATTGACCAATGAATCCAGAAGCGTTAGATCGCTTCTGGATTTTTTTATGTCCGGCGTTCTTCCGCTCTTACCTTTTCCAGTCCTTATATCCCGCCGTCTATCCTGTGATCGTCATAAACGAACCAGGGGTTTTCTTAAGTTAAAATCGTTTTTTATAAAATCTTTGAAGCCGATCGGGTCATTCTTCCCTGGGATGCCAGTGAGCGGCATCCGGTGGCAAAAGTACAAAGGTTTTCGGGAAAGCCGAACGTTACCTTAACTGCAATGGCGGCAGGACATCTGCCAACTTGCAAGCAGTGAGATACAGCGCTTCCTACCCGCCATAACACCTTCATAAATACAATGACCGAGGAAGGATGGGTATGAAAACACGTAAGATCGGGTTGGCTAATTACTTAGCCTATGGCTCGGGCGACTTTCTTGGGGCAGGCACCACCGCGCTGACGGCCGCCTGGTTACTCTACTTTTACACCACGTTTTGTGGCTTAACGCCGATTGAAGCAACCTTTATTTTTGCGATGGCCCGCGTACTGGATGCCGTCGTCAGTCCGTTAATGGGCTTCCTGACTGATAACTTCGGTTCGACCTGGCTGGGTAAGCGTTTTGGTCGGCGTAAATTTTTCATTCTGCTTGGTATCCCCTGTGTCTTCAGCTACAGCTTCATGTGGGTCGGCGACATGGGATATTGGTACTATCTGCTGACCTACCTGCTGTTTGACATCGTGTACACCATGGTGCTGGTGCCGTATGAAACGCTGGTGCCGGAGATGACCGACGATTTCAAACAGAAAACCAAATTCTCCGGCGCGCGTATCGCGTTGGCTCAGTTGTCCGCGATCCTGGCGGCGTTTTTACCAGGGATCCTGCTGGGCTATTTTGGTAAAGACAATGCGGTGTCGTTCTTCTATTCCAGCCTGGTGTTTTCGATTATCTGCGCGGCGGTGCTGACGCTGGTCTATCTCTTCACCTGGGAGCGACCACGCGATCAAATGTCGGAAGCCTCGCGGCGGGCGGAAAAAGAGCGCCAGTCCCTGTCGCTGGTCGATAGCCTGAAACGGTTGAATGTCGAGTTGTTGTCTACATTGCGTATCCGTATTTTCCGTCAGCATCTGGGGATGTATCTGGGCGGTTATATTGCGCAGGACGTGTTCAACGCCGTCTTCACTTACTATGTGGTCTTTGTACTGATGCAAAGCCCGACGGTGGCGTCCAACCTGATGGGCACCATGGCGATCCTGCAATTTATTGCCGTTATCGGCATGATCCCGCTGTGTATCCGTTTCGGCCCCGCGCCATCTTATCGTTTGGTGGTGTGCCTGTTCGGACTGAGCGCCATCTCTTATTCCCTTCTGTGGTATAGCAATCTGCATGATGCCTTCTCGCTGTTGCTATTGATTTCCGCGCTGGCGGGATTAGGCCGGGGCGGGATCAACTACGTACCGTGGAACACGTACACTTATATCGCTGATGTGGATGAAGTGATCACCGCACAGCGTCGTGAAGGCATCTTTGCCGGCATCATGACGCTGACCCGTAAGGCTTCACAGGCCGGTGCGGTGATGCTGGTGGGCGTGGTATTGCAACTGTCCGGTTTTGTGTCCGGGCAGAGCGTGCAGTCGCCGGAGGTCAGCCATACGATTCTGATGATCCTGAGCTTCGGCACGGTGGGCGTGCTGGCGGTAGGATTCCTGGTTTCCCTGCGCTTCAAACTCAACCTTCAGACACATAGCGTATTACGCGAAGAAACGCAGAAGATGCGTGAAGCCGGACGCCCGGTTCCTGAGCGACTTACGCCCGAAGCGCGCGTGGTGGTCGAAATGCTGGCCGGGATGCCGTATGAGTCGCTGTGGGGCAATAATAATATTGGCTACCTGAACCGCAATAAGGCCAATGATCCCATCACCCGCGTTACCCAACCATGAATATTTTAAGCTTTTGAATGATAAATAAAATTGGATGAATGACTATGACTGTATTCAGTGTAAAACATAGCCCGCTGTTACGTCAGCCAGAACATTTCATCTCCCGCGAGGAGTTGAAAGCGCTGATTGGCCGTATTACTCATAATCTGGTGAGTATTGAGGATAAAACCGGTGAATTTTTGTTGCGGCTGGATGATGGCCGGGTAATTGATACCAAAGGCTGGGCGGGTTGGGAATGGACGCATGGCATCGGTTTGTACGGTATTTATCAGTACTACCAGCAAACCGGCGATCAGCGGATGCGGGCCATCATCGATGACTGGTTTAGCGCGCGTCTGGATGAAGGCACGCCGACCAAGAACGTCAACACCGTTTGTCCGTTCCTGACGCTGGCTTATCGTTATGAAGAGACGCGCGATGCCCGTTGGCTGCCTTATCTGGAGCGCTGGGCCGAGTGGGTGATGTACGACATGCCGCGCACGCAAAAGCAGGGCCTGCAACACATTGTTTATAACAATGAAAATACGGAGCAAATGTGGGACGACACGCTGATGATGAGCGTGTTGCCGCTGGCAAAAATCGGCAAGCTGTTGAACCGCCCTGAATTTGTGGAAGAGGCCACTTATCAATTTCTGCTGCATGTCCAGTATCTGATGGATCGTGAAAGCGGTTTGTGGTTCCACGGCTGGACATTTGAGGGGAAACATAACTTTGCCCAGGCGCGTTGGGCGCGTGGCAACAGTTGGCTGACCGTCGCCATCCCTGAGTTTATCGAACTGTTGGAATTGCCGGAACAGAATGCCACGCGCCGTTTTCTATTGCAGGTGCTGGAAAGCCAGATCGACGCGTTGGCGAAATATCAGGACGATAGCGGTCTGTGGCATACGCTGCTCGATGATCCCGCGTCATATCTTGAAAGCTCGGCAACAGCCGGTTTTGCTTACGGTATTCTGAAAGCGGTGCGTAAGCGCTATGTGGATACATGCTATGCGTCGGTGGCGGAAAAAGCGATCCGCGGCGTGATTGGCAACGTGAATACCGAAGGAGAACTGGTTCAGGTGTCATTCGGCACGGCGATGGGGCAGGATTTGGATTACTACCGTCAGATCCCGTTGACCTCCATGCCTTACGGACAAGCGATGGCAATCCTTTGCCTGTCGGAATATCTGCGGGTTTATCTGTAATCATTGCGCAGCACAGCTTGAAGGCGCCCTGCGCAGTAAGCGGTTAGCGTGCTAATCCGCTCAGACTGTAATTAGCCGGAACCCAGCGATAGCCGTCATTGCCGGGTTCGGCTTTGATATGGCCGATGCCGGGGAATGAAATGTGCGCACTGGCCACCCAGAATCCCTGACTGGCCGCATCAGCCAGCAGTTTGGCGCGCGCGCTGGCGGCGGCATCCATATCGGAGTCAAAATTGATGGTGGTGGCGGGAAGCGCCATTTGTACCGCTTCCGCGTGGATGGTGTCGCCCCACATCAGCATCTTCTTACCGTCGCTTTCCGCCCGATACGCGGTGTGTCCCGGCGTGTGGCCGACAGCGGGCTGCGCGATAATGCCGGGATGAATGGTTTCGTCACTGGAAAAGGTTTTCAATTTGTTGGCGGCGATAATTGGTCGGAAAATTTCTTGTGCGCGTTGAAAAGCGGGTTTGCGATCTTCCGGGGCCTGTTTCAGATTTTCTTCGCTGAGCCAGTAATCGGTTTCCTGCTTATTGACGTAAACAGTGGCGTTCGGATAAGCCAGTTTGCCTTCGTTAAGCAGGCCGCCAATGTGATCGCCGTGCAGATGGGTCAGCAATACCGTATCCACCTGTTCCGGTTTATAGCCCGCCGCTTGCAGATTACTCAGGATTTTCCCGACGGTAGGGTTGGCTTGTTTACCATTGCCGGTATCGACCAGGATCAGGTTCTTGCCGGTATTGATCAGAAAAGTATTGATCGAGGTTTCCACTGGCGAGGTCAGTGATTTTTCCGCCAGCAGTTCGGTTATTTTTTCCGGCGGGATACGGGCCAGCAATTTATCCATCGGCAGGGTATTGGTGCCATCGGATAAGGCGGTTATTTCAAACTGGCCCAGCATCATCCGGTAATAACCTGGTTGGGTTTTTACCTGGGCCACGCTTTGCGCCTGTGTAAATGCCGGAGAGCATGCGAACGCCAGTAATAATGTTAACGGCTGCAATAACTTCATATATTTCGTTCCTTGTTGATAAGGCAGGTGAAAAAGATCAGCAGATTGATTATTGACTGCGTTGGGCGATTACTCAAATGAAATACCTCAGGCACGCCCGGTTTGGCGAGTTGACCTGCGATCTGCGATAATGGTTTTTTGAGCAGGCGTGATCGTAAAACAGGATAGTAGGCAAACATGCAGTACCCGATTAATGAGGTGTTCCAGACGTTGCAGGGCGAAGGCTATTTTACCGGCGTACCGGCGGTCTTCGTGCGATTGCAGGGGTGTCCTGTGGGCTGTAGCTGGTGCGATACCAAACACACCTGGGACAAGCTGGCCGATCGGGAAACCTCGCTGGACGAGATCATCGTCAAAACACAGGAAAGCGATGTCTGGGGCGCCGCCAGTGCCGAGGATATTCTGGCGTTGATGACGGGGGCAGGCTATACCGCCCGTCATATCGTGATCACCGGGGGCGAACCCTGTATTCATGATCTGGCGCCGCTGACATTGTCGCTGGAAAAGCATGGGTTCAGTTGTCAGATCGAAACCAGCGGGACGCACGAGGTGCGTTGCTCCGCCAAAACCTGGGTCACGGTGTCGCCCAAGGTGAATATGCGCGGCGGTATGAAGGTGCTCGATCAGGCGTTGCAGCGGGCGGATGAAATCAAGCATCCGGTTGGCCGGGCGCGGGATATCGACGCGCTGGATGAATTGCTGGCGCGTCTGCATGACGACAAACCGCGGATTGTGGCATTACAGCCGATTAGCCAGAAAGATGAGGCGACCAGACTGTGTATCGAAACCTGCATTGCCCGCAACTGGCGGCTTTCCATGCAGACGCATAAATATCTGAACATTGCCTGAGGGCGGCGTGGGGCGGGCGCCTCATGCCGTCTTCACTTATTCTCCGCGGTAAACGCAACCCGCGGTGCAGGTTTCCTTCACCATCACCGCGCTTAATGGCGGCAACGCGGATTTCAGTTGTTGCCATATCCAGTGCGCCAGCACTTCGCTGGTAGGGTTCTCCAGACCGGGAATATCATTCAGATAATGATGATCCAGCTTTTCCCAAGTCGGTTTAAACGCGGCTTTTAATTCGGCAAAATCCATTACCCAGCCGGTCTGCGGATCAACCTCGCCGGTAATTTCCAGCCGAACCATAAAGGAATGTCCGTGCAGACGACCGCACTTGTGTCCGGCCGGCACATGAGGCAGGCGGTGAGCGGCTTCAAACTGAAAATCTTTAAATAGCGTTGTGACCATGATGATGTTCTCAGGTTCTTTCAATAAATGCTGTCAAAAAAACCATCGTATACTACCGGAAATTGCAGCGTGAAGCACGCGCCGTCACTGCTCAGTAAACCCGCGGCCCTGATCATTCAGGGCTTAGAATAATGTCGCCAGCCGCAGATTAAAGCGTCTGTCTTCCTCGAAGCCTTGGCTGACATGCAGATCCCTGCCGACTTGCGCCTGTACCTGTAAGGTTGGAGTAATAAAATAGGTTGCCGTCAGCCGGGCATAGGTCGTGCGAAGCGCGTCATTTTGATCGGCGCCATCAATCGAGCTTCTTGCGCCATCAATGTAACCCCCGCCGAAACCCAGCGCCAATTGAGGCGTCAACTGGTATCTCATGTATGCCTGGTATTCATAGCGAGGCTTCTGTTTCTGTGTCTGCGCGTTCGGACCGTATTCATTATTATCCGTCACCCAGGAAACATCCGCGGCGGTATCAAGCGCCCATTTATCGGAGACGCGATGGATCCAGGCGCCTTGCAACAGAAACCGCCAGCGATTCTCTCCCATATTGAGCGCATCATTGCGGTCATGGCTGCCAGTCGGCAGATACAGATAAGGGCCAAAGGCGAGAATATCGTTTGACGCGGTATTCAGCCGTATTTTTACCGGCGCGCCCAACACCAGATCGCCTATGCCGGAGGTTTTCCCCAGTGCCTGCGCCTCTCCCGAAGCGGCCATTCGCCCGAAAGGAAGAATGACCTGTGGACTTATCGATATGTTGTCATTCAACCCGATCGCGTGAATAACACGCAGCATACCGATATCGGAATTCAGCCGGTAATTATCCGAGAGTTTTTTTCCACTCAGATAAAAATCCGTACGCTCGGCGTGCTGGTAGTAAAGCAACAGCATGGTGGTTTGCGCCGGCAGTGGCTCATAATCGCCCGGTGTGATTTCAAGCGCGCTGGCGTTTGGGATACAGGCATTGCCTGACAATAATAAACCCGCAAAAATGACAGAACGATTTTTTTTATTCATTTTCGATATTCCTTAATAAATGAGTCCGCCTGGTTAAGCAGACCACGCCGGGAGGGGCGGCTGGTCATGTCCGGCGTGGCGGCCGGTTCATACTGGGAATACGCAGTTGCGCAGGAAGGAACGACGCTACTTACTCTCTTTCTCCTGGAATGAGGAGAATGGTTCCAGATACGCGTCATCCTCTTCTTCCAACGCGGCGGGATTGATTTCCTGCATCGGACTTCTCGCCCGGCGATCAATAAGCAGACGCGTCACGTCGGGGCGCGAATAGTGTCCCACCGGGTCGGCGGCGGATTTGGCATAGATGATCGCAGCGGGATCAAGGGTCGCCAACAGTAATCCTTCCTCATCTTCAGCTAACGGCGTTGCCAGTTCGCTGCCATCAGGCCCAAAAATTCTCGCGTGACCGCCGCCAGCCTGAAGCAGCGACAGTTTGGCATCGTCATTGCACAGCATCGCTATCATCTCAGGTGAAACAATGGCGCAAGGGGCGATGACAAAGCATTGACCTTCGGCGGCGTAAACCCGCGAGGCCGCCACATTGACTTCCGGACCCAGCGCCGCGGTAGCCTTGGTATACACGCTAAAGCTCGGCCAGGCGGCAATGTGAATTTGTTCGTGTTGCGCATACAGCGCATAGCGGGACAGCGGTTGCAGATGCTCCCAACAGCACAGCGCACCTATAATGCCCAGCGGGGTATTGAAGGTTCTCAGGGAGGAGCCATCACTTTCACCGAATAACGTGCGTTCGACATGTGTGGCTTTCAGTTTGCGGCGTGTCGCTACCGTGTTGCCCTGATCGTCGATAATCCATTGGCCGATATATAGGCTGCCGACGTCGCGTTCACTGTAGCCCAGCACCACCCAGATCCTGGATTCACGGGCCGCATCGCTGATGCGTTTGGCCTGAACGCTATCCAGAATCAGTGAGTTTTCATGATAGCGGCGTACCAGCGGCATGTTTGCTGCCGGCGAATCCAGCCATAAAAACCAAGGGTAACCAGGTATCCACGTTTCAGGAAACGCGATCAACTGCGCGCCCTTTCGTGCGGCCTCTTCAATCAAGGCAATGGTTTTTTCTACTGTGGCATCCAGATCCATAAATACCGGGGCGGCCTGAACACAAGCGACAGTAATGGGGTTTTGCATGGTCTTCTCCTTAAACGGTATCGATAAACGTACCATCACGTTGTACCGTGATTTACCGCGGGTTCAGTAGGACGAGACGGAAGTAAAAATTGACTGAGGAAGAAGGAGATACAGGCATGGATTTTGCTAAGATTGGGTTGTCCAATCACTTTCTTCCGGGGGGATCATGCCTGTTGCAGTTGATCATCGTTTCGATACGGATAGCGTAGCCATGCATGAACGTAAGGATTACTGGCGGGAGGTGGTGTGTGAAACCTTTGTGCCGTTACACTGTGAATTTCTGAAGCATGATGCTTTCTCTGGACGTATACAAGTGCAGAATCTGGCAAGCATTTCGCTGGTCGATGTCAGCGCGTCACGCCAGAAAGTGCTGAGAAACAAGCAGGAGATAGCCCGCAGCAGGGAAGAATTTATTTTGTTGAGTATGGTGCTTTCCGGTCGTTCCCTCGTGGTTCAAGGGGGACGGGAGGCGCTGCTGACGCCCGGCGACTTCGCTCTTTACGATACCAGGAGCCCGTATGAACTGCACTTTGATGGGGCATTCCGACAAATGGTAGTGCAAATCCCGCGTGCGGAATTGCACCGTCGTGTCGCCGGTCTTGAATATTTAACCGCGCTTACCTTGTCCGCTAACCGTCCGATGGAAAAGCTCACCTTTGATTTTCTTCACGGTCTATGGTCGGTACATCATAGCCTGGGTGAAGCGCCGCAACTGCATCTGAAAGAACAGGCGCTCGATCTACTGGGTATGGTGCTGGCTGAACGTGTCCCTCGGTCTTTGCCTGAGAAACCGACAAATATGGCGCTCTTGTACCGAATGAAAATGGCGATACAGGATCGTCTGAGTGATCCGCAGTTGTCGCTGACGGTTCTGGCCTCAATGTTTGGTATATCAACCCGCTATGCCAGTATGCTGTTTGAAAGCGAAAGCACCACGTTTGGCCGCTATCTGCTCCATTGCCGTCTTGAACGTTGTGCCAGAGAATTACGCGCGCCCGCGCAGAGGCAGAGAAAGATCAATGAAATCGCTTTTCATTGGGGATTCAGCGATATTTCTTATTTCAGCCGTGTGTTTAAGCAGCGGTTCGGTATGTCTGCGCGTGAGTTTCGTCTTAATCATAATTAATTGTTGTGACGCCCAGGGCAACCCTCGACCCGCCTGACGTTGTCGCTATAACCGCAAACGACTGATTTCCCGGTCGGCATCCAAGCGTGATACCGGGTTTATTTCCGCATAAACCGGGCTCATCGCCGCCACTTTCCCTCTTTTCGCCATCCGAAATCATCTGCCTATAACACTTTAAGCAATAAGGATTATCAGAAAAACCATTTAGTCATTTTGGTTATTTAATATTTCTATCATTTCTTTAATTGTTAAGATGCGGATGGTTAACCTTATGGGCAATTCATCTTTTTATTTCACTTATTTGCATGAGTGGCGGTTAGAGACAAGGAAATAGCGATCATAATGAAAAATCCGGTTTCTCCTACTTCATTGCTCCCGTTGAGCGCGGAGCAATTAGCACGTTTGCAGGCGGCGACCGGTGATTTTTCGCCTGCCCAGCTTGCCTGGTTATCCGGCTATTTTTGGGGGCGGCTGCAAGCGCCCGTCGAACAGTCAGAGGTTGCGAATGCGGGCGCATCCGCGGTCAGCGCCGCGCCGCTGCCGGCGATCACGCTGATTTCAGCCTCCCAGACCGGCAATGCGCGTCGAGTGGCCGAACAACTGCGCGACGATTTACTGGCGGCGAAGCTGACGGTCAATCTGGTGAATGCCGGCGACTATAAATTCAAACAAATCGGTCAGGAAAAACTGTTGCTGGTGGTGACATCGACGCAGGGCGAAGGGGAACCGCCGGAAGAAGCGGTGGCGTTGCACAAATTCCTGTTCTCCAAAAAAGCGCCGTCGTTGAAAGAGGCGGCGTTCGCCGTCTTTGGTCTGGGCGATACGTCATACGAGTTTTTCAGCAAGGCGGGTAAGGATTTTGATCACCGTCTTGCCGAACTGGGCGCCGAGCGGTTGCTGGATCGCGTTGATGCGGACGTGGATTATCAGACCGCCGCGCAACAGTGGCGACGCCAATTGGTGGATATCCTGCAAGCGCGTTTGCCCGCGCAGAGTGAGGCCGCGCTCCAGGCTAGTAGCCGCGGCGCGCTGGATGAAATCACCAGTAGCCCTTACAGCAAAGCGGCGCCATTGCATGCGGCGTTTTCCGTTAATCAGAAAATCACCGGACGCAATTCAGAAAAGGATGTGCGTCATATTGAGATCGACCTGGGTGATTCCGGTTTGCGTTATCAGCCAGGCGATGCGTTGGGCGTGTGGTTTGAAAACGATCCGGCGCTGGTGCGGGAAATTCTTGAATTGTTGTGGCTGAAAGGCGATGAGCCAGTGAGTGTCGAGGGCAACACCCTGCCGTTATCGCAGGCGCTGAAAAGCCATTTTGAACTGACGCAGAATACTGCGCCGATGGTTGAAAAGTATGCCTTGCTGTCGCGTGATGAAGCATTGCTGGCGCTGGTGAGCGATAAGCCCGCGTTGCAGCAGTTTGCCCAACGCACCCCGTTGGCGGACATGGTGCGTCAGGCGCCGACGGCGTTGACGTCTGAACAGTTGATTAGCCTGTTGCGTCCGCTGACGCCGCGTTTATATTCCATCGCTTCCTCACAGGCGGAAGTGGAAAGCGAAGTGCATATTACGGTAGGCGTGGTGCGTTATGAGATTGATGGTCGCGCGCGGACCGGCGGCGCGTCCGGCTATCTGGCCGACCGCCTCAACGAAGACGATGAAGTGCGGGTATTTATCGAGCATAACGACAATTTCCGCCTGCCCGCCGCCCCGGAAACGCCGGTGATCATGATTGGCCCCGGTACGGGGATTGCGCCGTTTCGGGCTTTCATGCAGCAGCGTGAAGCTGAGGGCGCTACAGGCAAAAACTGGCTGTTCTTTGGCAATCCGCACTTTACCGAAGATTTTCTGTATCAGGTTGAATGGCAGCGCTATGTGAAAGAAGGGCTGCTGACCCACATCGATCTGGCGTGGTCACGCGATCAGGCACACAAAGTGTATGTACAGGACAAACTGCGGGAAAAAGGCGCGGAAGTCTGGCGCTGGCTTCAGGAGGGCGCGCATCTGTATGTCTGTGGCGATGCCAACCGCATGGCGAAAGATGTCGAACAGGCATTACTGGACGTGGTGGTTGAGCACGGCGGCATGGATATCGAGCAAGCCGACGAATTTTTAAGTGATCTGCGCCTTGCGCGCCGTTATCAGCGAGATGTGTACTAATGAGCGAAAAGTCAGTCTTAGATGAACAATCGGCGGCGGATGACAAGCATCCCGGTCCGTTGGTGGTAGAAGGGAAACTTGCTGACGCCGAACGGCTGAAACAGGAAAGCAATTTTCTGCGCGGCACTATTGCCGACGATCTGACGGATGGTCTGACGGGCGGCTTCAATGGCGACAACTTTTTACTGATCCGCTTTCACGGCATGTATCAGCAGGATGACCGCGATATCCGCGCCGAGCGCGCCGAGCAGAAGCTGGAGCCGCGCCATGCGATGATGCTGCGTTGTCGCTTGCCGGGCGGTGTGATCACGCCGCAACAATGGCTGGGCATCGATAAATTCGCCGCTGAAAACACGCTGTACGGCAGTATTCGTCTGACCAACCGCCAGACATTCCAGTTTCACGGCATTCTCAAGCCGAATGTCAAGCCGGCGCACCAGATGCTGAACCGTCTGGGGCTCGATTCGCTGGCGACCGCCAATGACGTAAACCGTAACGTATTGTGCACCTCGAACCCGGTGGAGTCGGAACTGCATCAGCAGGCGTATGAGTGGGCGAAAAAGATTTCCGAGCACCTGTTGCCGCGCACCCGCGCTTACGCTGAAATCTGGCTGGATCAGGAGAAGGTCGCCACCACTGATGAAGAGCCGATTCTGGGGGCGACCTATCTGCCGCGTAAGTTTAAAACCACCGTGGTGATCCCGCCGCAAAACGATGTGGACCTGCACGCCAACGATCTGAATTTTGTGGCGATTGCCGATAATGGGCGTCTGGTGGGGTTCAACGTGCTGGTGGGCGGCGGGCTTTCCATCGCGCATGGCGACAAGGCGACTTATCCGCGCACCGCCAGCGAATTGGGCTACATTTCCATTGAGGATACGCTGGCGGTTGCCGAAGCGGTGGTGACCACGCAACGTGACTGGGGTAACCGCACCAACCGTAAGAATGCCAAAACCAAATACACGCTGGAGCGTGTGGGGGTCGATACCTTCAGGCAGGAAGTGGAAAAGCGCGCCGGTATAACTTTTGGCGCGGTACGGCCCTATGTATTCACCGGTCGCGGCGATCGTATCGGCTGGGTGAAGGGCATTGATAACAAATGGCATCTGACGCTGTTTATCGAGAATGGTCGTATTCTGGATTATCCGGGGCGTCCGCTGAAAACCGGTCTGGCGGAAATCGCTAAAATTCATAAAGGCGATTTCCGTCTGACGGCGAACCAGAACCTGATCGTCGCTGGCGTGTCAGCGCGGAATAAGGCGAAAATCGAAACGCTGGCGCGCGAACACGGTCTGATGGATGATGACGTAAGCGAACAGCGTAAAAACTCAATGGCCTGCGTGTCGTTTCCGACCTGTCCGCTGGCGATGGCGGAAGCCGAGCGTTTTCTGCCGTCGTTCGTCACGTACGTTGAAAATATCATGCAGCGGCATGGCGTGGGCGATGAGCATATCGTACTGCGCGTCACTGGCTGTCCGAATGGCTGTGGTCGGGCGCTGCTGGCGGAAATCGGTCTGGTGGGGAAAGCGGTTGGACGCTATAACCTGCATCTGGGCGGTAATCGCGAAGGCACGCGTATTCCGCGCATGTACCGCGAAAATATCAATGAAACCGAGATCCTCGGCGAAATTGATCGGTTAATCGGCCTGTGGGCGAAAGATCGTCTTGAGAATGAAGGTTTTGGCGATTTCACCATCCGCAGCAACATCATCAAGCCGGTGCGCGATCCCGCCCGTGATTTCTATGACTGACAGGAGATCCTGATGTCTGAGCTTAATCTTGATGCGCTCAATGCGTTGCCGAAAGCCGCGCAGTCCGACGCGCTGGCTGAAGTGAATAAGCAGCTTGAGTCATTGTCCGCGCAGGAAAGGGTGGCGTGGGCGCTGGAACATCTGCCGGGGGAATATGTGCTGTCTTCCAGCTTCGGGATTCAGGCGGCGGTATCGCTGCATTTGGTCACGCAGTTTCGGCCTGATCTCCCGGTTATCCTTACGGATACCGGTTATCTTTTTCCTGAAACCTACCAGTTTATTGATACGCTGACGGATCAACTGAAGTTGAATCTGAAGGTGTATCGTGCCGCTCAGTCACCGGCGTGGCAGGAGGCGCGTTACGGAAAACTGTGGGAGCAGGGCGTTGATGGTATTGAACGCTATAACCAGATGAACAAGGTTGAACCGATGAATCACGCGCTGAGCGAACTTAAGGCCCGAACCTGGTTCGCGGGATTACGGCGCGAACAATCCGGCAGCCGCGGGCATCTGCCGGTACTGGCGGTGCAGCGCGGGGTATTCAAACTCCTGCCGATTATCGACTGGGACAACCGTCAGGTTTATCAATACCTGAAGCAAAACGGCCTGAGCTATCATCCGTTATGGGAACAGGGCTATCTCTCGGTGGGCGACACGCACACCACCCGCAAGTGGGAACCGGGAATGAGCGAGGAAGAAACGCGCTTTTTCGGCCTTAAACGCGAGTGCGGCTTGCATGAGGGGTAACGCGTTAATGCTGCAAACGTCGTCGCAGCGTTAATGAAGGCTTCTCATTGAACAATTTCTGATAATCGCTGGAAAACTGCCCCAGATGCCAGAATCCCCATTGCATTGCCGCATCCTGTACGGTGTGGTGCTGCGATCGGGGACTGATGAGTTCGCGACGTACCGCGTTGAGACGGATAATTTTAAGCCATGCGTTAGGCCCAATTCCCAATATATTCTGGAAGGCGTTTTGCAATGTCCGCCGACTGACATGCAATTGTCGGCACAACTCAAGCACGGTCACCGGTTCGGATGTCTGGCTCAACACGTACTCACGCGCAAAAGCGATCAGTTTTCTCTGATGCTTGCCTTGCGTTTGGTCGGCGGAGGGCTGTACGTTTTCCAGAAACGAAATCAGCGTGGTCAGCAGATTATGCTGGAGCACTTTCTCCGCATTCTTCTGTTTCATCCACCCAGGAGAGTGGCAGCTATGCCAGAGCGCCTGACGAATAAACGCGCACAGCGTGGCTTTTTTGTCAGGTTCAACCATCAGCGCGGTTCCCTGATTTAAGCGTTGGAGCATCCATTCCGGGTCATTTAACGCGCCAATATACTGGTAAAGCACATCCTGCGAGATCACCACTCCCAGAATGGAAAAATCATCGGGCGTGGTTAATTCAAACTCCTTGCCGCCGGGACTGACGGCAATGGAGTGTTGGTCCAGCCGCTGTGAGCCAATAAATCCCCGATTTTCCAGCGTGGACGGAATGCCAAACCAGAATGATCCCGGCCACACCATGCAGGACTGACGTAACGCGAGATTGGTATATTCGTGACAGAGTTGAACGCCGTCTAACAGCAACTCCTGAAGCTCCCCACGGAAATGACCGGGCGAAACCTGATCGTAAAGTTGTTGCCAGGCGGTAATTGAGCAGGATTGCGCGTAAACGTCCTGAGTCGAGGACTGGTGGATGTTTTGAGCTTTGCCCAGGGAGGACGCCATTTTTTCCTGAGAAAAAACCAAAGCATCAAGATGGTGCAGATGGGTAAGGTTGCCTGTTCTCATGTGCGCTTACCTCCAGGAAAACAATATGATGCTACTAAACGCCCCTTATCTATGCAGGCTGTGGTATCGAACTGGTACGGATACGTTATCCTCGGTTGCCGCTGTCGATAGACAGCGGCAACATGGTTTTTTATTGATGACTACACAATACGAAACATATCCACCATTACGCAACGACGGATGCGCACAAATGTGCGCGCCGACGTCACGCCTTCTCCGGTTGGCGTCGAAATAGTCATGGAAGTACAGCCTTCGCCGCCTAACCCCAACCCCGCGATACAGGAACCATTCTTGACAAAAATGCTGGTATTGATCGCGTTGGCCATTTTGTGCAGGTTATTGATATTGGATGAATGCATGGCGGCGGTGTGACGGCAACCGCCTTCCAGCCGCACGGCCAGTTCAATCGCTTCCTCTACGTTGCTTACGCGTACAACCGGGAGCACCGGCATCATCATTTCCGTGACGGCAAAGGGATGTTGGGCATCAGTCTCCGCCAGCAGCAGGCGTGTTTGCTCGCCGACATCCAGGCCGATCGCCGCCGCGATTTTTGCCGCATCGCGTCCGACCCAGTCACGGCTGACGCGTCCTTTTCCGTTCTCATCAATATCGCTAAGCACTACGGGCAGTAACTGTTTTACCTGCGCTTCATTCAATAACACGGCCTGATTTTTCTGCATTTCCGCCAGCAACGCATCGGCAACGCTATCGACGACGATTACCACTTTTTCATCAACGCAAATGATGTTGTTGTCAAACGATGCGCCACGAACAATTGCCTGCGCAGCACGGTGGATATCAGCGGTTTCGTCCACGACAACCGGGGGATTGCCTGCTCCGGCGGCAATAAGCCGTTTGTCGGTATGTTTGCGCGCCGCCTCCACAACCGCTTCACCGCCCGTCACGACCAGCAGGTTGACGCCGGGATGACGGAACAAACGCTGTGCGGTTTCAATATTGGGATCCTTCACGGTGACCAGCAGGTTTTCCGGTCCGCCTACCGCGACGATGGCTTTGTTCAACAGGCTGATGGTGTACAGCGACACTTTTTTCGCCGAAGGATGGGGCGCAAAAACGATACTGTTGCCTGCGGCAATCATACTGATAGCGTTATTGATAACGGTCGCCGCAGGATTGGTCGACGGCGTAACCGAGGCAACGACGCCCCAGGGCGCGTTTTCAATCAGCGTCAGGCCATTGTCGCCGGTGATGACTTCCGCCGACAGGCTTTCTGTGCCCGGCGTGCTGCGCGCCTGAGAGACATTTTTGGCATATTTATCGACCACGCGTCCCATGCCGGTTTCCTCTACCGCCATTTCTGCCAGCACCTGAGCATACCGCTCGCCGGCCTGACGGATGGCAGCGATCACGTTTTGACGCAAAACCACGTTATCCAGACGTTTTTGTGCCTGAGTCGCTGCATTAACGGCATCATCAAGCGATTCAAATACGCCGTATTGTGCATCAAACTCAACAAACGGGTATGTCGGGGCGCTTAGCTCTTGGGTTGACTGTTTCATATGCGCAATCCTCTATTTATATCAGTGAGATAAACTCAAACAGCTTAATAGTAAGCGAAGGTGAATACGGCAATCCGACTATCAATGCGGGATACGGCGAATCCATCCTGTATTCGAACGTAGCGCGAACAGATCACGTGCGCACATCATCTGTCTTGCAACTTGTCCATTGCCCGGTTGGGCCGTATGCATGTTGCAATGAATCAATGAAAGGAAATATCAAAAATCGGCAAACGCTTCACAACTTTGATGCGTGTCATAAACTCATTTTCTATTTTGTGAGCGCATCCGGTTATTGAATAGATGACAGCAGCCCGCTTTTTGGTGTTGTTATTCCATTACGGAACTTGTCATTCCAATTCGGCATTTCATAAGTGTGCTGACCGCACCGTATAGTCGCTTTATCCATTTTTTTGTTTAGTTAAGGCGATTGTGAACTATCTCCCTTTATTCGCTGACCTTCGGGGCCGCCCTGTGTTGGTGGTCGGCGGCGGTGATATCGCCTCACGTAAAATAGGACTGTTGCAACGAGCCGGCGCCGAGGTAAAAGTTGTCGCGCAGTCGCTGGCGGATGAATTGGTCGCACAGTTTGAGTCAGGCAAGATTCAATGGCTGGCCAGGCATTTTACGCCGACGTTGTTGTCCGACGTGTTTCTGGTGATTGCCGCCACCGATGACGCCGCGTTGAATGCGGCGGTATTCGAGGCCGCCAATCAGCGCCATCTGCTGGTCAATGTGGTGGATGATCAGCCCAAATGTTCTTTTATTTTTCCTTCTATCATCGATCGTTCTCCGCTGGTGGTGGCGATTTCCTCTGGCGGTCAAGCGCCGGTGCTGGCGCGCCTGTTGCGTGAAAAACTGGAAGCGCTGTTGCCCGCCAGTCTGGGAACCCTGGCCGCGCTCGCGGGGAGTTGGCGCGAGCGCATCAAATCCCGACTCCATTCGGTGAGCGCGCGCCGTCGTTTCTGGGAGCGGCTGTTCATGGGGCGCTTTGCCTCGCTGGTCGGCGCCGGACAACTGGCGCAGGCTGAAGACGAACTGCAACAGCAGTTGCAGCTTGAGCAGCATGCGCAGCAACAGCCTGCGGCGACCCGTGGTGAGGTGGTGCTGGTGGGCGCGGGCCCCGGTGATGCCGGACTGCTGACGCTGCGTGGTTTGCAAGTTATTCAGCAGGCGGATGTCGTGCTATATGATCATCTGGTCAGCGGCGAGGTGCTGGAACTGGTGCGCCGTGATGCCGAACGTATTTGCGTGGGGAAACGGGCGAGCGCGCATTCGTTGCCGCAGGATGAGATTAACCAACTGCTGGTGACGCTGGCGCAGCAAGGCAAGCGGGTGGTGAGGTTGAAAGGCGGCGATCCGTTTACGTTTGGGCGCGGCGGCGAAGAACTGCAAGCGGTGGCGCAGGCGGGCATTGCCTTTCAGGTGGTGCCCGGCGTGACGGCGGCGGCGGGGGCGACGGCATATGCTGGTATCCCGTTGACGCATCGGGATTATGCCCAAAGCGTGATGTTTATCACCGGCCATTGTCGGCCTGATGGCGATGCGCTGGATTGGTCAACGCTGGCGCGTGGACGCCAGACTCTGGCGATTTATATGGGAACGGTGAAGGCGGCGGAAATCAGTCAACAACTGATTGCCCATGGTCGTTCGGCGCAAACGCCCGTCGCCGTAATAGGCCGCGGCACCCGACACGATCAGCGGGTGCTCACCGGCACGCTGCGACAGTTGGAACAATTGGCCCGGCAGACGCCGACACCGGCCTTGTTGGTGATAGGCGAAGTCGTGAATTTGCATCATCAGATCGCCTGGTTTGGACAGCAAACGCTGGCGGCGCGGCAAGACAGCCGTCCGGCGGTAGTGAATTTGGCTTAAGGAATGGTTATGGACGAGAAACGACTCACTCATTTACAGCAACTCGAAGCTGAGAGCATCCACATCATTCGTGAGGTGGCGGCGGAGTTCAGCAACCCGGTGATGATGTATTCCATCGGCAAAGATTCCTCAGTCATGCTGCATCTGGCGCGTAAAGCGTTTTATCCGGGATCGCTGCCGTTCCCACTGCTGCATGTGGATACCGGCTGGAAATTCCGTGAAATGTACGCGTTCCGCGACCGGACAGCCAAAGCCTATGGTTGCGAGTTGTTGGTGCATCGTAATCCGCAGGGCGAGGCGCTCGGCATTAACCCGTTTATCCACGGCAGCGCCAAGCATACCGATATCATGAAAACCGAGGGATTGAAGCAGGCGCTGGATAAATATGGTTTCGATGCCGCATTCGGCGGCGCCCGGCGTGATGAAGAGAAATCCCGCGCTAAAGAACGGATTTATTCCTTCCGCGATCGTTTTCATCGCTGGGACCCGAAAAGCCAGCGCCCCGAACTGTGGCATAACTACAACGGCCAAATCAACAAGGGCGAAAGCATTCGCGTTTTCCCGTTGTCCAACTGGACCGAACTGGATATCTGGCAATACATCTATCTGGAAAATATCGACATTGTGCCGCTTTATCTGGCGGCGATGCGCCCGGTGCTGGAACGTGACGGCATGCTGCTGATGGTGGATGACGATCGTATCGATCTGCAACCGGGCGAAGTGATTAAACAACGGATGGTGCGTTTCCGCACCCTGGGGTGCTGGCCGTTGACCGGCGCGGTGGAATCCAACGCGCAAACGCTGCCGGAGATCATTGAAGAGATGCTGATTTCCACCACCAGTGAGCGTCAGGGACGAATGATCGACCGCGATCAGGCCGGTTCGATGGAATTGAAAAAGCGTCAAGGGTATTTCTGAGGAGCCGTTGCATGAACTCGTTTGTGGAAAAAGATGCAGAGATAAAAGAGAGCGCAATCGCGAAACAGATCGCCGAGCAAGGCGGTGTAGAAGCCTATCTGCACGCGCAACAAGATAAAACCCTGTTGCGTTTTCTGACCTGCGGCAGCGTCGACGATGGTAAAAGCACCCTCATTGGCCGTTTGCTGCACGATACCCGTCAGATTTATGAAGATCAGTTAACCACGTTGCACAGCGACAGCAAGCGTCTGGGAACGCAGGGTGAGAAGCTGGATCTGGCGTTGCTGGTGGATGGCCTTCAGGCTGAGCGTGAGCAGGGCATCACTATTGATGTGGCGTACCGTTACTTCTCCACGGAAAAGCGTAAATTCATTATTGCCGATACGCCGGGGCATGAGCAGTACACCCGCAATATGGCGACCGGAGCATCGACCTGTGAACTGGCGATCCTGCTGATCGATGCGCGTAAAGGCGTGCTGGATCAGACCCGCCGTCACAGTTTTATCGCCACCTTGTTGGGCATTCGTCATCTGGTGGTGGCGGTGAATAAAATGGATCTGGTGGATTACCAGCAAACGGTATTCGAACAGTTTAAACAGGATTATCTGGATTTCGCCCAGCAACTCCCGGCTGACCTGAATATTACCTTTGTGCCGATTTCCGCGCTGGATGGCGACAACGTCGCGACGCCAGCCGGCACCATGAGTTGGTATAGTGGGCCAACACTGCTGGATGTGCTGGAAACCGTGAATGTGGCGCAGCGTAGTCTGACGCTGCCGATGCGTTTCCCGGTTCAGTACGTGAACCGGCCTAATCTGGATTTCCGGGGCTATGCGGGAACGCTGGCATCAGGTGTCGTCCGTGTCGGTCAGCGGATAAAAGCGCTGCCTTCCGGTATCGAATCGACCATTAGCCGGATCGTGACTTTTGATGGCGATCGGCAACAAGCGCAGGCGGGCGAAGCCATTACCCTGGTGCTGGCCGACGAAATTGATATCAGCCGCGGCGATCTGCTGGTGGACGGCGGCGAAACCCTGAGTACGGTGCGCAATGCCCTGGTGGATGTAGTGTGGATGGCGGAACAGCCGCTGGTGCCGGGACAAAGCTACGATATCAAGATTAGCGGTAAGAAAACGCGCGCCAGAGTTGAGAACATTCAGTATCAGGTGGAGATCAACTCGCTGACGCAGCGCGTCGCGGAGAATCTGCCGCTGAATGGGATCGGGCTGGTTGAACTGGCGTTTGATGAGTCGATGGTACTGGACAATTATCAGCAAAACCATGTTACCGGCGGCATGATATTTATCGATCGTCTGACGAATGTCACCGTCGGCGCGGGGCTGGTAAGAGAGCCGGTTGAACAGGTTTATCAGGAGCCCGGCGCCTATAGCGCATTTGAACTGGAACTGAATGCGCTGGTTCGTCGTCATTTCCCACATTGGGGCGCCCGTGATTTGCTGGGGGGGAAATAACGTGTCCTCAGGTCATCCAGCTTCTGCCGACGAGAATATCGTCTGGCACTCGCATGCCGTATCGCGTCAGGCGCGCGAGCGATTGCACGGACATCGGGGCGTCGTGCTCTGGTTTACCGGGCTTTCCGGTTCCGGTAAATCCACGCTGGCGGGCGCATTGGAGCAGGCGTTGCATCAGCAAGGGGTAAGCACTTACCTGTTGGATGGCGATAACGTCCGGCATGGATTATGTGGTGATTTGGGATTCAGCGATGATGATCGGCGGGAGAATATCCGCCGTGTCGGTGAAGTCGCCAAACTGATGGTAGACGCCGGGTTGGTGGTACTGACCGCGTTTATTTCTCCTCATCGCGCCGAGCGTCAAATAGTGCGGGATTTGCTGGATGAAGGGCAGTTTATCGAAGTGTTCGTCGATACGCCGTTGGCGGTTTGCGAAGCACGTGATCCCAAAGGGTTGTACAAGAAAGCGCGCGCGGGCGAACTGCGTAATTTCACTGGGATCGATGCGGTTTATGAAGCGCCGCAAACACCTGATATTCATCTGAATGGCGAACAATTAGTAACAAATTTGACGGGGCGATTGTTAGATCTGTTGCGTGGTCGAGCTATTATCAAACTCTGATGTTCACGCCAATATCGCGTTTTGCCGCGTGGTGCGTGAGAGTTGCAGGAGAGTAAAAGATAATGCCAAATGCCAGTCAGCTGACCATAAGCAAAACCAAATCGCTTCGTGACGACGAAGAGTATGTCACGCATCCTTTTATGGGGGCGGTGGCTGGTTTCTCTTTCTACTGGCTGGCCTTTACGCTTCCTTTTCTGGTATACGGTTCCAATGCCACGTTTTTCTTTATGCTTTACACTTGGCCTTTTTTTCTGGCTCTGATGCCGTTATCTATCCTGATGGGCGTGGGATTCAGTTATGCGCTGGATGGCAGCGCATTCTATACGCTGTTTGCCACAGGATTGTCAGTGGTATGCCTGTTCTGGCTGCTTTTCTCTTTTCTCAGCGGTTGGTGAGTGATCAGCAATCCCTCCTTATTTCCCGATAAAACCAAAACTATTCATGCTGCCAACAGCCTATTAGAAACATACTGTTTGTAATGATGAATCATTTTGGTCATTTATCCTTCCCTGAATCAAATTTAATCTAAGATTTCTGTAATGCCTTAAGCAAAGAGGTTTCTTATGAAGATCGCTGTGATTGGGACAGGTAATATTGGTACGGCTTACGCTCGCGCATTGGCGGAGGCGAAATTTGACGTCGTAATCGGACATCGTGATCCGAGCAAGGCCGCGGTATTAGCTCAGGAGATCGGCTCTCAGACGGAAGGCGGCGGCATTGCGGCTGCGTTAAAACTCGCCGATATCGCAATTCTGGCGCTGCCGTATCCAGCCGTCACTGAGATTCTATCCGAAGCCGGCGACCTGGCCGGTAAAGTGCTGGTGGATGTGAGCAATCCGGTGAGCGCTGACTTCCAGGATCTGGTGGTAGGCTTGACGACATCCGCCGCCGAACAGATCCAGGCCGCCGCGCCGACTGCGCGCGTGGTCAAGGCGTTCAATACCATTTTCGCCGGTCTGGTTTCAGCCGAGGCGCGCGCAGGTAAATCGTTGCAGGTGTTTGTTGCGGGTGATGACGCCGCCGCCAACACGCAAGTGAGCGAACTGGCTGAGAAGCTGGGTTTCGTTGCGGTCAATGCGGGGCCGTTGCGCAACAGCCGCTTCCTTGAACCGGTCGGGATGATGAACATCCAATTCGGCTTCTTCCTCGGTGCCGGTCCAACCACCGCGCCATCGTGGGCGCATGCCTGAACCCGTATCAGGACGCGCTCGTGGGCGCGTTCGTCTTCTAGCAGGAAAACACCGACATGTTGACACGTTTGATGCTTGGACTGAGTCTTGTTCTGGCCACGTCCACCGCGCTTGCCGAACCAGCGCTTAAAGTACTCGGCAAGGATTACACTTTCCCCAATCGTCTCGAAGGATTGCCGGGCAAGCTTTCCGATTTTCCAGGGCTTGAAATCAATCGCTTTACCACCAGCGACGGCGTGGAACTGGCTTATTGGGAAGCCGGTCAGGGCAAGCCGCTGATATTTATTCCAGGTTGGTCGGCTAACGGCGCCGAATACGTCAACTTATTGTACTTACTGAGCCGCAACTATCATGTCTATGTGATCGACCCGCGCAATCAGGGGTTATCGCAACGTGTTGAACACGGCGGACGCATCGCACGTTTCGCCATGGATTTAAAAGAGTTCGGCGATCACCTCGGTTTGAAAAAGGCTGACTACGCCGGTTGGTCGATGGGGGCCGCGGTGTTATGGAGCTACATTGATCTGTTCGGCACCGACAGCATCAACAAAGCCGTTTTCGTCGATGAACCGATCTCGATCTACTCGCATGATGACTGGAGCGAGCAGGAGCGTCTCGATGCTGGCGGCACCACCACCTCGCCTGAACGTATGGTCGCCGGTTTTACGCAGGGAGCGCCGCTCAACAAGCTGATCACCGATCTGCTGCCGGTACAACGCTCCACGCTCAAGGATTCGCCTTACTACGTGAACTCCTCCTCCTTCGCCAGTACTTTCGTCAAGAATGATCCGCAAGCATTGGGTCGGGTGCTGTTCGATCACATCACCAATGACTGGCGTGACGTCATCAGGCATAAGATCGACATCCCGGTGGCGATTTTCTCCGGCGAGGAAAGCAACAACCTGCCGAGCCAGCGGTGGATGCAAAAAACCATCCCAGGATCGAAACTTTTCGTCTATTCAAAAGCGGAGCAGGGCGATCACTTCCTGATGTTCAAGAATCCATTCAAATTTGTCGCCGATCTCCGCGCCTTTCTGGACGGAGCATCTAAGGAGACGAAAATGCATGATGACAGCGCTGCTCAGAAACGCGCCGCCAGCCAGACTCGTTCTGCGTCATCCGTATCGCTACGTACGGATGTCATCGACTCTTATCGCCTCTCCGGGGTAACGCTGCGCCCGTCGACTTATCAGGGCAGCGCGGCATTCGAACTGCGTATGCCGTCCTCGGCTTATCAGGATCCAGCCCGCGAGCAACTCAGCGACCGGGACTTCATGGCGTGGTTGCCGGCCGATTTTCAGGACGGCACAATTGAGGTGGATGTCGCAAGCGACCTAGCCCCGGACGCGCCCGCCTATGCCAGAGGCTTTATTGGGCTGACCTTCCGTATTGACGAGAAAGGTCGATTTGAAAGTATTTACCTGCGCCCAACGAACAGCACTGTCGATGACCCGGTGCGGCGCCAGCGTAGCGTCCAGTATGTCGCCTACCCTGATTTCCGCTTCAGTCGCCTGCGTGAAGAGGCGCCTGGCAAGTATGAAACCTACGCCGACATCGCGCTTGGCCGATGGATCCATATGAAGTTGGTCGTAAAGGGAAGCGAAGCTCGTTTGTATCTGGATAAGCAAGCGGAGCCGGTACTGGTGGTGAATGATCTGAAATTTGGCGCGGCACAGAAGGGCGGCGTCGGCGTCTGGCTGGAGTCCGGCACTATCGGTCACTTCCGCAACCTGAAGGTGACGCCAGCGGAGATAAAATAATACGTAAAGGCGTTCACGGAGATCAATCCGTGAACGCGGTGGATCGTTCAACGCCCTTTAATTCACAACCGCCGTCAAAATCCGCTATCCATTAACTGGCGCTATACGCCGCAGATTTTCCCGTCAAGACAAAGGAGCCAATCCATGAAACATAGACTATCCACCAGCCTTGCCGTCGCAATTGCCGCGTTGTCCTGTCAGGCCTATGCCCTGGAGCGTCCTGCAAAGACCTATGTTGACGTCACCACAACACATGTTCCTGTCGGCCCTGATATGCACGCCGTCGATGCGACCATGATCGACGTCGATAAGGATGGGGATCTGGATGTGGTCGTTGCGGTCGAGCGCGGCCCCAACGCGCTGTATGTCAATGACGGCAAGGGACAGCTTACGTGGAAGCCTGGTGTATTCGACAGCACACCCCGTGATAATGAGCATGTAAGAGCGGCGGATTTCAACGGCGACGGTCATATGGATCTTATCTTTGTCGCTGAGGACGATGAAGTGCATGCGTTGTATTTCGGCGATGGCAAAGGCGGGTTCTCGGACATGAGCGATCGCCTGCCGCGCGGTAGCCAAGGTAATGCCGTCGCGGTGGGCGATGTTAACGGCGATGGGTTGCCGGACATTGTGGTCGGCAACACGCCGGAAGGCAAGTCTGAGCCTGCCCGCAACTTCCTGTGGCTTAACGATGCCAAGCGTCCGGGTCACTTTATTGATGTGACGGAAACGCACCTGCCTGCGACGGAAGATCACACTCAGGGCATCGTGTTGGCCGACATGAACGGCGACGGCCATTTGGATATGGTGATCGCCAACCAGTCGCCTCCGAACCGTCTGCTGTTCAATGACGGCACCGGACGGTTCACGGATGCGACTGAGCGGCTGGAACTTAAGGTGCCGCTGGAAACCAGGGAAGTCCATGTGTTCGATGCGAACCGCGATGGACAACCGGATATTCTGTTCTTCAACCTCACCAGCAACAATCAGGACTGGGAAAAAGATCCCCAGACACGTTTGCTTATCAACGACGGCAAGGGCCGTTTCCGGGATGAAACTGAGCGACTGCCGTCGCATCGCTTCTCAAGCTGGGGCGGCACCATCGTGGATTTCGATCAGGATGGCGCGCCCGACATTCTGGTGAGCGCTATTCAGGTGCCGGGATTCGTTCCTCTGCAAGTTCGCGGATGGCGCAATGACGGGCAGGGTAATTTCAAGGATGTAACCCTTTCCGTTGTGCCCGGCGAGACGGTGGGACGCAGTTGGAGCATGGCGCAAGGCGATCTTGACGGCGACGGGAAACCGGACATTTTTATCGGCGGCTGGCGCTCTCAGGCGCGTTTACTGCTGACGAACACCGCGATTCTGGAACCATCACGGCCAGCGCCCACGCCGATGGTGCTGTCGAAGGACTGATCTCTCTTTAATGACGCCGCGCCCGGTACTGTATGAGCGCTCACTCTCATGGTGAGGATGCTGCCTGAGGGAACTTCAAGACCAGCAATCCCAATGGCGAGAGATTAACCCATTGGTCGGCCTATGATGCGCGATCCCCGTCGATGACGGTGCTGGATGCCGTGACGAAAATGCAGCGCCGCTCTCCTCTGATAAATGCCGGTTTTATCCGGCATTCGTTGCCAACAGGGGACGCTTACCGCTTTTTCGAAGGTCAATATGCCTTGTTTTTCCGCCCGCTGAGCGCGAATCTTGCCATCTGCCGCCTGACAGTGTGGAGTCGGAGCAAAAGTTATGGGATGATTAGGCGGTTTTTCAGGGGGCGGGATGGGAAAGCTTACGCTGTTATTATTGATATTGCTCGGCTGGTTTCAGTATTCGCTGTGGCTGGGCAAAAATGGTATTCATGACTATGTGCGGGTAAAGGATGATGTTGTGGCCCAACAGGGCAACAATGCCAAACTGAAAGCCCGTAATGAACAACTGTTTGCAGAAATTGACGATCTGAACGGCGGACAGGAAGCGATTGAAGAGCGTGCGCGCAATGAACTGAGCATGATTAAGCCCGGTGAGAGCTTCTATCGTCTGGTGCCGGAGTCCAGCCATCGCTCTGCAACCGCCTCGTCCTCCTTACCTGACAACGTATCACGCTGACACATGCTAAAACAGAGCGTTTCCCAGCCAGAAATTATCGCGGTCCTGCCTGCTGCCGGTAATGGCAGCCGGATGCACAGCGATCGCCCCAAGCAGTACCTGACTATCGGCGATAAAACCATTCTTGAACATGCCGTGAACGCGCTGTTATCCCATCCCCGGATTCATCGCGCCATCATTGCTATTAGCCCTGATGATCTCTCGTTTCATTCATTGCCTATTGCCTGCGATCCGCGCGTCAGCGTGGTGATGGGCGGAAAACAGCGTGCCGATTCCGTATTGGCGGGACTACAGGATATCGCGGATACGGCGTGGGTATTGGTGCACGACGCTGCGCGACCGTGTTTGCATCAGGACGATCTGGAACGGTTGCTGAGTCTGGTCGGACGCAGTGACGTCGGCGGAATTCTTGCCGCGCCGGTGCGTGATACCATGAAACGCGGTTCAGGACAGGTTATCGCGCATACGGTTGAGCGCAACGATCTCTGGCATGCATTGACGCCGCAACTGTTTCCGTCCGCATTGCTGAAAACCTGTTTACGTCGAGCCTTAACCGACGGCGTGGCGGTTACCGATGAGGCCTCGGCGCTGGAATATTGTGGCTATCGCCCACAGATTATCAGCGGTCGGGCTGATAATATTAAAGTCACCCGCCCGGAAGATTTGGCATTGGCTGCGTTTTATTTAACGAATTTGCACCACAATCATCCGATTGGATAAACATAAATTGGATAAACACAATAAGGAGTGCACGCATGCGTATCGGTCATGGTTTTGATGTTCATAAATTCGGCGGAGAAGGTCCGCTGGTGATCGGTGGGGTGCGTATTCCTTATTCTCAGGGATTACTGGCGCATTCTGATGGCGATGTGGTGTTGCACGCGGTGACGGATGCCTTGTTGGGCGCGGCGGCGTTGGGCGACATCGGTAAATTGTTCCCGGATACTGACTTGGCATTTAAAGGCGCCGACAGCCGGGGATTATTGCGGGAAGCGTGGCGGCGAATTAATGAGAAGGGCTACCGTCTGGGAAACCTGGATGTCACGATTATTGCTCAAGCGCCGAAAATGGCGCCGCATATTCCGCAAATGCGCGTTAATCTGGCCGAAGATCTGCAATGCCATATGGATGACGTGAACGTTAAGGCTACCACCACAGAACAGTTGGGATTTACCGGTCGAGGCGAGGGGATTGCCTGCGAAGCCGTGGCGCTGCTGGTCAAAAATGAAGCGGGTGAAATTGTCGCATGGTGAGTTTTCTCAGATGATAACAATGGATAACAGCAATGCGCTAACCTGGCTGCATGGCGAGCCGCAGGCATCAGGAATACTGAAATCCCGCGTGGAAGATTTCAGCGTTATCGAAGATTTGGGATTTAAGCCTGATGGCGACGGCGAGCATATTCTGGTTCGTATTCGCAAGCGCGGTTGCAATACGCAGTTTGTGGCTGACGCGTTGGCGAAATTTTGTCGTCTGCCGCAACGCGCAGTGAGTTACGCCGGTTTGAAAGATCGTCATGCGGTTACCGAACAATGGTTTTGCCTGCACATTCCCGGTAAGACATCACCTGATGTGAGCGCATTCGAATTGCAAGGGTGCGAGGTGCTTGAATTTGCACGTCATCGCCGTAAATTGCGTATTGGCGCGCTGCAAGGTAATGATTTTTCGCTGGTGTTGCGCCAGATAAGCGATCGCGATGCGGTGGAATGCCGGTTACAGCAGATTACCGAACAGGGCGTGCCGAACTATTTTGGCAGCCAGCGATTCGGCAAAGGCGGGAATAATCTCGAACAGGCGCGGCTATGGGCGAATAATGACATTCGGGTAAAAGAGCGTAACAAACGCAGCTTTTATCTTTCCGCCAGCCGTAGCGCGTTGTTTAATCAGGTCGCCAGCGCCAGGCTTAGCCAACAGCAGGCGAAAACCGTGTTATCTGGCGATGCATTACAATTAACCGGCCGCGGAAGCTGGTTTGTCGCCAGACAGGATGAACTGGCGGATTTACAGGCAAGGGTTGATGCGGGCGAACTTCAGATCACCGCGCCATTGCCCGGCGACGGCGCGTTTGGTTCGCAGGAGGACGCGCTGGCCTTTGAGCAGCAGAGTCTGGGCGGGCAGGAAACGTTGTTGTCGTTATTGCGGCGTGAACGGGTTGAACCCGCTCGGCGCGCGATCCTGTTGTATCCGCAGCGTATGGGCTGGAACTGGCTGGATGACAGTGCGGTTGAACTGACATTCTGGTTGCCGGCTGGCAGTTTCGCGACCAGCGTGGTGCGTGAAATTATCAACTTGCAGCAGGACACGGATAGCATTGCCTGATGCATTGCGGTTTATTTTTCTTGATCGGGTATCTTTAACGATGATGATGGTAGCTGCAATTTTTACCCCACCTGGGGGAAAATGCGCATTGACGACGGGGTTAACCCAATCTGAGGTTAGCGGAGAATGGTAAACAAACGCATGCAAACGTTGCTGACGCAACTGCGTCAGTTAGGCATACAGGATGAGCGCCTGCTGAAAGCTATTGAAGCCGTCCCCAGAGAACGCTTTGTTGACGAGGCGTTTGAGCACAAAGCTTATGAAAATACCGCCTTGCCGATAGGCTCCGGTCAAACCATCTCTCAGCCTTATATGGTGGCGCGAATGACGGAGTTGCTGTGTCTGACGCCAGCCTCACGCGTATTGGAAATTGGCACGGGCTCCGGCTATCAAACGGCGATCCTGGCGCATCTGGTCAAACATGTTTGTTCTGTCGAGCGTATCAAAGGATTGCAGTGGCAGGCCAAGCGTCGGCTTAAACAACTTGATTTACACAATGTTTCCACTCGTCACGGCGACGGCTGGCAGGGCTGGGCTTCTCGCGGGCCTTTTGATGCCATCATCGTGACCGCCGCTCCGCCTGAGATCCCGAAAGCGTTGCTGGCCCAGTTGGATGAAGGCGGAGTAATGGTTTTGCCGGTTGGCGATCAATCGCAAACATTGCAGGTGGTGCAACGTCAGGCGGGGGAATTTATTATCCAGGCGGTTGAAGCAGTTCGGTTTGTTCCGCTAGTCAAAGGCGAATTAGCCTGATACCGTTGCGGTGATTTGGTATTGTTGTTAAGTGTTTAACATTTCAGTACAACGAGGTTTTTTAAAACTTGTTGATATTGCTGGTATTTTAATAGTTATAGGGGAGTGGGCGCATGGTAAGCCGAATGATGAATTTGCGTCAGATTGCTGCTTGTACGGTGATTATCTTAGGCGTGGCCGCGTGTTCCAACAATGACGGCAAATCCGCACCGATAAGTCGTGTTGACGGGAATGCGGGCAGCAGAGGCGGCATGTCGTCTACGCCTTCATCACGAATCGCATCCGGTGACCCAACGGTTGCCACGCGTGATGGCCGCATTGTTTATAACCGTAGCTATGACAATATCCCAAAAGGTAGTTATAGCGGCAATAGCTATACGGTTAAGCGGGGCGATACCCTGTTCTATATCGCCTGGATCACCGGTAACGATTATCGGGATCTGGCGCAGCGTAATAATATTCCAGAGCCCTACAGCCTGAATGTCGGTCAGACGCTGAGTATTGGCAATGGCGCTGTAGGAACGGCAGGTAGCGGTTCGACCGGTAGTGGTGGTATGCTGGCAGCGACGGATGCAACAACGGGGGGCGTCCCGGTGCCGCCGTCAAGTACTCAAATACAAACTACGCAGGTTGATTCTCAGTCAACTAACGCGTATTCTGGTAATTCGGGTAAACAGAATGTAGGTAAAATGTTACCTACGGCAGGAGCAACAGCCACCGCTCCTGTTACCGCACCAGCGGCTGTTGCCAGCAGCAATACAAGCAGTACCGCTGCTGTCGGCAGTTGGCGTTGGCCTACCTCAGGGAAAGTCATAGATAGTTTCTCCGCATCCGAAGGGGGAAATAAAGGGATTGATATCGCCGGCTCACGTGGGCAACCGATCATGGCTACCGCCAGTGGGCGTGTAGTTTATGCGGGCAACGCTTTGCGAGGTTACGGTAATCTGATAATCATCAAGCATAATGATGACTACCTGAGTGCTTACGCCCATAACGACACAATGCTGGTCCGGGAACAACAAGAGGTCACGGCGGGGCAACAAATCGCTACCATGGGTAGCACCGGAACCAGTTCAGTTCGTTTGCATTTTGAAATTCGTTACAAGGGGAAATCCGTAAACCCGCTGCGTTTCCTTCCGCAGCGATAAATCGGGCAGAATATTTCGGTATTCTGCCATGGGATCACGGGTAGGAGCCACTTATGAGCCAAAGCACGCTGAAAGTTAACGAGTTACAGGAAGATGCTGATTTCGAAGAGAATGGACTTGACGTTTTTGACGACAAGGCGCTGGCAGAGGAAGAAACCACTGATAATGATGCGGCTGACGACGAGTTATTATCACAAGGAGTCCCACAGCGAGTTTTAGACGCAACGCAACTCTATTTGGGAGAGATTGGTTATTCCCCACTTTTAACCGCAGAAGAAGAAGTCTATTTTGCCCGGCGCGCGTTACGCGGTGATGTTCCATCGCGCCGCCGGATGATCGAGAGTAACCTGCGACTGGTGGTGAAAATCGCCCGCCGCTATAACAATCGTGGTCTAGCGTTGCTGGACTTGATTGAAGAAGGGAATCTTGGTCTGATTCGAGCAGTCGAAAAATTCGATCCTGAAAGAGGATTTCGTTTTTCCACTTACGCCACATGGTGGATTCGGCAAACGATTGAACGGGCAATCATGAACCAAACCCGTACCATTCGTTTACCTATCCATATTGTCAAAGAACTGAATGTTTACCTGCGTACTGCACGCGAACTTTCTCATAAACTGGATCATGAGCCGAGCGCGGAAGAAATTGCCGAACAGCTTGATAAGCCAGTTGATGACGTTAATCGTATGCTGCGTCTGAATGAGCGTATTACGTCCGTTGATACACCGCTGGGTGGCGATTCGGAAAAAGCGCTGTTGGACATTCTGGCCGATGAAAAAGACAACGGACCTGAAGATACCACTCAAGATAACGATATGAAGCAGAATATCGTGAAGTGGTTGTTTGAACTAAACGCCAAACAGCGTGAAGTCCTGGCTCGTCGTTTTGGTTTGTTAGGTTATGAAGCTGCGACGTTGGAAGATGTTGGCCGGGAAATCGGTTTAACTCGTGAACGCGTTCGACAGATTCAGGTTGAAGGCTTGCGTCGTCTGCGTGAAATTTTGCAGGTGCAAGGCCTTAACATTGAAGAATTGTTCCGTGAATAATATCGGTTCGACACGGTATTTGTCAGAGTAAAAACGGTGGGGCAACCCACCGTTTTTTTGCGTCTATCCTTCCCCTGTGGGAGAGAAGGGATATTGGAGTAAAGATTAGCGAACAATGTTTGCCAGCAGAAAGTTAATGATCTCGCTGGTTTTAATCATCTGCTTTTCACCGTCGCGGCGGTTTTTATATTCAATCTCTTCGTTATCCAGATTGCGATCGCCAATGACGATAGTGTGCGGTACGCCAATCAGTTCCATATCGGCGAACATCACGCCCGGACGTTCTTTACGGTCGTCCAGCAGAACGTCAATACCGTTGGCGCGCAATTGCTGATAGATATCTTCAGCCACCTCTTTCACACGAAAAGATTTGTGCATGTTCATTGGCAGAATCGCCACATGGAACGGCGCGATGGCATCCGGCCAAATAATGCCGCGCTCATCATGATTTTGCTCAATCGCGGCAGCGACCACGCGAGTAACCCCGATGCCATAGCACCCCATAGTCAGGATCTGATTGCGTCCATCTTCTCCTTGCACGGTCGCTTTCAGCGCTTCAGAGTACTTGCTGCCCAATTGAAAAATATGACCGACTTCGATACCACGTTTGATTTGCAGCATGCCTTTGCCATCAGGACTGATATCGCCTTCCACCACTTTGCGAATATCCGCAACCATCGGCAGGGCTACGTCACGTTCCCAGTTGATGCCAAAATAGTGCTTACCATCGGTATTGGCCCCGGCGCCGAAATCGCTCATCGCCGCCACAGAACGGTCGACAACGGCTGGAATCGGTAAATTCACCGGTCCCAGCGAACCTGGCCCGGCGCCGACGATAGCGCGAATTTCTTCTTCCGTTGCGAACGTCAGCGGGCTGGCGACCAGGGCGATTTTCTCGGCCTTAACTTCATTCAGTTCATGATCGCCGCGTACCAGCAACGCAACCAATTTATGGCCGCTCTCTTCCGCCGCTTTCACCAACAGGGTTTTGACCGTTTTTTCAATCGGCAGTTTGAATTGTTCGACGAGTTCAGCGATGGTTTTGGCGTTTGGCGTATCCACCAGACGCATCTCTTCCGTTGCTTCCGCCCGACCTAACTGTGGCGCGACGGCCTCTGCAAGTTCAATGTTGGCGGCATAATCGGAACCGGTGGAAAATACCACATCGTCCTCGCCGCTAGCGGCCAGCACCTGGAATTCATGGGAGGCGTTGCCGCCGATGGAACCGGTATCGGCTTGAACGGCTCTGAAATCAAGATCCATTCGGCTGAAGATTTTGCTATACGCAGCATACATCGCATCGTAGGTCGCCTGTAGCGATTCCTGGGAGGTGTGGAAAGAGTAGGCGTCTTTCATCAGGAACTCACGGGAACGCATAACGCCGAAGCGCGGACGGACTTCATCGCGGAATTTGGTTTGAATCTGGAAAAAATTCAGCGGCAACTGCTTATATGAACTGATTTCATTACGAATCAAATCGGTAATGACTTCTTCATGCGTCGGGCCAAGAACAAAAGGACGTTCGCCGCGATCGACAAAACGAAGCAATTCAGGGCCATATTGCTCCCAGCGACCGCTTTCTACCCACAGATCGGCTGGCTGCACAACCGGCATGGAAACCTCAATCGCGCCAGCGTTATTCATTTCTTCACGCACGATGGTTTCAACTTTTCTCAAAACCCGTAAGCCGGTAGGCAACCAGGTATAAAGGCCGGAGGCCAGCTTGCGGATCATTCCGGCCCGGAGCATCAACTGATGGCTGATAACTTCCGCATCGGCAGGCGTCTCCTTGAGTGTGGAGAGCATATATTGACTAGTACGCATGGTGTTTGAGTTCCGTCAGAACAAGAAATAGCAACGTGCTGCCTAATGCAGCCGAAGGCTTAAAAAGTGGCTTAGTTTAACAGCGTGAACCGTTCGTCAAAAGAGAAGGGGAAGAAATTTATGTGGAATAGCCACCGCCTGTTTCAGTGCTTCTTTAATGCAAGTCGAGGGATAACACTTCGGTTTGCTGCCCGGATACCCGCCAGCGCACGTTAAATTCCAACAGTAAAACAGCATATTCCCGCCCGACATCCTCACCTTTTCGATAAGCAGGACGCGGATCCTGAGCCAGCACCTGACTGATAAAACGCTTTAAATGCGGATATTTATGCTGATTGTCAGCGATCTGTTGTTCTGCAAGCGGAGAGAAGATAACCGGCATAGCGGCTTGGGGCGCGAATTGCGCGAAACCAGCCAATGCATTGGGATAGCTTTCCGCAAAAGGAAGATAGGGCTTGATATCAACGATTGGCGTACCATCGACCAAATCGAGACTGCCTAATTCCAACGTGACGCGATCGCCTTGCGTATGAATGGCTTTCAGTTCCACCAACGACATGCCAATGGGGTTGGGGCGGAAAGGTGAGCGTGTCGCGAATACGCCAACGCGCGCATTGCCACCTAGTCTTGGCGGCCGAACCGTCGGACGCCAGCCACCCTCCATGGTTTGATGAAAAATGAACAACAGCCATATATGGCTAAAGTCTGCGAGTCCGCGCAGGCATTCCGCCTGATTATAAGGCGGTAATAACTGGAGTTCTCCTCCACCATCTTCAATCAGGCCCGGCTGCCGCGGTATAGCGAATTTTTCTTTATAAGGCGAGCGAATGACACCGATCTGATTGAAAACAAAACGATTCATTTATTTGAAACTTTCAGTGCCGTACCCTGGCAAACCGCCTGACGATAGCAACCGGCAACACTACTGATGATCTGACATTCATGCAATAAAACCGCATTGGCATCCATCCCTGTTGCACGGTTCTGCATTCTCCTGCGTGCATTAGCTATACTGGGGGGCGCATCCTGCGCGCTGACCTGACATGATGAACCGGATACTTCTCCCATATCACGGAATGGTTTGCCAACCAGTTCTTCAGCGCTTTGATATAAAACGGCAGGCGTGGGACGTGGCGCTGGTTTGGGCTTGGGCGCCGGCGCTGCTGTCGGTTCGTTGGCTGGTTGAGGAACAGGTTCCGTCGGCTTTTGCAACAGAGAGCAGCCTGTTAACGATATCGTTAACAGAATAAGAGGGACTACGCGCATAGAATTACCTCTACTTTTTGTTAAAGAGCGGATATTGAAGCAAGCTATCGCCCAAATAACAAGACGGGCCAGGGCCCGTCTTGAGGATATATTTAAATAAAACGGGTAACGCGTGTTTTACCAGCCTTTAACGGCGCCGCCATTAAAGATTTTATTCGCGGCTTCATTCACTTCATCTGACTGATAAGCTTGGACGAATTTTTTCACGTTTTCCGCATCTTTATTATCTTCGCGGGATACCAGCAGGTTGACATATGGAGAGTCTTTTTCTTCCACAAAGATACCATCTTTTGCCGGCGTCAGGTTAATCTGGCTGGCGTATGTGGTGTTGATGACAGCCAGCGCGATTTGTGCATCGTCCAGCGAACGTGGTAATTGCGGCGCTTCCAGTTCAACCAGTTTCAGGTTTTTCGGGTTTTCGGTGACGTCCAGAACAGTCGGCAGCAGGCCAACATTATCTTTCAGTTTAATCAAACCGACTTTTTGCAACAGTAGCAATGAACGGCCCAGATTGGTTGGATCGTTAGGCAGCGCAACCTGTGCGCCATTTGTTAACTCATCCAGAGAGGTGATTTTTTTGGAATAGCCGGCAATCGGGTAAACGAAGCTATTACCAACGGCAACCAATTTATAGCCACGATCTTTGATTTGCTGATCCAAATAAGGTTTATGCTGGAAAGCATTCAGATCGATATCGCCTTTGCTCAGTGCTTCGTTAGGCAGGACATAATCGTTGAAGGTCACTAATTCAACATCCAGACCATATTTGTCTTTTGCCACTTTTTGGGCAACTTCAGCAACCTGCTGTTCAGCGCCGACAATGACGCCAACTTTAATATGATTCGGATCCTTTTCTTCCTGACCACATCCCGCTAACGCCAGAGCACTGATCAATGCGCCGATGGTCGCGATGGATTTCAATTTTATAGCCATATCCTTCCCTCTAATTAAAAGTCTTCATGACATCTGCCCGGAATAGGCAAATGCGAATTTAACGATTACTTATGCGTGACAGCCTTTACTGCCCGATCCCCGCAAAATTGAATCAGATAAACCAGAACAACCAACAATATTAATACCGTATTCATGACCGTGGCGTTATAACCAATATAACCATACTGATAACCAATTTGACCTAAGCCCCCGGCACCGACAGCCCCCCCCATAGCAGAATAGCCTACCAGTGTAATAAGGGTGATGGTTGCGGCGTTAATCAGACCGGGTAAGGCTTCTGGTAATAAAACCTTTCTGATGATTTGCATCGGCGTTGCGCCCATAGCGCGCGCCGCTTCAATCAGTCCGGTCGGGATTTCCAGCAACGCGTTTTCGACCATGCGGGCAATAAACGGCGCCGCGCCGACGGTCAGCGGGACAATCGCGGCTTGTAGGCCGATAGACGTACCGACAATAATTCGGGTAAAAGGGATCATCCATACCAGTAAAATAATAAAAGGAATAGAGCGGAAGATGTTCACCAGCGCTGAAACTACGCGGTAAAGTTTGGGATTGGCGATAATCTGTCCTGGACGAGTGGTATACAACAAGACGCCTACCGGCAAACCAATGACGAAGCCAAAAAAACCGGAAACAAACGTCATTGCGACGGTTTCCCATACTCCGCGCGCCATTAACCATAACATTGCTTCAGACATAACCCAGAACCTCAATATTGACGTGACTTTCTTGCAGGAAAGCGATAGCCGCTCGCGTATCAGCTTCTTCACCATGCATTTCCGCCAGCATGATGCCGAATTTGACGCCGCCGGCATAATCCATCTGAGCGCTGATAATGTTGTTATTGATGTTAAAGCGTCGGGCGATTTCGGAAAGTAACGGCGCATCAACAGACTGGCCGGTAAACTCCATGCGCAATAGCGGTGTGGTACAGGCGCCGCGTTCCGGTGACAGACGAGAAAGATAATCGTCGGGAATATCGAGATGTAAGGTGGATTGAATAAATTTTTGCGCCAGCGGTGTTTTCGGGTGAGAGAAGACTTCGCTGACCGTGTCTTGCTCAATAAGCTGCCCGCCGCTGATTACCGCGACCTGATCGCAAATACGTTTTACGACATCCATTTCATGGGTGATCAACAGGATCGTCAGCCCCAGACGACGATTGATATCTTTAAGGAGTTCCAGTATCGAGCGGGTAGTGGCGGGGTCTAGCGCACTGGTCGCTTCGTCACACAGCAACACCTTGGGGTTGCTGGCCAGTGCGCGAGCAATGGCGACGCGTTGTTTTTGACCGCCGGAAAGATTTGCCGGATAAGCATCATGCTTATCCGTCAGCCCTACCAGGTCCAGTAATTCATTTACTCGCTGAGTAATCTGCGTTTTTGGGGTGTTATCCAATTCAAGAGGCAGAGCGATATTGCCGAATACCGTGCGTGAAGCAAGCAAATTGAAATGTTGGAAAATCATACCAATCTGACGGCGGGCGCGCGTTAACTGAGTATCTGAAAGCAATGTCAGATCCTGTCCGTCAACCAGCACTTTACCTTGTGTGGGACGTTCCAGCAGATTCACGCAACGAATAAGCGTGCTTTTACCCGCGCCGGATGCGCCAATAACGCCATAGATTTGTCCCGCCGGGACATGCAGGTTTACATCAGCAAGGGCGGTAATCGAGCGGCTATTCTGCTGAAAAACCTTGGTAATATTAGAAAGTTCAATCATATATTTTTATCGTGAGTGCCTATGGCTGGATAAACCAGATTCCGTAGAACCGGAATAGTAAGCGGATGTTAGGGCGTCTAGACGTCTAAGTCAATTGAGATTGAGGTTACCTGACATTCTCTCTGTCGGTAAAAACATGCGATACTAACGGGCAATTCACGCCATCGGGAGCTAAGTAAGTGGCACAAAGTGTTCCAGCAGTTTTTCTTGATCGTGATGGTACGATCAATATCGACCACGGCTATGTGCATGAGATCGATCAGTTTCAATTCATTGACGGCGTGATCGAAGCCATGCAAGAACTGAAGAAAATGGGGTTTGCGCTGGTCGTCGTCACCAATCAATCCGGTATTGCCCGTGGCAAGTTTACTGAAGATCAGTTTATGCAATTGACCGAATGGATGGATTGGTCTTTGGCTGATCGTGGTGTCGATCTGGATGGTATCTATTTTTGTCCGCATCATTCTCAAGCAGGTGAAGGGGAATATTGTCAGACGTGCGATTGTCGTAAACCTGAACCGGGCATGCTGCTCTCCGCGCAACGGCATCTGAATATTGATATGGCGGCTTCCTATATGGTCGGCGATAAAACAGAAGATATACAGGCGGGGATTGCTGCAGGTATTGGAACCAATGTCCTGGTTCGCACTGGAAAACCTATCACCGAACAAGGGGAAAGCTTGGCGGATGGGGTCATTGATAGCCTTGCCGACCTGCCTCAATGGATAAAAACGCGTAGTTAATAGACCAAGTGAATGAAAGTTGCGCAAACAGAAAAAAATTGAATATATTTGCTTGCGCTTCCTTATTCGCTCCCTATAATGCGCCTCCATCGACACGGCGCTGTGAACTAAATCACAACAAAGCGGCGAAAAAAGAAGAGATGCTGAAATAGGCATTGACTCTGAAAGAGGAAAGCGTAATATACGCCACCTCGCGTTAGTGGCTCAGGCCAGCAC
>NZ_JAMPJU010000039.1 GCF_025840185.1 Brenneria izbisi
TATTATTGAGTTCGGTGACCGCCTGAGCGCTCACCTTTAATACGATGGCAGTTACACAGAATTACGGACAGGCTCTAAATACGGCTCAAGGCAAGATCCTTATACCTATCCTGATAGCGATGTTCTGATAAATAAGCTCGACATCAACGATGACAGTCAATTCGACGAGGCGGAACGTCAACTATCCGAACTGGCTGTTCTCGATATTGAATTTGAAGAGCCGCCTTACGATCTGCATTATTGGTGTGGGCTGCACGGGAAAATATTCGGAGATTTATTCGATTGGGCAGGAGAAATGCGGCGTATCGATATTTCTAAAGGTCAAACACGTTTCTGCGCCGTATCCCGTATCGAAATTGAAGCCAATAAAATTTTTATAGGGCTATCCAATGATGATTTTTTACAAGGCCTTGAACGTCCAGCGCTAATAACTCAGTTAGCAGAATATTATTCAGATTTGAATGTGATTCACCCGTTTCGGGAAGGCAATGGACGTTCTCAGCGTTTACTGTTCGAGCATTTGATTATCAATTGTGGCTATGGTGTCTCTTTCGAAAAGATCGGCGTTCAGGAATGGTTAGCGGCTAACGTGGCTGGATATCATAGCAATACTCGCCCATTAGCCGATATTTTTGAGAAAAGTATTCTCTTACCTGCCAAATAAAAAGATTTTGCAAAAAATTTTTCACTTAATGATAAATCCAGAAGTCTCAGGAGCATCCTTATCAACGAGTGAAAGGTCTTCTACATAGTAAGCAGGACAACCATCAGCAAGCCAAAATACCGGGATATTCGTATCAAGCAGGCGCTGAACCACTTGTTGCAGGGAAGCACTTGTTAAACCGCAAAATTCAGCAAGGCCGATCATTCCTTCTCCCGCCAAAGCAGGCGCACTGCTTACCAACTTTTCTCTCTCTAATTTTTGATACTCACCCAGACATCGCTACCAGACAGCCAATAAACCAGCGGCAATCGCTCGCGCATTTCTGATGTCGTTTGTTTCTGTTGAAGCGTGAATCTCACGCTGTCCCATGTAAAGACGGTGGATCTGTCCCCGAAATTATTCCCACCTAATTACGCTACCATTTCATAATGCACCGGCGTTTGATAACCCAACGTTG
>NZ_JAMPJU010000040.1 GCF_025840185.1 Brenneria izbisi
TAAATAACTTCGCAAAATAGTAGATCACCTGAAGGGAACTCAGTCCGAATTGTGCGATCTGATCAATCGCCAAACATCACAAATCACCAACCGGACTGAGTTATGCCGATCATAGCATTTATCCCCGATGAAGAACGACGCCTGATGAGAAGAGAAGCCCAACAAACCCGTGATAAAAACCATGCCAGACGGCTCATTGCCATGCTGATGCTTCATCAGGGAATGACCGTTACCGAAGTCGCCAAAATGCTCTGCGCCGCTCGCTCATCCGTTGGAAGATGGATAAATTGGTTTACTTTACATGGTGTTGAAGGACTAAAAAGCCTCAGGCCCGGACGCGCTCCACGGTGGCCGGTTGCCGATATCCTTCAGGCTCTGCCGCTGCTGATACAACGCTCTCCGAAAGATTTCGGCTGGCTGCGCTCACGCTGGAGTACAGAGTTGCTGGCCCGCATCGTCAACCAGTTTTTTGGCGTTGCTCTTCATCCCGCCACATTACATCGATACCTGAAACAGGCAGGCATTGTCTGGCGCAGGGCCACGCCGACGCTGAAAATCAAAGACCCGCATTATGAGGAAAAGCGGCTTGTCATCGAGCAGGCACTGGCTCAGGCGCGGACGGACCATCCCGTATTCTATCAGGATGAAGTCGATATCGACCTGAACCCGAAAATCGGTGCGGACTGGATGCCAAAAGGGCAACAAAAACGCATTGTTACACCGGGGCAGAATCAAAAACATTATCTGGCTGGCGCGCTCCATTCGGGTACGGGACGAGTCCACTACGTCAGCGGCGGCAGTAAAAGTTCTGACTTATTTATCAAGCTATTAGAAACATTACGCCGAACTTACCGGCGAGCGAAAACCATGACGCTGGTCGTGGATAACTACATCATCCATAAAAGCCGCAAAGTGGCGCGTTGGCTGGCAGAGAACAAGAAGTTCCGGTTACTGTTCCTGCCGACGTACTCGCCGTGGCTGAATCCGATAGAACGGCTGTGGTTGTCGTTACACGAAACCATAACGCGAAATCATCAATGCCGATATATGTGGCAGTTACTGGAACAGGTAAATCAGTTTATGAA
>NZ_JAMPJU010000041.1 GCF_025840185.1 Brenneria izbisi
ATGAATGCTGCATCGCCGTTCCCCGGCAATCAACACGGACTGGCTAAAATGGAGCGGTAATATGCGAAGCTATTTAGCTCATTATTTTCTTTTATCTTATTAGCTTTTTCCAGTTCAGGGCGAGCATCCCAACGGGTAGCGCTATCTGGCCTATAACCCGGACTTAACCAATGCCCTCCTTCCACAATCCACACGAATTTATTTCGTTTAGTCGCTTCAGCGCAAACTTCTTTAGCTGCTTTAGGCGTCAACACCATGACACTGTCGCCTTTAAATTTAAAGAAGTCATTCCCATTGTCATAGATTATTTTTTTGTTAAAACTCATTATTTGTTCTCCCATCTAATTCTGGAATCATCAATCCAATACGGATGGTTTTATCACTGACCTGGGTTACTTATCCCGTCCTGTCATTAACAACAACATATTTACCCAGTTCTCCATATACCATTGCTGAATCATTTCTCCCCAAGTAATCCGGTGGTGTTTTATTAGGCCTACGCTGATCAACAGATGGACCTTTGGGCCCTTTATTCACCGTGTCACGTACATCTTTTTCCGTCCAACCACGGTCCCCCATTTGTCCTTTAATCTTATCATCGAACTTAAGTTCAGGCGGCTTCGCTTTATTTTTTTCTTTCACATCCTTAAGCTGCTGTTCAGCTGCATTTTTGCCCTGCTCTTTATGCTTGCGGTTCTCAATAGCAGCATTCAACTCATTTTTGGCAACAGGGATTGTATTCTTCCATCGTTCAACCTCCCGGCTCAAATTATCAAATTCTTGCGATAAGCCTCTGCCATATCCATACGGAGGATTATTTGTTATAAAATCTTCCTTCCAATACTCCGCTAGTTTTAATTTTTGTTCGGTCAACGCGACGTTCGCCGTTTTTTCTTTAACTAAATAGCTTCGCATATTACCGCTCCATTTTAGCCAGTCCGTGTTGATTGCCGGGGAACGGCGATGCAGCATTC
>NZ_JAMPJU010000042.1 GCF_025840185.1 Brenneria izbisi
GGTCAACACAAAGGCAGTTCAGCCAATCCCAGCACGGGTCAGTCCGATCCGGTATTCAGGAGTATAGTAAACTGAGTGCTCCTCCTATGCTCAAACTATAGGGCAGGATCGTCTACCGGGGCGGGGTCAGTCCAATCAGGTCGGGCGCTTTCAGTTCCATGACAGAAATATCGCCAATGGCCGGAAACACGTTATTTTCCAGTGACGACCAGATTTGCACAGCGTGTTTTTCCGTCACCTTCCCTTTTTTGATTTTATGCCATTTTTCAGCCACGACGCGAAAGCGGCTCTCGTCAGTGCGTTTGCGTTGATCTACTGCTTCACGTTCAATTTCTCTGGGATCGATGCCTTTAGCCAGCAGCGCCAGTAATTTCTGGTGCTCCCGGCGAACCTCCGCCAGCGAAATGTCAGGATATTGCCCCAGGCTGATTTCCGTGGCTTTTCCGGTGGAGGGGCGGTTGTAGCGACAGTGCCAGTATTTGTTGCCGTTGGGTTTGATCTGTAAGCACAGACCCCGCCCGTCGAACAGATAATAGGGCTTCGCGGCGGGTTTTGCTTTCTGAACCTCGGAAGAGGAAAGAGGACGTGTAATAATAGCCATTTCTGCTCCTTGATAAACGCGTGCCCGGAGGCCGTTTTCACAAAGTTGAATGGCTGCAATACTCTGGAATTAAAAGTTTTCCGTCATAAACAATTCAAAATGAGTGTATCGAAATATCCTCATTGAGCGATCTACTCATTTATCTACTCATTATCTTTGGCTTCCCCGGCATGCCGGTGGAAACATTGGGACGAAAAAAAACCGCAAGTCACTGATGACTTTGCGGTTTCTTAACTCATAGGGATGTATAAAAACATCCAAAGACAATGAGTTGGCGGAACGGACGGGACTCGAACCCGCGACCCCCTGCGTGACAGGCAGGTATTCTAACCAACTGAACTACCGCTCC
>NZ_JAMPJU010000043.1 GCF_025840185.1 Brenneria izbisi
CGCATATTACCGCTCCACTTTAGCCAGACCATGCTGATTGCTGGGGAACGGCGAAGCGGCATTCATAAATAGCTTTACCTGTTCCAGTAACTGCCACATATACCGGCACTGATGGTTTCGCGTTATCGTTTCGTGTAACGACAACCACAGCAACTCGATTGGATTCAGCCACGGCGAATACGTTGGCAGGAACAGCAACCGGAACTTCGTATTTTTTTCCAGCCAGCTTTCCACCTTGCGGCTTTTATGAATGATGTAGTTATCAACGACCAGCGTAATGGTTTTCGCTCGCCGGTATGTGCGCCGCAATGTTTCTAACAGATTGATAAATAAATCAGAACACTTTTTGCTTCCGCCGATGTAATGAACTCGCCCCGTGTCCGAATGCAGTGCACCCGCCAGATAATATTTTTGGTTATGTCCCGGCGTAGTAATACGTTTCTGTTGCCCTTTGCGCATCCAGTCCGCGCCGATTTTCGGGTTCAGGTCGATATCCACTTCATCCTGATAAAATACCGGATGAGTCGTCTGCTTTCGGGCGACAGCCTGTTCGATAGCGAGTCGCTTTTCCTCATAATCCGGGTCTTTGATTTTCAGTGTTGGTGCGGCTCTGCGCCAGACAATACCAGCCCGTCTCAGGTAGCGGTGCAACGTGGCAGGATGAAGCGCTACATTAAAAAGCCGATTAACAATAAGTGCCAATAACTCAGTGCTCCAACGGGAACGCAGCCAGCCAAAGTCCTGAGGAGAACGCTGAACCAGAAGCGGCAAAATATGCAGGATATCCGCGACTGGCCAGCATGGTGTTCGTCCGGGCTTGAGGCTCTTTAGCCCTTCAACACCATATAAAGTAAACCAATTTATCCATCTTCCAACGGAAGA
>NZ_JAMPJU010000044.1 GCF_025840185.1 Brenneria izbisi
ACTAGCCCATCCGCACCGGCTGATCTTCTGGTCGCAGAAGATGGCGCGTCGGTCAGCGGTACGGCGGAAGCCGGCAGCACGGTCACGATCAGTGATGCGGCAGGCAATGTGCTGGGCAACGCCACGGCAGGCGGAGACGGCAGCTTTACCGTAGCACTCTTGCCCGCGCTGACCAACGGAGAAATGGTTACCGCCATCGTCAGTGATGCCGTGGGCAATATCTCCGAACCCGCCACAGCAACTGCCCCGGACACCACTAGCCCATCCGCACCGGCTGATCTTCTGGTCGTGGAAGATGGCACCTCAGTTAGCGGCACCGCCGAAGCCGGCAGTACGGTCACGATCAGCGATGCGGCAGGCAATGTGCTGGGCAGCGTTACGGCAGGCGGAGACGGCAGCTTTACTGTACCGCTGTCGCCCGCGCTGACCAACGGAGAAACGGTTACCGCCGTCGCCCGCGATGCCGCGGGCAATATCTCCGAACCTGCCACAATAACCGCCCCGGATACCACCGCGCCGGATGTGCCGCAAGCCTATATCAGCGATGACGGAAGCAGCGTGAACGGCACGGCGGAGGCAGGCAGCACCGTGACGATCACGTTGCCGGATACCAGTACAGTGGGCACGACGG
>NZ_JAMPJU010000045.1 GCF_025840185.1 Brenneria izbisi
CAGCGTGAACGGCACGGCGGAGGCAGGCAGCACCGTGACGATCACGTTGCCGGATACCAGTACAGTGGGCACGACGGCAGCAGCCAACGGCACCTGGAGTATAGCGCTGCCAGAGGCGTTAAGCGCAGGTGAAACGGTCACGGTGACCGCTACGGATGAAGCGGGCAATACGTCAACACCGTTGACCCTAATCGCACCCGATCTTTCGGGACCGGACACGACACCGCCGGAAGCGCCGGAAGCGGCGGTGAGTGGGGATGGCCTGACGGTCAGCGGCACTGCCGAGCCGGATAGTACGGTGAGCGTCACGTTGCCGGACAACACGATATTAACGGCGACCGCCGATGTATTTGGCGTGTACAGCGTAGCATTGCCGGTTGCGCTGACCAATGGAGAGACGGTCACGGTGACCGCCACGGATGAAGCGGGTAACGTGTCAGCATCAACCACGGTGATTGCCCCGGACACCACCGCGCCATCCTCACCGGCTGATCTTCTGGTCGCAGAAGATGGCGCGTCGGTCAGCGGTACGGCGGAAGCCGGCAGTACGGTCACGATCAGCGATGCGGCAGGCAATGTGCTGGGCAGCGTCACGGCAGGGAGCGACGGCAGCTTTA
>NZ_JAMPJU010000046.1 GCF_025840185.1 Brenneria izbisi
CAGGTTTATCCCGTTTCAGTCGTTTTTTCGGCTTGATCCGCATGTTAAGCGACAACCCGCAATAAATCCGGTACACCCTTTTATGGTTAAACCGGAAACCTTTTACGTTACGCAGATACAGAAAACACAGGCCAAATCCCCAGTTACGCTGACTGTCAGTGATACGGAGCAGCCAGTCGGCGATGACGTCATTTTCTTCATTTCGTTGCGGCTGGTAGCGATAGCAACTTTCGCTGACAACAAACAGCCGGCAGGCAAAGCGCACGCTGACGTTTCGGCTCCTGACGACTTCTTGCGCCATCTGCTTTCGACGCGATGGCTTCACCACTTTTTTGCCATGGCTTCCTGAATAATTTCTGCCTTGAGACGCTCTTCAGCATACATTTTTTTGAGGCGACGGTTTTCCTCTTCTAGTTCTTTGAGGCGGGTCATCATGGAAGCATCCATCCCGCCAAAGCGTGAACGCCACTTATAGAAACTGGCGTTGCTCATGCCATGCTCGCGGCACAGTTCGGCCAGCGGCGTTCCCGCCTCGGCTTGCTTCAGGATGGACATGATCTGGCTGTCAGTGAAACGTGATTTTTTCATAGAGATCTCCCCGGTTCAG
>NZ_JAMPJU010000047.1 GCF_025840185.1 Brenneria izbisi
GTTAACGTCGGTACTATCGGCCACGTTGACCATGGTAAAACAACGCTGACCGCTGCTATCACTACCGTTCTGGCTAAAACCTACGGTGGTTCCGCGCGTGCATTCGATCAGATCGATAACGCACCGGAAGAAAAAGCGCGTGGTATCACCATCAACACGTCTCACGTTGAATACGATACCCCGACTCGCCACTACGCGCACGTTGACTGCCCAGGGCACGCCGACTACGTGAAAAACATGATCACCGGCGCCGCCCAGATGGATGGCGCGATCCTGGTGGTTGCGGCGACAGACGGCCCGATGCCGCAGACTCGTGAGCACATCCTGCTGGGTCGTCAGGTTGGCGTGCCTTACATCATCGTGTTCCTGAACAAATGTGACATGGTCGATGACGAAGAACTGCTGGAACTGGTGGAGATGGAAGTTCGCGAACTGCTGTCTCAGTACGATTTCCCAGGCGACGATACGCCGGTAATCCGTGGTTCGGCGCTGAAAGCGCTGGAAGGCGATGCCGAGTGGGAAGCGAAAATCATCGAACTGGCTGAAGCGCTGGATTCTTATATCCCGGAACCAGAGCGTGCGATTGACAAGCCGTTCCTGCTGCC